>CAZWHQ010000064.1:0-18013 GCA_964633715.1 uncultured Eubacteriales bacterium
CGCCCTTTCAAGGCGGCAGCACGGGTTCAAATCCCGTCGGGGGCGCTTTTTTTTTACTCCAAACCAAATTTGGCAACTGTCGATCAGCAAAGAAAAAATGATGCTCTCTTCAAAGAGATGAAAAGAGAATGCTAGATAGACCATTTGCAGGTTGTCATGAAAGGACAAATTGAACAAACTCTTTTACACATCTGATAATTTATAGAGAAAAACCCTGATTGAAACTGTAAATCTCGACTAAAATCCGATATCAAAAAGAAACTTTTGTGTAAAAAAAAGAACCTTCCGTTCTTTTACGGTCGAGCCGTTTTAGAAACGGAAGGTTCTTAATAAATAAATATTAATATTGCGATTAATGGTCGGTTCTTTCCGACTTATCCATTACCGGTACTTTCCGCATATGCTGTTGTTGAATTTTCTTTTTGTTTTCGGCTTTGAGAATCTTCTGGCGATCGATTTCGTCTTGAATAATCTGGTGCAGTTCGCAGCTTTCACAATTGAAGAGCTGTGAACAGGAACGGCTGGCCACCTCTCCACTCATGAAGTATCTGCACTGATGCCTGCCTGATTGAGCGGAAAGCTTTTCCAGAAATGGTTGGATTCTCGGATCGCTGCTGAATTTTTCTTTGGCCATCAACTGCTGATGGAACTTGCATGTTCTCTGACACTGGTATCCCAGAGTACACGCTCTTTTATTGACGATGCCGGCTTGAGTCCAGATGCATGGTGCGATAATTTTTTCTTCGAACAAGGGAGGCTCTTCCACTGCAGGTGTTGGGACCACATCCACCTCAAAAGACTGCTGGATTAATGTTTCCAGGTAGTTTGGCTCAAATGGTTTTTGTATATACTTGGTTGCACCTTTTTTCATGGCCTCTGTTTCTGTTTCCAATGTCGGGTATGCAGTAATAATGATCACTCTTGCTTCTGGATTCTTGGCTTTGACTTCTTCTAGAATGGATAGTCCATCCCGGCCCGGCAGCCTCAGATCTATGATCATGATTTTATAATCTGTCATATTGAGGTTTTCCAGGGCTTTTTCTCCATCATTAGCGCCGTCGACCTTGTGTCCCTCACCCGAGAAATAATCGAGCAAGGCTTCTCTCATAATATCTTCATCCTCAATAACGAGCATGGCTTCTTTTTTCATTGTGTCCTCCTGTTGGATTTTGTTTTCACAACAGATGTTATTGCAATGATTGTGCCAATAAAGATAAAACAGTAATTAAATTATCAAATAATATTATAAGTTGTTCATATTAAATGAAATAATAAAGTAGAGAAGGAGTGGATAAAAAAGGGCCGGGATCTGAAGTGTAAATAATTAAGACACTAGCTGTCTAATTAATGTACGGTTTCATTGTATTTTTTTATTTTGTTGTAAAGGGTCATTCGTTGAATGCCGAGAATTTTTGCGGCTTTAGTGATATTTCCACCCGTTTCTTTGAGGACAGAAAAAATATGATTTTTCAACACCGCATCAACTGTTTTTTCTTCTTCAGGAGTGGGATGAACGATGTCTGAAGGAAGTTCCTCCATTTGGAGTGTGCTTTTTTTTGTCAGGATGACACAACGTTCGATCATGTTCTCTAATTCTCTGACGTTGCCTGGCCAAGAATAATTCAGCATAAAACTGATCACTTCAGAGGAGAATTTTTTGATATCCCGGTTGTTTTCATCCGCATATTTTTTAAGAAAAAAGTAAGCCAAGGGGAGAATATCCTCTCGTCTCTCTTTGAGTGGGGGAACATGAATGGTGACCACATTAAGCCGGTAATAGAGATCCTTCCTGAATTTTTCCTGTTTAACCAGCGTTTTAAGATCTTTGTTTGTGGCGGCAATCAGACGGACATCCACATCTATTTCTTCATTGCTGCCGACCCGCGTGATCTTTTTCTCCTCAAGAGCTCGGAGAAGATGGACTTGTGTATTGGCGTTGATTTCTCCGATTTCGTCTAGAAAAAAAGTGCCTGTATCCGCAGCTTCAAATTTCCCTTTTTTATTTTCGACAGCTCCTGTGAAGGATCCTTTTTTATGGCCAAAAAGTTCAGTTTCCAGCAAACTCTCAGGAAGAGCAGCACAGCTCGTAATGACAAACGGTTTGTCACTACGCCTGCTCTGTTGATGAATAGCCCGAGCGATGACTTCTTTTCCAGTCCCCGTGGCCCCAATGATGAGGACGGTTGCGTTGGTGGGTGCAACGGTTTTGATGAGTTCGATGATTTTTATCATGCTGGAGCTTTTGGCTATAATCCCCTCGAATTGAAATCGCTCATCTATCTGACGCCGCAGAGAGATGTTTTCCTCGATGAGTTTCTGATGCTCCATCAAATTTTTCATGAGCAGCTCGACTTTTTCCGGACAGAAAGGTTTTTCTATATAGTCGTGGGCCCCTTCTCTCATTGCAGTGATGGCTGTTTCAACGGTGGCATGCGCCGTTATGATGACAGATGAAATTGTAGGCACGATCTTTTTGGCCTTTTTCATCAGCTCGATTCCATCCATTCCGGGCATGATCAGATCGGTCAGAAGAATTTTAAACGGTTTTTTTTTGATCTTTTGGAGTGCTTCCTGACCTGAACCGGCAATATCTACGGCATATCCAACGCTTTCCAGCCAATCGCGGAGAGATTCTCTGACGATATCTTCGTCATCGACGATGAGGATTTTTGCCTCATTTTCCATCCATGACCTCCAGATATAATGTAAAGGTTGTCCCTAAATCGGGCTGACTGTCTACGTCTATCCGTCCTCCATGCTGCTTGATGATACCATGAACTACGGGCAGTCCCAGTCCCACGCCTTTGCCCTTTTCTTTTGTCGTAAAAAATGGAGTAAAAAGCTTGCTGAGATTTTCTTCTGGGATTCCTATCCCCGTATCAGCGATATCGATTTTGACGGTGTCTTTCATGAGACCGTTCACTTTTGTTTCTGCAGCCCTTGAGGTTGTGATTGTGAGTGTTCCCCCGTCGGACATAGCCTGTATGGCATTCAGGATGATATTGATCAAAACCTGCTGAATTTTTTCAAAGTCAGCACGAATGGGGGGAAGTGTGGGATCCAAATTCTTTTCAAGTCTGATGCTTTCAAGATTGATTTGATGTTCGACAAGTTGAAGGGATGCCTCGATAGTGGCGTTCACTTCGATGGCCCTTATGTTGGGTTCGGATTGGCGGGAGAAGTCGAGGAGGTTTTTGATGATACGGGTGGTTCTCTCCAGCTCACTTTTCATCTTCAAAAGCTGCTTTTCGGTGGATTCTGTTTGAATGGTTTGATCTGAATATTTTTTTAGGAGGAGAGAGACATAGACTAAAATCCCGGCTAAAGGATTGTTGACTTCATGAGCGACACTGGCGGCGAGCTGACCCAAGGATGCCAATTTTTCCGTTCTGATCAACTCCGCTTCGGTTTGTTTGCGCATGGTGATATCTTCACCTGATGACAGAGTGCCATAAATATGTCCGCTTTCATCTGTTATGGTTGTGTTGTGCCAGTCGATGATGCGCTCCTCTCCGGCCTTGGTCACAATCAAGTTTTCGTAGTCTTCGAGTTCCTTGGTTTTACCGGCCATCACGGCCGCGAAGGTTTGTTTTCGTTTTTGGCGCAGAGCTTCGGGTACAACGAGGTCAAACCAGTTTTTGCAGAGGATTTCATTTTCCTTGAAACCCAAAACTTCAGTCCCTTTTCTATTGATAAGCGTGACATTGCCTGTTTCGTTGATGGCGACTATAATCACACCAGCGATATTGAGATACTGCTGGGCCCGGTTTCTTTCCTCCCTGAGTTTTCCCCACAGTCCCTTGTGTTTGGTCAGATCTCTAAAGTTTTCGACCGCACCGATGATTGTATTTGATTGATCTCTCAAGGGAGATGAAGTGATGTTAACTGGAACTTCTTCTCCGGATTTGTTTTCAATTACGATCTCATAGTTGTAGATCGGCTTGCCTGTCTTTATCGTTTTTTCCAGCGGACAAACCTCCTCACAGATTTCAGTACGCAGGATATCACAGCAGTTCTGTCCCAGGGCTTCTTCCTTTGTATAACCGGTGATCTCTTCAGCCGAGTGGTTGAATGATGTGATCTGTCCCTCTTCATTGATAGTCAGGACTCCGCCTTCCATGCTTTCAAAGATGTCTTTCAAAATGTCTTTTGAGGTCTCGTCTTTATTGTTCATGTTAGCCTCTTTTTCTGAAATTAGACCAGTAAAACCATTTGAATTCCCTAAAATTGGAGATAAAAGATAATTATAGGTGTAAAAAACTTTGGTGGCAACACTTGAATTGCCTGCGGTTACCAGAACACTATGTAGAGAGCGATTGTCGTCACAATAACGGCCAATCCCAGCCAGACAACTGTTAGGGAGGGTTTGAGATCGATTTTGACTCTTGTCGGAAGGACTTTGGGCTTTTTCAAAGGTTTTAAAATTGTGACAATTGTCATGGCCAGAATCAGGCAAACAAAAGTGATAGCCATCTTGTTTAGGAATACGATATGTTCAAAACGCTTGAGATGCAGGATCCCATAGATGGGAACGTTGAGGATCAAACCTGTTATGGCTGCCGCAGAAGGGGCGCGTTTGACAAACAATCCGAAGATAAAAGCCGCTAAAATTCCTGGAGAGATATATCCTTGAAAATCCTGGATATAGTGGAATATTCCTTGAAACTTGGGATTTCCCAGTTGAGGAGCAATGAGACATCCGATCAAGACAAAAACAACAGTCATTACCCGTCCGAATAAAATCAGAGTTTTAGGTGAGGCTTCTTGTCTGAAATGCCGCTTATAGAGATCCATTGTGAAGATGGTGGAGGCCGAATTGAGCATGGAATCGAGTGAACTCATGACAGCCCCGAATATGGCGGCGAAAATGAATCCTTTCAGACCTGCTGGGATGAGGTTTTTTATGAGCAGAGGAAAGGCCTGGTCGGAAGTGGCCATCTGGCCTTTGAAAAGCTGGAGAGCCATAATTCCTGGAAAAATGATGATAAAAGGGATGAGAAGCTTTAAACCGGCGGCAAAAACAATCCCCATTTGTCCTTGCTTTAAACTCTTGGCTCCTAGAGTGCGTTGGGTGATGTACTGGTTAAGGCCCCAGTAGTAAAAGTTGGGAATCCAGATACCAAGGAAAAGAGCGGTCCAGGGGATTTCGACGTGATTGGAGGGAAGTATCATGTGGAGTCTGTCTGCATTGGTATGGAAAAAATTGCTGACCCCCCCCACGGCGATGAAACCCAGAACCATTGTGATGGCGCACCCGATGACTAAGGCAGATCCTTGAATCAGGTCGGCCCAGACCACGGCTCTCAATCCGCCGTAGGCGGTGTAGAAGGCAGCGATAATACCGATAATCCAAACGGCCAAAGTAAGATCAATATTAAAAATGGTGTGGAGTGTCAGGCCTCCGCTGTAAAGAACGGCCGCAATGGTGACGGCGACGTAGATAATCACTGTGTAAAAGGCCATTATGGCCCGGGGGACCGGACTGAATCGATGTTCGAGGTATTCCGGGATGGTGAAGATCCCGCTTTTAAGGAATTTGGGCAAAAAGAATATGGCCACAATAACAAGAGTGATGGCCGCAATCCATTCATAACTGGCTACGGCCATTCCCACATTGCCTGCACCCTGTCCGGACATTCCGACGATCTGTTCTGTGGAGATGTTGGAAGCGATTAAGGAGAATCCGATCAAGTACCACATGAGGTTCCTGGATGCCAAAAAGTAATCCTCACTGGTCTCTTTTTTTTGACGGCTTTTGTAGAGGCTGATCCCGACAACACAACCGATAAAGGCCAGAAATACGGCAATATCAGTCCATCTCAGTTCCATGAGTGTTCCCTTTTGAAGATTTATCTCTTTCTATCTCTTTTTTGCGTTTTTTGTAAAAATAAAAGAGCAATACGGCCGGAGCCTGGTACATGACAATGATGACAGGGGAAAGAATAAGCCAGTACATGTTAAAGTCAGGGATAAAAAGGAGGAAAAAGGCCACAAATCCCCCTATGGAAAACAGGAAACTTCCAATAATCCAGAGCGGGGCATAGAGCTTTTTTTTCACGGTGTTTTTATATCATAAAAATCTCTTTTATAAAATAATTCCGTTAGCCATCCATTGGATGAGCCCTTCATTCAAGGCAAGAATTTTTATGACAAAAAAAGAGAGCAAAAAGGATTGAGTCAAGGAAGATAATTCTTTAGACCCGCAAATGAATTCAACTGAGCGGGAAATTGACAGTAATCGTTGTGCCTTTTCCGACTTGGCTGTCGACTGAAATCTCGGCATGGTGAAATTCGACGATCCACTTTACGATGGACAGGCCTAGTCCGGCTCCACCGGTCTCTTTGGACCGTGAGGGATCTACAACATAAAACCTGTCGAAGATCATGGGGAGGGATTTCTTGGGAATGCCGATCCCTGTATCCCTGATCTGAAAAAAAGCGGTTTTTTCTTTTTTTCCAAGGGATATCTCAATCTGGGCTCCTGAATCTGAATAGCGAATCGCATTGTCCAAAATGTTGGCTGCCATTCGTTCCAGAAGCTCCCTGCTTCCCTTGAGCTGGACGGGCTTGATATTTTTTGTGTCAATAGATATTTGTTTATTGGATGCAGAGGGAGTGCGGAATTTGATGACCGCATTCAGCACTCCATCCAGGTCCACAACTTCCGCGCCCTTTGACCTGTCCATAGCCTCGACTCTCGAAAGAAAAAGCAGGTCATCGATGAGTTTTTCCATCCGCTCGGATTCTTCGAGGACGCTGTTGAGTGTTTTGAGGTATTCTTCTTTTGGCCTGTCCTTCCTCAACAGGACTTCGATCTCGCCGCGGATAATAGTTAAGGGGGTTCGCAGCTCATGAGAGACATCCCCGGAGAATTGACGGATTTTATTTATGGACTTTTCCAGCCGGGCGATCATGCTGTTAAAAGTATCAACCAGAGCTCCAATTTCGTCCTTGCGGTTTTTCAGTTCGATGCGGAGAGAGAGGTCCTCAGCCGTGATATCTGCGGCTGTTTTGACGACACTTTTTACAGGATGGAGTGCTCGATTGATGATAAAGCTGCCACCAAGGGATGCGAGCAGCATGATGATTAAACCAGTTGCACCCATGTAGATCAACAGGCGGTTGAGAGCGGCTGTGGTGGCCTCTAAGGACACGCCGACCTGTAGGATCAAGGGACCTCTTACGGGAAAAAGAAACACACGCAACGGGTAAGAGCTGAGCCGGTCGTCTTCGACTGTTCGATAGATATAGCTGTCGATATCCGATCTGTCTGCCCTGATATACGTGTGTGTGTCCAAGATAAAGGCGCCGTCCGGAATCCGTTTTGAACGGATGACGCATTTTATCTCCCTCTCTTCTCCTTCTGTGATTTCAACGACCTGGATAAAGGGTTCGTAGGAGGCATACCGCGTTTCTGCTTTTTCGATCGCTTCCTCCCACGTGACACCTCGTGTTCTCCACCATTTTTCGTGCACTTCATCCGTGATGGCCACAAGCGCCTTGTCGAGATCATTCATTTGGCCCTCTTTAAACCCCTGAAGAAGGAAAAGGCCTGCGAGGATAACAATGACTCCCAGGATGACGATATACCAGACTGTCAGTTTAAATGCGAGAGACCGGAACCGTTTAATTTTCATCGATTTTGTAACCCTGACCGCGGACGGTCTTTATCAACTTGACATCGGAATCTTTGTCTATTTTTTCCCTTAAGTGATTGATGTACACATTGATCAGGTTGCTCGTGCCGTCGTAGTTTCTGTCCCAGACATGATCGATGATCTTGGACTGTGACAAAATAATCCCCTTGTTTCTCATGAGATATTCCAGAAGAGCATACTCCTTGCCGGAAAGGGTAATGGGTGTTCCGGCCCGCCGGACAATGCGGCGTAAGGGATCGAGCTCGAGATCCGCAACTTTTAAGATGCCTGTCTTGTAATCCTGGCTTCTTCGTAAAAGGGCGCGGATGCGGGCCAGCAGTTCTTCAAATGAAAACGGTTTGGTTAGATAGTCGTCCGCTCCCCCGGAAAGGCCCATAACCTTATCTTCAAGGGAGTCCTTGGCTGTCAGCATAAGAATGGGTGTCAGAACGCTGTTTTCTCTCAGTTCATTACAGATAGCGAAACCGTCCTTTCCCGGCAGCATAATGTCGAGGATGATGACATCATAGGGATGAACCTGCGCTTCATAGGCGCCGTCTTCTCCATCCCGGCAAACATCAACCGCATACTGCTCCTCCCTCAATCCTTTCTGCAGGAAGGCCGCCACTTTTTTGTCGTCTTCGATTACCAGGATTCTCATGATGTCTTTGCTTATTAAAGCGATATTCTTAAGTTTACCTTTTTCTCCTAAAAACCACCACCACCACCACGAAAACGAGGCATACCAAACCGAGGATTGACCACGTTGGAGTAGACCGAACCAAAGGTGTACCGGATACCTAGGGACAACGAGTATTTGTAATCTGTCTGGAGTTCTTTTCGTGTTAAGAGGACTTCATCAAGAGTATAATCGCCAATGGGCAGGTTCAACTGGTCACGGATGGCCTCATAGCTTCCTCTTAAGGTGAGCGACAATCCCTTTATAAGGCGCACGCTGACATTCCCTCGAATCTCTAACCTGTTGTACTTGAAATCGTGAAAGTAGTGAGAGCCTTCGATAGAACCCGAAATATTTCCCCAGGGCTGTCTGAATTCTGTAAGGAGAGTGAGGTTTTCCTTCCACAAGTTTTCAGTTGTCTTAAAAAAAACGGTTTCTTCGGTGTAGTCGGCGTAATCCCAACCAATTCTGTAAAGAAGTCTGATCTGTTTGCGTGTGGATTCCGCATAGGGAAACACACTAAATTCGAGAGCGGGTGTTATACTGTAGAGTCCATCCAAGTTGCTGTATGTCGAAGATTCGGCTTCCACCCAACCGCCAACTGACCAGTGATTGCCGATACTTTTGACGATCAAGGCCGAAAAATCCTTTTTGTTGGATTTACTGACGATCTTTTCATCACCATATTCGTAGGTTCTCTCATCGAAATCTGCGGATAGACCGAATTGCATCTTCATTTTAGGAGTGACTCTGTTTGCCGAGAGGTTCGTATCAAAAGAGCTCGTTTTCCGGGTGCTTTGTTTATCTAAACGCGCATCTAGATTGACACTGAACACCCATGAATTCCAGGGATCCTCGACCGCCATCGGTTCCAGCCTCTGTCTAAAATCCAGATTGATAAATTCACATATGGGGGATCCGATGAGAAAGGGAAATATCCCCCTCTCCATGACCTCCACCTGGCCCTTGCGTGTGTCATCCCTTGTATCGGTGGGATTGGAGGCGTAAACCAGGGAATGTTCGGTACCTGCGAATTCTTCCAATCCTATAAATGTAAAGGTGTATTCTAGCCCGCGGCTTCCTGTCCCCTGCATTGTTACCAGGACATGGATATCGGCACCCTTCCGGTCCCGGACAAAATTGACATAAGTGATGTTGTCTCTGAAATAATCGCGGTCGCACATCATGCAGTCAAGATAGACTTTTGGAGCGATTTTCTTCAACTCTTCGAGTTGGTCAGAGCCATTCTGAGCGAGAATCACTGAGGATGAGCTCACGACTATAAAGAGCACCAAACCTGCAGTTAGAATTTTCAACGTGTTCATTCAAATCTCCTTCTAATAGAGTAATAATGATATAAAGACACCGCATTATAACCGATTTCGTATTAATTGAAGGTTAAAAAAAGATTAAAAAATATTAA
Organism: uncultured Eubacteriales bacterium; assembly: GCA_964633715.1. Lineage (GTDB taxonomy): Bacteria > Acidobacteriota > Aminicenantia > Aminicenantales > Aminicenantaceae > JAUWVG01. The sequence goes on from CAZWHQ010000064.1 coordinate 9,740, forward strand.
TGTTCGATCGAACAGAATCTCGAAATTCCAGGGAAAAATTGGGCGTTTATTTTCGCCGGAGCTGCCAAAGAATTTGTTTTATTCTATTAACCCCCCCCAAACCCCCCTGAACAATCAGGGGGGAGTTTGTAGGCAGCTCCGGAAAGGAATGGGCGGTACTGGATTCGAACCAGTGACACCCGGCGTGTAAAACCGGTACTCTGCCGCTGAGCTAACCGCCCTATTCGGGGCCTGGCTTCGAAAACTTCGAAAACTTTTTGTGGATAATATTGTAATCCTCCCCCCAAAATTATTCAAGTTATTCAGGCCAGGCCTTGATTTCGCCTGTGTTTGAGATTGACATACACGGGGGTCATGTGCTACATTTATGCTCCAATTATTTTATCTTAAGCGTAAAGGTAGAAAGATGTTTGCAGTTATTAAAACCGGTGGAAAACAGTATAAAGTTCAACAGGGAGACGTTCTTCAGGTTGAAAAACTCGGTCTAGAGAAGGAAAAGACCATAACTTTTGATGAAGTCCTTCTTGTCGAGGATGGGAAAAAAACTCTGATAGGCACACCTTTTGTTGAAAAGGCAAAGGTTTACGCTGTTGTAATCGAAAATTTTAAAGATGACAAAGTCATCATCTTTAAGAAAAAAAGACGAAAACAGTATAAAAAGATGCAAGGCCACCGCCAGGAATTATCGAGGATCAGGATCAAAGATATCACAATGGAAGGCGCAGCTCCGAAAAAAGTCAAACCAGCTGCTCCTGCTAAAAAGAGAAAGCCTGTAGAAACAAAACCTGCGGTCAAAAAATCTGCCCCCACAAAAGTCACTGCTGCAAAAAAAACAGAGCCAAAGCCAGAAGCCAAAAAACCAGTCAAAAAAGCTGCTGCTCCTAAGCCCAAAACCACAAAACCCAAAGCTGTAGAGCCTAAAAAAAAGGCAGCCTCCAAACCAAAAGCGGCTCCAAAAAAATCTGCAGCCGCAAAAACCACGGCTCTTTCCAAACCAGTGACAAAGACAAAGGAGAAATGAGATGGCCCATAAAAAATCAGGTGGAAGTGCAAAGAACGGCAGAGACAGTCGCTCTAAGAGACTTGGTGTGAAACGGACAAGCGGCCAGCTCGTGACCGCCGGTTCTATTATTGTCCGACAGAGAGGCACCCCATTTAAACCGGGAGTGAATGTCGGAAGAGGCAACGACGATACCCTGTTTGCCAAAATCGATGGCGAAGTTAAGTTCGAAACAAAAGGAAAAGGGCAAAAAATCGTCTCTGTTTTTTCTGCTTAGGAGGGTTGCTCTTTTCTAGATATGTTTGTTGACCAGGTCAAAGTGACCATCAGTGCCGGAAGGGGCGGCAATGGGTGCTTAAGTTTCAGGAGAGAAAGAGGTGTTCCTAAAGGTGGTCCGGACGGCGGCCGCGGCGGCGATGGGGGTGATATTCTTTTCAGTTCAAAAGAAGGCCTGACTACTCTTGCCTTTTTCCGTTTCCATCCCATTAACAAAGCAAAAAAAGGTTCTCATGGTGAGGGAGGAAAACGCCAGGGGAAGAGGGGGGAAGACCTCATTTTAAAAGTTCCGGTAGGGACGATTGTCAGAGAAGGTGATCCAGGACGGATTCTTTTTGATTTTACGGACCCTGGACAGATATATCTTGCCGCTAAGGGTGGCCGGGGCGGAAAAGGAAATGCTTCTTATGCCACATCAACACACCAGGCTCCCCGGACACGTCAGGAAGGCCAGCCAGGGGAAGAAAAAGAACTTGTACTTGAACTCAAACTTATCGCAGATGCCGGGCTCGTGGGCTTCCCCAATGCAGGTAAATCTACACTGATTTCTCAAGTGTCTGCAGCCAAACCAATTATTGCCGATTATCCTTTCACAACACTTGTTCCTAACCTCGGAGTTGTGGATCTGGGGGAGTTTAAGAGTTTTGTTCTGGCAGATATTCCAGGTTTAATCTCTGGAGCCCATAGGGGACATGGATTGGGAACCAGATTTCTCAAACATGTCGAAAGAACAAAAATCTTGGTCCATGTCATTGATGTCTCTCCCTTCACAGAAAGAGATCCTGTAGAAGACTTCTATACTGTGCTGAAAGAACTGGAGTCTTTTAATCCCCAGCTTTGTGACAGAGCTCAGATCATTGTGGCTAATAAAATCGATCTTCTTGGAAAAAAAAGTGACCGACTGGATAAAGTAGAGAAAATGGCTCAAAAAGAACATCTTCCGTTTTATCCCATTTCTGCTTTAAAAAAAGAAGGATTAAAAAACTTCATTTATGGAATTGAGAGGATCCTAAGTAGAACCGGTTCAGATGAAAAGTGAAATATGAATAAACATTCATTGGATCAGGAAAAAATAGGACTTTTTGGAGGCACATTTAATCCCATCCATTCTGGCCATATCAAAGCGGCAGGCGTCACCCAAAGAATCTTTGCGTTTAATAAGATTCTCTTCATTCCGTCTTTTATCCCCCCGCATAAAGAATCAGAGTCGGTCGTTTCTCCCCATCACAGGCTCAAGATGGTCGAGATGGCGGTTGAGGACACTCCTGGTTTTATTGCGTCTCCCATTGAAATCGAGGAGAAGGGGACATCTTACTCCATTCTGACGCTTCAAAAAATAAGAACGATCTACCGGGATGCCCAGTTCTTTTTTATCCTTGGTGTAGATGCGTTCCTGGAAATCGATACCTGGAAAAACCATGAACGTGTCCTCGAGCAGTGCAAATTTGTGGTCATTAGCCGAAAAGGTTACCACCTTGAGGATGCAAAAAGTGTTTTAGATAGAAAATATGCTTCCAAGATGTTTGACCTTTCCGGGATGGAAAAAATTAAAAAACACCTAGTCCTTTCCTATAAAATATTTCTTCTTCCATTTGATGCACTGGATGTTGCGTCTACAGAAATTCGGGAGAGGCTGCGCCGAAACCAATCCGTTGCCCATATGATTCCTAAACCAGTGGCAAACTATATTTTCGAAAATAATCTCTATCAGTGAGGAAAATGAATACGACCATTCCAAAAAAAATTACAAAAGACAATCTTCCAAAAGGTGTTAAAATTGCTGTCCAAGTGAGCCAAGATAGAAAAGGTGAGGATATTGTTGTCCTTGATTTGAGTGAAAAATCGTCTTTCACCGATATTTTTGTTATTTTACACGGCAATTCAACCCGGCAAAATATAGCCATCTATGAAAACATCGAGATGGAGTTAAAAAAGGCCAACATTTATCCTCTAAGTCGAGAGGGACTGGAAAATGCAGAGTGGATTCTAATGGATTATGGATATTTTATCATTCATGTCTTTTCTAAAAAAGCTCGGGAGTACTATTCTCTTGAAAATTTGTGGATTGATGCCCCCAAGTTGACATACACAGATAAGAGTCAATAACAACCTTTAAAAAAGTTGTTGACATTTTGCTTCGTAACCCTTATTTTTTATGAACTATTTTGTGTGTTTTTGTCCTCTATCCGGTAATATTGAGTTGGAGATAAATTCGTGAAGTTTAAAATCCTGTGGCCGGGACGGACGCGAAACAGTGACATCAAGGCATTACAGGAGGGGCTATTAAAAAAAATAGTTCACCTAAATAGATGTGAACTGATTGAAACTAAAGAAGCTAGAGGAATAGAAGAGAGGTATGAAAATAAAATATTGGATGTTGAAGCCAAGGGACTTGAAAAACACTTTAGCAATGATTATATTATCTGCCTCAGTGACAAGGGCAAAGAAATGAGTTCAAAAGAGTTTGCACGATTCTTAGAAAAATTGACGTCCCACTCTTCACGTGCCGCCACTTTTGTTGTTGGCGGTTTTCTTGGATTAGACAAACGGATCATTCAAAAGGCTGATTTTCTTCTTGCTCTATCAAAAATGACATTTTCTCATGAGTTCATTCGTCTTTTTCTCTTAGAGCAGATATATCGCTCTCTAACTATTTTGAAAGGACAAAACTATGCCAAGTAAGGGGGACTCTTGAATATAAAAAACAAAGAACGGTTCGAAAAATTGCTGTTGGATAAAAAGAAAGAGAACAATCAGAAATTGACTGATTTTGTTCGCGAAAGTCAAACGGTTGTTGAATCCGGTGTGACTCAAGATGAAGGAGACAAAGCAGAAAGCTCCTATACTAAGGAATTTCTTCTCAGCCTCTCAGATTCTGAAAGAAAGCAGATACAGTTGATCGATGAATCCCTTCAGAGAATAAAAGAAAACACGTACGGCAAGTGCCAGATGTGTGGGAAGAACGTTGGGATGAAAAGGTTGGCTGTTGTGCCATGGGCCCCCTACTGTATTCACTGCCAGGAGAAAGCCGAGGAAGAGTCTTCTTGATATCTTCTTTCCGGAAACAGATTTCAACATATCTTAAATACGCAGAATTACTCTTTTTTCCTTCATCTTGTAAGCTCTGTCTAGAGCCTCTCGAAGCTAATGATGATCGCGTTGTCTGCCGGACTTGTTTCGAGTCTTTAAGACACCGGAGTTCTTCATTCTGTATCAGCTGCGGGCGTTTCTTCCAGGATTCGGCCGAACCGCGCCCGTGTGTTCGGTGCCTTGAGAAAAAACCCAGTTTTTCGCTGCACCGTTCCTGTGGCCAATACACGGGAAAACTGAAGGATTATATCCTTCTGTACAAATATCGAGGATATAAAATTCTGGGGAAAGACCTGGCGCAGTTCATGCTCCAAACCCTGGGAAAATCAGAGGAGATTTGGTGGGGAGTTGATGCTGTGGTTCCTGTTCCCCTGCATCCCAAGAGAAAAAGGCACAGAGGATTTAACCAGTCGTTTTTTCTGGCGAAGATAATAGCGCAAGAGAAAAACAAAGCTCTAATCACACGCTGTCTTGTCAAGGCCGAAAATAGACCGCCCCAAACTTTAGTCGAAGCTCAAGAGAGGGGGAAAAACATCAAGGATGCATTTGCTGTAAAGAAGGGTAAGGATATTAAGGACAAGATTATCCTCCTTGTCGATGACGTCTTTACAACCGGAGCAACGGTTGAAGAGTGTTGCAGAACGCTTCTTCGAGCCGGAGCTAAGGAAGTGAGGGTTATCACTCTTGCTCAAGCATAAAAAAAAGCGCCCTAGATCCATGTGGATCTTGGACGCTTTTTTTCTTTGAATAAATTACGATTTGTTGTTTTTGTGCTCTGCCTTAAGGATTTTCACCTGTCTTGGTTTGAGCTCTGGTTTCTTCGGCATGATGATCTTTAGAACGCCATTGTGGTGCTCAGCTTTAATGGAGTCTTGATCGATGTAGAGGGGAAGGCTGAATGAGCGGAAAAATGATCCGTAGGCCCGCTCGATTCTGTGATAGTTTTCTTCTTTGGTTTCTTTTTCGAAATTCCTGTCTCCTCTTAATGTCAGTGTGTTGTCTTCGATTTTGATTTCAATGTCTTTCTCATCAATACCTGGAACTTCGGCGCTGAGGACGAGTTCTTTTTCTGTTTCGAAGATATCCACCGAAGGTGTCCATGAACTCGATACCATATCCTTTTCTTCACCGCGGGATGTGACGGCTTCCTCAAAAAGGCGATTCATTTTTTCCCTGATTGTGATTAGATCTCTGAAAGGATCCCATCTAATTATAGCCATTGTCTTTGACCTCCTTAATTTCTTAGTCTTTATATAATATAAGACTTGAGCATGTCTTTGTCAAGTATATATAAAAAATATTATGCACATATACAAAAAAACCTGCTTTTGCCTGATTTTCTTGGAAAAAAGTCAGATTTGGATAAAATGACAAAATTAATAGGAAAAATACCTTCAGTTGAGTCGCACGGGGACGTCGTATGTCTCCATGTCCATCCACATTCGTATGTGATGGAGGCAGAATGCGTAATGGGTCACGGGTCCGGCTCTAAGAAGATTTTTTTGTTTTTTTTGAATATCCCTGAATAAGCACTGTGGCCTCCCCCTTTAGGGTTTTTCCTCTGATTTGGTTTTTTAATTCTTTTGGGGAGCCCCTGAGAAACTCCTCATAGATTTTTGTCATTTCGCGGGCCACAACGACCTGGCGGTCACCCATAACATCTTGAATCTCTTCTAAAAAGGCCACCAGTCTTCTTGGGGGGAGGAAGAAAACAAGTGTAGAGGTTTCTTTCTGAAGTGAATCGAGTAATTTTCGTGTGGCCACTGCCTTAGGCGGCGCAAATCCCATAAATAAAAACCTGTGTGTCGGAAGACCTGCTCCTGAAAGGGCGGCCGTGAGTGCCGAAACTCCTGGAATGACATGGATTCCGATCCCTTTGTTGATAGCTTCTCTGATAAGTGGAAATCCGGGATCCGAGATTCCAGGAGTGCCAGCATCCGAAACTAAAGCCACGTTTTTTCCTTCCTGGAGAAGGCGAATGATCTGAGGTATTTTCTGCGCCTCTTTTGGGTGAAAATAGCTGATGAGTTTCTTTTTAATGTCATATCTGACTAAGAGTTTTCGAGTCTGGCGTGTATCTTCACATGCGATAGAATGAACATCTTCAAGGACTTTGAGAGCCCTGATGGTCAAATCCTCGAGGTTACCTATAGGAGTTCCGACGATGTAGAGTTTACCGTAGCTGGAATTGTTTCTGTGATCCACGGGCATGGTTATCTATCCCAATCATAAGGGAAAAGGAAATCATGGCCAACAGTACGTTCGGAGATCTTTGGGATAGGAGGGAGTTTTCTCTTAAATTCCGATCCCTTTATGAGACGGATGATCTTGTCCACTTTATCTCTGCCAAATCCTGAATTGATAACGTTTTCCCGTGACATCCGTTTGTCGACCAGTAAGAAAAGAATTTGATCGATCTCTTCATAAGAAAGGCCCAATTCATCCTCATCTGTCTGTCCGGCCCACAATCCCGCGGTTGGCACCTTTTTTCTGATATGTTCCGGTACTCCAAGATATTCCGCGAGCTGACGAAGTTGAGTCTTGTACAGATCTCCCAGGGGATTGATGGCACAGGCCATGTCTCCATGGATGGTTCCATATCCCAGAAGGAGTTCTGTTTTATTACTGGTCCCTAAAATAAGGGCATGTTTTCTTTCTGAGTGATCATAGAGGATGGACATCCGTTCCCTGGCCATTTTGTTCCCTTTAATCCGTCGATCCGAAGAAGGATGATGTTTAAAATAGATATCCACCATTGGTGATATATCAATTCTTTCTGACCGGATTTTGAGAGTATTGACAACATCTTGGGCATCTTTTTCGCATGACCGGGATAGTTCACCGTAGGGTAAAATAAAGCCGATAACATTCTTGGCGCCAAGTGCTTTGACGGCGAGAAATGAAGCGACCGCCGAATCCAGTCCACCCGATATTCCCAGAATCCCCTTTTTATATTGAAACTTGGAGAGTTCCTCCTTGATGAACTTTGTCAGAATTTTTTCGACAAAAGGGGCATTAATCTTCATAGTCTTGTACGATTCTTTTTAAGGCCTCAAGAATGATCTCTGGTTTGTCATCTCTTTTATAGGGCCACTTCTTGCGGAATTTTTTTATCTCTTCAAGATCGATATCTGCCACAAGAAAGTCTTCATCCACGTAAGAGGCCTGGGCGATAAGATTTCCACCCGGGCTATAGATGAACGATCCGCCCGCAAAGATTTTTCCGTCTTCAAAACCGACTCGATTGCAGTAGAAAACAAAGGCCGAAGAAAAGCGGGAAATAGTCTTTCCCATAAGCTCCCACATCGAACTTGTGGTAAAAGATTGGTCATCGGTGGCCCCTCGGCCAGGTGCTGCACTGATGATGATGTTCAAGCCGGAACCACCGGCAGAGAGCAGATAGCTGGCACTATAATGGAGAAAGTCATAGCAGATCATCATCCCGGCTTTACCAAAAGGTGTTGTAAATGTTCGAAAGTTTTTACCTTGAGCATAGAACTTTGCTTCTTCGAACATACCGTATGTGGGTAGAAATACTTTTCTGTGGATGTGGAGTGTCTGTCCCTGGGCCAGGAATGCCGAGGAGTTATAGATCAGACCATCTTCTCCTTCCTCAACGAAACCAAAAACAATGGACATCCCCTGGCTGAGCGCTTTTATTTTTTTGAAGGAAGTGTCCTTTTGGGGATCAATAGCAACCTCTTGGGATAAGTCTTTAAGGGTATAACCAGTCAGGCTGAGTTCTGGAAAAATCAAGAGGTCAACATTCTCTTTTTTTGCTTTTGCGGCGATGTTTTGGTGGAGTTTAAGATTGGACTGGGTATCCCCTAATCGGGGTGATATCTGGGCAAGCGCAACTTTCATGTTCAAAAATTAACATAAATTTTGCCTCTTTTCAATTTGATTTG
>CAZWHQ010000065.1:0-17435 GCA_964633715.1 uncultured Eubacteriales bacterium
GACATGTCTCTCTACACTTTTCTTCAGATTTTGAGTGTAACTGTTTTTGAGAAAGCCCCTATTTATCAACTACTTACGGAATTTGATTACACGACTCGAGAGGATGTCTACTCTAAGCAGTTGAAACTATTTGAGTTATAACCGGACACTAGTGAGAAAAAATATATACTGCTTTCCTTTCTGCTCAGAGGATTTTATATGGTATTCATCGAATCATGCAGAAAAATGAGTGACTTTTCCCCTAAATACAGTATATTGTTCTAAGAGGAATTTTTGTATGCCAGGACTCAATCTTTTATTCTGTTGGAATGAAGAATCCAAGCATTGGGACTCTCTCTTTTCTCAAACACAAAACTTGCATAAGCATTCCCCAGATTATGATGAAAAAATTCTCTTTTCTGATGATCACTGTATCCTAGGGACAACAAGATATGAGAGTTATCCTGTCTCGACTTTTGATACTCTGGAACACAAAATCTCCATGGAAGGGATAGTCTACAACAAAACAGAGGAGACTATTCAATCGGAGCTTTCCCATCTTGGATCAACCCTTGATTCAAACCCTGAACAGGCAGACGATGAAGTAAAAAGGTGGATGCTCGAGGCAGATGGAGATTATATCATCTCCATCTATAATCCAATAAAAAAGAGCTTGTATCTCTTTAATGATCTGCTCGGAAGACTCCCTTTCTATTACTATTCAAATGAGAGGTTTGTCCTTTTTTCTCGAGAACCGGGTTTCATCTTGCCATTTCTGAAAGACGTTGTTTTAGAAAAAGAGATCCTCGCAGAATACCTCCTCTTTTCCGCACCTCTGGGGAATAATACTCTTTTATCCAAAATTTATAGGCCTTCGGCGGCGACATTAATAAAAGCGGGCAAAAATGAGAAAAAAATTACTCTATCGCGACTTCACATCTTCAACTTAGATGAGAGAAAAAATTCCCAGAAGAGCATTGGGGAAAATGCCGCTGAGTTAAAAAATATCTTCCTCGAAGCTTGCCAAAATAGAGTCAGTTCACTTTCTCAATCTAAGATCGTTCTTTCTTTAAGCGGTGGACTCGATTCGCGTGCTGTCGGAATAGGCTTGAAGGAAATTGGTGCTATTTTCTCTGGAGCGACCTTCATCGATCATCAAGAAATGAAGTTTGCCAAAGATGCAGATACGGCAAGAACCATCGCCGAAAGGTTGGAAATCCCCTGGGAGCTTCTCAAGCTTTCACCACCGGGGATTGAAGAAACTGAAACTCTTATGCGGTTTAAGAGTGGATTAATCTATGGTGGCATGAACTTCATATTAAATTTTTTCGAAACTCTGGATAAAAAGCATGGCAAAGACACGACCTATTGGACGGGAGATGAAGGGAACGGCTCTCTTGCCAATAATTCCCCACCAAAATCCATCCGTAATATCGATGAGCTGGTTGAATTCATCATTGATATCCTAGGGATCACTAGCGTTGATAGAATCGAGGACTTTCTTGGCATCGATGGACAGAAGTTAAGGAATAATATCAAAAATATAGTTTTGGAATACCCAGAAAAGAATTTAAATGATAAATACCTACATTTTTTCTTTTTTGATTACCTCTACAAACTCCAATTCGAAGGAGAAGATAAGAATCGGTTCTACTTCTGGACGGTCGCACCTATGTACTCCCAAGCCTTTTTTAAATATGCCATAAATATCCCTGATCACCAGAAGAAATACCACCAACTATATAGAGAATTTATGAATTTATTGTCTCCTGAAATGGCTAAGATAAAAAACTCGAACTGGGACTATCCTGTTACTGCAGAGTGGAAACTTCGCCTGAAAGAGAACAGACGCTGGTTCTTTTACAACCTTCCATTCTTCGTGCGTGATTACGTAAAAAGGAAAAAATCTGCAAAAAGAAAAGCCTACAAGAGTGATCCGAATTTTAAAAAGCACTTCTCGAAAATCCTAGATAAATCTCGAATCCTTCCCGATAACATCAAAGATCGAGTGCATGAGGTTCTGTTGAGTGATGAGATGTCAGTATTTGAATTTTGGAACCTTCTGTCTATCGCTTCTCTTGTTCAAGGAATTGAAAAAAAACTTAATGAGAAAAATATCATTCTAAGATAACATTGTCAGGGAATTTGTACTAATGATCAGGAATAGAAAAGAATATTTGAAATATCTGGAAGCAGACCGTATTTCTCTTGGGATAACCTCAAGTCTTAAACAGATACTATTCAATGATATTTGGAGATTCCAGAGGTTGATGAGGAAACTGGAATTCCGTACCAACTGCAAAAAGAACGTGGTGATGAGGAGATTTACTAAATATAGGTATGTGAGACTTTCAAAGAAACTTGGTTTTAGTATCCCCATCAATGTTTTTGGTCCTGGGCTTTCCATTGCCCATTATGGATCCATTGTCGTCAACAGTGGCACCAGGATTGGTGCTAATTGTCGACTTCATGTTTGTGTAAATTTTGGTACTAAAGCAGGGGAATCCGAATCTGCTCCGACTTTAGGAGACAACTGTTATATTGGACCGGGAGCTAAAATATTCGGTCCTATTAAGATAGGGGACAATACTGTTATCGGTGCCAATGCCGTTGTGAATAGAAGTTTTCCACAAGGCCATTGTTCCATCGGCGGTGTTCCGGCAAAGAAGATTTCCTCCAAAACTTCAGAGGATCTTCTGATAAAAGGCTGGAAGGCCTGAATTCAAGAAGATGGAGGATTCTTTGGTCTTATTCCTCTCTTCCTGGCTGTGTTTAATACTTCTCTTTTACTTAGAATTTAGGTATATATCTTTTCCCATCCACAAGAGTCAGCCCACCAGAATAATTAATTGTATGCACACCTTTCAGATTCTTGTCCCAATTTGGAATAATAGAAGAAACTTCATGTTCTTCATATTCGGTTTCATTCAGTATATCAATCTGATTCAATCTTATCCCATGTCCATAACCCTTTGAACAATCCTGTGCAGGACGATAAACTACACCTTCTTGAGCAAATATTTGCCCGGCAGGTCGAGCCTTTCGTACATCAGTCACAATAGGATTTTTGGGATGTGCGATCCAATTTTCACCTAAAGGATAATCAGAATAGAAAAGGAACAACGAATCCCATGTAGAGGCACCCTCATTTTCCTTGATGTTCATGAACATCCACCACTTATTCTGATCAAAATAGATTGAGGCATCGACCGCATTAACATTTCTCATAAGTGTTGTCTGAAACTCCCATTTGCCGGGAAAAGACAAACACTTAAAAATCTCGATTGTTCTTCTGACCCCATTCGATATAAGTATGTAGTAGGACTCCTCGAATTCGAAAATATATGGATAGGATAGATGATAAGGACGATCAATAATAATTTGTGGCTCACTCCAATGTCCGGCTGCATCCATTATCAGATAGGAAATATGGCCCCGCTTTTTGGCTGAGAAAGATTCCTCAATGAATACATAATAACAATCGTTTTTCGCAATGACGAAGGGATCGGCCCAAATTCTTCCTTTGGGAGGATGGAGCCTCTTGAAACGCCATAAAGATGTTGAAATATTCTCGCTGTATCGATAAAGCAGGAACCAGTCTTTCTTGAAAAACATCAGATTAAATTTGAATTTTACCCAACGAAAGAAATATCGGATTAAAAATCTTATAAACACCCAATTCTTTGGGGTTTTGTACAAAGGATGCGAGTAAAAATTGAGCCCAAAGTTTAATTCTTCCACTTCAGAATTGAAAAGATCCTCTCCACCTCTATACAATTCTCGGAGTTTGTTAGGGAGAGTCGACACATTCATCCAATAAATTTTATTTCGGTTTCTTTTTATAGAGAGAAGATCCGATGCCGTATAACAGCGCTGCAAGACGATTCCGTTGTCGAGATCCTCTGTCAATATCTGAAGGATTGATCCTGTAATGGAATGATTATTGATCACCTCCCAAACTCCTGCAGGTCCTCCTCTTACAGTATCATTGTCTCCATGATGGAAAGACCATATTCCATATTTGGGGAGTCTTAAAATTTCACCGCGAAGAATTCGGAATCCCATCCTTATCAGGACATCAAGATCACACTTCCGGATCTTCTCAAGATCCTCCTCTGTAAAATAGTCAGAATATATTTTACTTTGAGGGATGACTTCCAATATTGGGATCCCAGACAACAATTCTTTCACATCTTTTTTTTCAAAGGCATCCGGCTCGACTTTAACAATTTTTTCTTCAATTTGCCGAAACAGGAGATACATTTGGTGTCTCCAATTCTGTCGAATCCTTAACCAAAAGCCCCTTTTTTTTTGTTGGGTTTTATTCTTGATAACAAGGACAAATTCTGCATAATCGCCAAGATTGATCATCTCGATCATTTTATATGACCAGGCTGGAACATCCATGGAGTCCATTAATAATCCAATTCGCAGTTTGTTTTTCATGCTATTTATATAGAATTATATTAATGAATATTGGTAAAACTATCATAATATTTCTGTCATTATTTAGGCAAGGAAATCTTGTTACTTGAGAGATTTTTTGATTACAGCAGGAACTCCAGCAACCATTTTGCTATTAGGAACAGATTTTCTGACAACAGCGCCGGCGGCAACTAGAGATTCTTTGCCAATGGTTATCCCTGGCAAGATAACACTGGAAACTCCAAGGGCGCTGCCTGATTTGATGGTCGTATGAAGAACTTTTTTGGAGTAGTGCCTTAAAAGAGGGTGCTGATTAAATCCAATGGATATATGAGAGAGAATGATGGATTTGGCTGAGACAGTCACATAATCCTCAAGGGTGATTTTCCCTGCTAAATCTAGAACTACATGAGAGCCTAGATAATTGTTTTGACCAATTTTTAGACCCTTTAAGCCAGTTCTATCAAGATTAATAAAGGAAATTCTATCGACAAAAGAGTTTTTGCCAACTTTAGCTCCACCAAGTCTTAACCACCAGATTCTTAAAGGAGAAAAGGGCAATGGTTGAAAGATAAAGTCCCAGATGCCAAAAACAACGTATTTGATGATTCTTAAAAAGCCGACTTCTTTGGTTAATTTCATGATTTGAATTCCCTTGAAAATCTTATGAGGTTTTTTAGATAATCAATAGAATCAGGAATAAGTCTAACAGTTGATGTTTTTTCAGCTCTTCTGATAAAGGCGACAGGAATTTCAACCACTTTAAGCTTATATTTAAAACAAAGTGACATTATTTCTGTATCAAAAAACCACCCTTGATGCTGGGAGTGTTTTAGTAAAGGCATGAGTTTTTTCCTTTTAAAAAATTTGTAGCCTCCTTCTGTGTCTTTGTAGGGTAAGCCTAAAAGAACTTTTCTTATCCAGTTATAAATTTTAGTTGAAAGCCATCGAGGTAAAGCCCAAAGCTTAAGATCATAAATTCTCCATACATTAGCTACATCAGAGCCTTGTTCCAAGGTTTCAAAGAATCTAGGTAAATACCATTCACTGATTTCAAGATCGATGTCTATATAGCCAACGAATCTTCCCTTGGCTTTTTCAAAGCCATCCTTGACGGTTTGGCCCCGACCAAGGTTAATTTTATGGAAAATAGCTGAAAGATTGTGGCGAGGATACTTTTTTAGAGCTTCTTCTATCAGTTTGACTGTGTTGTCTTTGGATTTATCCTCAACAAAGATGATTTCCCATGTATAATCGGTTTTGTTTAAAGTCCTAATAATTCTCTCAACAGAGTCCTCAAATATCTCTGATTCGTTATAGCAGGCCAGGATTAAGGAGACATCATATTTGTCCATCGTACATATATTAACATATAATAACCTTATGAAAGCAGAAAAACCGGCAATAGAAGGGGGAAAACCTGTCAGGGATGGATTATTGATGTTTGGAGTGCCAAGATTCTTTCAGCCAGAACTTAAGGAAATGCTAGAAACCCTAAGATCTGGTTGGTGGGGTACTGGACCTAAAGTGTTTCAATTTGAGGAAGATTTTAAGAAATATACTGGTTCAAAGTATGCGGTGGCAGTAAATTCAGCTACAGCGGCCATGCACTTAGGCTTAGATACATTAGGAGTTGGGCCAGGTGATGAAGTGATTACGACTCCATTAACCTTTGTCTCAACTGCGAATGTGATTCTGCATACTGGAGCTAAAGTGGTGTTTGCTGACGTAGATAGAGAAACTGGAAATATTGATCCAAGAGAGATAGAAAAGAAAGTAAATAAGAATACTAAAGTGATTATCCCGGTTCATCTTCATGGCAGACCTTGTAAGATGAACGAGATATTAAAGATTGCAAAAAGTTACGGGCTTTATGTAATGGAGGATGCGGCTCATGCGACAGAAGCGTGGTATAAAGGCAAAAAGATAGGCTCAATAAGTGACATGACTGCTTTTTCGTTTTATGTGACTAAAAATGTAGCTACTGGTGAAGGTGGAATGCTGACAACAAATAATAAGAAATGGACCGAGATTGTAAAAGTGAGAAGGCTTCATGGAATTTCTGCTGATGCCTGGAAAAGATATTCAAGTGAGGGATATAAACCATACGAAGCGATTTACCCAGGGTATAAATACAACATGATGGATATTCAAGCTAGCTTAGGAATTCATCAGTTAAAAAGAGCGGCGGATAATTTAAAGATTAGAAACAAGTACTGGAAGGTATATACTGAGGCGTTTAATAAGGTTGATGGAGTGATTCCACCTGCAAATGACGAAAAAAACATTGTCCATGCCAGACATCTTTATACAATCAAAGTAGAACTTGAGAAACTTAGGATCAGCAGAAACCAGTTTATCGATGCTTTAAAGGCAGAACATATTGGTACAGGAGTGCATTTTACAGCTTTACATCTTCATAAGTATTATAAGGAGACGTTTGGTTTTAAAAAAAATGATTACCCTAAGGCTGAGTGGATTGCTGGGAGAACTATTTCACTCCCCTTTTATCCACATATGACATTAAAAGAAATTGAAGATGTGATTAAAGCTGTAAGCAAAATTGTGAAGTATTTTAGAAGGTCTTGAGAGGTTTAATTGTTTTAAGCATAACCTTATTTACCTAATAATTATTGGGGTAAAACAATATGAAACATAAATCATTCTCACTGAAGTTGTTCTACATTGCGAGAAATATCCGCTCTCGCCAGTTATTCAGAAGCCTCCATAATTACTGTCGGGGTTCGGTGCTAGACGTTGGTGGCTGGGATTTTTATAAAACTGTTTGTCAAAAGGGAATTCCTTTTGACAATTGGACAGTTCTTGAGTTGGAGGAGTCTTCGCAGTCGGATCTTCCTGACAAGAGGATTCTTTTTGAGGTTGGTGACGGCTGTGCCATGAGTTTCCCTGACGCGAGCTACGATACTGTAGTCAACTTACAGGTTCTGGAGCATGTTTTTGAACCAAACCTCATGATGCGCGAGATGTGCAGAGTTCTTAGGCCAGGTGGCCACTTAATCATGCTGATACCTCAAACCTCTACTCTACACCTGATTCCACATCACTACTATAACTTCACACGTTTCTGGATTCAAGAAGCACTCCAGCGGAACGGAATGGAGAACCTTGAACTGCGACCTCTTGGCGGGATCTGGTCATCTTTGGCATCACACCTTGTGTACTTTGTATTCCAGAGTTTTCGCTACAAATCCATGAGTGCAAAGGAGTTCCACCGACCTTTACTGTTTTACGTCCTATTTCCACTCATGATCCTATTTGCCGTAATTTCTTTTCCGATTTCATTGATTCTGAGTCTCGGCGATCTTACAGAAGAACCAAATAATCATTTGGTTGTCGCTAGGAAGCCTTAGGCCTAAGCAGCTACTGCAGGCGTCTTATTTGAGATATCATAGGGATTTGATATTCTGCATGGTTTTTTCATCAATGATGCGTTCACTGGTTTTGCAAGTTGGTATTCCTACCTCTCTTGAGAATAGTATGTCAGCTTCCAGTCTTCCGACCGAAGAAAACGGCAGAGGCGTGTATTTTTTTCGACCAGTTTCCCTCAAAAAGTAATCAAAACTGAAATCTTTTTCTCTGCAATATCCTTTAAGACGTCGTTGTGCTGCTCGAATCTAAGCAGGCAGTGTTCAGTTGTTCTCTTCTAATATGAGCTAGATTTTCAATATTTGCTGGATAATCTGTTTCTGTCCCCTCTTTTTCCCGTCCATCACTAATACGAGTTACAATCTTAAGCATCTGCCTGATTCCTTCGCGGAATGGGACACATTTGCTTATGACTCATTCGTTAGGAAGTTAAGAAAATCCTGGATACATCGACCATATCCATATCTTTATCTAACACCAACGTGCTGCCTACTCCTATCGGATCCCCAAGTTTGGCCAGTTCATCAATATACAAAGAGTGGCGAGGAGATTCTCGGGAATTGATCCTCACATTAGCCTCCAAAGTGAACCGCTTTGAGTTTTTTTCCCTTTGGAATTCCAATCCCAATACCGCAGGCAATCTCTCCGATGCTGCTCCCAAAAGGCACTTCTACAACACCTGTATTACCGATATCCCTGATAAGGAGACGATCCGATCCCCCCTAGGTTTGCCTTCAGTGATAAGTCAGGCTATCTTATTTTATATGAAATCAGATGTTGACGACGGAAGGATATTTTAGCAACTAGCGGTGTCAGGAAAACAACTTTCCCCGAACCCAATATGGATTATTTTGGATGTGGTATTTCTGTGAAAATCAGAAGATATATCAGAATCAGGTCTTCAATTAACTATTCGTGAAGTAGCACGCTTGCCAGTATTAATAGCAGGAGCGGTGAGAATGATTTTAATGATGATTTTTTGAAAAGGTCCTTTTTCAATAGAGTTATTTCTATTTTTATGTATAATACATAAAAGATCTAGGGAGAAGACAAGATGATTGAAAACCTTAAGAAATGGATAATTCCAATATGGCAGCAATTAAATGAGAGACATTCGTTTCTAAAAATGGTTTTTTTGTCTCTATGTATTTTGAACTTTTCCCAAAAATACAGTATTTCATTCCAAGAGGATTTTTAAGATGCCAGGCCTCAATCTCTTATTCTGTTGGGATGAGGAGGCCAAGCGTTGGGCCTCTCTCTTCTCTCAAACCCAAAAACTTCATAAGCATTCTCCAGACTACGGTGAAAAAATCCTCTTTTCTGATGATCACTGCATCCTTGGGACCATAAAATATGAGAGTTATCCGTTATCGATTTTTGATACTCCGGATCACAAGATCTTCAAGGAAGGGATAATCTACAATAAAACAGAGGAGACTGTTCAATTGGAACTATCCCATCTAGGATCGGCCCTTGATTCTAATCCTGAACAAGCAGACGATGAAGTAAAGAGGTGGATGCTCGAGGCAGATGGAGATTATATCATCTCCATCTATAATCCAAAAAAAAAGAGCCTGTATCTCTTTAATGATCTCCTCGGAAGACTCCCCTTCTATTACTATACTAGTGACAGGTTTATCCTATTTTCTCGAGAACCGGGTTTCATACTCCCATTTCTTAAAGACATTGTTTTCGAAAAAGAGATCCTTGCAGAATACCTCCTCTTTTCTGCCCCCTTGGAAAAGAATACTCTTTTATCCAAAATCTACAGGGCATCTGCGTCGACATTGATGAAAACGAGCAAAAATGAGAAAGAAATTACTCAATCGCGACTTCACATCTTTAACTTAGATGAGAGAAAAAATTCCCAGAAGAGAATCGAAGAAAATGCCGTTGAGTTAAAAAACATCTTCCTCGAAGCCTGCCAAAATAGAGTCCGTTCACTTCCTCAATCTAAGATCGTTCTTTCTTTAAGCGGAGGACTCGATTCGCGTTCTGTCGGAATAGGCCTGAAGGAAATTGGTGCTACTTTCTCTGGAGCAACCTTCATCGATCATCAAAAATTGAAGTTTGCCAAAGATGCAGAAACAGCAAGAACCATCGCTGAAAGGTTAAAAATTCCCTGGGAGCTTTTTAGGCTTTCACCTCCGGGGATTGAAGAAACCGAGACACTTTTGAGGTTTAAGAGTGGATTAATCTACGGCGGTCTGAACTTTATTCTGAATTTCTTCGAAACTCTGGATAAAAAACATGGCAAAGAGACGACCTACTGGACAGGAGATGAAGGAAACGGCTCTCTAGGCAATAATTCCCCACCAAAATCCATCCGTCATATCGATGAACTTGTTGAATTTATCATTGATATCCTAGGGATCACCAGTGTAAATAGAATCGAAGAATTTCTAGGCATCGATGGGCAGAAGCTGAAGAATAAAATCAAAAAAATCGTTTTGGAATACCCGGAAAAGAATTTAGATGATAAGTACCTACATTTTTACTTTTTTGAGTACCTCTACAAACTCCAATTCGAAGGAGAAGACAAGAACCGGTTCTACTTCTGGACGGTCGCTCCTATGTATTCACGCGCCTTTTTCGAATACGCAATAAACATCCCGGACCGCCAGAAGAAATACCATAAATTATACAAGGAGTTTATGAACGTTTTGTCTCCTGAAATGGCTAATATAAAAAGTGCGAGCTTGGACTATCCGGTCACCGCAGAGTGGAAATTTCGCCTGAAAGAGAACGGACGTTGGTTCTTCTACAACCTTCCATTCTTCATGCGTGATTACGTCAAAAGGAAAAAGTCTGCCAAAAGAAAAGCCTTCAAGAGTGATCCAAATTTTAAAGAGTACTTCTCGAATATCCTAGAAAAATCGCAAATCTTTCCAGATAACCGCCAGAATTATGTGCAAGAGGTCCTGTTGAGTGATGGAATGTCAGTATTTGAATTTTGGAATCTGCTGTCTATCGCTTCTCTTGTTCAAGGAATTGAAAAAAAATATTATGAAAAAAATATCATTCTAAGATAAGATTCTTCGGAGATTTCTCGATTGAAATCTGATGTTTATCCTGACAAAACTGACTTGATCCCATCATTCGATCCAGCATTTGAGTCATAATTTAGATGGAATGGAAGCCTACTCAAAGAGTGGCACTTTGATGGGGCAGGTCATAAGAAATGTCATCAAGAGGCCGAATCTTGTTGAGACGAAATAATTTTAATACAGAATTCCAATGATTTTTTCCAGTCAAGGATATCTATATTGTACACACTTTTGATCTTTGCTCTGTTCAGCAGACTATATTGCGGTCTTTTTGCGGGAGTCGGATATTGAGATGTCTTAATGGGATAAATATGACATTTAATGCCGGCCATCTCTACGATCGCTTGTGCAAAATCATACCAGCTTGCGGTCCCTTCATTACTGTAATGGTAAATTCCGGGCTGAAAATTCTCAGAATTTATTATAAACAGTATGGTTTCGGCCAGATCGCGTGCATAGGTGGGGGTGCCGATCTGGTCGGAGACAATCCCCAGTGAATCCCTCTCTTTTGTTAACCGAATCATGGTTTTAACAAAATTATTTCCATAGGAGGAATAGAGCCACGACGTTCGCAAAATGATTAATTCCCCTCCATCTTTAAGAACTGTTTTTTCGCCTGCCAGTTTAGTTCTCCCATATACTGATAGAGGATTTGTTTTATCCGTTTCTGTATAGGGAATGGATGAATTTCCGTCAAAGACAAAATCTGTCGATATATGAATTAGTTTAGCTTTGAATTCCTTGGAAACTTTAGCCAGATTTTGGGCAGCCTTATGATTTATTAGATCCGCTTGTTCTTTTTCTTCCTCTGCTTTATCGACTGCGGTATAGGCCGCGCAGTTAACGACAAAGTCAATGTTTTGAGATGAAAAAAAGGCTTTGACGTCGTCAGGGCAGGTGATATCGAGTTCTTCGATATCGGTGAATAAAAAATTGGAATTAACAGATGGGGATAAATATTTTATTTCACTGCCCAGCTGACCGTTTGCACCTGTTACGAGAATAGTTTTTTTCAAAACTCTAGGTTGTCTATCTATCTTTATAATACTTCTTATAGAAATCTTTAAAATCCTGGGATTTTTCTTTGATTTTCTGCCACCACTCCACATTCTCCTGATACCAGCGGACAGTCAGCTCCAAGGATTCATCGAATTCCTTTTCAGGCTTCCACCCCAGGTCATGGATCTTCCCACAATCTACGGCATATCTTTTGTCATGGCCCAGCCTATCGGGGACGAATTTGATCAAATCTTTGGATTTTCCCAATTCTTTAACAATAATATCGGCAATATCGATGTTTTGGACTTCATTATTGGCTCCGATGTTGTAGACTTCACCGTTTGTCCCTTTTCCGATAACGGTCTTTATGGCTTTGCAGTTATCCTCGACAAAGAGCCAGTCACGGACGTTTGTGCCCTGTCCATACAATGGAAGAGATTTGTCTTCGAGGGCATTGGTCACAAACAGGGGGATAAATTTTTCCGGATATTGGAAAGGTCCAAAATTATTGCTTGGCCGTACGATCCTGATCGGAAGCCCGTAGGTGACAAAATAGGAATAGGCCAGACGGTCGGCCCCGGCTTTGCTTGCCGCATAGGGAGAGGAGGGATTGAGGGCATCTTCTTCCTTAAAAAATCCTTCATCCCGGCTGCCGTAGACTTCATCGGTTGAAACTTGGATAAAAAACTGTAAATCTGATTCCTTTAAGGCTTCTAAAAGGACAAAACTTCCATAGACGTCGGTCAGCACAAATTCTCCTGCATCCACGATGGAGCGATCGACATGGGTTTCTGCCGCAAAGTGCACAACTCCATCGATCCGGCTGAAGACATCCTTCACCAATTCCGTATCTCTGATATCACCCTTGACAAACTCATAGTTTGGATTATTTTCAACATCCTTAAGGTTGTCGAGATTTCCTGCATAGGTCAGCTTGTCCAGGTTGATGATTTTGGTGTCCGGATATTTATCGAGGATGTAGTGGATAAAATTGCTGCCGATAAAACCCGCCCCGCCGGTCACAAGCAGAGAAAGTGGGGACAGTCCCCACTTATTTTCAGCCATCTTTTCTCTCCCACTCGTAGGGGATGTCATTGTCATGGGGATCGATGCGGTGTTCATCGGGATGGTCATAGTTATAAACTTCGGTAGGGAGATTTATAACGATCGATTCCTCTAAACTGACACACATCCAGCCGTGGCAGACGTCTATTGGAACATGAACGAGAAGAGGATTGTGGACTCCTATATAGAATTCAGAGACACTCTTAAATGTTGGGGAATCCTCCCTCTGGTCATACAGCACAAGTTTGATCATCCCATGAACACATACGATATTATCCGCTTGTTTCTTGTGAAAATGCCAGCCTTTAACCACATTGGGAAAAGTTGTCGTCATATACACCTGTCCAAACTTTTCAAAGATCTCATCATCGGCACGCAGCATTTCCATCAACCGTCCCCGCTCATCCGGGATAACTTTTAGTTTCTTAACCTTTACCCCTTCAATCATTGATATCTCCTTTATATGTCATCGCGAGCACGCCCTCATTTCAACCCAATTTCACTCAGATCCCCCACCATAAATTTATACACAGAAGGCTTTGGCGGACACTTAAAGATCTTCACTTCGCGGCCAATCAAGCTCTCGTCAATACGGCTCCCGATATCGCAGATCTCACTGCCTTGGAGCACGATGCTGTGTTCTATCTCTGTTTTAGAAATTTTGCACTTTGGTTCTATGGACGTGAATGGACCAACATAAGAGTCTATAATTTCAGAATCCTTGCCAATGATCGCCGGCCCTCTTATAATGCTGTTTGTGATTTTTGCTCCTTGTTCGATGTAAACCTGCCCATTGATTTTTGAGGACGTATCGACAATTCCCAAATTTTTCCCCGACAGATTTTCCAGAATCAATCGATTGGCCTCCAGAATGTCTTCGAGTTTTCCCGTGTCCTTCCACCAGCCGGTAACAATATGGGGCCGGACTTTATATCCATGCTCCACAAGGTACTGGATGGCATCCGTGATCTCCAGTTCATTTCTCCAGGAAGGTTTAATGGAATTGACCGCCTCGAAAATATGCGTGTCAAACATATAGACGCCAACTAGAGCTAAATTGCTCTTTGGTTCCTTGGGTTTTTCAACAAGATTGACAACTTTTCCGTCTTTCAGTTCGGCCACGCCAAACATGTGAGGATCCGGGACCTCCGTCAGTAAAATCATTGAGTTCGGCTGTTCACTCTTAAACTCTTCCACTAAAGACTTTATTCCTTTTTTTAATATATTGTCTCCCAAATACATCACGAATGAATCGTCTTTAAGGAAATCCTGGGAGATTTTGACCGCATGAGCCAATCCTAGAGGGGCATCCTGTTCAATATAGGTGATTTGAACATTAAACTGGCCTCCATCCCCAACCGCTGCCTTTATTTCCTCTTTAGTGTCTCCAACAACAATCCCAATCTCTTCAATCCCCGCCTCTTTGAGTGCTTCGATCCCGTAAAACAAACAGGGTTTATTCGCTACTGGGACAAGTTGTTTTGCCTGTGTGAAAGTCAGAGGACGCAGTCTCGTCCCTTTCCCGCCGCTGAGTATCAATCCTTTCATTTTAAAACCTTATTTTTAAAGTTAAAAGCCAGTCTACAAAGCTTACTGGCGAACGTCAACCAATTTATTCTCCATTGGAGTCTCGTTTTGATCTTGAATTTATCCTGATATAACCCAAATATTTCAAGAGAAAAAAACAGATTAAAAATATAGACAAGAGAAGCAGTACTCTGAGTTCAGTCCGAACATATTCAAACAGTATTCCGCTCAAGGAAAATAAGAACGATATAAAAGTGAGAATCAACGTTGTTTTGGTTTCAGAAAAGCCTTTTTTTAAAAACCTGTAATGAAGATGGTCGGTATCTCTTTTAAAGATATTTTTTCCTTCATGGATTCTCCGTATTATTGTGACAATCGTTTCCAGTATGGGAAGAAATAAAATAATAATGGGGATCAACAAAACTATGGCTATTGAAGCTTTTCTTTGAATTGTGGCCATAGATAAAGCGGCGAGGATAAATCCAATGACTAAACTCCCGGAATCTCCCAAATATATTTTTGCTCTCGGGAAGTTAAAGGGATAAAATCCGGTCAATACCCCAAGTAAGACAGCGACTATCACAACAAGAAAAAATTGAGACGACAAAAATGCCAAAACTCCCAGAGAGAGGAGTGCAAAAAATGATATTCCTGCAGCCAATCCGTTAATTCCATCAATGATATTAACGGCGTTTGTTATGCCGCAAATCCATATAATGGTTAATAAAAAAGACAGGAAAAAATTTAAATTTTTAGATCCGATAAAGGGAACACTGATTTCTGCTATTTTGAGTCCGCCAAAATAAACTATGGCTGCTGCAACAATCTGGATCAAAATTTTACTCAAAACATTTGAGCCGAAAATATCATCATATAAACCTAAGAGGAAAATTATTAAGATGGCAATAATCAACAGGGGAAGACTTACTATTTTATCGAGTTCTAGGAAAATAGTGTTAGATATGACAAAATAAATAAAGAGCATAGAAATAAATATTGATACAAAGACTGAAATTCCTCCTAATCTTGAGGCGTTTTCTTCTTTAAAGATTCTTTCGTTATATTTATGAAGATATTTGGATGTATTGGCGAATTTTGTTAAAACCAGAGTTAAAATATAGGATAAAAGACCAGCAACAATAAATGCTTCAAGAACTTCTATCATTACAAATGTTCCTTTTTCAACATCTTAATCACTTTAGCACATAATGGATGTTTTTTTAAATGATATTCGAGAAGATGGGGACAGTCTAAGAACTGGACTTTTTTTGATATTTAGCGATATACCCTCGGCCCAGAAATCCCAGTTTGGATCTTGATAATTTTTCCATTTTTAGTCCAACCGAGACATAAAAATTATGGAATAATCGGTTGAGAGGCCAGGGTACAGGAGAAAAATGATAATAGTTAAATTCACTCAATATCAATCCTTCCTTTTCTGCAGCACGATTAAAAAGAAAAGGGGCACGTGTACGGAAAGGAGGATAGAGCAGAGTTTGTTTTTTTAGTATAAATTTCTTGATCCATGCTTTTATCTTCTGCCCAATCCGATTATGAACGAGAGGTTCAAACAGACGTGCCGGGGACAAGCGATTTGAAATAGTAATGATGGCATATCCTCCTGGCTTCAAAATCCTTGACATTTCTCTGAGTGCCTTCTGATCTTCATTCAAATATTCAATAACTCCGGCACAAATCACTCCATCAAAACTTTCATTTTCAAAGGGAAGATTTTCGATGTCACTATTTATGAGGGGCAGCTGTAAAATAGCTGTGTCTTTAGAAATCTCGTACAGCATCTTATAGGAATAATCCAGCCCATAGGTAACAAATTTACGTTCTTTAAGAACTTCAAGCATTTCACCCGTTCCACAGCCGACGTCGATTATTTTCCCATTTGTTTTAAAATCATAGAGCATATCTGTCATATATCTTAAACGGATAGCTAAAGTCGGATATAAACTTGGAGGTTTTTCCTTCACATAATGATCTTTATGATAATCCCTTGAGTATTCATCGAAATAGCTTTTTACATAGGATTTCTGTTTGTTTTCATCTTTTAGTACTGGGCTCATTTTAATATTATCTTTTAATAATTTTTTTCAGTTTAAAACCAATGATTTGTAAAAAACCAGTAAAATCATATGCGCCGTTTACCTTTCTTTTAAATATCGACTTACGATCAATATTATAGATTGGTATCCTTTTCAATTCAAATAGATCACTTTTGCTATTATTGCTGCCGACTTTAGTCGATAAAGCCGCTTTATAGCCGGCCGATTTAACTATTTCTTTATCCTCTAAACCAAAGTCTCCCCAAGATCCATAAGGATAGGCAAAATATTTCACCTCTTTGCTTAAAATTTCTTCAAGATTTTTCTTTGATTCAATAATCTCCTTCATCACATCTTTTTTTTCCAATCTGCTTAATGCTCTATGACTTTTGGTATGAGATGCGATGGTGATGCCGTATTCGCTCATGATTTTTAATTGGGTTTTTGACAGAGGCAAGTTCAATTTTTTTTCCTCTCCATCTTCCAATACGGACTGGTTCAGCCAAGGAAAAGGAATATTTTTATCTATATGTTCAGTGATCACAGAAATAACAGCTTTAAATGAATATTTTGAAAAAATTGGGAAGGCATTAATATAATTGTTTGCATAGCCATCATCAAACGTCAAAATGATCGTTTTTGGGGGAATTTGCTGCTGGTTTTGTTTTATTTCAAGGAAGTCATCCAGATCGATTATTTTGTAGTCTTTATCATATAAATATTTCATCTGGGCAGAAAAAACCTTGAGAGAAACTGATGCATACTTGGAACTTTTATTGTTAAAATCGGAACTTATACTGTGATAATTGAGTATACGTATCAAATTATTTTTCTTAAATAGGCGTTTCGTTTTGAGAAAAAGGTCTACAAATACAGATAAAGGCCAAAAAACAATATTTAACCTGAATAATTCATGAAAAAAGCTGTTTCCCTTCATAACGTATTGATATAT
>CAZWHQ010000066.1:0-14075 GCA_964633715.1 uncultured Eubacteriales bacterium
GCCTGCAATTAAATGATTTATGCTATTTTGGGCTTAGTTTTTGGGGTATGTCCTGTTATAAGGGGCTAGAACAGACACTTTTTCTAGGAAATGAAAGTGTCTAAGATTTAGTGGAATTGGAGGATATTTTTGTAGCCCCGCCAGCCTCTTCGAGGTCATCTTCGCATCAATAACCTCAGGGAGGCCTGGATCGGCGTCTTTCCAGTTGAAGCCCTTAAATAATCAGGGTGTATGTCCGAATTATTTGACGACATACCTAAAGGACAACAGAAGAATCGAAAATAGTAATTCCTGGAAAAAACAGCCTATTATTCAATAAATCTCAAACACCAATTTCTTTATTCCGGTGCCGAAAACGTCAAATTCGACGACCTTTGAATTGCGCACCTCGAAGCTCAAGCTGAGGCCGAGCTCCATCGAGGAAACCGTCGACGTACCTTCCGTTAGTTGGTTGTATGCGTTGAAGAGCCCGTTCTGTATGGACGTGTTAAAGACAATAGAATCCAGGATAAATACAGAGGCCGTCGGCAGCTTCGGCTTTTCGCTCCAACTGTAAACGACCGTATAATAGCCGTTTGGTACGTTCCCTAAGACAAAATGGCCTTTGTCATCAGTTGTTGTCATCAGGTCGCTATAAAGCATGCATTCTCGATTACTCTTCATCTCACCCAAAAATACGGACGTCTGAGCCAACGGCTTTCCGTCTTCACGATTAATCAATTGGCCTTGAATTGTCGCCTTGGGTGCCCGCATTCTCATATCGACTAGATTGTCCTGAGTTGAGTTACTGTTTATCTTTTTGTAAAGATCATGATTTTTCTGCCGGAGCGCTTCTTGACGCATCTCGAATAACGTTTGGACGACCTGATCCTGCCCGATCTTGAAACGGCCCGAATCTCTCAATAAGGATAAAGCTTTAAATCGGATGTTATAGGGCTGCTGTCCATCATGGAAGACCGATTCGAGAATGGCTTGGCTAGATAGTTTGTTCAATGCTCGAATCCTAACCCATTCGATCGAATCTTTCTTGAAAATATCGGCGAGCAAAGACTGGTCGGTAATCTTCATTATCGCTTCCCCTCGGATTTGAGGAATATCAGAAGTCCTGGCGATATCCGCTAGCAGGAGCGGATCTGTGATCTTTTTAACGGCTTCCTCGCGAGTTTTATGGTTTTTGGCATTCATGGCGATGTCTGCGAGCTGGATCTGGTCAGTCATTTTTCTAAGGGCGGCCTCCCTGACCTCATACGAGCCATCACTTATGGCCAACTTAGCAAACAATGATTGATTTTCAAGTTTTTCAATTGCGACCACACGCACTGCACTGGCCGCATCGCTAACAGCTATTTCGGCAAGCAAGATTTGATCATTCAGTATTTTTACTGCGACTAATCTTGCGCTGATATCTTCTAAGCTATTCTTGACTATTTCGGCGAGAGGTCCCGGATCCTTATCAGAAAGTTTTTTAGCCGCAGCTATTCGTGCCGAAGCATCATGGGCATTTTTGGCAATCTCGACAAGCAAAGACTGGTCCTCCAGTGACTCTATCTCGGATACAGTTGCCTTAACGATGCGCCGCAATGGATGCCCAGTTGGGAGCCTGTTGCCCGCAGCTTGACGGACATATTCGTTTTTTTCGTTCTTGGCAATCTCGGCAATCACCTGCACATCGGAGACCTTTTTTATCGCGTCCAGACGAACTTCGAAGTACTCAGAGGTATTTTTAGCGATCTCAGCAAGCAGAACCTGGTCGGTCAACTTGGATACCGTACCACGACGGCTGGATTTGTCGTTCATTTTATAATACGCAGTCTTGCGGACACTGTGGTAATTGGCATTCCAGGTGATATCTTGAACTAGGCTGTGGTTGCCCAGTTTCTCAAGTGCCGCAAGGCAGGTTGCTAGGTCCTTGTCGTTCTTTGCGATTTTTGCAAGCTTTGCACACGCCTTTTCAATTCCGGACTGGCACTCCTGCGCAAGCTTGTTGATTTTATCAAGGTCCTGTGCAGAGATTATCGAAATCGAGAATAAGAGTATCGCAACCGCACAAAAAGCGATCCGTTTTAAAATCCATTCCCTCGGTAGTCTCATTTTTTTCTCCTCATGCTATTTTCTTTCTAGTTCTAAAATATCACTAGTATCTATATTTGGAGATATGCCCAAGTCCCTCAAACTTGAGAAGTATTCGCAAAATCCACCCGACTATGACACTTAGGGCATGTTGTGCTCATTGTCCCTCTTTGCTAGTCAATACTAGGATATTTATTTAAAGAATGAGTGTCAAATGGTTTGAAACAGAAAAATTCATTGTTTCTGGTGTCTTCACAGTGTCTATAAGAGACCTAAATAGGCATTAATAGACATGACAGAATCAATACAGAAACAATGCATTGTTTCTGATAATAAATATATTTACAGCATTTTCAACAAGTTAGCATAACCCCCTTAAACGGTTCCGGAGACCGTCGCTCTGTCCCCTGAGCTACAGGCACACCTTAATTATTTTCAATGGATTACACTCACTCCTCTTAATGTCTTAAATACAACTGTGACCAAAATATGCCTCTAAATTTTATTACTCCTATTAATAAATTTCAATGTCTTCGAGCGAACATTCCCTTATAAAAAACAGTCATGTTTTGGTGCAAGTGTTTATTCACATGTCGATAAAATCGACACATTGATAAAACGTGTAGAATATGTTATAAATAATCGACACGTATTTAGAATTATGATTGAGGTAAATTTCATGAATGCTGACAAAAACAAACCTTTTAATCAATTGCCATCGCTTCCTCCAGACAAAGAGATAGAAAGTAAAAGCATCCTAAAAAAGGCAACTTTTTCTCATCGATCTCTTGCAGAGCTTAAAGGTATAGCGAATACCATTCCAAATCAAACGATTTTGATCAATTCTCTAATTTTACAAGAAGCGCGATCTAGCTCAGAAATTGAGAATGTAGTAACTACAAATGATGAATTATTTAAAGCTTTCTCTTCTAGCGCACGAACTATCGATCCCCAAACAAAAGAAGTCCTTCGATATCGACAAGCTTTATGGATAGGTTATAATCGTTTAAAAAAGCGTTCAGTTTTCTCAACGAATCTTTTTGTCAATATATTTCAAATCATCAAAGAAACAGATGAAGGGATTCGTACTACTCCTGGAACCCGAGTGGCTGACGTAAGGGGAATGATTGTCTATACACCTCCTGAAGGGGAAAGATTAATCAGAGATAAACTCAAAAAACTGGAAGAATTTATCCATAACGATAGTGACAATATTGATCCCCTGGTTAAACTCGCACTAATTCACTACCAATTTGAAGCTATTCACCCTTTTTCCGATGGCAATGGCCGCACAGGAAGAATTATGAATGTTCTTTATCTCGTTTATAGAAAGCTTCTGGATCTTCCTATTCTTTATTTAAGTGATTACATAATAAAACATAAAGCTGAGTACTATCGATTACTTCGAGAAGTAACTTTCAAAAGAAAATGGGAGCCTTGGATTATTTATTTACTAGAAGCTATAGAAAAAACATCAATTGATACAAAAGAAAAAATAATCCAAATCAGAGATCAATTTAATAAAACCCTAGAAAATGCAAGAAAAAGACTCCCTCCCAATGTTTATTCCAAAGAATTAATCGAGCTCCTCTTTGAACAACCATACTGCAAGATACAGTTTGTTGTTGACAAAGGAATTGCAAAACGCCAAACAGCAGCGGAATATCTGAAAGCACTTGAAAAGATCGGAATTGTGAGGAAAAAAAAGGTGGGAAAAGAGAATTTGTTCTTGAACAGAATATTATATGAAATTCTGAAAAACTAGAAAATATAGGCACCTTTTGGACACAAGAGTCTGAAATTCAATATAATAAATTCTAATTCGCTGAAATTAAAGAAGATATCGGGCAAGAAAAAATAACGGGCGATGGATGGCATAACCGACAGCGTCAGAGTTCTTTGAGCTTTTCTCAAATGAAATCAATTAAGTATAACATGAATTTCGAAAACTGTAGCTAAAATGTCAGTACATTAGTCCGAATCCACCTGATGACACATATTTCTGGTGTCTTCACAGTGTCTAGAAGAGAGCTAAATTGGCATTAATAGACATGACAGAATCAATACAGAAACAATGCAATGTTTCTGATAAATATAGTATTTAGTTCATTCTAAAGAACTTAGGTCATCCCCCTAAAACGGCCGCCTATCATCCGGGTTATTTCCTCATACATTTCTGCAGCTTTTTCCCTTTGCACTTGGGCGGAATAGGCCGAAGCCAAAGCATCCATGAAGAAAGCATGATCATTACCTAGCTGATTATTAAAATTAATTCCGATTAAGGAAGATACCAGCGATTCCGCAAGTTCTAAATAATATCGCTGAATTGCCTCTATAAAAGCAAATCTTTTCAGAGGAGCAAATTCGCATTCGTAAAAAATGCTTGACTTTTATCTTTGTCTTTTAACTAATATAGATAAAAGAAGGAGGTTTAACCATGCATCGATCTGCTATGACTAAGATTGAACGCGAAAGCCGTTCCAAACTCAAACCCTATATCACCTGGAATGAATTTATCAGAGGCACTCTCACTCTCAGAAAACAGACTTGTGGAAAACCGAATTGTAAATGTCAAAAAGGAGACAAACACACCTGCCTTGTCTTGACCAGGAGTCGAAACGGTCGGGCCGAACAGCTTTATATTCCCAAAGACAAAGAGGAAATGGTCAGAGAGTGGGTTGAAAACTATCATAAGCTTCAGGAGTTGATCGAGAAGATTTCCTCCTCCTACTGGGAGAGATTAAAAAGGAAGGGATAAGAGATTCTTCGCAGATTTTTGGCCTATGCAGAAAAGCTTTACCATCTCCAGGATCTTTTTTCTCAACTCGAAGATAGCCGTCAGCGGCCTCAGATTGAGTTGAGGCAGGTGGTGGGGGGAGCGTTTTTGATGATGGCCACCCAGATGGGAAGCCTCAACGCTTTAGAGCAGGAACAGGAGAAGCCTTTCTGGAAACGATGGTTGGGAGGGGACCTGGCGAGTGCCGACACGATTGGACGGGTCTATGAGGGGCTTGATGTGGAGGGGCTGCGTTTGGCCGTTCACCGGGTCTATACCCGATTGAAGAGGAATAAGGCTTTGAAGCCACGACATGGGTTTTCCGTCCTGATTGTCGACGGGCATGAATCCTCTTCCAGCTACCTGCGGTGCTGCGAAGGATGTTTGGAGCGGCACATCAAGATTGGAGGACAAGAGAGGATTCAATATTACCACCGTGAGGTTATTGCCATGCTCTCCCTGGAGCGATTTCCTCTGCTTTTAGACATCGAGGCGCAACGAAAAGGAGAGGATGAAGTGGCCGCAGCAATGCGTTTGCTGGCCAGAGTTGTTGACCGCTATCCGCGCGCCTTTCAGGTCGTGCTGGGCGATGCGTTATATCTGAGAGCTAATGTCTTCCAGTTTTTGTTGGCTCACGGCAAAGAGGCAATAGCTGTGTTAAAGGACGAGACGCGGGACCTCTGGCAGGATGTACAAAGCCTGTTTCCTCTGGAAGAGCCGGTTCTGGAGGACGACGGCCAGAGAGAACGGCGCATCTGGGATATAGAGGGCTTGGAGTCTTGGGAGAGTTTGAAAAGCACGGTTCGTGTGGTCCGGTCGCTGGAGAAAAGGACTTGTCGTCGGCAACGGACAAAACAGAAGGAGACACAAACATCTAACTGGATGTGGGCCACCACTTCATCGGCAGACAAAGTGTCGGCCCCAACGATTGTCAATCTGGGGCATGATCGCTGGCTCATCAAGAATCGAGCCCTCAATGAGATGGTGACCTACTGGCATGCCAATCATCTCTATAGGCATCACCCCAATGCCATCATCGCCTTCTGGCTGTCTCTCTTCTTAGCACTCAACCTCTTCCGCGCTTTTATCTGCTTGAATATCAAACCGGTTCTCCGGGCTCGACATACGGAACTCTATTTTGCCCGACTCTTATTTGCTGGCCTCCATGAAGAGCCTATCCACAACAGATCTCCGTAAAATCAACTTGATTGAGAGGTCCCTTAGTAAAAATCTGGCAGGGAGGTCTTGTCCAGCCTCAAATTTCAAGCTTTCGAAGCCATTTTTAGTCAGGAAATCTCCGCTATGCGAATCTGCTCGATGCCTGTGTTCCCGATATACCACTTCAGAAACCTCCTTTCAGAGGAAGTTGCGGAATCGCTGATCAAGAGTTTTCTTCATTGACTCCGGCTGATTCTTCACGGTATGATTGTCAAAGTTGTGCTTGCGATAGGTAGAGAGGGATGTGAAAAACACATGCTTCTTCCTGATTTGAGGAGATTTCCATGAATACAAATCCATCGAAACGGCGGATTCCCGTTATTTCTGTTTTTCTTATGGTTGTTTTTGCAGTCGCTGCGGCTGTTTTATTTCATTCAGTCGGCCTGGCGCAGACAGTGGCGGAGATCCTTCAGCTTATCCAGAATTATCAGCAAAATCCAACACCCCAGGCTGCCATGCAGGTTCTCCAGCATTCGGCCCGGGTAGAAGAAATGAAAAAAGCAGGCAGCATTTCAGAATCCTACAACAGCGCCCTCTGGGACCTCGACGACTTCAAAGTGGACATGATGAAACAGAAAATTGGCCAGGCCGGAACGAACTACGGAAATGATTTCCAAATGTCTGTTTACGGTTCGGATTCGGCAAGGCCGCCGACCCGGACAGAACTGACGGCCCAGCTTCGCGCGGAAAATCCCAATATCTCCGCTGAGCAGGTCGACAGAACACTCGCACAGCTGCGGCAAAACACCCGTTACGATGTCTTCCGGAGCGACTGGGACATGACCTTCACCGGACCAAAGGCCCGGGAAGCCTCACGTTTTATGGTCTCGGAAATTTCCAGAGAATTCGAGCAATACAATATCTCTATCGACGTCGGATCCGATCTGGGATTCAATCCCCTCTCCTATCCCGAAGTCCCGGGAGCCGGGTATGAGATCCGTTTTAAATATGTCGCCAACCAGGAAATGTACAATTCGAGAGGCGGATTAAAATGGATCCAGAGACAGATGTGGAACAACGGCAAGGTGACTTACTATGACGCTGACCTCGGACGGATGGTTACCCAATCCATCCAGAACTATTCCGGATCGACCAGGCTTCCATTTGAACCTCCCAAAGCTCTTCTTGAAGAGGAGTTGTTCGGTTTCCTGGCTGACAACTACAATCAGATGAGTCACCATCTCGATATTTCAAAAAACTCCGCGCAGAAACTGAAATGGATGAGCAAATATATCGGAAGGAGCATGCAGGAATTCCCGCCGGACTATTTGAATAAACTGGGATTTGGCGCGCAGGACATGGAACTGATCCAGAACGCGGAGCGGATGATCGAAGCCGGCCTGAGTGAGGCCGAAGCGCAGCGCATGCTCTCTCAGATCGAAGATCTTGCCACACGTGTTGTCCGCCGAACCCATATCGCCCAGATGGAGCTCATCGGCCGGCGTATCGCACTGAACTTAGAGAACGGAACGTCGATCGTAGGGGATCAGAGACTTTTCCGCATCATCGAGGAGCTGGCGGGAGGCTACAACAACCTGGGCCTGTCCCGTGCGGAAGCCCTCCTCCAGAGCGCCAAAAACCTTGTCGGTGAGCAGGGGATTTATGGAGAAATCTATAATGCTCTCTATACGGCGCTTCAGCAGGCCAAGGATTTGGGGGAGGAAGCGGAGATCCTGAAATTGATCGAACAACAGCTGGCTGCTGGACAACCGGTCCCGGTGAAAGTCACCCGTCCGGCCAGGCCCGGAGATCCCGTCGAAGCTAAAATCACCGCCCCTCTTCAGGAAGATGCCTTAAAGGCCGCCAGTGAATTGAATCCCACCGTAGAAGTGCAGGATGCGCTGAAATTCAGCGAAAGCTACCCGAATTCCGGGATTGTGCTCAAAGACAAACAGCTCTTCACAGCGGAATATTTGGAAAAGAGGATCAATGACTACGGCCGGTTCATTGAAATGCACGGAATCAAGGTCAAGAATCCGGCGGATCTGGAGCTTGTTCAACAAAAACTGAGAGATACAGCGAAGGCTTTCCTTGACAGAGAAGTGCAGCGCTCCTGGATGGTGCGTCACAAACAGTGGGCTTCGCTGCCCAGCGAAGCCAAAAATTCCACTCTTTATACGCGAAGTTTCTTTGGTGAACTGGGGAGCAAAACCAGCCAGATGGGCGGGGCGGTCAAGGGATTGGTTCTTCGTCACAAACTGATCACCGGCCTGCTCCTGGTGAGTGCGGCCTACGGCTGGTACACCGACGGAGCCTGGGGCGCGGCTGAAATGGTGTACGAATCGGGCAAAGCGATTCTGATTTTTGAGACGATCAATTGGCTGTGTTTTACTGGCGCAAAAAAATTGGCTGCCGCAACCGGCTACGGTGTTCTTGGGCCCGTGGGGGTGGCCCTCGGCATCCTCTACAACGCCTACGAAATCACGAAACTCGCACTTGTTCTCGGTCCCATTGTGACAGACCTCATGAATCGGGGAATCGATTATTTTGTCTTCGATTCCTATAGTGATAGAAATGCAAAACGGTTTTATATGGGAAGCAGTGACGATGCGAATCTCTTTTACACTTGGCCTGGATTTTTTCAGAATAACGACAAAGGAGTGCGTAAACCGGAAGATCTTTTTCCCGCATTTCCTACACCTGACGAATTGATGACTGCCATTCAAGAAGAATGGGAAAATGCCCGAGCATTTTCCCATGGAGCCAATCTTTTCGGAGACCTCACAATTGAAAAAATGAAAACATTGGCGCTGAATGACTGGAAAAAATCTTTTGCGCTCAAACTGAACGAATTTCTCAAACAGGCAGGAGCGGACACACCTCAAGATGAGGATGTCACAAAGTTCGAAAGCACCAGCATCGAGACGACCAATACAAACTGGAGTGACGCCTACAGTCAGACATCCGCGGTGATCACAGGTCTCGAGCTCGACCCGGAGGAACCTGAGGCGGGAGAGGACATCGATCTGAATTGTGAATACGTTGTCTTTGGGCTCCCGGGCCAGAATGTCTTTACGAAACTTGTCCTTAGAGTCATCAGCCCTCTTGGAGAAGAGGAGCAGGTCGAAGAGTCCGAAACCCTCATCGACAAGGACGTGGCCGACGTGGAGGAACGGGCCAAGTTTGTTTCGGTCAACAAAACGTTTATTTTGGATGAAAACATCGATCTCAGCAGAACCACATTTGTGGCAGAACTCTATGACATGAGCGGCCGCCGGATCGATAAATTGGAGATCCGGACTGTGGTGATCCCGACTGAAATCGAAGTCAAAACGCGGCGGGCGGATCCCGATCCGCAACTCAATGACTGGTATATGGATATCACGGTCAAGGACATTGACGGCAACCTCGTGGATACCGGTGCCATCAAGGTGGCAGCGGACAAGGGCGGCATCGAAAATCCGGGCGATCTTGAGTGGGAAGGAGATTTGGAGAATGGACAGAAAACTTTGATTTGGTATGGCCCCAGCGATAAAACGGACAAGGCCTCCATCAAGATCAGCTATTTGGGAGACGAATCCGATCCAAATCTCCCCGACAAAAAGTATGCCGAAAGCGAAAAGGACATCCAGCTCCCTCCCGATCTGCTCGAGACCGAAATTACGGTGACAACCGCTCCGAAATACCCCAAAGACAAAACGAAAAATGACTGGGTGATGTCCATCTCCGTCAAGGATCTCAACGGGTATTTTGTCACCGACGGCGAAATCAAGGTGGAGACGGATGCGGGCGGCATTGAAACTCCTGACAAAAAGGAATGGCAGGGGGCTCTCAAAGAGGGACAGAAAGACGTGACCTGGCGCGGTCCTGCCGACCGGATGGAAAAAGCAACAATCACAATCACCTACCTGGGAGATCAAGCGGATCCGTCGGTCGATGACAAAAAGTATTTCGAAAGCAGCACGACGCTCCAACTGCCGCCCGATGCCTTGGATACTGCTGTGGAAGCCAAATCGAGGCCGGTTTCCAAAAATCCCACGGACAACGACTGGGCGCTGGACATAACGGTTCAGGACGCCGAAGGCAAACCCGTTGAACTGGGGGAGATCCACATCGTGTGCCAGGATGGAGGGATCGACAAAGCCGATCAACTGGAGTGGCAGGGAGAACTGAAAGACGGCCAGAAGGAGATCACATGGTATGGGCCCGATGACCGGAGCAAACTTGTCCCCATCACAATCACCTATCTGGGGGACGAATCGGATCCGGACCTTCTCGATGAACGCTACAACGAAAGTCAGTTGGATATAGAGCTTCCGCGGCCGCTGGATACGGCGATCACCGTCGAAACGAAACCGGTGCCCAATGAACCAAAGAACTGGACTATTGACGTCAAAGTCGTCGATGAGCTCGGGAATCCCGTCATTCTGGGGGATCTCAAACTCACCACAACAGAAGGTTATTTTGAAGCCATCGGGAACCAGACATTTGCGGAGACGGGCTGTACGTTCGACAGCACCAGCTATGTCGGAGAATTCCAGACCAAATGGAACGGCCCCGATGATCCCAAAAAACGGGCTGAAATCAAGATTGAATACCAGGGAGATCAGGTGGCCCCAAATCCCGATGTCGTCTACAGCGAGAGCGAGGAGATCATTCATCTGCCTCCGCCCATCCTGCTGACATCCATCGATGTCATCGTCACCAAGGACAAGCCGGACGATCCAGATGACAACAACTATAAACTGGAAATTTCTGTCAAGGACGAGGAGGGGGCGTTTGTCGACCAGGGAGAAATGACGCTGGATACCACTGAAGGCGCCATTGAAACGCCGGGACAGGTCCACTGGGAAGGCCCGCTCAAAGACGGGCAGAAAACAGTGATGTGGTACGGCCCGGCGGACAAAACATTAAAAGCCACCGTAACGATTCACTATCTGGGTGATAAAAAGGATCCTGACATTCCCGATCTCAAATACTCCGAATGCCAGAAGGAACTCAAGATGCCGCCCAAACAGCTGACGCCCACTTCGGTCAACATCATCCCCTCACTGGTCGATGAGGAGGAGAGAATCTGGAATTTGGAGATCGAGGTGGTCGATGACAAGGGACAACTGGTGCAGGCGGGAAATGTGAAACTGACGGCAACGGGCGGAAGTTTTCACCCCAGCCGTGCAGTGCTGGAGTACGAAAAAATTCTTGAGTCGGGAAAGACAACCAAGGCCTGGATTGAAACCGATAAAGATCAACATGTGATCACAGTCCATTATAATGGAGACGAGCCCGATCCCCTCAAAGAGGACAATGTCTACGAGGAGAGCGAAACCTTTGTTAAACTTCCGCCTGAACTCCTCGAGATGTCCACCGTTTTTGTCATTGATGCCTCTGGAAGCATGTCCGGCTCGAAACTGGCTTCGGCCAAGTCTGCCGTCAGACAGGCGCTTGCGGGCTACCAGGGGAAATCCAACAAGGAGGAGTGGGCCCTCTATGTGTTTTTCGACTGCGGAGTGTGCACGTTGCTTCAGGGCTTCACTCAGGACCCGGCAAAAATCACCCGGCAGTTGGGTTTCGGCGCCTCAGGAGGGACGCCCATCGCCTATTCGCTTAAGGTGGCCTCCAACTATATGAGACGGTCGGCCCGCGGGAAAAAGGGCCGGATCATCCTGCTGAGCGACGGCGGTGAATCCTGCAGCGGCAAACCTGTGGAAGCGGCCAAGGGAATTTCCACACGCAGAATCTATTTCGACCTGGAACGGTGAGGAGGAGGAACACAATGAAAAAAAGAATCATATTTGCGACCGTTCTCAGTTGTGTTCTGGCTTCAATTGTTTTTGCTCAGTCTTCCCAGGCGACCGATCCGGAGATCGAGGATTTTGACAGCAGGGTGGCCAAGATGAAACCTGTGCCGAGGCAGATCGATGTCTCTGTTGATGTGGTGGGATTGGAGATCGGAGAGAATTCAACCGCGGAACAGCAGCTGTCCAGGACGGCTTCGGCCGGGACCGGCACCTATTATCCTGTGGCCGATGCGGCAGATCTCTCTAAAGTATTTTCGAAGGTCACCACCGGGGCCGGGATGGGTGGAGGCGGGGGCGTTTTGTATCGGCAGGCCTCGCCGGTGAACTGGCCGCTGCTGATCGGAGTGTTCTTTTTGGTCGGCTCGGGGATTCTGCTTGTGGGCCTTCTTATCGTGCGGGCCAGGAGATCTTTGCCTCGTATGGTTCCAGGAACTCACATCGCAGCCACACTGGACATCTTTTACGGCGACGGAGGGACAAAAAGTGTTCCGATCCTACATTCCCAATCCTTCATCGGCCGCGGTGAGGGAAATGACGTTGTGATTCCTGATCCCGATGTCTCGGGAACCCACGCTGAACTGTCAGTGACCCGGGACGGATTTTTCCTTCGGGATGCGGGAAGTACAAACGGGACCTTTGTCAACGGAACCAGAATCAGCGAACAGTTCCTCTATCTGAACGACGAGATCCAGATGGGTTCAACCCGGCTGGTTTTCCGGGAATAAAACGTCATTTAAAAGAGAATTCCGGCTTTAAAAGGCGCGTTCGGCAATTCCCTCGGTGTCCACTTTCCAGGGCGTCCAGACCAAAGTGAGATCGGTTACGGAAATATCCGTTTTTCGGGGATTGACGGCAAGTTCTTCAAACTCCAGATTTTCTATGTTCAGGATTTGCTGGAGATGGGATAGCTCTGATTTAAAGGTCTTTTCAAGTTCCTCGAGCTGCCCTTGAGCGACTCGGATTTCTTCCATGGCCAAGGCAACATCCTGCTTTTCCGCTTCCGGTCATGCCTACGCAGACCGCATGAGTTGTCAGATCTTTGGAATCATAAAGAACCAGGTCATTATTAATCTGCTGTTTCTCGGAGTTATAGAGCCGCTCAAGATAAAATGCCCCGGTTTTCTCAAAATTCTGAATCAAGTTGTCCATCACGGCTCCTTTCTTGGTGAGAATTATACCCTGTTTTCCCGTAATGAAGAAAGTCCGGCCGTGCGTTTGAATTTGTGGACTGACAAAATGATTTCAATTGTTTTTTCAGGCCGATTGACAACTTTACCCCAGACGGCTACTCTAAAAAAATGCTTCAGTTTGGCAAACACCACAAAAGGGAACGCCCCTCAAAAAAAAGCGTTGAAATCCGAGCGGAAAAAAAAGGAGCGAAAAAAGCGTTCGACGGAGACATGGAAAACGCCAATTTTTAAAGAGTCATGACAGCCATTCTCACTCTTTTAATCACCGTTGGTTGTTTTCTCTCCTATCTCGGAGTGGCGCACACCCGCTTCGCAGAAAAACGATTGAGCAGAATTTTGTGGATAAATAAAAAATCCCTCTGGGGAGTTCTCTTTGAAAGGTTGTCTGGTGCGGTCTGTCTCGGTTTGGTTCCTCTCGGACTTGTGCTCTCGTCATCCGTCTGGCAGACGGCGGATTTGGGGTTGAATTTAAATATTCCCTACTCCTCCCTGACCTGGACTTTTGGCTTGGCTGGCGGATCCATTTTTTTCAGCTTTGTTTTTTCCCGGAAACCCAAAAATTACAAAACATATCCGCAAGTGAGAGAAAAAATCTGGACGGGAAAAACGGTGAGCCTCAATATCGGGAGTTGGCTTCTCTATCTTGCAGCCTATGAGTTCTTATTTCGCGGATTTTTGCTTTTCACTTTGGAATCCGCTATCGGCCTCTGGGCGGCTCTTGTCACTATGACCGTTCTCTATTCTATGGCGCATCTCCATAAAGGGCTGAATGAAGTTTTGGGAGCGATCCCATTCGGGGTCATTTTGGGTTTTTTAGCTTTTAAGAGTGGTTCCTTCTGGCCTGCGTTTTTTGTCCATGCTTGCCTTGCCATTTCCAATGATTTTTTTGCCCTTGCAGGGCATCCTGAAATGAGTATCCAAAGATCGGATGCAAATTAGGAGTGTCTGCCAAATTTAAGAATAGGACAGGTTAAGGAGATAGTGATATGTCTATTCCCAAAATACTTGATGCAATAATTTTAAAAATTGGGATTTCATTTAATTACATGTATGTGAAATACTTTTCTCCAGACAAATTTTCCG
>CAZWHQ010000067.1:0-14019 GCA_964633715.1 uncultured Eubacteriales bacterium
GAACGCCGGCCTGTCACGCCGGAGGTCGCGAGTTCGAGTCTCGTCGGCCCCGCCACTTTTTCCCGAGAAATTCCCGTTTTCCTTTTTTCAACATGGATTAACTTTATCATCCTTCGGCCTAATCCCCATCCCTTGGAATCTGAGAAATCCATGGCTTTATACAAACGGGGAGGATAGAGATCGAATAACTCCAGAGGATGTAACAGAAGTTGTGTTCCTAAAAGATTTTTGATACGTTGTTCAAAGTTGGGAATCCTTTGGAAGCCTGTCGAGGAACAGTAGTTGTCTCGGGAAAGGAGGGCAAACATGAAAATCAACATTTTAAAAAGCAAGGTTCTTTGTCTTACGTTGTTATGTATTTTATGTTTATCTTTAGACGTCAAGTCAGAAGCCGCTGATATAATCGTGAGAGTTTTAGTGGACAAGGCTGAGATCCATTTAAGAGCAACCAGTGAAAGCCCAGTAGTCGGCAGTGTTCCAATGGGCGCAAACTTGGAATCAGATAGACTATTCGGAGAGTGGTATCGAGTAAAATTACCGCCAAACGAAGAGGGATTCGTCGTTATTGGTTATATCCACAAAGATCTGGTAGAGGCCGTGGGAGAAACCAAGGAATTCCAAGAAATTCCAGAAAATCAGAAAGAAAGGCCGCAGCAAGCCCCTCCTGAAGAGCGTTTCTTCCCAATACAAAATGAAAATGCCCGCACTGGATTTTTTCTCCGTGGGGCTTTGGGTTATGGCCCAGCGGTGAATATGAATTCTGATGAGCTGCGTTTTAAAATTTCTGGTGGAGGAGTTGGCGGTGTAATCTCGCTGGGTTCGTTTCTCAATGAAAGGCTGCTCATCTATGGAGAAGCAGGCGGTTATACAATCTCAAATCCAAAAATGACCTATTTAGGGTATACAATTACATCAAGTGGAACGAGCGCCACTATGTCTTCTATTGGAGCCGGTTTGGGATATTATCTTGTTCCCAATAGTGTTTATGCGGGTTTCACTCTTTCTCTTTCCCTGTTAACTACTGAGGCTTCCGGTGATAAAGGCAGTACTGATCCAGGGATTGGTTTTAGTTTTCAAATTGGAAAAGATTTTCCCATCTCCCAGAAAGTTTTACTGGGAGTTGCTGGCCAAGCTTCATTCTCTACTATGAAAGATAAAAATGATGGTGCTCGATGGAATGCCAGTGCATTCGGGATAATGATGACTATCTCATGGGCCACTAAAGGCTGGCAATAAATAAAGATCTTTTCTTATTGACAGGAACGGTGTGTTCTATATAGTAATAGCTGTTGAGTGGTTAAAAGGGCTCAAGTTTTTTGCTATGGATCGAAACTAAAGCTATCCGATAGAGCGAATTCTTATGAATCAAAATATGAAATGTCCAAAATGCCGTACTGTCAACCGTTCTGATTCTAAGTACTGCCAGGAATGTGCAGAACCTCTCTTTGAAAATATCCCTTTAACCCAAACTTTAAAAATGGCCTGGAAAGGCCTCTCATCCGGCTCTATTTTTGCCGGAAAATACCAGATTATCGAAGAACTCGGCAAAGGAGGTATGGGCAAGGTTTACCGTGCGTATGACCGTGAAATCGAGGAATATGTGGCTATAAAGATTATAAGACCTGAAATCGCAGCCGATAAAACAATTATTCAACGCTTCCGTAATGAACTTAAGACAGCTCGCAAGGTCTCTCATAAAAATGTCTGCAGAATGTTCGATCTCAATAGAGAGGGGGAGATCTACTACATCACCATGGAATATGTTCAGGGTGAAGACCTCAAAAGCTCATTACGCCGCATGGGATCACTGAGTATAGGAAAAGCGATATTTATCGCCAAGCAGATCTGTGAAGGGCTATCAGAGGCTCACCGCCTTGGGATCATCCACCGCGATCTTAAACCACAGAACATCATGATTGATAGGGATGGAAATGCCCGGATTATGGATTTTGGGATTGCCCGTTCCCTTGAAACAAGCGGCATGACCGATTCTGGAGGAGTCGTCGGTACTGCTGCGTACATGTCACCGGAGCAGGTTGAGGGGATCCCAGCGGATGTACGTTCAGATATCTATTCACTTGGCATTATTCTTTATGAACTGGTGATTGGAGCTGTTCCTTTTAACGGCAATACTCCTATGAGTGTGGCGCTAAAGAGAATGCTCCAGGTTCCGGCTGAACCCAGTAATATAGACAGCCGGATTCCGGGGGAATTGAGTAAAGTCATCATGACCTGTATTCATAAGGATAAAGATAAAAGGTATCAATCCACAGCGGATTTGTTGTCGGACCTGAATGAGATCGAAGCGCAATTACCTTCTACGGATAAGGTCATCCCCAGAGGCAAATCTTCTACAACTAAGGATATAACCGTCAGTTTTAAGACGAAAAAAATTCTGATTGCCACAACAACAATTTGTTTGATTGCAGCTGCTGGAATTTTGCTCTGGTTTTTGGTTTTAAAACCTGATGTCCAAACAGAAGTTCTCCTCCCTTCACCCAAAACCGAACC
Source organism: uncultured Eubacteriales bacterium (assembly GCA_964633715.1). Taxonomy (GTDB): domain Bacteria; phylum Acidobacteriota; class Aminicenantia; order Aminicenantales; family Aminicenantaceae; genus JAUWVG01. The sequence continues at coordinate 2,512 of CAZWHQ010000067.1, forward strand.
GGTTGAAGCCCAGTCTAAAAAACAGGAACCCGAATCAAAACCTATTGAAGGAGCTGTACAGGAAAAAAAGAAAGAAATTATTCCACCTGCGCCGATTCCTGAAACTCCCGTTAAAAAGAAGGTTGAGGACAGAATAGCCGATTCCCGGAAAAAAACGGCTGAATTGGCCCAAAAAAGAGAACAGGAAATCAGCAATAACCTTAAACAGGCGCAAGCGGCCTTTGATAAAGGGGATTTTCAAGAATGTATTGATCTATCCCAAAAAATATTAGGGCTAAATCCTGATCATGCTGAGGCGGCTGAATTTGTCAGATTGGCAGAACAGGAACAAGTCACAACATATGTCGTAAATTTGATCGGCCAGTTTAATTCGGCTGTGAACGGCCAAACTCTGCCTGAATTTTACCGGAAAGCTTGCTCTCCTGATTTGTATCAACAGATCAATAAAGATGTAGAGCTGATCATGAATTCATATGAAAACCTTAAATCAGTGACTTCAGATAGCTCTCTTCAATTTGTCGGAACCGATCACCTGCAGGTCAGCTTTCCCAATATCACAATGGGAGTCCTCAAGCAGGAAGGGAGACAACAGGTTCTTTTTGAAGGCACTTATATTTGGGATATGAAAAAAAGTGAAAACACTTGGAAAATAATGAACATAAAAACCAGTGCTGTAAAAAAAAGCATTAAAAAGGAGGAAACATGAAACAAAAAAATATGCTGAAAGGATTCATTTTTATTATTCTGGTTCTGCTGCTGGCTCATCCTAGTTACTCTCTATTCCAAGAAAAATCTGTTCGAGTGATGGTGGACAATGCAAGCATTCGATTGAAACCGGATCTGCAAAGTGAAATCATCAAATCTCCACCTCTGGGCAGTGTTTTTGAGGTTGTTAAAAAAGAGGGCGATTGGTATGAAATTAAATTCAAAACTGAATTGGGCGTGCTGCTTCCCGGTTTCATTCATGAAATGTATGTGGAGTCCGTCGAAACAGAGATCCCCGTTCCTTCTCCAGTAAAAAAGCCCGCAGAACCCGAAAAGAAAATTATCGAAGCTCCCCCTTCCCTTCCTTCCCCCATTCAAACAATTCCAAAAAAGTCTGGCGGTGGATTTGTATTTTTTATTAACGGAAATTATTCAGGTGGATTTAGTATTGGAGACACGGTTTATTCCCGCTCTTATAACATCTCTCGCGTCTCGACAAACGACAGTGGAGATATTATGGCCACCATGCCGAAGGGTTTTTTTGGAGGAAGCGCAGGCCTCAGTTATTTCTTCACCAAAGCACTTGGAATATCTGTATCTGCGTCATATCTACAAAAGGGCGAAGTCACTTTTAATGGTTCATACCTGTTTGATTGGACATGGACTTCCAGCGGGTTGTCTTATGATCGCGAAGGTTCTTGGGAGGATATGGGAAGCTTTTCTGTTATACCCATAAATTTAAACTTGACGTACAAAATGGCTTTTGGAGATAAGACTTTTCTTGCCTTATCTGGGGGGCCATCGATTTTCTTAACAAATGTTGAGATGAATTCGAAAGCCGGTTTTGGAGATGCCTGGAGCTATTCCTATACCATCCCCCCCCTAACTTACGTGACAACTCTTGTTGAATGGTTTGAAATGGATGTATTTATCGATCAGAAGGAAACTATTTTTGGAGGCAATATAGGCCTGGATATTGAGCAAAAGATCGCTGATTCTATAGGAATTTTTGTCGGTTTTAAATACTTCATTGTTCCTACCAGAACGTATACATGGGAGGAGACTAGGCCCACGACATATTACGGGGAACTGGACAACTACGATTGGACGCCCACATCAGCCGATGTTGGACCGAATATTGATCATTTTCCTACAGTTGATGTAAAATTTTCGCAGTGGATGGCAGTTGTTGGATTAAAAATTCATCTCTCCCCTAAAAAAAATGAACCTCAGTATTAACAAATAATACTAATATTGCACGGCGAATAGTATTATGTCCTTTTTCCCTCAATCCCTCTTTCTTGAAAATCGCAGCTGGGATTAAAAGCAGAGTCGGATGCAGGTCTAAAAAAAATAAGTAAAATAAGGGTATTTTCAGCTATTTTTTCGTAGAATTCCCCTTTTTCAAATTCTTCATGATGCTCTCTCTCTGTTCATGTTGACACATATTTTTGCGTATGGTACGTTCATTTCAGAATTTTTTAATCATAAATATGAAGAATGGAGACAAGAACATGAATTTTAAACAATTTTGTGCGTTAGCTTTTGTCGCATTTGTAACATTTTCGGCCCAAGGCTGCCAAAAGGCCGATTTGACCTCTGAGGAAGCCGGGGATTTTACATGGCAGGTCGATCAGTTCGCCGATCTGAGGATTCTTCGATACCAGGTGCCGGGATTTGAAGCCCTTCCGGCCGCTCAGAAGGAACTGATCTACTATTTGAGTGAAGCTGCCCTCTGCGGCCGCGATATTATCTTTGCCCAGAATTACAAACACAATCTGACGATCCGGAAAACCCTCGATGCCATTGTCGAAGGCTATACGGGTGACCGGAGCGATCCCCAATGGGAACAGTTTATGATCTATACAAAAAGGGTCTGGTTCTCAAATGGAATTCACCACCATTATTCCACAGATAAATTCGTTCCGGGATTCACATCCGAATATTTTTCTGAGCTTGTGAAAAATTCCAAAGACGTGGAATTCCCCCTGTCCCAGGACCAATCCCTCGATGAGCTTGTCACTTTTCTCCAGCCCATCCTCTTCGATCCAGAAGTCGATGCCAAAAAAGTTTCCCAAGATTCCTCTAAAGACCTTGTCACACAATCGGCCGTCAATTTCTATGAAGGAGTGACCCAAGCTGAGGTTGAAAATTACTATAAAGGGATAGCGGACGAGGAGGACACCACACCGATATCTTACGGTCTCAATTCTCGGGTTGTAAAGAAAAATGGAAAGGTGACGGAAGAAATTGCGTTCCTCAATGGGATGTACGGCCCTGCAATTGAAAAAATTGTCTACTGGCTGGAAAAAGCCGCTGCAAAGGCTGAAAACGACCAACGGAAACAGGTGATAGAAAAACTCATTGAATACTACCGGACGGGAGATCTGGAAAAATTTGATGAATACAACATCCTCTGGGTCGATGATTTGGATTCTCGAGTGGACTTCGTCAATGGTTTTATTGAAGTGTACAGCGACCCCATGGGGATGAAGGGCAGCTGGGAGGCTCTCGTCAATTTCAAAGACCTGGAGGCCACAAAGAGGACAGAAACGATATCGGGTAATGCCCAGTGGTTTTCTGATAACTCCCCGATCGATCCCCAGTTCAAAAGGGATGGAGTTACGGGTGTTTCGGCCAAAGTGATCACAGCCGCCATACTCGGAGGCGACACCTATCCGTCCACGCCCATTGGCATCAATCTTCCCAATGCCAACTGGATCCGGAAAGTGCACGGCTCAAAATCTGTGACTATCGGGAATATCACCTATGCCTACAATCAATCCTCGCTTAAATCTGGTTTTGGAGAGGAATTTTCTTATTCCCAGGAGGAGTTAGAGAGAACCCGAAAATATGGTGCCGAGACCGGAGACCTGAACACAGATCTCCATGAGGTTTTAGGGCATGCGTCCGGCAAACTGCTGCCAGGTGTTACAGGGGAATCGCTGAAAAATTATCATTCGCCTATCGAGGAGGCCCGCGCAAGCCTGTTTTCAATTTACTACATTATGGATGAAAAAATGATTGAACTCGGTTTGATCCCGAATATGGATGCGGCCAAGGCGGAATATGACGGGACCTTCAGAAACGGGATGATGACTCAGCTGACCCGGATCCAGCCCGGAAAAACCATCGAGCAGGCGCACATGCGCGCCCGGGCGCTCATGTCCCACTGGGTGTACGAAAAAGGCCTGCCGGAAAACGTGATATCCAAAGAGATCAAAGACGGGAAGACATATTTTGTGATCAATGACTATCAAAAACTCCGCCAACTGTACGGTGAACTGCTGGTGGAAATACAGCGTATCACCAGCGAGGGCGATTATGAAGCCGCACGTGATCTTGTTGAAAACTATGGCGTTCAAGTTGACCAGGAACTCCATAGAGAGGTTCTCGAACGTTATTCTAAATTGAATCTGGCTCCATACGGCGGTTTCATGAATCCCGTCTATACGCCTGTCATCGAAGATGGCAGGATTGTGGACGTCACAATCATGTATCCAGAAGATTATGTTAAACAGATGCTGCGGTACGGCAAGGACTATTCTTTTTTATAAGAATTACACATTTTCATAATGCATGTCATTACGAGGAGCCTTGCGACGTGGTAATCTCTACAAATGAGATTGCCACACTGCGCTCGCAATGACAGGTGTCGGCAGTTTTATGAATAATTTAGCGAAAGAATGGGGAGACCTTGTGGGTTTTTTTTGAATAGACTTTCTCCCGCGGCAAGGAGCCGTCTTTTTTCCTGTATCCTTGTGCTGTTGTATCACGGATGTGGGACAGCTGGATCTTAACCATATCATCGAGAACATCCAACAAATTTTTGTGCCTTCCGTTCAGGAATTCTAAGCCTTTTTTTTCAAATTCAGTCAGCAGATAATAAATGGCCTCGATCGTAGACAGGCAGAGAATGTTCGGCTGTTGTTTGATCAAAAAGAGGGAGGGCACTTCTGGCATAATTGAAATCCGTGGCAGAGTATGGAGGTTCTGGCTCATCTTCATCATTTTTTTTGCCGCTTTCCATGTTCCGTCGATCACAAACACGAGGGGGATTTTTCCATTTTTAGACAGCTGTCCCGGATCATATTCTGAGATGTCTATTGATGTTTTTCCCGGGTAAAGAATGAAGGGATTGTACCTTTCATCGGCAAGAAGAGCCTGGATATTGGGTTGTGTCGAAAAATCAAGGCCTGTGAAAATCTCAGAATTAATAAGGGCCAAATGAGCTAGACGTCCCGTGCCGTTTCGGATTTTTTTAGCTTCCTGAGGATGCATTAAAAGAACAAATCGTGTCCGGGTTTGAAAGGCCTGGATAGAGGCACATAAGCAGTGGGAAAGGGGGCGGAAACATTTCAGGCAGTATTCTCGGAAAAGCCTTGGATTTTCCCGCTTACGTTTTTGGAGAAGATATGTCTCTTTATCCAATTCCTTCAGGTGCATCATTTTTTCATAACATGTTTTTTTAGTCAACTATCTGAACGAATTCACTGTCTTCACTGGATTATTCCGAATCGAAATTGACACTCTTTCCTGTCTCCCATATAATAAGTATTTAGGGATGGGGGCGAAATGGTTTCGACGGAGGTAATGATTCAGAGGTTGCATGTCGAGGGCCCACCCACCTCGTTAAAAAGGTGGACCAATGTAATTGCAGAACAACTGCCAATTGCTGCCTAAAATTTAGGTATGCCGTTTCTCCTGTGCTCTCCTGCGGTGCTTGAGAGGCGACGACAAGCAGGATAGCGAGCCGGGTTTGTCTTGAGCCCGGGGAGCGAAATAATATCAAGGCTGGTTTTACGGCATCTTTCTTCTTCAGTAGCTGTAAGACGAGATAAATGAAGAAGATAAACATGTAGAGACCTCTCGTTGAATATCTTCGGACGCGGGTTCGACTCCCGCCGCCTCCAAATTTTGATAGAGAAGAGATAAAAGTGAACCATAATAAAAAAACAAATTTATTTGTTCTTTCTCTCCTTTTGTTCCTTGTCCTTTCTCTGGGTCTTGTAGGAACACATTCTGCAGCCTATCAGGGTATCACTACGATTGTCATCGATCCAGGACATGGGGGGATAGAAAGTGGGGCCAAAGGCAAGTTCGGGGCTGCAGAGAAGGATATCACACTGGCCATCAGTCTTAAGCTGAAGACCATCATTGAGCGGAACTTTGCTTTCCGTGTGGTTTTGACCAGAGATAGGGATATTGATAAATCTCTTGAGGATAGAGCCGCCGTCGCCAACAATAATAAAGCCTTTCTGTTCATTTCTATCCATGCCAACGGTTCTTACCGGAAGAACGCGCGCGGTTCTGAAACTTATTTTTTAAGCCTCAACGCTACCGATGAGGAAGCGCGCCGCCTGGCCTATCTGGAAAACAATGAACCCGATTTGGAGGCGGGCATTGCTAGTGAAAATGAGGATGACATCAAAATGATTCTCTGGAACATGGCCCAAACCGCCTATCTCAAACAGAGCAGCCAGCTGGCCGAATCCATACAGGTTCAGCTCAATTCTCTGCTCAAAACAAGGAATCGGGGCGTCAAACAGGCGCCCTTCAAAGTCTTGACGGGAGTGGCCTGCCCTGCTGTTTTGGTGGAAGTGGCCTTTATTTCTAATCCTATTGAAGAAGAACAATTAGGAACCGAAGTTTTCCAAAACAATGTTGCCCTTGCCATATACAATGGTTTAAATAACTTCATCAAACAGTATCCGGGCATCAAAAAGTAATCATGGACACAAAAAAATACGTTACACTTGGGATTTTTTTTGTGGCCTTTGTTATTTTGATCGTGATGTTATTTACAGGCGGGATCGAGAAAAAGAAAAAACTGCCTTTGCCTTCTATTCCCGAAGCGGAGACATCATTGGAAGTGACTCCTGAGCCAAAAATAATCACTCTTTTTTTTCTGTCTGAACAAGACGGCCTTCTTCACGGTGAGGAAAGGGAGATTCTTTCTAATTCTTCTCTTATCTTTGAGATCAAACAGTCTATCGAGGAACTATTATTGGGATCAAATAATGGGTACATTTCTCCTTTTCCTTCCGAATCAAGATTGAGGGATGTATTTATGACAGATGAAGGAATTGTCTACGTCGATTTTTCCCGAGAGATTCAGGATGAGCATCTGTCAGGAACTACGGCAGAAATTTCAACTGTCTATTCTGTTGTCAATTCACTGGCATTTAACTTTGAATCGATTAAAAAGGTTTTTATCCTGGTGGACGGGAACGAGAAGGAAACTCTTAAGGGGCATGTCGATATCAGCCGGCCGCTTGTTCCGAATTATGGTTTGATTTCGGAATAGAATCCCTTGAAAAAACTCACAAAGGTCGCCATCTTGGGATTCCCCAATGTGGGAAAGTCCACGTTGTTTAACCGCCTTTTAAAAAAGAAAAAATCTCTTGTTCATTCGCTGCCCGGGATGACCCGCGACATGGTTTCCGATGTCTGTCAAATCGAAGGAAAGTCTTTTACCCTGATTGATACCGGAGGTTTTTTCGATTCTCAGGAGGATATTTTCTCCTCCAAAGTGAGGGAGAAAGCCTGGGATGCAGCTCGAGATGCGGATGCCGTACTTTTTGTCTTGGATGGGAAAAGGGCGATGCTTCCTGCCGAAGAGGAGCTGTTTTTTTCTATCAACAAATTGAATAAACCTATTCTTGTGGTGGTGAATAAAATCGACTCACCCCCTGAGGAAGAGAAGGTTGGAGAGTTTTTTAGATTGGGACAGGACAGGTTATTCTGTGTGTCGGCTGAACACAAGAGAAACATTGAAATATTGGAATCGGGCATTTCAGAGATTCTACCGTCTGCAAATGAAGTGCATGTCGAAAAGGACGTCGGGCTTCTGAAAATAGCGATTGTAGGACGGATCAATGTCGGAAAATCATCACTCGTCAACAGGCTGAGTGGTCAGAACAAACAAATCGTCAGCGAGATTCCAGGCACCACCCGGGACAGTACGGACTCTCTTATTCAGAGGAACAAAAAGACGTTTATTCTTGTGGATACGGCCGGCATCCGCAAGTTGAGCAGGACGCGCGATAAACGGGAAAAGGCGAGTGTGATCAAGGCCAAAAAGGATATCACACGAGCAGATGTCATTTGTTTCGTTCTAGATGCCCAGGAATTTCCAACAAGACAGGACACGGCCATTGCCCATCTTGCGCGTGATTCAGGTAAACCTTTAATCATTGCCCTGAATAAATGGGATCTCACCCCCAAAGATTCCAATTCCACTAAACTGTTCAAAGAAATATTGTTCAGGAAACTGGAATTTATTTCCTATGCTCCCGTCGTATTTATTTCTGCTCTTTCAGGACAGAGGACGGTCAAAATCCTCGATCTGGCCGATTTGGTCTATGCCGCTGCCACCAAAAAAATCTCCACATCAAAATTGAATGAATTTTTGACATGGATCCATGTCCACCACCCGCCGATTTCAAAAAAAGGAGGGAAATTCAAGATTAAATACATGACGCAGAAAAAAGTGTGCCCTCCGGGTTTTCTCCTTTTTACACATTCAAAGTCGTCCTTTTCTTCTTCCTACGAGAAACACTTCATCAATCTTCTGCGGGACAGGTTTGAATTGCACGGCACGCCGATATGGTTATCCTTCCGCCGCAATTAGTCTCCTGAAATATCCATGCGGATGTCTTTATTCGTTTAAAAATCCTTTTCCTTCAAGAAGTCGGATGGACATCGTCATCTCTGTCTCCATCCGCATTCGTATGTGATGGAGGCAGAATGCCCGTGAGGGTTCCGTCCGACTCTAAGATAGATGGATAAATAGAAGTAGATCTTCGACAATTTTTATGAATTCAGAATTTAGATTTTTTTTAGGGTAATATCCCCATCATCGGTCTTGATGGAAATGAGATATCCTCCATCCTTGATCTTTCCGGAGAGATTTTTTTTGGATGTGATTTTTTTAAAAATAATAGGCAGCTGGCTGTCGATGCGCCCATCATCTGTATCGATGTGAAAATCGGCTGAGAAGTCTTCTGTGAAATAGATATCGACATCTCCATCGTCAGTTTTTATCTGCCAGTTTTGGTCCATGGATGAACCTTCCAGGTTTTTTACGCTTATATCCCCGTCATCAGACTCGAGATCGAGGGCCGAAAAATTTCCAGAAAGAAGAATATCTCCGTCATCTGAGTCGAGATAGACTTGTCCTGAAAAGTCTTCAAGGATAATCCTTCCGTCATCTGTATCCCCCTCAATGGATCCTTGTGTGTCTGCAACACGAATGGTGCCATCATCGGCTTTGAGGGTGAGCTTTCCGTCTATGCCCTCGACCGTGATGTCGCCGTCGTCCAGGCGGCAGTCCAGGTTTGTTTTAGCGGGAATCTTAATTTCAGAAGTGACTTTAACCCGGCCGCTATCTGAGATGAAAAAGAATCCTCTGATTCTGGGGTATCTAACTCTGACACGGATGGTGTTGTTGTGTTGAGAAACATCAACTTTTGTTTCTTCTAACAGTCTCTCGGTCTTTCGACCATTCACGGATTTAATTTCTTTGCGGATGAGAATATGAACTTCATTTCTGTTCCAAGTTGAAAAAGACACATCTCCATCGTTGTCAAGAAATTCAAAATCCACAGAGTTTGTTCCATCTATTTGAAAAGTTTTATCGATTGTTTCTTCCCTTGAAGCTCCAGGTGAGGGGAGTGTGACCAAGAAAAGACAGATGATTATTAGACAGATCTGTATTTTTTTTATCTTCATCGGTTTCCTCCAATATACTTACGTTTTTCCTTGCTTAAAAGTTCCCTCTATTATAAACAAAGGACTTTTGTCCATCGTATCAAATATTGTAACTATCGGCGATTCTTTTTGCCTTGACTTTAAAATGTGATTTATATATAAAATGTGTTTCTATGTATAATTCCGCAAAAAATGAATTGAGAATAAAGGAGGATGTGATGTTTCGAAAAGCAATAAATACCTCACTGCTAATTCTGCTTGTTCTGGCCGTTGTGTTTTCTACCGTAAGCTGCGAGAAGCTTAAACTCAGCAACTTAAAAGCCAATCACCATTTTACAATCGCCAATAGCCATTTTACTGATGGCAAATACCGCCTGGCTATTGAAGAATATGAAATGGCGCTAAGTTTTAATCCGGATCTTATGGAAGCTTACAGGTTTTTGGGTGAGAGTTATAAAAATCTCTACAAACCGGGCCTGGAGAATGAGAAAAACAAAGAGATTGAAAGGAATGCCTTGGAAGCCCTCAATCAAGCCTATGAAATCGATCCCACCAACAAAGGCATCATCCACTCTCTGGGAGATATGTATGACAAGATGCGCAATTTTGAAGAAGCGGAGAAGCTGTATCTAAAAATCCTTGAAATGGAACCGACCAATATGAGTAATTACTATGTTGTGGCCGAATTCTATAAAAGATACGCAGGCAGTGTTGAAGAAGGAGAAGAAGGTGACGATGGAGTGAAAACACCTTTCCAGAAAGCAGAAGAAATGTATTTAAGACGAATCGAAACCGATCCATCTAATCCTCAGGGATATGCCTATATCGCGCAGTTTTATGAAAACATCTCGCCTGAACCTGAGTTTGATAAGGGTGTTTTTTATCACAAAAAAAGAATCGAACTGGATCCTGAGGACAAAGAAGCCTGGTTAGCCGTAGGTGTCAACCGCTGGTCCAAGGCCTACCGTATCCAGGCAAAATTGACTAAACAGCAGAGAATTAATCTAGCCAATGAGGCTGAAGCCGCGTTGAAGAAAGCCAACGAACTGGATGATCGTTATCCGGAGCCCTATTCCTGGCTCAGTGTTCTCTACAAAAGTGTGTTTGCCAAGCTGTATCCGGAGAGAGCCAAAAGATATGAAGACGACGCCGATATTTATGCACAGAGATTCCAAACATTGAAAAAGAGCGAAGCTCAGAAGAAAAAACTCGAAAAAGAGCTGGTTAAGTAGAGCCGATAAACGTTCCTGTTTTTTTTGAGAACTCATGGTGTCCCTATAGTTTTTTCTTTTTGTCTTTATCTTTAAATGTTTATTCCTTTAAAAGACGAAAATCCGACATCACGTTTTCCGATTGTTACAGTTCTCTTTATAACTCTTAATGTCGTCGTTTTTTTCCTTCAGCTTGTTTCTCCTGAAGGTCTGCAGTTTTATGTTTACAAAATGGGAACGATCCCCTATGAGATCACTCATTTTAAATCTATCACTTTACAGGTCGTTCAAACTGCAGAGCAGATTCCCCGATTGAATCCTGTTTTGACACTGATCGTGTCTATGTTTATGCACGGTGGATTTCTTCATCTGCTGTTCAACATGCTCTATCTGTGGATTTTTGGAAACAATATCGAAGATTTTTTAGGGCCATTCCGTTTCATTCTTTTTTATCTTTTTACGGGGGTGGGAGCGAGCCTCGCACATATTATTTTTAACGCAAATTCAGAGGTCCCAATGATCGGAGCCAGCGGTGCGATTGCAGGAGTGCTGGGGGCATATCTGATCCTTTATCCCCGAGCCCGCGTGATGACTTTTATGTTCTTGTTCTTTTTTATAAGAATTGTTCCAATCCCTGCTTCCTTTGTTCTCGGATTTTGGTTTTTTATGCAGTTGCTGAATGTCTTTGGAGCAGGCCAGGCCGGCGGAGTAGCCTGGTTTGCCCACATCGGAGGTTTTCTGATTGGGATGGGCCTGATCAAACTCATCACTAAAAAACGCCCCAAAGTCTGGATCCATTGACCGACTCAAATAGCTTGAGAACGGCGTGTCAAGTCATTTAAAAATCTAACTATGCTATCTATCATCTTGTCATTTAAAA
>CAZWHQ010000068.1:0-13997 GCA_964633715.1 uncultured Eubacteriales bacterium
GGACAGTCCCTAATTAAAAAGTGGGGACAGTCCCCACTTTTTAATTAGGGACTGTCCCCACTTTTTTATCATCTTTTAGAGGATGGTACGGAGGCGGTCGAGCGAAACATTTCCGCCTGTTAAAACAATCACAACAGTTTGTCCTTTTAACTGGTCCTTTAATTTTAGAGCCGCTGCCGTGGAGGACGCACCCGCTTCTTCGACCATATTTCGCACAGCTTCCATAATCAGAAGAATTGCATCCTGCATTTCTTTTTCCGAGACAAGAATAAAATCAGCCAAAATATCTTGAAGGATATCCTGCGTGAGTTCATATCCAACCTGTGTGGCCAATCCTTCGGCCTTTGTTTCCATTTTAGCTGTCACTATCTTTTTGTTCTTCCAAGATAGATAGGCTGCAGGAGCCTGCTCAGCCTGTACTCCGATCACACGAACGTTTGGATTGACAGCTTCTTTAACCAGACAGCATCCCGAAGCACCGCTCCCTCCCCCAACTGGCACCACGATCACATCCACGGAAGGAACCTCTTCAAATATCTCGAGGGCATAAGTGCCTACACCTGCTATCAGATCTGGCTCGTTAGCGGGATGAACAAACCTCGCACCCCTTTCTCCAGCCAGCTGTTCCGCATATTCTCTGGACTCATCAAAAATCTTACCAGAAAAAATAATCTTTGCCCCCCAACTTTTTACTGCCTTGATTTTAGTAGGATTGGACTTCTCCGGCATAACGATTGTCACAGGGACGCCAAAAAGGTGTCCTGCATAGGCAATGGATTGGGCATGATTCCCCGTTGATGCGGTCACGACACCTTTAATTTTCTGCTGGTCATCCAGTCTAGAAAAAAGATAGATCGCCCCCCTGGCTTTAAAAACACCTGTTGGCAAATGATTTTCATGTTTAATAAAAACCGTTGTCCCCAAAAGCTGATTCAAATAAGGATAAGAATAAATAGGGGTTCGCGGCAGATAATCTTTTATGACCTGTCTTGCTTCTAAAAAATTCTTAAAATCCGGTCTGTCCCAATTCATATTAACATCCTTCAGTCTGCAAAACTTCTTAAACTGCCAACTTTATAAAAATAAACACAATTCACGACCTCGCCAGGCGGATCAGGTGGTGCTTGTTTGGGAACAAAGCGGCTGTTCCACCAGTATGAAAAAAAACAACATTGTCGTCCTTTTTAAAATGGCCTTTTCCACAAAGATCAATAAAAGCGGACATGGCCTTGCCTGTATACACGGGATCGAGAAAAATCCCTTCATTTTCAGCGGTTATTCGAATGGCTTCAGAAACATCTTTATTGACTATTCCGTATCCCTCTTTCAGATATTCGTCATAGACAATAATATCACTGAGCTCTGTTTGAATATCTAAATGTAGCGCCTCAACAGTATCGCCTGATATTTTCCAAATTCTTTCTTTATATGATTGTTTTTCTTCGGACACACTGACACCGATCACCTTTACGTTCTTTCCCATGGCCAATGCCCCTACAGCCAATCCTGCCTGCGTCCCACCGGAACCGCTGGCAAGAAGCACAGCATTAACGTCAACATCCAATTCTGAGGCCTGCTCCATCATCTCAACATATGCATCGACATATCCGATCGCACCTAAAGGAATAGTCATGGACCCTCCAACCATCGAACCACCTATAGGAGCAAAATAAGGTGTAAGCCCCTTTTGTTTGACTTCCAAAATCACATCCGCGATGAGATCTTCTGCCTCCTCTTCCCTGATAAGTTGCCCTTTTTCTGCTTCTCTTATCCTGATATCCGCTCCCAGCAGAAAATCCATAAGGAGGTTCCCATCATATTCTTCAGGAAGATCATATGTTTTAAACAAAACAAGGATCGGTTGAATCCCATACCTCTTGGCCGCAGCGGCCGTCTGGAGGCACCAGTTGGACTGAAGGGCCGCCCATGTGATAACAACATCGGCTTCCTTATCCAAAATATCCTGCATAATGTATTCCAGCTTACGCGATTTGTTCCCTCCAAACGCCAATCCGGTGAGATCATCACGCTTGATATAAATCTGGGGACCGCCCAGAAACCGGCTCAAATTCTCCAATTTATAAAAGGGAGTGGGACGCTGAATGAGGTCCTTTTTTGGATAATTTTGAATCTTGTCTTTTATTTGAGAAATGGAATAGCCAGCCATAAGCTCTCTCCTAAAACAAATTTTATATCAAATTCAGAGGTGTAAATCAAAGCTATGCGGATCAAGGTATCCCCATATCGGTGTTTTATTTGGAGTTCTCCGTGAACTAGCATGTCGATGAGAAACCACGCTTCGTTTTTCCCAGAAGCCGCCGGCGCATCCTGCTCCATCTTCGTCGAAGACCCAACCCACCGCACCACCATGCTCCTCAGATGGACATGGATGACGCCGGGCCTCTCTCTCCCTTGACCTTTAGTTAGTCGGATGGACGTCGTATCTCTGTCACCATGCACATTCGTATGTGATGGGGGCAGAATACGTAAGGGTTCCTGTCCGACTTAAAATAAATTAGAGAAACCATGCCCGTTCGTCCTCCAAACGGATTTCTCCATCATGCCTTTCTAGTTCACGGAGAACTCATTCTTGAAATCACAGAGATGGGGAACCTTAGTAGCTTTTCCAGGCTTTTCGTAATTCAGATAATTTCCCCAGAGTCAAGGATTGGATATTGTCTCCGTAATAGTAAAATATCGGGATGATAACAAGAATAAAAATGGTCGAACTGATCAATCCCCCCACAGCAGATAGAGCTAAAGACGACCAGATTCGCCTACGTCCCGCTTCAATTTGGATCAAAACCAAAGGAAGCATTCCAAGGACAGTCGTGCTCGATGTGAGAAATATGGGCCGGATTCTTTCCCGGGCCCCTTTTAAAACAGCGTCCAGAAGGGGAAGACCCTCTTTTTTCTTGAGGTTGATATGGTCCACCAATAGAATAGAATTGTTAACGACGATCCCTCCGAGTAAAATAACACCTATGTAAGCAGAAGAATCAAATGGGAAATCGGCCAACACAAAAGCCACAAAAACTCCGATTAAAGCAAGCGGGACTGCCAGTAAAATGAAAAAAGGCTGGATGATGGATTCATACAGGGAGGCAAGGATCATAAAGATAATCACAAGAGAGAAAATTATTGCAAATGTAAGCTGACCTTTCTCTTCCTCTGTCATAAAAAATTCATCATCAATTTCTGCGGAAAAACCCGGAGGCAGTTGAAGCTTATCATAGACAGCCTGTTTATATTTATCCGCAGCCTTGTACGGTCCTCTAAACTCCCACATCAGCGTTTGTTGATACTGCTGATCCTCTCTATCTATGGAACTGGCCACAGGATTTTCGGTAATCGATGAAATCTCTCCCAGCCGGACGTACTCTCCACCCTGTGTTTGAATAAGAGATTCCTGCAGATTCTTCATATCCATCCATGCCGATTCAGGGAATTTGATAGAGAGATCGATTTCATTTCCACCAATCTTTGTTCTCATAACGGAAAAAGCTCTGCCCGCAATAAGAGAGCCAATATGATAATAGAGAAAAGATGGATCTAAATTGTACTGTCTCATCGCTTCCCGATCGAGCTTAAGCACATACTCAAAAGAATCCAGGTTTCCCCATGAATTACGGCTGGACGTAATCCGGGATTCCTTGATACGGGGATTTCTTTTAAGGTCACGGTCTAAATTGGATGTAATCTCTTTGAGCTTTTTTAGATTGTATCCATAAAATTTAATGCTGGAGCCGAGATAGGGACCGCTGGACACACGGGAATAGTAGCCCTGGGGATCGAATCCAAAGATAGAGATGTTTATTCCGGCAAAATTTGTGGCCAGTTGGATCAATTCTTCTTTAAGAAGATAAGGCCGATAAGAATATTCAATCTCAGGAGGGAATTTGATCCGGATGATCGACCAATCAGACAAAATGGTTGAATTCATCTCTTTTTCATAGGTGCTTTCTAAAACTTTTTCTTCAAATTTCTGGGTCACTTCATCTGTCCGTTCGATGGGCGTTCCGGCCGGCATACCAATGCGGACTCCCAGTTCCTGCTGAGAACTGGAGGGAAGGAACGATCCCAGGGAGACTTCGGATTTGAACCATTTGTATGCGCCAAAAAAGATCAGCCCCACAACAAGAATCACTTCCACTGGATGACGGATCAAAAATCTTAAACCTTTCTCATAGGAATTCCGGAATCGTTCTTTTGTTTTTTTTCTTCCCTTCTTGATGAGTTTTGGGCTCAAGGCGGGTATCAGAGAGAAAGAGACCAGAAGAGAGGCCGCCAAAGCAGATGTGATCACAATTGCCAGAGGGAGATAATATAATTTTAGTCGTCCTTGAAAATAGGCAAAGGAAAAAAACACACTCATGGTTGTCAACGTCGCTGCTAAAACTGGAAGAAACACCTCTTTTGAACCCTGAATGGCGGCTTGAATTGGAGTTTTTCCCTTTTCTTTCAGACGGAGAATATTCTCGAAAACAACAATCGAATTGTCCACGAACAGGCCGAATCCGAGTGCCAGTCCTCCCAAAGTCAGTATGTTAATAGATACTTTTAAGAGATAGATCAAGTTGAAAGTGATTAAAACTGAAAAGATTATAGAGGAAAGAACAAGAAGTGAGGGCTGCAAACTGCGAAGGACTAAAAAGACCAGGATAAATATCACGGTGATGATGATCGCCACAAGCAAATAAATCTCATTCAAATTTTTCTGAATTTCCTTGCTCTCATCATCCACCACCCGAAAAACAAGGTCAGAGGGAAGGTCCTGTTTAATCACTTCCAGTTTCTTTTTAGCAGCCTTGGCAACCTTTAAAGTGCTCATCCCCTTATCCTTCGTGATTGTCACCCGGATTGTTGGCTGCCCATTGATCCGATTGATGTAGTAGATATCCTTAAAGGAGGGAAGAATTTCTGCGACATCCTTTAATTTGACTGGATTATTTCCAGAACGGGCCACAACAATATCCCCCAGCTCTCTGATCCCTTTTACTGGATCACTGACTTTAAACATGAACTCCTGGTTCCCCTTGGCCACTGTCCCGGCAGGATACGTGCGGATCCTCTGGTAGAGTGCACTGCTGATCGTGTAGGGATGAACACTGAGGGCTTTGAGTTTATTTTCATCCAGAAGGATTTGTATCTCAGGATCGGCACCTCCCGTGACATCTATACTCGCGATTCCCTTGATCGAACCTATTCCAATTTCAATTTTGTCCTTGACAAGTTCTCTGAGCTTATGCAGAGAATATTCTCCTGAAATAGTGTACTGAAGGAAAGGATTGACGCGGAAATCTTCTGGGATATAGAGCGTAATTCTTGGGACAACATCATAGGGTAAATTTTCTCTGACTTCTGAGATTTTTTCCCGTAGAGCAAGGCGTGCAAATTCCATATTCGTCTTCTTGTCAAACTCCAGTGTGATCCGGGAATTTCCAATACTCGAAGAAGAGGTGATCTTGCGGACGTCTTTTACGGTCGCCACTTTCTCTTCCAGAGGGGCTGTGATCTCTGTCTGCATAATCTCAGGAGCCACACCAGGCCAAGACGTGGTGATGTCGAGCTGAGGAAATTCCTGCTGTTGGGCCATTTCGATGGGGATATTAAAAAATGAATAGACACCCAAAACCAACAAAACCAGAAAAACCATGGCTGTAGCGATTGGCCTTTCTACAAAAAGTTTCATGACATCCTTTTCTCGGCAAGCTCATAGGCCATTGGAATCAAAATAAGCGTTAGAAAGGTTGCAAGCATCAGACCACCGATAACAGAGATGGCTAAAGGCTGTTGGAGTTCTGCTCCCTTCCCTAAGCCTAAGGACATGGGAAAAAGTCCTAAAGCAGTTGTGACGGTTGTCATCAGAATTGGTCTTAAACGAACACGACTGGCTTCTAAAATGGCCTCCCGGACAGCCATCCCTCTTTTTCTCAACTGATTGATGTAGTCCACTTTGACGATGGCGTCATTGACTACAATCCCCGCTAAAACCACCATCCCTATGATTGAAATAACATTTAATGTCTGCCCAGTTATCAGCAAGGCCCATACGGCACCAGTTAATCCCATGGGCAGAGTGAAGAGAATAAGAAAAGGATGTTTCAGCGATTCGAATTGGGCGGCCATAATCATATATACAAGCAGAACCGCAAGACTAAAAGCAAAGATCAAGCTGCGAAATGATTTGGTCATCTCTTCCTGCTCACCAGAAAATTCGACTCTATAGTTTGGAGGAAGTTCTAATTCCTCAATCCTTTCCCTTATCTTTGGCACGACTTGACTTATTTTTGAACCCTTAAGATTCGCCGTCACCACAACCTCCCTCTGCTGGTTTTCTCTCCGAATTTCATTGGGCCCTCTTGCTATTTCATAGGCCACGAGTTCTCGCAGAGGGATCAAGGCCCCTTGATGAGGAAGTTGTTCGTCAAGGAGAGATTCGATGTTTTCTCTTGACTGGTGTTCAAGGCGTACGAGGACATCATATTTTTTCTCGAGCTCCTTAAAATCCGTTGCCTTGGCCCCCCTTACGGCATTGACAAGAAAAGTGCCAATGTCAGAAGGAGAAATATTAAATTTTTCCAAGGCCTCTTTTTTAATTTTTATCAAAAACTCAGGCTTGCCTTCTCCAACAGAAGTGTTGATATCCGTTATCTCCGGCACCCGGCTCAATTTTGCAACCAATTCATCAGCAAGCTCAGTCAGACGAAAGAGATCATCCCCCTTGATCTTAAGCCCAATCTCAGCTGAAGAAAAAGCCAAAAGCTGAGAAAGAGTGGATTGTTCTTTCATAAAGGAATAATTTAAACGCGGATATTTATCCAACTGGGCACGGAGTTCTTCAAGTATATTATCGACCTCTTTTTCACTAAATAATTCAACATAGATTTTGACCGAATTTAGTGAAATATCGGGATTCAGGCTCTCCATACCAGAAACAATGCCTATCTGAGAAAAGGAGGTAGAGATTGTATTTTTATTTTTCATCCAGACTTCAAGCTCCTCTACAATTTCTGAAGTTTGCTCCAGGGAGTATTCGATAGGCGTCTTCATATTGATTTCAAACGATACGGCATCGGGCTTAGGCATAAGCTCTCTCGGAATTTTAGTAGACATAAAAAAGGTCAACATTAAAAACAGAAATGATACAGTTATCACTTTTCCCTTGTTATCTAGACTCCATATCAGAATCCGATGATACCTCTCGGAGAATGAACTGTATAAAGAATTGTACCCCTTAAATATCAATCGAACGACCGGTTTTATGGGCAGGGATAGATAATGTCCGATGAGTAGAAACAGCTGGGTTAAAAAACTGAATATAAAATTCAGGACAAAGGCTACGATTTTAAATGTCCAGACTATTAAAAAACCCAGGGCCAAGTAGGGAAAGGCCAAAATCCTCCATTTTGATTTTTTCTTATTCTCCTCAGAATGAACTTTTTCAGTTTTCAAATCCTCGTCCTCTCCTGTCTTTGAAACTCGCATTTTTCTAGAGGCCAGCACAGGCAGCAGAGTCAGTGACACAAGGAGTGATGAGAACATGGCAAAAGTGACGGTGAGCGATTGGTCCTTAAACAGCTGACCGGCTACACCATGCACATAAATGACAGGAAGAAAGACCGAAACAGTCGTTAATGTTGATGCCGTAACGGCCATGCCAACTTCCCGGGTCCCGACCAGGGCCGCTTCCTGAAGACTTTTGCCTAAATTTTTGTGCCTAAAGATACTCTCCGAGACCACAATCGAATTGTCCACAAGCATCCCCACCCCGAGTGCCAATCCTCCTAACGACATGATATTCAAAGAAATCCCGCAAAAATAGAGAAGGTTAAACGTGGCGATGATGGAAATGGGAATAACTGTACCGATAATGATCGGAGTTTTAAAATCCTGGAGAAAGATGAAAAGCACAATAAACGCAAGTATTCCTCCATAAAGAATGGATTTAAACACCGAGGAGATGGCATTTTCGATATATTTGGCTTGTTCAGACACGACCACCACATCAATCTCAGGATATTCTTCTTTAATCTCCTCCAATACATCTCTAGCCAACTGAGTCACTTTAACAGTATTCCCCCCAGACGTTTTTCTCACAAGAATGCCAATACTTTCAGCCCCGTCGAGGCGAGTGATGCCCTCGCGTTCTTTAATGCTGTCATTGATCTGAGCCACATCTTTAAGACGGATAATGCCTCTCTCCTGGGTTGTCTTCAAACTGATTTCCCCTATCTCACTCACCATCTCATATTCGCCGACAACCCTCAGGGCGTACTTGAAACGGCCTTTTTTTATAGTGCCTCCCTGAAGATTCCTGTTGAAGGCATCAATCCGCTGTGATATCTGCTGGATAGTGAGCCCGTAGAGAGCCAACAGCTGAGGATTGACCTCAACTTGAATCTCCCTCTCGACACCTCCTGCAATCTCGGCTGACCCAATCCCTTCAATCTGTTCCATGCGGGGTTTTATGAGCTCCTCGGCAAACTCCTTCATCTCTAAAAGTGATCCCTCTCCTGAGACGGACAACACCATGATCGGTTTACTCTGTGGATCCAGGGGAATAATTGTCGGCTCTTCAACATCTTCCGGCAGCTGAACGCTGTCCAGCTTCTCACGCGTATGAAGCATCGCAAAATCCATATCGGTTCCCCAGGAAAACTCGAGCATCATATAGGACACACCCTCTTTGGATGTGGATTCCACTCTTCTTAATCCTGGAATTCTAGATACTCCCGCTTCCAAATGCCTGGTAATGAGAGCCTCAATTTCCTCGGGGGCCACTCCAGAGTATTGAGTGACAACAGAAAGGCGTGGATAGCTGATGTTGGGAAGCAGATCCACACTCAATTCGCGCAAAGAGACAAAACCCAGAAGAACCACAGCCAGGAAAAACATAAATGTCGTGACTGGCCTTTTAACAAAAAGTTTTGTAATTTTCATGTTTTTTTTTCTTTCAGACTATTTTACTTATTTACCCTATTCTACTAAATTAAACGAAAAAAAGTTTCTTAAATTGTCATATTTTTTCGAATAATCGATAATTTCCCTAAATTATGCTATTTTTATTCTTACAACAGCGTCACCAAAACAGGAACCGGTTCATCTTCGAAGGAGATTTGCCAGTTTTTAAACAGATAAGTATTTTGATAAATCCTCAGACCTAGAAAAACAATAAAACTGGATGCAAAAAATAATAGAAGTAAAAAAGGATCTTGAAGGAGAGACAGCTCCAACTTACTGATTTGTGAGACATAAAAGATAAATGAAACAAAGTACCCAAGCCAGAACAGATGAACCTTTGCTTTGCCCGGCATATAGGAGCAGGCAAAGGGAATTTTGTGGAACCTGAGGAACAGAAGCTCAATAAATAATCCTCCCCATATCAATCCATAGAGAGAGTGTTTGATTCCAATCTCCCATCCATAAAGAAAAGAAAAAAACACAAATACAAAAGCAAAAAGAGGACACAGGACATACAATAAAATCCCTTTTCGCAGACCCGAGACATAGTGATTCAAATTGTGTTCTACGGTTATTCGAAAGATCCAATTGGCCTCAAGGGATAAAGGAATATTTACGACATTTCTTATCCCGATAAGAAGAAACAACATCAATATCATCGGGAATGTCAAAAGAGTTGTGTTCAGTTGAAAAAAAGAATCGAGATTTCTCACGTTCGATGCCAAAAGGATCAATTCCAGACTTGCACCAACAGCGGCAAATATCGCCAATCTCATTTTATGCACCATACTGTACCTGAGAGTTTTTCCTACAAAATGGAACACCGCCTTCTGTATGGGATTCCTGAGGAAAAGTCCATGGAGCAAACGAGTCAAAATTTTTTTCGGTCTGCTAAACAGGAAAATTTTTTTCTTTTTTATGTCCATTTTCAGGCAGTATTTTTTATAACTTAATGCCGCACTGAAAAAAAATCCTCCTATAACCAAAATAAGAGACATCAGTGCAAGAGAGGCACAGGTTCTAAACTGGGGATCACTGTTTCCCAAAAGGGACTCATACATACCAGTAAACCACATTGAAGGGAAAAGATAGAAAAATATCGAATTGTTC
Organism: uncultured Eubacteriales bacterium; assembly: GCA_964633715.1. Lineage (GTDB taxonomy): Bacteria > Acidobacteriota > Aminicenantia > Aminicenantales > Aminicenantaceae > JAUWVG01. Next base: position 10,075 of record CAZWHQ010000068.1, read on the forward strand.
GCCTTTAGATCTGGAAGAGAATTAAAAATGGACGTTGAGGAAAAAGAATTCAGGACGATATAGATCATCAGAAAAACACAAAATATCATGAGCACTGTCCGAAAAAACAGAGAAAAGGCTCGAAACAGTCTTGCGGGAAAAAAAACCATAAGTACACCGATAACAAACACAAAGAAAAAAAAGACAAAAAAACACGCAGCCAATAAACAGATCATATGAACACAGAGGAAATATGGAGAAAAAAGAACCCCCTTCTCCGGCTGCCATCGAATGAGATGAAACCAGAAAGCAAGCATCGAAATCCCATTGCTCCCCAGGACAAACAGGCCGATAAAAAGGCATAGGCTGGTAAATTTGGAGGCAAAAATCATCTTAAGCTTGACCGGTAAAGTTAATAGGTTGTCAAAATCGCGGGCATCCGGAAAAAGAATATCCCATTCAAAAACTGTAATGAAGCCTAAAAGGAGCATGGCAAATGAGATGAAGTAACATTTTTCCACCCAGGATATTCCTTCATCCGGAACGAACATATACTTCATTAAAACCGAATTTGCGATATGAGCAGAAAGGATGGCGACTAAGGCCAGAAAACTGATGGTTTTTTCTTTCATCTGGTCTTCGAAAGCTATGAAATCATTATTAAAGAGTCTCAAAAAAAAGTGCCGAACAAGGATGGGAAACGGGCTGGTTCTATTCATCGGATTTTAAGCGCCGAGTTTCATGACCTCCACAACCCCATGGGCAATGTCTTCTGTATTGTCCAACTCAACAAGTTGGTTAAAAATATCGACAAGAGATGGCAGTTCCATTAAATTCCGCAAATTTTCAACGGAATCGTCAGCCACAAGGCGCCCCTTATGAATGATTATCACACGGGAGCAAATTTTCTCCACGACCTCGAGGATGTGAGAAGAATATATTATGATTTTTCCCTCTTTGGATAATTCTTGAACAAGATCCTTTAAAATCAAACCTGTTGTTACATCTAAACCCGATAGAGGTTCATCCAGAAGAAGGATTTCCGGATTATGAAGGAGCGCTGCGGCTATCAAGACCTTTTGAATCATTCCCTTTGAATAAGAAGATATGGCTGTAAACATGTCAGAAGAGAGAGAAAACAACTCCATAAAACGTTCAATTTTCTTTTTTAAAAAACGCTCGGGAATACGTCGCAGGCGCCCCACTAAGAGCAGGTAGTCATAGGCACTGAGATGTGGATAGATCTCCGATTGTTCCGGGACATAACCTATTTTTTTTTTGAAGGCGAACATGTCTTTGCTGATATCTTCCCCTTGATAAAAAATATGTCCCCCAGTCTTCTCCAATAACCCGGAAAGAATTTTAATTGTCGTCGATTTCCCCGCACCATTTGGGCCAAGATAACCAACAATCTCAGATGGTTTTGCCTTAAAGCTCACACTGTCTAGTGCAGGGAAAACATGGAATTTTTTTGTGACGTCTTTGAGCTCAAGCATGCCTCTCTCCTTTGTCAATAATACGTTTCTCGGAGGATTTCCGCTTACCTGTCGTAATAAACATATCCATCGATTTGCACGTAATATTTTATGGTACAATCAAGCTGGGAATTTGAGCCAATGTCCGCAAAAAAACGCCTTAGATTTATATTCTTTTTGTCCTTTGTGGCCTTGATATCTTTTTTATGCAGCCCAAAAAAGCCGGAATTTTCACCCCAGCAGATGGCAAAATTCAATCATCTTTCTACAGAAGCCAATGTGCTCTTTGAAAAAGGAAGTTATGTCTCTTTAAAAAAGGCATTCACGATCTATCAAGACCAGCTTGCCTATCCGGCTTTTCAGAACAGAACTTTGATAAAACTTGTCAGAACAGCTCTCCTTTTGGCCATCAGGGAAAATGAATTGTCCATCATCGACGAAGAGGACGACCTCACTCGATTTCTGCACCAATTCCCGAATTCTCCCTTAATCCAGTACAAACTGTCCGTGTTTCCTAAATTTGATCAAAAACGTATGGAAGCTCTCCTCCAAAACGACCCGGAATTCTATGAAGCCCATTTTTTTCTCGAAGAATATGATCTGAGTCTCGAGTATAACGAAAAAATTCTCGCCTTGGCTCCGGAGTACAGAGATTCACTTCTGGGCAAAGCCATTTGCCTGGGTTATCTCGGCCGTCATGAAGAAGCTCTGGATATCCTGGACAGATTGATTCAGCTGGGTATGTACCTAATGGGAGAATCCCATTACTGGATGGCCTGGAATTTGCACGAGCTGGGTCAACTGGAATCCGCTTGGGAAAATGTCAAAAGGGCTTCAAATTATCTCATTGGCCATTCTGAAGTGCATTCGCTGGCCGGCATCATCGCCTTTGACATGTCCAAGGTCGAAGCCTCTGAGGAGCAATTCAAGAAGGCTTTGTGGCTAAATAAAGGAGATTGTGAAGCCTCCTTCTACATGGGAAAAATCTATAGCCTCCGCAATGAATGGGTACAATCCGGAATCCATTTTGAAAATGCAGCTTTGTGCAACGCCGGAATGGAAAGAGCGCTCCAACAAAAAATTAAAGAACTCGAGGAGTCAGCGCTTTTTCCTTCCAGGAAAGAAAAACTTATCATCAAGAAAAAAATCCAGATAAGAAAAGTTCAGGTCACAAAAGCGACCGCCTTCTACAACGCCGCTGCAGGATATTTTAATGTTGGGCAGAACGAAAAAGCTTTAGAACTAGCTCAAAATGCTGGAGACAGCAAAGCTCTAAAATCCAAAGTGGAAGAGCTCATCAATAAAATAAAGGAGAAAATTTATCAACAAGGGGAATAAAACATCTTTTCGGTTGTATGGTTTATGGGAGCAAAAATGAGGCAGTTTGAGCAGAATGAAGATCACAAGCTCATCTTAAGAGCAAAGGACGGAGATATGGATGCTTTCGAAAGCCTGGTAAAAAAATACCAGAAACCTGTTTATGCGCTCTGCCGAAGAATGACAGGAGAGCACCAATCTGCCGACGACCTTTCCCAGGAGACGTTTATCAAGGCCTATATCTCTCTGCAAAAGTTCAAAGATGGAAAAAGTTTTTTTAGCTGGATCCGTAAGATTGCCCTCAACAACAGTTTAAATTATTTAAAAAAAAGAAAGAGGGAAGAGCCCTTGGGAATTCGGGAATTAAAGGTGACGGAGAACATCAACAGTACTCCGCAAGAATTGCCTCAAGAACAGCTCCTAAGAAATGGCATGGAAGTTAAATTCAAAGAAGCTCTCGAGGCTCTTCCCCTTGATCAAAAGACTGTTTTTATCCTTAGAGTGTTGGAAAATTTGAGCTACAAAGCAATAGCAGATCTCCTGAACATCCCGGAGGGAACAGTGATGTCACGATTGAGCAGATCAAGGAAAAAATTAAAAACTCTCTTGGCCGAACATCTATAAAGGAGATGCTGATGGACCACTCAACATTCAAAGATTTGTTAAGCGCCTTTCTCGACAATGAACTCGATGATAAAAAGAAGGCCGAAATCAGTACTCATCTATTAGCGTGCCAGGATTGTCAAGAGGATCTCACTCTTCTGCAGAAACTGGATGAATTTTCTAAAAAGAATTCTCCTGTTTCCGCAGATGAAGACTTCTGGGATACATTCCCCGGACGAATCCGAATCCAAATTTCCAAAAATAACATCAAGACTCAAAATAAGGAGGCCACGATGTTTAAAGATTCTTTTATTAAAGGCGAAAAAGGACGCGGCCGAAAAGCACTGGCTTTTCCTATCGCTTTTCTGCTGCATGCTTCACTTGTGGCGGCCATGGTTGTCCTGCCACTGATGAATTCCACTAACCTTCCTCAGGTTGAAGTTTACAGCGCTTTTCTTGCACCACCTCCTCCGCCTCCTCCACCTCCTCCGCCCCCTGCTAAAAAAAGTCGTCCCAAACGCGCCAGAACACGCATTAAACCTGTCCAGG
>CAZWHQ010000069.1:0-13881 GCA_964633715.1 uncultured Eubacteriales bacterium
TGGGATCCTCATATTGTTTCTTATCCTCAAGATTTTCCAAACGGAACCAACTTGAGTTTAAATCAGAAAGAGGCTGAGTACCTTCGTTATCGGATAATGACAAACTGTTCAGATAGTCTGCTGGCATTTCTCGTTAATAAAACAAAACCTGTTAATGCTGATTTCATTTGGTTTCACCCTGAATTTGGTAGTTTTAGGGCCGAACACAAAAATATTATTAAACATGCGCGAAATTTTTCAGATATATTCTATGGTGCCTCTCTTCTCTATAACTTGATGCTGGCACAAAAAGCAGAAATGAAGGAGAAAATCTCAGAATATTCTGGAAGGATGAGTGATTGGGGTTTACTTATCGGAGGCCGTCAAAATGAAATCCAAACTTGGGATTTAAAAGAATTCTGGAATATTGTGTACAGGAAGAACAGCAGAATTAATATTCTTACGCGCCGGTTTATTGAAAGCTGGATTGATTTAGTGAGATCCTGTTCAGATCTTTCCAAATTGGAGGTTGACGAGAATGCACGGCGTCTTATCTACAGACGAGAAGTACGTCTAAAAGGGAAACGATCGCGATTTAAAAGTTCTCGAATGCTGTCTCAGTGGTTAGGGGCATCGGGTGCCTTTGCTTTTGATTTCCGCTGGCACGTCGCAAGGAGGCTACTAAAAGACATATTCCAAGGATTAAGAAAGAGATAGGGCTAAAAATGCTGGATCCGAACGAAAGAAAACTGTACATCGATGCATTACGCCCGCCGTATGGTTTTTCGTTAGATAGAGCCATTGGGACCACTTATTCGCTTAACCTTCTGACATTGCTTGCCGTCCCGTTATCATTCGCAAAATTTGAGCTTAAAGAAAAAGATGAAATTCTTAGAGATCCGATATCAATATTAGAAGCAGTACGAAGATCTGTAGGAAAATTCCACGTGTTTTGTCAAACCGAGGGGATTCATGTTCCTAAAATAATGAATCCTCTTTTTAATTATCTCGAAAAAACAATAATCGAGGTCAATGCTTTACACGCAGATGGTGTATTTCATCCCAAAATCTGGGTTTTGCGTTTTGTTAATAAAAGTGGGACATCTGTGATTTACCGCTTTTTGTGTTTGTCACGCAACCTGACCTTTGATAGATCCTGGGATACAATTCTGGCTATTGAAGGAGAGGTTAAAAACAGATTCTATTCAAAGAATAAGCCTCTTTCTGAATTCATAAATGCTCTGCCGGGCTTATCTAAGAATCGTTTAAATCGGTCATTTATTAGGAAAATAGAGGATATAGCTGAGGAAATCAGGCATGTGGAATTTGAACCTCCAACTCCATTTGAAGATTTTATGTTCTGGCCTTTAGGGATAGGGGGGAATGGAAAGTTTCCTATCATCGAAGATTATTGGAGGCTGCTTGTTGTTTCACCTTTTTTAACAGATGGGCTTCTGCAAGGAGTTGCTTTAAAAAAATCAGAAAATATCCTTGTGTCGCGTATCGAAGAGCTAGATATCCTTCAGCCGGAAACAAGAGAAAAATTTAAGAAAATCTACTATATGGACGAAGCAGCGGGTGATGAAGAGGAGAGCAGCATTGAAACCTCAAGTGATTCATCTCAAAAATCGGACTTGGATAAAGAGAGCGACCTTTCCGGACTGCATGCGAAGCTTTTTGTTGCTGAAACCGGATGGGACGCACATATATGGACTGGATCTGCGAATGCGACATCCAATGCATTCAAGATGAATGTCGAGTTTCTTGTTGAGCTTGTGGGAAAAAGAAGCAGGGTGGGGATCAAGAGTTTTATAGGCGACAGTAAAGAGGATAGTGAAAAAACAAATGATAATGAAAAAAAGGGAAATACAACTTTCCGCGATCTTCTTTATGAATATGAGCCCCCAAAAGGACCGGTTAAGGAAAAGGATAGAGAAAAAGAACTCGAAAAAAAACTTGAGTTAATTTTAAGACAGATAGCCAATACAAATTTTCGAGTTCTAGTTGTATCAGACATAAAGAAAAAGACCTATACGCTTCAACTGGATGCATCAGGAATAAAAAGAATAAAAGATGTTGAAGATGTGACATGCCGTTTGTGGCCAATTAGCTTGAACCCTTATAAGTCTTTTAAATTTGACTTTTCAAATCCAAAGTTCCCAGCCAAATTTTCTGATCTTCCTTTTGATAAGCTTACAGGTCTGTTTGCCTTTAAGCTGAAAATAGAGCATGTGGAGAAGAGCTTTGTTTTAAATCTCCCTATAAAAGGACTGCCTCAGGACAGAGAGAAAAGAATGCTTCAGGCTATGATTTCATCACAGGATAAATTTCTTCGATATCTTTTGCTTCTACTTTTTGAGGGAGAATCCTCATATCTGTCTGCGCTGATGGAGACAAAACTTACAGGACTCCGATCAAAGGGAAGGAAATGGCTGTTTGGAGAGGATATGCCCTTATTTGAAGAAATGGTCAGGGCCTACAGCCGGTATCCAGAAAAGATAGAAAGGATTGCAGAGCTTGTTGATGATTTAAGCAAGACTGAAGAGGAAAAAAAAGTCCTCCCTAAGGAATTCCAGAAGCTTTGGGCTGCTTTTAAGATTGGGAAGAAGAAATGACGGTTCAGGAAAAACGTCCTGATGTGGCCAAGGTTCTAAAGCCACTTAAAGATTTCCAGATAAAATCGGTTGATAGAGCATTTCAGAGACTTTATCTCGATAGACCGCATACGAATCGATTTCTAATCGCAGATGAAGTGGGACTCGGGAAAACGCTCGTTGCCCGCGGGATCATTGCGAAAGGTGTAGATCATATCTGGGACAAAGTCGACCGGATTGATGTAGTTTATATTTGTTCCAATAGGGAAATCGCCAGTCAGAATATTAACCGCTTAAATATTACCGGAGATAGGCAGTTTGCCATGACATCGAGGCTGACGTTGCTGCCTCTAAATATTTCAGGGCTCAAAGAAAAAAAGACAAATTTTATATCATTTACTCCAAGCACATCCTTTGATCTTCATTCTAGTACCGGGATAAAAATGGAGAGGGCATTACTTTACTTCATGTTGAAAGAGAATTGGAACCTTCGTGGTGCGGGTCTTATGAATGTTTTTCAGGACTGGGCTTCGAAAGAGCGCTGGCGGGATCTCCTTGAAAGGTTTCCGAAAGAAAAAAAGATCGATAAAGAACTCTCGGATAAATTTGCGGATGCACTCAAAAAAAGAATTGCGGATGAAAAAAAAGAGGGAAGAATTGACCTAAGAACACGCCTGGAAGATCTTTGCCAGAGATTTAGTTTCTTTAAAAAACATGTGCCGGTTAGAGATCGGCAAAATGTGGCCTCTTTTGTTGGTGATTTACGGATGATTTTAGCCCAATCTTGTTTGGATGCATTAGAACCTGACATTGTGATTCTTGATGAGTTCCAGAGGTTTCGGTATCTCCTTGATGCAGAAAATGAAGCAAGCCGTTTAGCCCAGCATTTCTTTAATTATGTAAATGAGGAAGTAAAAACGCGAATTATTCTTTTATCGGCGACACCGTACAAAATGTACACCATGCATCAGGAAGAAGAGATTGATAATCACTATGCAGATTTTATCCGGACGGTTGGATTTCTGTTTAATTCCGATAGAAAAACGAAACAGTTAGAAGGAAAATTGGATCTGTTTAGAAGGGAATTATTTACCGTTGGTGAGAGAAGATTTGATGATTTGAGATCAATCAAGGATGAGATCGAAAAGGATCTGAGGAAAATCATGATGAGGACAGAGCGGCTTGCATATACGCCAGACCGCCAGGGAATGATTCAAGAAAAAAAGCAGGCTTTTTGTGATGTCAATATTGAGGACCTTGAAAATTTTTCAGTAATAGATAAATTGGCCCAGGAGCTGGGCACACACGACATGGTTGAATACTGGAAATCTGCGCCCTATCTTTTAAATTTTATGGATGAGTACGAGTTGAAGCGGATTTTTAAAAAGAAGCAAAGAGAGAATAGTTTGAGCCTCAAAGTTGTTAGATTGTTACGGAAAAATTCAGATAAATTATTGAAATGGGAGACTATTAAGAATTATAAAGAAATATTTCCGCCAAACGCAAAACTAAGGATGTTAATAAAAAATGGGCTTGAAAAGGGAAGTGCAAAACTCCTTTGGATTCCTCCATCTTTACCTTATTACAAACCTCAGGGTGTTTATAAGAATCCAAAGCTTCGTGATTACACGAAAAGCCTCATTTTTTCTTCATGGCAGGTTGTACCTAAAGCGATAGCCACTATTTGCAGTTATGAAGCAGAGCGGCGCATGCTGACCAAGGATGGAGAAATAATTCCTGATTTTAATTATGGGGAGATGCGGAGGATCAGGAAGCCCTTGTTAATATTTACGCGGAAAGAAGAGAGCCTTCAAGGTATGGCTAATCTGTCTCTTCATTATCCCTGTTTCACATTAGCTAGTAAAATCGATCCGTTAAAGATAGCTTTAGATATCATACCGGAAAATGGAATACCTGCGTTTGGTTCCATTAAAGGTGCTGTCAGGGGGAAAATTGAAAATCTTCTAGAGGATGTCATCGACGAATACAAGGGGAAAAAGGGAAGGCCGGATAAAAGATGGTATTGGGCGGTATTGGCCATGCTTGATCGGAAATATTATTTCGAAGAAATAAAGGAATGGTTTGAAAGTCGTGATTTGCGATGGGAAGACAGTGTCGTTCAGAGGCGAGATGAAGGTGAGGAATCTTTTTTCAGACAGCATGTGAAACGTTTTAAGGATTGTTTTTTCCAGCCTGAGGATTTGGGGAGGCCTCCAAAACGGCTTGCTGAAGTTTTAACGAAGTTTGTATTGGCTTCTCCTGCTGTGTGTGGATTGCGGAGTCTGCTTAGGATGAATGAGAATGGAAGTGAAGAAGATCAATCAGCTGTTCTTCAAGGTGCAGCAGAGATCGGAGCTGGATTTAGAATCCTTTTTAACCGGCCGGATTCGATTTCGTTGATTCGGAGCTTCGATGATAGAGAACCATACTGGGAAAGAGTTCTGGATTATGGATGCTCTGGAAATCTTGCCTCAGTTCTTGATGAGTATGTGCATGTATTGAGAGAGTCTTTAGGATTGATAGACAAGTCTTTTGGCCAAATGGCTCGAGAGATTTCTAAAGCTATTTATGCTGCAATCTCTCTTCGGACGATAAGTCTGGAATTTGATGAAGTGTTGGTTCCACCAAGATCAAGGACAGTAGCGATAAATCCTTATCGAGTGCGCTGCAGCTATGCTTTAAGGCTTGGAGAAGGAAAAGTTGAGGGGGAAGAGGAAGTCACGCGGTCAGATCAAGTGAGAGCTGCTTTTAATTCTCCTTTTAGGCCGTTCATTTTGGCTACAACATCGATTGGGCAGGAGGGATTGGATTTCCATCAATACTGTCATTCGATATATCACTGGAACCTGCCTTCAAATCCTGTGGATCTGGAGCAGCGGGAGGGGAGGATTCATAGGTATAAGGGACTGGTAATTCGACGCAATATTGTCAGGCAGTTTGGTTTAGAGGCGCTTAGAAGGAATAAGGTATATAAGGATCCATGGAAATATCTATTCGAAAAAGGAATCGATATCCGGCCTAAAGATAAAGACGATATTATCCCTTTTTGGGTGTTTGAACCTGAAGATAAAAAGGGAGTTAAAATCGATAGGCATGTACCCTGTATGCCTTTAAGTCGGGACATAGAGAGATTGCAGGATTTGAAGAAGACTCTTGCTGTTTATAGGATGGTCTTTGGCCAGCCTCGCCAGGATGATTTGGTGGAATTTTTGAAAAAGTATATGGATGAGGAGGAGATCAGCCAAGCCATTCAAAACTTTCGCATTGATTTATCGCCATAGTGGGGAATAACTTTGTTCACAGAGAAAATAATTCTTGACATTAGTGTTTCCTGATACTACAATGTTTCCCAGTTGGGCAACATCGTGTAAATAGGAAACAGCTATGCAGGAAGATATTGTTTTTGAAATAAGACGGAAGTTTAAAGAGCTGATCCCTGCTAGTAAATTGAAATTTATAATTGAGCCTGATTTTGATTATTTCAAACCAGATTTTAAGGCCGAATTTTATATAAATTATACAAACATCAAAGTGATTGGGGAAGTTATACAACAAGAGAGTTCTTCAGCATTCTATAAGCGGATTTCCCAACTAAAATTATATGAAAAACAATATCCGGAATATGTACCTTTATTGGTGGCAAAATATTTTAGTTCTAAGAAACAAAAACATTGCAGAGAGAATAACATTAATTATTTGGATTTATCAGGAAATGTGTATCTGAATAATCAAAATATATATATTGAAAAGACGGGTTTTATGAACAAGTACCCAGAAAAAAGAAAGGGCAGGAATCCTTTTTCTGATAAAGCAAGCCTTATTCTTCGTCTTATGTTAGAAGAAGACAAGATTTGGGGAGTTCGAGAGCTTGCAGAGAGAGTAGATCTTAGTCCTGGTTTTGTATCAAAAATGTTTAGTCAACTTGAGCAACTAAATTACATAGCTAAGCGAAATGGAAAAAACAAATTAATAAATAAACACAATTTACTAATGGATTGGGTAGATTCCTATGATTACAAAGAAAACAGAGAAAATAGATTTTTCTGTTTATCAAAGGGACCAGAAGAAATCATTTCTAAATTAAGTAGAAGTAAAATTTCCAAAGAAATAGAAAGTGCGTTAAGTTTTCATGCAGGGGCATATCTTATATCTCCACATGCAGTTTTTAATGAAGTCCACCTATACGTTTCAAATCTAAAAGCAGTTGAATTGTTTACCGATATACTTGAATTAAAAGCAGTAGATAGAGGAGCAAATTTTATTATTCTTAATCCTTATTACAAAAAATCTGTATTTGTCAATAAACAAAAAATTAAAGACCTTTGGGTAGTTTCAGATATCCAATTATATATTGATCTTTTCAATTATCCACAAAGGGGATTGGAACAAGCTGAGTATTTGTATGAAAAACGGCTTAAGGAGAAAATTGAGGCGAGTTGATTTTGATGTCAGAGATATTCAAGCTGGAATTTTTTAAAACTCTTTTGATCCTGAAGGATTATCTGCCATATATTGTAATTGCAGGAGGATGGGCACCTCTTATTTATTATCATTATTTACTTTCAGATAAAACCAGAGTTCCACTGAGAACAATGGATATAGATATCGTAATTCCTGAGCAACTTAGAAAAAGAAAGGATAAGACCGTTGATGCGTTATTGAAAGAGGCCGGGTTTGAAACTCGTTTTAAATCCAGGCACAAACCGCCTGTTGTTTCATATGAAGGAGTGATTGGTGATTTTGATGTTGAAATTGAATTTTTAACTCATCTTAGGGGGTCAGGTAAGGATCAAGTTACGGTTGTTCAAAAAGGCCTTCATGCTCAAATGCTCCGCTATATAAACATACTTTTAGAAAATAATATCGTTGTTGAAATTGACGATTTTGAAATAAGTGAGGGTACCTTTATGAGAGTCAGGGTTCCAACCCCCGGAGCGTTTATATTTCAGAAAGGATTGACGTTTCCGCGGCGGACTAGGGATATTAAGAAGGCAAAGGACTTGTATTATATTTTTGATATGCTTTCAAATTGTGAAGATATTCGTCCACAAATTTTAAAGGAAATTATCAGTTTTAAAGATTCCTATCCTCAAAGCTGGTTTAGGCGGTTTAAAAGCAATATATCTGATAATTTTTCAGATGAGGATCAAGCTGGGGTGGTAATGGTTCAATCCCAACGGCCTGAGAATGCATATCCTGCTTTGAACAAAGAACAATTTATTCAGTATGTAGTTGGTATTTTTCAGGAATTTAATTCTAGCATTTGAGCTTATTTAGTCTGCAGAAATAATGGACATTAAAGGATATTCTGAAAGGGGATTGATCAATTCGCTCTTTTATGAAATTGCATATTCCAGCAATGGTTATGATCTCTTAGATGAATTGTTGTCTCTTATTGAATTCCCAAACTATTCTTTTGATTTTAATCTTAAAAAAATATCAATATTAATTGAGCAATCTTTTTCAGATTTTGGTGATTCTGATATCGTCATGCTATTAGATAATGAGGAATTCAAACAATCTGGTTTTTTTGAAGTTAAAGTAAAAACATATTCAAGAAAACAGTGGTCTATAAGTGAGGAGTTTTATAAGTTTATTCAACCGATAAAAGGTCCTGAAGAGAATGATTCTGAAAACAAAGTAAGCTCGTCAAACTTGTTTGCTCAACTGTATTACAAACAGAGACTAGTGAAGGCACTAAAAACAGAGGGGATTGAGGCACTTAGAGAGGGCATACAATTCGGAGATATGTTTTCAAAAACGAAACGGAAAATTGGCAGCAATGCTGTTGTGATAAATGCTGCAGAAAGGCTTAAAAATTATTTGGATGATACATTTTTTGTTGCTCTTGTCCCTGATTCAGATAAGATTTTACAAGACTTCTTCAATGAAGTCTTGTCAACTTTCATAATTGATGAGCTTGAAGGATGGGAGATTGATTTTTGGGGATATTTGTCTTGGGAGAAGGTTGAAAAATTTTGTCTTTATAATCGCTTAGAGGCGACTTTGGAAGTATTTGAGTTTAATAAAGGGCAAATCTATTAGAAATTATAATAGCACTATTATTTCTTTTTTAGCCGAGTTTTGTAGAGGAAATCTCCTAGATGAAAAAATCTTCATCGTCCCGTCCTATCACGTAGGCCATCAGATTGGGGAAGCCCTGGCAAAGTCCGGACAAGCTTGGGTCAATCTGCGGTTTGTAACCCTTCCTTCACTGGCCATGGAAGTTGCCGGGACATATCTATCTTCAAAGGGCTTAAATCAGATATCGGGCACGGCTGTACGTGTGCTGGTCAATTCCATTTTCAGGGAGCTTAAGGAAGGAAGCGGGCTTGTCTACTATGGGGATTTGGAAGCCCAGGCAGGGATTATCGATGCGATCTCCCGGTCAATAAGGGATTTGAGGGCGGCCGCGATCAAAAGTGCAGACCTTAAAACCGATCAATTCATCGATAAAGACAAGGGGCGTGAAACTAAACTCATTTTAAAAAGATACGAGGAGGAGCTGGAGGCTGGGAATTTCTTCGATACAGCCTTGTTATATAGGGCTGCGAGAGATATCGCTAAAAAAAGTAAGGACACTGATAATAGACACTATCTCTATCTTCAGGATCAGATTTTTTCAGTAGTAGAAATGGGTTTTCTCAACTCTCTGATAGGGGATCTTGTCCGTGTTCCGCATGGAGAGATTGTTGGGATGGCCAGGCCTAGGCTGATGCCTTATGTCAAAGAGAAAGAACTAGAAGTTTTAAAACCCTCAACAAACTTGGAGCGAGCGCCTTGGCTTTTTGCGCTCGGGAAAGCCCCTTCGCAATTTAAAGACAAAACCCTTGAGATGTTCCAGGCTATAGGCCCAACAAACGAATGTCGGGAGGTTTTAAGGAGAATAGTTACTGAAAAGATCCCCTTTGACCAAGTTGAGATCATTGGCCCTGGAGGAACGGACTATCCTTCCATCTTTTATGGCCTGTCTGAAAAAATGGGTTATTCTTTTACCTGTTCTGAGGGGCTGCCGCTTAATTTCTTCGGTCCCGGGAAGGTATTTTCCGGGATTGTCGATTGGATGGAAAACGACTATCCGGTAGTCGATTTCTGCAGGCTGTTGGAAAGCGAGTCTTTAAAGACTCCTAAGGATGGGGAGGGAAAGTCCATCTCATCGCTTAAGATCAGCCGGATTCTTAAAGAGGCCAAGATCGGATGGAGTAAAGACAGGTATCTTTACCGCCTTGACGTTTTGTACAAAGAGAAAAAGGCCAAAGATAAGGGCAATACCGGGAAATTAAAAGAGATATCTAAGATAAAAGGCTGGATGAAGTCAATTTTAGAGCTTTTCCCATCCTGGGAAGAGGAAAAAATCGATATCCAGGACCTCTCAATTGGCCTTTCCTCTTTCTTAAAGAAATACTGCGGGATTCGGGACAGTCGGGATGGGGATGCTTTGGGGATCATTACCTCCAGGCTAGACGAGGTTTCTTCTTTTAAGGCCATCCAATTCTCAAAGGATGAAGCTATCGAATGGCTTAAAAGCACAGTCAACAGTCTGAGTGTGGGAGCTTCAGGGCCCATGCCCGGGAATCTCTATTTGTCTTCCTATAGAGATGGTGGATTTTCTGGAAGGGAGTATTCCTTTATCGTTGGCCTGGACCAGGGGGCAGTCCCCGGTTCAAGGCTTCCTGATCCTATCCTTTTAGATGAGGAGAGGGAGGCGATCTCTGAGGATCTGGCTGTTACCTCAGACAGGCTGAGGGAAAACCTCTATCTGATGACTGCCCTTTTGTCCTCTTTGAAAGGCAAGGCCATGTTGAGCTTTTCTTCCTATGACGTTATCGAGGAGCGGCCGTCTTTTCCCTCATCCTTTCTGCTTCAGGTTTACAGGCTGATTGAGGGGAATGCGGAGCTTGATTATTCCGCTCTGATCCAGGCATTGGGCAAAAGTTCGGGTTTTGTGGGGGGAGTTGAGGTCGATGAGACCGACTGGTGGCTTGGATTTATTGCTGGGGATGGGCGGTTTAAAGATGCGATGAAGTCGGTTAAGGACCTTTATCCTTTTATCTCCCACGGAGATTTAGCAAGGAAAAAGAGAGCGGGGCCGGATCTTTCGACATATGACGGGCTGGTGATGGTTGCGGATGAGGAGTGTAATCCCCTAAAAAACGAGGCTCTGTCTATGAGCGCTTCGAGAATCGAAAAACTGGCCCGGTGCCCCTACGGGTATTACCTGCGGTATGTTCTGGGTGTTGTGCCCCCTGATGAGATAGAGATCGATAAGGCGGCCTGGTTGGATGGATTGGAGCGCGGGTCGCTAATCCATGAGGTGCTGTGTGTTTTTATGAGGAAGTTGAGGGAAAAGGGGGAAAGTGTGGGGGAGAGAGATTTTGGAGAGGATATACGGGGTGTGGCAGATGAGATTATGGCTGCGTACAGGGAGGAAAATCCGCCTCCATCTGAGGCTGTTTTTAATAGGGAGAGGAGAGAGATCTTTGGGGCTTTGGATATCTTTTTAAAGGCTGAGGAGAGGAGGGAGGAGAAGGTAGAGCCCCTTTTGTTTGAGGTCAGTTTTGGATTCTTGGGCGAAGAGGGGGAGGGGATTTCAGAGAGTGTGGTTTTAGAAGTTGGGCCAGGTGTGTCGTTTAGGTTAAAGGGGAAAATCGACAGGGTCGATAGAAGGGAGACAGGCTCCTTTCGTGTTATTGACTATAAGACAGGAAGCTATAAATCGATTGAAAATGTAAAGTTTTTTGGAAAAGGCAAGTATCTCCAGCATGCCCTTTATGCAGAGGCAGGGGAGAAGATTCTAAAGGAAAAAAAGATAGACAAGGCCGCAAGGGTGACTGTGACCGGGTATTCCTTTCCCTCTGGGAGGGGAGACGGCCGGGAGATCTTAATTGAGAATTTCGACCGCGGACGGTTGAGGGAGCTGCTGTTGAACTTGTTTGTTTTTTTGGAGAAGGGGTATTTCCTGGTTAATCCAAAGGCCAGCTGTGATTTTTGCGATTATGGCGTTGTATGCGGCAAGGGCGTTATAGACAGGACCAAAGAGAAAAAGGAGACAAACGAAGACTTTTTTGCCCTTTTTGACAGATTGGAGGAGTTTGAGTGAAAAAACCAGTTGATTGGGCAGAGCGGAAAAGGATCGTTGAAGACCTGGAATCGACCTTTCTTGTAGAAGCTGGTGCGGGATCGGGAAAAACAAGAAGCCTTGTGGACCGGATGATCGCTTTGCTGCGGACCAGAACCTGCAGGATAGATACGCTGGCGTCTGTAACATTTACACGCAAGGCGGCCGCAGAGCTTCGAGAGCGGTTCCAGACAAGTCTGGAAAGAGAATATGCGCGAGCAAAGGGCGAGGAGAGGCGGCGGTTTGGGGAGGGGTTGAGGAATCTCGAACAGTGTTTTATTGGCACCATCCATTCCTTTTGTGCACGGATGCTCAGGGAGCGGCCGATTGAGATGGCGCTTATGCCTGATTTTGAAGAGATGGACGAGATCGAAGACGGCGTGTATCGGGAGAAGTGCTGGATCGATTATCTGGTTAAGGTGAGGAGGGATCAGCCGGGCGAGCTTTTGGCTTTGGAGGAAGTGGGGCTTGAGCCTGAAGACCTAAAGGATTCCTTTTCTGTTATTGCCATGTACCCTGAAGTTTCGTTAATCGAGGGGACGGATGAGGCGCCAAATTTTAAATGGATAAGGAGCCAGCTGGAGGCGTATCTGGACAGGGTGCGTTTGGTTTTGCCTTTTAAGGAGCAGGATGAAGACCGGGATGCCTTCCAGACGTATATGGCGCGGATCTTTGTGCGGCAGAAAAATATCGGGTTTTCCGATCCTGTCGACCTTATGGCGACTATTGAGGATATGGACAAGGACTTTGGGATTGTCCAGAAACGGTGGCCGGATAAAAATGTGGCAAAAGAAGCCAAAGCGGAGTTTGATGTCTTCCGTGTGGGGGTTGTAAAGACCGCGCTGAGCGAATGGAGGCAGTACAGGCACGAGCGGGTCATTAACTTTTTAAAGCCGGCGGTAAAATTCTATTTTGAGGAAAGAAAGAGGCATTCGCTGGTTAACTTTGCCGATCTTATTCTGTCAGTGTCTGCTTTGTTGAGGAACAATCCGCAGGTAAGGTCCTATTTTCAAAAGAAGTTTACCCACATCCTTGTCGATGAGTTCCAGGATACAGATCCCGTACAGGCGGAAATCCTGATGTATTTAACGGGAGAGGATATAAAGGAAAAAGACTGGCGGAAGGTTAAACCGAGGGCGGGATCGCTTTTTCTGGTGGGCGATCCCAAACAGTCCATCTACAGGTTCAGGCGGGCTGATATCGACACCTACAATGTGGCTAAGGAGCTGGTGAAGGAAAGCGGTGGGGATATCTTAAAGTTGACAACTAATTTTAGGTCACTCGATTCTTTGGCTGATTGGAACAATCCTTTGTTTGAAGGGACATTTCCTGAGGAGGCCAATAGGCACCAGGCTCCGTTTGCGCCGATGAACACAAAGCGGCCGGATACGGCAAAGGAATGGAGCGGTGTCTATAAGATCACTAACGAGAAAAAGTTCAGAAACAGCGGCAAGTTGATTGCCATCGATGATGCCGCAGCCATTGCCGACTGGATTGGATGGGCCTGTGACGGCCGGGTCAAGCTTCTGCGGAGTAAGGGGGAAAGGGCTCAGGGACGGAGGGACGAGGCTGTACCTTCGGATTTTCTGCTCCTATTTAGATACAAAAAACTTATGGGGATTTATGCGCGCGCTTTAGAGGAGAGGGGAATCCCCTATGAGATAACAGGGAGCGATGCTTTTTTTGACAGCGAGGATATAAAAGAGATCGTCAATCTAGCCAGGGTGCTGAGGGATCCGGATAACGAGGTCTTGGTGGTGAGCGTTTTAAGGGGGATCTTTTTTGGTGTCAGCGACAATATGCTTTTTGAGTATAAAAGAGAAGGGGGGCGGTTTTCCTTTATTGGGAAAAGAGTGGAATGGAAGTGCCAGGGTGCTCGATATGTGGGCGAGTGTTTGGGAGAGTTAAACAAGTGGTGGCGCTGGACCAAGGATTTTGCGGCATCAACAGCTGTGGAGAAGATCTTTGAGGATTCCGGTATTATAAATTACCTGGCCTCTTCTGAGATGGGAAGCTCAAAGGCGGGCAATGTGCTTAAGCTTCTTGAGTTTCTGCGGAACCGGGAGAGGGATGGCAAGACCTCATTTTCCGATGTCGTTGAATACATGGAAGAATTGATTGAAGTTAAGGAAGTTGGAGAGATGAGCTTGACTCCGGGGCGTGTGGATGCGGTCAGGCTGATGAACCTGC
>CAZWHQ010000070.1:0-13800 GCA_964633715.1 uncultured Eubacteriales bacterium
CCTACTTTTTTGGGAAAAAGTAGGGACTGTCCCCACTTTTTCGAACAGGCCCCAATAAAAATCTTGAAGAAATAAGACAAATCGACTAACATAAAAAATCTTATGAGTTTAGACAAAAACACAAATTATATCGTATCAGGATTAGAGAGGTCTGGAACATCCATGCTGATGCAGATTTTGCATGCAGGGGGCGTTCCCATGGCTTTTGATAACTCCACCCGTCCTCCTGACGAGAACAATCCCAAGGGTTACTTCGAACTGGAGGGAGGGAAGATCATTAACAAGTTGATGGAAGAGAATTTTCCTTTGGAGGCATTTAAAGGTCAATTTATTAAAATCACGGCGTACGGGCTCAAGTTCCTTCCTCCCGGTCGTTATCGGGTGATTTATTCAGAAAGAGATATAGAAGAAATCCTGGATTCTATGGAAAAGATGGCCCGCATAGATGATACAAACCGCGGGGACACAAGAGATGTCTTCGTCAAACTGAACACGGTGATGAAAGACATAATTTTGAAAAGAGAAGATATGGCTGTTCTTTTGGTCAATTACAACAAGATCCTCAAGGATCCTAAAGACAGCATCCAAGAAATTCATGATTTTCTCGATTCATCCGACTTCAGAGTTGATCAGATGGTAAGATGTGTTGATCAAAAGCTCTACAGAAAGAGAAGAGTTTTATAATTAAAAATTTTGGGGGCAGCCAATACTATTGTCCCAGTAAAGGGAGATCAAAATGAATAAGGATTATACATCAGTTGAAATACCTACAGACATTTTTAAACAAATCGAAGAGAAAATTCGAAATTCAGATGTGCCCTCTGTGGCAGATTTCATCACGACACTCCTCAAAAAAAAACTGTCAAGCGATCAATCAGAGACAGATTCGCTGAGCAGTGAGGATGAGGAAAAAGTCAAAGAGAGGCTTAAAGCTTTGGGATATATGGATTAGCAGAGACGGGGTGAATCCAATGGACCAGCGTGCCATTAATTTAGAAAAAAAGATCAAATCTAGAAGAGCAAAGGTGGGAGTGATCGGGCTGGGATATGTCGGTCTTCCTCTGGTCAAGGCCTTTTTATCCAAAGATTTTTTTGTCTATGGTTTTGATGTGGATATGAGAAAGGTGAAGATGCTGAATCAGGGGAAAAGTTATCTCATACATGTGGATGCCAAAGATTTAGAAGCGCATATTGAATCGCATAAATTTATGGCTACAGATGACTTCAGTAAGTTAAAAGATACAGACGTTGTTGTTATCTGTGTACCCACTCCTCTGGATTCACATAGGAATCCGGATCTGTCCTATGTTTTGAATACAACACAAATCATTTCGGAATACCTTCATCGGGGGCAGCTCATCGTTCTCGAAAGCACGACCTATCCAGGAACCACAGAAGATGAAATGCTTCCTATCCTTGAATCCACCGGTCTGAAAGTCGGGAAAGATTTTTTCCTCGCCTACTCACCTGAACGGGAAAATCCGGGAGATAAAAATTTCTCAACCGCTGTAATACCTAAAGTTGTCGGCGGGCTTACACCGGACTGCCGGCGCTGTGCCAAGGCTTTCTATGATCAAATTGTTGTGAGCACTGTCCCTGTGAGCTCTCCCAAAGTCGCCGAAGCCACAAAACTCTTGGAGAATATTTTCCGTTCGGTCAATATTGCCTTGGTCAACGAGATGAAGATTATTTTTGACCGGATGGGGATTGATGTCTGGGAAGTGATCAAAGCAGCATCCTCTAAACCTTTTGGTTTCATGCCTTTTTCTCCCGGGCCTGGGTATGGAGGCCACTGCATTCCCGTCGATCCTTTCTATCTGACCTGGAAGGCCAAAGAGGTCGACTACCAGACGAAATTTATTGAGCTTGCTGGGGAAATCAACATTCTTATGCCCTACTATGTTGTCGGGAAAACCATTGATTCTCTTAATGAAAGAGGAAAAACCGTTAAGGGCGCTAAAATCCTGGTGCTTGGATTATCCTATAAGAAAGATATCGACGATCAACGCGAGTCGCCGGCCCTTAAAATTATCTCTCTTCTGAAGAACAGGGGGATTAATGTCGCCTATAACGATCCCTATGCCCCTGAAACCATGGAGTACAGAGATTATCCTGGACTCAAACTCAAATCGGTGAAGCTTACGGAAAAAAGACTGCAGTCCTTTGATGCGGTGATTATCGCCACAGATCACAGTGTCTATGATTTTGAGTGGATTGCAAAACACTCCCATCTTGTTATCGATACACGAAATGCCGTTAAAAAGAAAAGAAAAAATGTTGTTAAGGCATAGACAGCTCAGTTGGAAAAAATTTTCCAGATAGATGGAGGCAATATGAAAATAGGTATCATTGGGACTGGTTATGTTGGGATGGTGACAGCTGTGTGTCTTGCCGACATGGGCCATAAGGTCATCGGAACTGATATCGTTCCTGAAAAAATCGAAAAGGCTTCCCAGGGTATCGCCCATATTTATGAACCGGGTCTTGACGATCTCCTAAAAAGAGGACTCAAGCAGGGAAATCTTTCTTTTAGTATCGATTTAAACGATACGATTCAAGCTTCAGATGTGCTTTTTGTCTGTGTCAATACTCCTCCCAGAGAGGATGGGAGTCCTGATATGTCCTATGTCGAGGATGTATCGAGGAGCATTGCAGAAAATCTCAATACCTATAAAGTCATTGTGGAAAAAAGCACTGTTCCTGTCCAGACTTCGATGTGGATTAAACGAACCATTTCGCTTTACAAAAAATCTGACCAGGACTTCGATGTGGCGTCCAATCCCGAGTTTTTAAAAGAAGGTGTTGCTGTCCATGATTTTCAGAATCCCGACCGTGTTATTATCGGTGTTGAATCGGAAAAAGCCAGGGAAATCCTCGTAAAATTGTACGAAAAATTCTCCGATAAAATTCTTGTCACAAACATCGACACGGCTGAACTCATCAAACACGCCTCCAATTCTTTTTTGGCCCTAAAGATTTCTTTCATCAACCTGCTGGCTGATCTGTGCGAAAAAACGGATGCCGATATCGAACTTATTGCAAAGGGCATGGGACTGGATACACGTATCGGCCCTCAATTCTTGAAAGCGGGCTTGGGATATGGTGGATCATGTTTTCCAAAAGATACAAAAGCCTTGATCCATATCGGAGAGGAACTGGGAGTGAATTTTGATTTTCTCAGAGAAGTCGAGAAAATAAACACCAACAGGATCCGCGTTTTTGTGGACAAAATCAAAAAAGCGTTGTGGATTCTCAAGGATAAAAAAATCGCCATTCTCGGTCTGGCTTTTAAGCCCGAAACAGATGACATCCGGAATGCTCCCTCAATCCGAGTGATCGAAAAACTTCATAATGAAGGGGCCCTGCTGAGACTCTATGATCCTAAGGCCATGGACAATATGAAGAATATTTTTCCTGAGAAAAAACCCGGTATTCAGTATGTGCCGACTCTCTATGATGCTGTCGATGGGGCGAATGCTGTGCTGCTGATAACCGAATGGGAAGAGTTTGCGAAGATGGATTTAAAAAAAGTCAAATCACTCATGGACAATCCCATCTTTATCGACGGCCGAAATGTTTTCGTTCCGGAGGATGTCCGAAAAATGGGTTTTGAATACAATTCGATCGGAAGGAAATAAGCTCTGATTCACTGAATCCCCGTCCGTTTTTATCTTATTTTAATTTCCAGCGTATGTTTTCTAAAATCCGTATTTATAACAATGTAGATGTCCTGGTTTGTCCTAGAAATGAAAAACGGAACAGCCTGGTTGTCCTTGCTGACAAGTAGAGCAGAGGATAATTCTTCCGAAAATTGCTGTGTTTTTGGTATCCAGGGGGAAAGAATCCTTACTTGGCCGCTGTTTTTGATGTTGCTGTTGAAGGCCATTTCAATTTTGTTTTTTTCAGCAAAGTACGCGTATTCATAGGCAACAAATCTATCGGATGCTGGGAGATAGACATGAACACGGCCGCTGTCTCGAGAAAGCCGGGGTGTGAGTTCAAGACTGTCTTTTGTCAGCTTGATTCCAAGATAACCCTCAAAAAGAGCCAGCCCCAAACTTCCGGCACTGGCGCAGAAGAGGTCGCTGCCCTTTCCTCTCCCTTTCTGATCGTCCCATTCAAAGAAACCCCTATTGGCAGTATCTTTAGAGATGATTTCCAGTAATTTTTCAGCGGCCTTCTGGCTGAAACCAGATGAAAACATAGTATAAACGAGTTTGCCCCCAAACCAGTCCCATTGGGCTCCATTCTGGTACTCGAACGCAGAATCAAGCAAAGGATGTTTGAATATATTTGGAGGATAGGGAGGAAGAAGAGTTCCACTTATTGTTGAGACCTCGTAAATATTTTGTCTTTCAAGTGCAACATTTATAATTTTTGTTCGCTGTCGTTCATCGGCTATCTTAGCCAAAGCGGCTGTGATATTTCCACCTAAAGCAAACATATCATGCTCATCAAAATCATGTTTCAGAGAATCCAGGTGTACATGAATTTTGTAAAATCCTTTTTCCTCCTGCCAGAGCCGGGTGTTGGCATTTTTTTTGATGGAATCCGCAAATTTTCTCCAGAATGATGCTCTGATTTCCTGGTCTAATTCTCTATACATTTTTGCCAATTGAACTGCAGCTAAACAAAACATGCTTTGATCGTAAATATCGGCTGTCCAATGAGTGTTTGCGCCAACATCGACGGCCATGTCGTTTTCATCGACCATATCCACATCCCCCCAATCAGCCGTATGCGCTCCAGTTATTAAGCCCATTTTTTTATCGAATCGATTTTGGAGAACATACATCAATGCCTTATCCAGGCGGCTTATGATGTTTTGACCGTCAATTTTTTTCTGAAGCCATTTTGTTCCGATAAGCTCAAAGACCTGGGAGGCGGACTGGACAATACTGGCCTCTTGATCGGTCGCTGTGGTATTTTTTTCGGAATTTCCCTGTGTATTGATCCAATCCTCAAGGGATCCATTGGCTTTCTGATAAGCGAGATGTTCTTCGATCCATGAAGTGAGATAGTGTTGGCCATAAAAAAACTTCGAAACAGGAAGGATTGAATTGGCATCTCTTGACCAAATCTGTGGGTATTCTGTGCCTGCTGAGAATCCATAAACATTTCCCGTGCGCCCATCAAAATCGACTTCACACTGGGCGAGTGTCGATCGAATGAGCCGGTAGAGTGTATTAAACTCTTCGACATTTGAGGAGAATTTAGTAAATGTCCCATAGTCGAGCGTCCATTCCATCTCATCTTCGATCCATAATCGGTCAAGGACAAAGAGTGTGAGCTTACGGGTTTTTGAGCCGTAGTCTTTAAACCAGGACAGGCCCTCTCTAAGAAGATCAAACTCGAGAATGTACTGGCCTTTCTGGAGTGGGCTCTTTATATCAATTGTGAGTTCAATTTTTTTGCCGGGAAGAGTGTCTTTGGCTAGAATAAAACGGCGGTTATCATACTGGATGAGCTGACCGTCTTTATCTAAAAGATGATAGGACAATAGACATGGATGTTCCATTGACGAACTCCATGTTTCTAGACCTGTGTTCTTCAGTTTGAAATGGATGGGTTGTTTATGCCCAGCGAAAACCGAATATTTTTTTTTCTCAGCCCGAATAGAAGCTTCGTACTTTAAAGACCGAGTTCCCTCTTCTTTTTGGGCTTTGCACGAAAAAAGGATTCCTGCTGAGATAAGAATACTTATCAAAAAGAGGAAACTTAAAGGCTTTATCCAGTTCTTCATTTTTTTTATAAATATAAGGTTATCAAATAGAGCTCCCAAGGTCTATTTCTTTCAAAATCTAAATGACACTTAAAGGGGGGGTGTTTTAAGGGGTGAGGTCTTTTGACAATTGAAAGGTGAGCCCCTATAATTGGTGCTATGCTCGAGGATTTGAAAGACTTTATAAAACCTGGGACCGAGGAAGAATCTCTTGCCAAAGAGATCGACTTTACATGTTTACCCAAACATGTGGCCATCATTATGGACGGGAATGGACGTTGGGCAAAAAAAAGGCGTCTGCCTCGAGTTGAGGGGCACCGTGCAGGATCAAAATCCGTACAGGAAGTGGTGGAAACTTCTGCCAGGATAGGAATCAAATACTTAACTCTTTATGCCTTTTCCAAGGAGAATTGGAAACGTCCGAAAAGGGAAATTGCCACTCTCTGGAAATTGTTGAAGGATTACTTAAAGAAAGAGGACAAGTCTCTTATCAAGAATAATCTGAGATTGAAGGTCATTGGACAGAGAGAAGATATTCCTGTTGATGTGCGCAATGAACTAAAGCGTGTCGAGGAGCTCACTAAGGATCATGATCGGATGACCATTGTTCTTGCCCTCAACTACGGAGGCAGAGCAGAGATTGTCGATGCAGTTAAGAAAATACTCATGGATAAGACTGTAGAACCGATGTCCTTGAGTGAGGAATCATTCTCTTCTTATCTTTATACATCTGGAATACCTGATCCAGATCTTCTCATCCGGACAAGTGGAGAACAGAGAATCTCCAATTTTTTGTTATGGGAGATTGCTTATTCCGAAATTTGGATAACACCCGTGCTCTGGCCTGACTTTTGTAGAAAACATGTCCTGCAGGCCGTGGTTGAGTTCCAAAAAAGGGAAAGGAGGTTTGGAGATATTCGTCCTCCTGAAAATTTGAATGGCTAACCGACTCGCCGATGGCCCCGCGGCTTCTTTCTGGGGAATAGTAAAAAAAACTTTTAAGGAAAGGTTCCTGGTGGCTGTCGTGTTGATGGGGATATTATTTTTAGCCATTCAGTATCTTTCAGACCTCGGTTTCTTCTGTGTGTTACAAATTCTAATTTTCATTTCTCTATTTGAATTCTACAAGCTCTTTCAAGGAACAAATAATCCTCCGTACTATTTCCTTGGTTTATTCATGTCTCTTTTGATCAGTGCTTCATTTTTTTTTGAAGTCCTCACTCTAGAAATGGCTCTGCTCAGCTGCCTATTCCTCGCTGCAGCCTATCCGCTGGTTTTTTTTAAGAATGCTGAATCTCTCGCTCCATTTGCCAACGCCGTAGCTTTAACTCTTTTGGGGCCGCTGTTTGTAAACCTTACACTCAATCACGTCTATCTACTCCGTTTAGAGAAAGGGGCGGTCTATGTGTATTTTTTGTTGATCATCATAATTCTTGGGGACACGGCTGCCTTTTTTGTCGGAAAATTTTGGGGAAAACATATGCTGGCCCCTAAAGCGAGTCCTCGTAAAACATGGGAAGGAACATGTGGAGGATTAGTTTTTGCCGGGCTAGGGGCCCTCTTTGTCCAACAGGTTTTAATTCCGGATATCCTGCTCTGGAAGGCAGTTGTCGTAGCGGTTTTGGTCCATGTTATTGCTCAAATTGGGGATCTTCTCGAATCTCTATTTAAAAGAGCCGCAGGGCGTAAGGATTCATCTAAAATTTTGGCAGGTCATGGTGGCTTTTTAGATAGAATAGATAGTTTTGTACTTGCAGCCCCCTTCTTTTATTTCATTTTAAAAATTATTCGGCTGAATTAGATGAAAAAGATAAATATTGCTGTATTGGGTTCGACCGGTTCCATAGGGAGAAGTACACTTGAAGTTGTCTCTGTGCTGTCTCATAGATTCAATGTCATCGGCTTGGCAGCCGGGAGTAATTCAGAGCTGCTTGCCAGACAGATTTATCAGTTTAAACCCGAAATTGTCTCCTTGGAGAAAAAAAGAGATACGGACTTTCTCAAAGATCAAAATTTTAGCGATTCCGTTCAAATTCTGTACGGTCAGGAGGGGACCGAAGAGATCGCACGCTGCAAGAATGCCGATATTATTGTGGCGGCCATTACCGGGATAAACGGTCTGAGATCTACCATTGTGGCCGTTGAAAACGGAAAAAAAGTAGCGCTGGCCAATAAAGAATCCATGGTTGTAGCCGGGCCTTTGATTCAAAAATTAGCAAAAGATTCCGGTGCTCAGATATATCCTATTGACAGCGAGCACAGCGGAGTATTTCAGTGCTTGGCCAAAGAAGACAGAAATAATGTAAAAAGAGTGATTCTTACGGCTTCCGGAGGTCCTTTTTTCCAAAGCACAAAAGATGAGATGGAAAACTCATCAATCGAAGAAGCTCTCAATCACCCCCGCTGGGAAATGGGGGAAAAGGTGACGATCGACTCAGCCACAATGATGAACAAAGGATTGGAATTGATTGAAGCCCGGTGGCTTTTTGATCTTCAGTCTGAACAGTTGGATGTTCTGATTCATCCTCAGTCTATCGTCCATTCGCTCGTTGAGATGCGCGATGGTTCGGTGATTGCCCAGCTCAGCCAAACAGATATGAAAATTCCTATCCAGTATGCCCTCACATATCCAGAAAGAGAAAAAGCCCCGCTCCCATCATTGGATTTGAGCCAAATAAAGACATTGGAATTTTATGATGTAGACACAGAAAAATTTCCAATGATTTTATTGGCTCGCCAAGCCTTGAAGCAAGGAGAAAGTGCTCCAGTGGCGTTAAATGCGGCCAATGAAGTGGCTGTTAGGGCTTTTCTAGAGAAAAAAATCGCTTTTTCAGAGATCTTTATTGTTATAAGCACAATCATGAGGGAGCATAAAAAGAAACGTGTAGATCATCTTGAAGATATACTAAACGTCGACCGGGAGACAAAGCTGCAAACCCGGAATTTATTGGAGCAAAGTTTGTAACATGAGCACAATACTCACAGTTCTCGGCCAAATCTTGGCCTTTGTTATTGTCTTTGGCGTGTTGGTTTTTTTCCATGAATTCGGTCATTTTTTTATGGCTAAGCTTGTCGGAATAAGGGTGGAAGCCTTTTCCTTTGGTTATGGGAAGAGACTTTTTGGAATAAAAAAAGGAGATACCGACTATCGAATCAGCATGATCCCCATCGGAGGATTTGTCAAATTTACCGGTGAAGATGTATTTGAAAAGAAAAGGGAAATTGAGCCCGGAGATTTTATGGCCTCCAAAAGATGGCAGAGATTTCTTGTCATGGTCATGGGTTCGGTGATGAATATCATTCTGGCCCTTGTTCTTGTGGCGATCATCAATATGGTTGGGACTTTGTCTCCCGAATTCCGGGAACTAACCCCTATTATCGGTTGGACTGAACCTGATTCTCCTGCTGAACAAGCCGGTTTTTTACCGAATGATGAAATCATCAGTATTGATGGGAAAGAGATGGCCACATGGAACGACGTCGAACTCGCGGTGGGCACCCGTCCCGACAAGACATTAAAGATAGATGTGAGAAGAGATGGAAAGATTATTCCCATTGAACTGACCACGGAAAGCAGGTCCAGACTCGCCTTTGGATATGCGGGTTTTAGGGCTCAAGAATGGACTCAGGTGAACATGATTACGGCGAATTCACCGGCTGAAGAAGGCGGCCTTGAAATGGGAGATATCGTTTTAGCCATAAACGGGGAAACCGTCTACCAGCCTCAGTTTATTGAGATTGTGGAAAACAGTCCGGAAGTCGAGCTCGAGTTTCTGGTGAAACGTGATGGAGAACAGAGGACCTTGAAGATCACACCGAGGCGGGAAGGAAAGGTTGGAAAGATAGGGATCTCCCATATGATTAAATCTGTAACCAAAAAATATGGCTTTTTTGCGGCCTTCGGTGAAAGCATAAGATTTAATGTCGATTTGGCTTTTATGGTCATAGACTTCTTGAAGGATTTGATTACAGGAGAAGCTTCAGCCAAGCAGCTTGGAGGCCCGCTTGAAATCGCAAATTTTTCATATGCCGCGCTTCGTGCAGGTTTTATGGCCATGTTGGGCTGGATTGCTTTTTTCAGCCTTCAGCTGGGAGTCATCAATCTTTTCCCTATCCCGGTTTTGGATGGGGGGCAGATACTGGTTCTTGGATTAGAGGGATTATTTCGAAGAGATTTCAGCGCTAAGGTCAAACAAATTGTCATGCAGGTTGGATTTGCGATTTTCATTGTTCTTATTGTTTTTGTGATACTTAATGATATTGCCAAACGACTGCCGAATGGGTGGGGGAGTCTCATTCCCTTTTAGATACATATTTATAAAGGAAGAGCTTATGGAGTTGATACGCCGGAAAACTCGACAGATCCACATTGGTGAGGTGCCCATTGGTGGAGGAGCGCCCATTGTTGTTCAATCCATGACAAAAACCCATACCTGGGATACCCCATCCACTTTGGACCAAATCCGAAAATTGGAAGAGGCTGGATGTGAGATCGTTCGTGTGGCTGTACCCGACTCTGAATCTGTCGAAGCGCTTGGCAAGATTAAAAAGCAAACAGCCATTCCTATTATTGCGGATATTCATTTTGATTACAGACTCGCTCTGGCGTCATTAAATAAAGGGATTGATGGATTACGCATTAATCCAGGGAATATCGGCGCGCGTGACAATGTTCGAAAGGTCGTAGATGCCGCCAAGCAAAGGAACATCCCCATCCGGATTGGAGTGAATTCTGGTTCAATTGAAAAAGACCTGTTGAAGAAATATGGGGGGGCCACTTCAGAAGCTATGGTTGAGAGTGCCCTTCGTCACGTAAGAATCCTGGAAGACATGGATTTTTTTCTTTTAAAGATTTCACTGAAAGCCTCTGATGTTATCCGGACACTGGAGGCCTACCGACTTTTGGCCGAAAAGGTGGATTATCCGTTCCATGCGGGGATTACCGAGGCAGGCAGCCTTGTCCGTGGCGCTGTCAAATCCTCTGTTGGACTTGCCCTCCTTGTGAATCTTGGGCTGGCTGATACCATTCGCGTCTCTCTGACTGCACCTCCCGAAGAAGAAGTGAGAGTTGGTTTTTTGATCCTCTCCAGCCTGGGACTTCGTTCTTTTGGACCGAATATCGTGTCCTGTCCTATCTGTGGCCGCTGTGAGGTCGATCTTTTTGATATTTCCAAAAGGATAGAAGACGAGGTCGCTTTCCTTAAAGAAAATATCGATGTGGCTGTCATGGGATGTATGGTCAACGGGCCCGGGGAGGCCAAAGAAGCCGATATTGGCCTGGCCTGTGGAAAAGGCAAAGGTGTTGTGTTTAAGAAGGGGAAACTTTCGCGTCAACTGAAAGAAGATGAAATAGTGACAGAGTTTGTGGCAGAAGTGAAAAAGTTCGCTAAAAAAGGAAAACAATGAAAGGAACGGGAAAAATGGAGCTAAAAACCGAAACCCTTTTAAAATTTGAAAACCTCAAAAATATTCTTAAGAATATGGACTCTGTTCTCATAGGATTTTCTGGGGGAGTTGACAGCTCTTTTCTCCTTAAGACAGCCCAAGACGTGCTGGGGGATCGTGTGTTGGCTGTCATTGCTAAATCAGAGACCTATCCTGAAAAGGAACAGGAAGAGGCCGTTAAACTGGCAAAGGAATGGAATGTTCCCTTGAAAATTATACAGACCGATGAACTCGATAATCCTGAATTTGTTCAGAATCCACCCACAAGATGTTATTTCTGTAAAAACGAATTGTTTTCTAAATTAAAAGAGATTGCAGCTGCCGAAGGTTTTCATCATGTGTGTGATGGCGCTAACTTTGAAGATCTTGATGATTTCAGGCCTGGGGCAAAAGCAGCAGAGGAGTTAGGTGTGAGGTCTCCGCTCAAGGAAGCCGGGATGGTCAAGGATGAGATTCGGGAGATTTCAAGATGGATGGATTTGCCGACTTGGAACAAACCTTCTCTTGCGTGTTTGTCATCCAGGTTTCCCTACAACACAAAAATCGATAGGGATTCCTTGAAACAGATCGGTCAAGCCGAAGATTTTCTGCGGAGCAAGGGATTTACACAAGTGCGTGTCCGGCATCATGGTCAGATTGCCCGAATCGAAGTGGAGCCCGATGAGATAGAGATTCTGATGGATCCCGAACTGAGGCGAGATGTGGTGGAAAATTTTAAGGCCTTTGGGTATGCCTATGTTACACTTGACCTGGCGGGCTACAGAACGGGAAGTATGAACGAACCTCTCCCTCCCGAACTAAAAAAGTAAATCCACTAAACCCTGTCTGAATTATTCAGACTAAATTGTCTGGTGTTTCTCCTCTCAGCCCCTGGACGAGATTTTTTGCTGCCGTAAAAGCCATCCTTAAACGAGTTTCAAGAGTTGCGCTTCCGATATGGGGAAGAAGAACGATGTTGTCTAAATCAAACAGTTTGGGATGAATGAATGGTTCATTCTCATACACATCCAATCCGGCTCCCCAGATTGTGCCCTTCTCTAGAGCGTTAGCCAAAACGCTTTCTTCCACAACAGGGCCCCGGGATGCATTGATGAGTATGGCTGTTTTTTTCATTAAATGGATATTTTTTTCCGAGATCAGATGGAAAGTCTTTGGCGTGAGGGTGGTGTGGAGAGTGATTATATCGGATGTTCTGAGCAGGTCTTCTAAAGAAAGTTGGGTTGCATGAAGTTCGGCTTGTTCTTCAGGATTGAGTTTTACAGAGGGATCATGGTAGACAATGTCCATGCTGAAGGCCTTGGCTTTACGTGCTACAGCGTGCCCTATCCGCCCCATGCCCACAATCCCGAGGCGTTTCCCATGGAGCTCTGTTCCCAGAAAGAGATCTAAGGCCCATCCCTTGTAGCACGCATCTCGTGTGAAGATATGGGCTTGAGGAATCCTTCGGGCCACCGCAAAAATGAGTGCCCATGTCAGTTCTGCAGTTGTTTCTGTGAGAACACCTGGTGTATTGGTCACCATAATTCCTTTTTCTTTTGCATAGGTGATGTCGATGTTGTTGTAACCTACGGCGCAGTTAGAGATGACTTTCAGGGAGGGTGCAGCATTCAGAACATCTTTATCTATAGTGTCCACAAGAAGAGGAAGCAGTCCGTCCTTATCCCGGATTTTTTTTAAGAGATCGTTTTTTGAAATATCTCCATTGGATTTTCCGATCTCATATTCAACATGTTTCTTAAGAAAGTCGTGGACCTTTGGAAACAGATTGTGGGTGATGAGAACTTTTGGCTTCATTTTTTTTCTTCCTCAAGAATAAACGGTAAAAAATATTTTTTAATATTTCTTAAGAGAAGGGGATTGAAAAATCCAATTTTATGTTTATCCTCCATAAGAATGTCACTGACCAGCATCAATGCTGCGGCTTGAAGACTATAATATTCCGCAAGAGCAAAGACTGCAGATGTTTCCATGTCAACACAGCCGATATTTTGCTCCTGCTTGCCTTTTAACCAGGATAGAGTTTCACGAAACGGTGCATCTGTAGTGACCAAAGTGTTTTTACAGAAAGCGGATTTTTGAGAGTCCAATTTTTTTTCAATCCAATTCTGTAGAGAAGGGGAGGGTGAAAACGTTTGTTTCCTTGGGAAATAGTGTTTGGATGTGCCCTCTTCTGAAATAGCCTTGGTTATGCTTATAGCGTCTCCCACTTTGACTCCGGGCTGCAGTGAGCCGCAGAATCCAAGGATGATAATCTCTTTGGCACCTGATGCAATAAGACGTTCGAGCGACAGTACGGCCAAAGGTGAGCTTATACATTGATACAGAATGATTTTATCCTTTAGAAGGATTATTTGGCCGAAGGGAGTATGCTTAATTTTTTGGATATACTTTTTTATATTCCGATGGATAATATTGGTCGGTGAATCTATGGGGACATAAATAATCTTTTTTTTTGAGAATCCTTTTAAAGGCTGTGGTTTTACCAGCAATAATTCTTTCATGTTTTCCCCTCAATTGTATCATTTGGGGCCTGGCTTTAAAAAGAAAAGAAAAAAAGTGGGGACAAAAAAAAGTGGGGACAAAAAAGTGGGGACAAAAAAGTGGGGACAGTCCCTACTTTTTGTGTAAAAAGT
>CAZWHQ010000071.1:0-13537 GCA_964633715.1 uncultured Eubacteriales bacterium
ATTATCCAAAGATTTGATTTCTATGATATCTTTCTCATCATTTATCTCAATTTTTATATAATGAATTCCCGGAGAAAGTCCGTCGATTTCACAATCTTCAATGTAGGTATAGTTATTTGAATTAAGACCAGGCTGAGACAACCAAGATTTTTTAAGAATCCCGTCGATATATAAGCTAGTATGAAAAGATTGTTCTGTTAAATATTTCTCGCTATTAGCAATAGCCCAATCTATGTATATTTTATCCGTCTCGAATAATGGCTTATCATCCTGATGGTCCCCAGGATGATATGAGACAACTATAGCGTCATCCCAACCAGTCGGTTTAAAAGGAACTATATTAGGAGAATAAGTAGAATTTTCTGTAAAATCAAGATTATCCAAGTATAAATAATTTTCAAAAGAGACTTGAGCACTTTTAATTTGTGCAATCGATGTAAATGATAAGGATTGAATTTGAAGATATTCATTCATGTCAATTTTTTTAATCATATCAACGAAACTGTTTACATTTGCCTCTGAGCCGACTATTTTGTCGTCCTGGATCTGATATTTTCCCTGGTGCCATCCAACCAATTGAAAATATTCTGATTTCAGAAATAAAATGACTTCATCCCCTTCTTGAAAACTCGGCACATCTTCAACCCACTGCGTTATTTCTCCAACCGTCCCGCCTGGAACTTTAATTTCTAGTAAATTTTCACCTGATCCCTTTATATACTCGTTGACCTCCACAAGTATTAAAGTGAATATACTTTTTCCATCCTCAACATCCTCCCAATTGGATCCCATAGATTTGACTATCCCTTTGATAATTGAGTCTGATTTATTTACTTTCTCTTTGAAGCTTAATTTCTCAACGATGCCATAGACATTGCTACACACAAGGATCAAGAATAAAAAAATTAATGCCGATCGAAAGGCTTTAGAATTAAACATATTCTACCCCTTTTTAAAATACTTACTAGAATTCTTTACTTAAATTTCTGAAATATTTTAGAGATAAATCCTATTAGAAAAATAAGGTCGTGCTAGGATAGGAATTTGGTTTTTTTGTTGGTGATGATTTTTCCTCCATTTCATCAAATTCCCATCCTCTAAGCCACTTCGTCATTAATAATACACACAAAAGAAAAGGTCCTTTCTTTTTTAACAGAATACCAGGCAGACTATCTTGATGCCAACGTCCTTTTAAAAGAATCGCTCAGCAAAGCCCAAGAAAGTGGAAAAAGAGTATTTTTGCGATTCAGTGCTCCCTGGTGCGGCTGGTGCAAACGTATGACCAAGTGGATGGAACAGGAAGAAGTGGGAACCATACTTGCAAAAGATTATATCTTCCTCAAAATTGATCAAGAAAGAACAATAGATGGAATGAACATTAAAAAGAATTTTCCAGCCTCTGTAGAATCGGGTATACCCTGGTTTACTGTTCTTGATCACTCTGGAAAGGAAATTGTCAATTCGAGTTTGATGGATGGAAAAAATGTAGGATTTCCCGCCAGTGATGAAGAAATTGCAGCTTTTTCGAGTTTTCTCAGGAAAAGTAAACAAAAGATGACTGAATCGGACATAGAGTTTCTTCAAGAATCTTTAGTAAAAGCTCGGGAAACACAAAAAAATAATTAGGGAATTTAGGGACATGATACTTAATTATTTCAATATTGAATGATGACCGTTGTCATTTTAATTTCTGTAAAATTAGAATAATTAAGTATACTGTTCCCCTAATTATTTAGGTAAAACAAAACTATGGCCCGTTTTTATTTTGATTACGCATCGTCTTGCCCGCCTTTTCCTGAGGCTTTGGCAGAATTCAGTCAAATCTCCCATAAATATTTTGCAAATCCATCTTCATCTCACTTTCATGGAAGAAATGCCCATTCACTTTTGAATAATGTAAAGAAAAAACTGGAAATAATTTGTCAGGGAATGAATGCCGTGACAGTCCTGACATCAGGAGGAACAGAGTCCAATAATTTAGTCATCCGCAGTATTATGGAGGACAATAAAAAGGGGAGACTTCTTCTTGCTGCTGATGTCCATGAATCTTCGTGGTTTGCAAAAAAACTTTACAAGGGCAGAACCGATATTGTCCCTTTAGAAAAGAATGGTCAAATCTCCCTTGAGAAAATGAAAAATTCTCTAAGAAAAAATACAATTCTCTTCAGCGCGGTGCATGTCAACAATGAGACAGGAGCCGTTCATGATGTTGCCGCATATGGAAAATTGTGCAGGGAAAATCATGTTCTTTTTCACTGCGATGGGGCTCAAGCGCTCGGTCACCTTAAAGTTAATTTAGATAAGACTTCAACTGACTTTTACACTTTTTCTTCTCATAAATTTGGAGGTCTGCGTGGAGTGGGTGGAATTTTTTTGAATTCTAAAAGATTCTCTCCTCAAATTCTAGGAGGTGGCCAAGAGCTAGGGTTACGTGCGGGAACAGAAAATGTCGCCGGAATAACCGCCTCCGTTACAGCTCTCGAGAAAAGCCTTTCCATGCTGGAAAAAGAAAAGATGAGATTGAATCAATTGACAGCGATATTTTTAACAAAACTTAGTAAAAAAGTGACAGATTTCAAGGTGAATTCAAACTCAAACAGCTTACCAGGCTTGGTTTCTCTTTCTTTTCCTCATGCCCTAGGTGCGAATTTGGTGGTTGAAATGGACCTTAGAGGATTTTCGATTTCATCAGGATCTGCCTGTCATTCTCATGATATAAAACCTTCCCGACTCATCATGGCTTTGGGGCATACAGAAACCGAAGCACTGGGGACAATACGCATATCCATGGGTTACAAGACAACTCAGGATGAGGTCGAGGAACTTGCCAGAACATTAGGTGAG
The DNA here is from genome assembly GCA_964633715.1 of uncultured Eubacteriales bacterium. Lineage (GTDB taxonomy): Bacteria > Acidobacteriota > Aminicenantia > Aminicenantales > Aminicenantaceae > JAUWVG01. Next base: position 2,845 of record CAZWHQ010000071.1, read on the forward strand.
GTTGTCATCAGACAGCGTTTGTTGGCATAGCGATCAAACATGAAGACCACACTGGATTATAAAATACTGGATGAAATGCCATCAGAAATGAAGCACAGGCTCCTTTTGCTTATCGAATCTCATTCTGAATATTTTACTCTGACTGGTAGTGACCCCCTGGATTTAAGCGGCTGTTGTCCTTCTGATGGTGTAAGAGCTGCCAATCGGCTCGTGGAGGCCGGAGTTCTTCAGGTTGTCCAATCAAAATCTGCACAAAACTCTTGTCCAGTCAATATTTATGCTTTTTCTGGAGAGATAAAAGGAGACTGTTCTGAACCGGAATTTTCCATCAATCAAGAATTTCGACAGAAAATAGAGAGATATCTAACAAAAAATAAATCAAAAAAAAGGCTGGAGCAGAGTGTGTTGAGATGGAGCCTGCTTTTGTTTGTGGCACTGAGCCTCGGTGTTTTTGCCAGGACCCTATGGAATAATCACATCAGCACAAAACCCTTAACAAAAATTGATTTAAGTAAAGAGTTTGCTTTGCCGTTTCAAGAAGGACTGCTCATTCTGCAGTTTCACCGCACACAAAGATGCAAATTCTGTACAAATATGGAAAACCACACAAGAGAAACTCTCAATACATATTTTTTAGAAGATATTAGGGATAAAAAAATTGTATTTAGAACGGTTGATATGGAACAGCCAAAATATAAAAGTCTCATTAAAAAATATAATATTTTCACAAGTTCAATCGTCTTGATAGATGTCTTTGAAAATAAAGAATTGAGATGGGAACTTGTTCCAGAAGCATGGAGACAAACAAATAAGAAACAGAAATTTATAGAAATGCTCAGGCTCAAAATCGATGAATTTAGAATAGGGCAAAAATGATCTCGCTTCTTATGGGCGCTTTGACATCTCTGGGTTTAGGGACTCTCACGTTGATTCATCCATGTCCGCTGAGCACAAATATCGCAGCCGTTTCATTTCTTTTTGGGTTAGAGCAAAAATCCAATAGAAAAATGATAACGGTTTTCCTTTTTGTTTTAGGTGAAAGTGTGACATTTGTTCTATTGGGCAGCCTTGTTGCATTTGGCATATTTAACATATCCCCGGCAGCTAATTTTCTGCAGGAGTATATAAGACAGCTTTTTGGCCCTATCCTCGTTTTATCCGGAATGCTTCTTTTAGGCATTTTGCTGCCAAAACAGTCAACACTTAAAGTATCAAAACATCTTCTCCCCATTGTCTCTAAACTCGGAGAAATGGGTGGTTTCTTTCTTGGTATTTTTGTTGCACTTGCATTCTGTCCCATGTCAGCGGCCATTTACTTTGGAGTCCTTATCCCGCTGGCGATTTCCAACCACATGATCGTTCTATATCCAGTTCTTTTTGCCCTAGGTGCCGGTTTTCCTATTCTGCTTATTGTCTTTCTAGGGCCTAAAGGAGCTTGTCTTCTCCATCGAAGCTATTTACTCAATAAATCTACTGAAAATACATTAAGAATGATTGCCAGTACGATAATGATTTTGGTGGGGATAATAATGAGTCTAAAATATATCTTTAAAGTACTTTGAAAGAGGTAAATTGTTGGTCATTATGAATGATAGGGGCATCCCACTTGATTTCGTATTTAAACAAATTAAATCTTGAGTCATGCAAGATAAGGAGTTGTGAAATGCCTAAAGCTATAAACATTGAAAAATATTTTGAGAAATTTAATGATACTTTTTCACCAAAAATTGTTGGCGAACTGAATGGTCAAAATGTTTTGTTGGTAAGGTGTGAAGAGGATAAGGTGCCCTGGCATACACATGAAAATGAAGATGAAATGTTTTTTGTGATAGAAGGGGAGCTTGAGGTTTTGGAAAAGGAGAAAAGGAATACGCTTCAATCGGGGGAATTCTGTATTGTACGCCGAGGAATAGAGCATCGCGTTGTTCCTAAAGGTCATGTTAAACTTATGCTGTTTGAACCTGCAGATATTTCTCATACGGGAAAAGTACGAACAGAAATCACAAAAACACGATTTGACAGATTGGATTAGATAATTATCTCTCTAGATGTATAATGTCGCCATTTTTGTAGAGGAATCCGTTGCCTTGTTTTAAAGGATACCAGAATTTGGTATTTGGACAATTATTCCGAGCAAGAGCCACAAATTCTTCTGCTCTTGCTTCTTTTGATCCGAAGTGCATAGGGAGCATCACTCTTGGCTTGAATTTTTCGATGGCATAAAACTCTCCCTCATATGAAGGACTCCCAAATATGGAAAGGAAAATGAGATCAAATTCATCCGATTGCTGAGAAATATAATCGATATTATCCTTATATACAGGATTTAATGCACCTGGGGAATTTCCATGATCTCCGGAAAAATAGATCGTTACGCCGTCAACCTCGATTAAAAAGGCAGACTCCGGGATGCCGTCAAATTCATGATATATATTTTTGACCTCCAGCGGTCCAAACGATGATGAGATACGCTCTTTGCCAAAACTAAAATGTGATTGTGATTCTTGAGCAGGCCAGCCGAATAGATAAGTGATTCGAGGAATCACTTTTTTCCATTCCATAATTTTTTTGTCAAAATGATCGCCGTGACCATGAGATATGAATACGTAAACATTTTCATCCATGATTTCATCCGGATCGATATAACCATTAAAAAGGGAAGGAGAATCTGGTTTGTTAAATAATTCCCAATAATCAAATATGAGCAGTGTATTGGATGTTTTGACCGCCCATCCTGAATGATAGAGATACCATATGGCTGCTTCGCCCATTTTTAATTTAATGTCGCTAAAATGAATCTGTGTTTTCGCTGCTTGAATATTGGATGCGGAAACGATATAGAGAAAGGTGGCTAGAAAAAAACTAACTTGGGAGAAAATACGTCTATTTTTCATAGTATTGATTAATTCTTGATATCAGTTTGTAATACGTCAAGAAAATTCTCTCTGTTTATACCTTAAAAATTTAGAAATTCAAATAATTAGGAGGACATCATACTTAATTATTAATAAATGTCGAGGGATGAATCATAATTAATGAAGAATAATTAAGTATAGTCCCCTCTCATTCCTGTCTTCAAATATAAAAAAAATTTTTGGCAACCTTTATTACTAATTTTTCGTATTAATAGTGAGGCGGTAGAAAAATGAACATTATTTCAAGATCTGATGAGATTCTCCTTTTGGCTATTCTTAAACTCAAAGATGACGCTTACGGTGTGACTATCCTTAAAGAAGTGTCAAAAAGCACAGGCAAAAAACTTAAACTTGGAGGGCTCTGGGTGTCTCTTGATATTTTGGCAAAAAGAGGATTATTGGAGAAAAAGATGGGAGATCCGACGCCAAAAAGAGGAGGACGGAGTAAAATCTATTATGCTTTGACTCTCGATGGTCTTAAGGCCTTAGAGAGAGTCAATGAGTTCAATCTTTCACTTTGGAAAGGGATGACAGATCTTATTAAGGACACACTCATTTGAAATTGAGGCAGCGCTCTTTATCTCCTCCCGGTCTTTTGGCCAGACTATTTAACCTTATTGCACGGTCGGAAGAACATCAGACGGTTTCTGGTGACATAGAAGAGCTTTATTGCGAATTTGCTGAAGAGAAAGGACCATTTAGAGCTTTTTTATGGTACATGGGGCAGATACTGTACGCATGCCCTGCTTTTTTCATTAATTCTCTCTACTGGAGGAGTTTTATGTTTTTTAATTATCTCAAACTTACAATCAGAAATATACGAAAGCACAAGGCTTATTCCTTTATTAATATCGCCGGTTTATCCATCGGAATAGCATGCTGTCTAATGATAATGCTCTGGGTGCAGGATGAGCTGAGTTATGACAGATTTCACAAAAATGCTGAAAATATCTATGCGCCGACATTCAGCAACGGCAGTCTGGTTATGCCCACAGCGCTATCAGAGTTTTTAAAAACTGAATATCCCGAAATTATCTTATCAACTCGGTTTGGTGAGATGGGGCGAAATCTTCTAAAATTTAAGGATAAGGATATTTATGAGGAAGGCGGAATTTTAGTCGATTCTGATTTTATCCGCATGTTTACCGTTCCATTTTTGATAGGAAATCCTGAAACAGCACTTGAAGATCCCAATTCCATAGTGTTATCGGAACGGCTTGCACAAAAATTATTCGGGAACAAGGAACCTATTGGCGAAACAGTGACTTTTAGCACTGCATATGATTTGACGGTCACAGGAATAATGGCCAATTACCCATCCAACTCACATATACGATTTGAATACATAATCCCACTTGAATTCTCAAAAGTCTGGAACAATAACCTTAATAATTGGGAATCAAATAACATTCAAACTTACGTTCAACTCCAAGAAGGCACGGATGTTCAATCTCTTGACGATAAAATATCCGGCGTTGTAGAAAGTCACAGGCCGCAAGACAAACGCCCACTCTCACTTCAACCCCTTCGTCGCCTCTATCTTAATCCATTCAATCACATCGGCAGTCCGATCATCTTTGTATACCTGTTTTCAGCAATGGCGTTTTTTATTCTCCTCATAGCTTCAATAAATTTTATTAATCTCACAACAGCCAGATCAACAGTAAGAGCAAAAGAGGTGGGGATCCGCAAAACCGTAGGGGCCTACCGCAACAACTTAATCAAACAGTTTTTTGGTGAATCTTTGTTCTTAACATTGATTGCTTCATTGGCAGGAATTGGTCTGGCCATACTCTTTCTGCCTATGTTCAACAATCTAACCGGAAAAGATTTTAGTTGGGAATTTGTGTTTCAACAGAGATTTTTGTTCGGGATTATGGGAATAATTCTCCTCGCCGTTTTCCTTGGCGGAAGCTACCCGGCATTTTATCTCTCCCGCTTCCATCCTGTCAGAGTATTGAGCGGAAAATTGAGAACAGGTATGAAGGGGTCGATATTCAGGAAAGTCCTGGTTGTTTTCCAGTTTTCTCTGTCTGTATTCTTGATTCTCGGGACTGTGATGGTCTACAGACAGGCCCGTTTTTTACAGGAGAAAGATGTGGGTTATGATAGAAATAACATTGTCATAATTGGTATCGGCAGCCGGTTCGTACAAAATCGAGATACAATAAAAGCCGAACTTCTTTCTAATCCCAATATCCAAAACGTAACCCTTGTCGATGTTGCTCCCTACCGTTGGCAGTCTAACGCCGGAGTCGGGGACGTCCATTGGGAGGGAAAGACAAATCAGCAGGTCAAGATGGTTATGACAAATGTAGACTTTGATTTTTTGAAAACATTCGGACTCAAGATGGCTCAGGGCCGTTTCTTTTCAAAGGAATATTCGACAGATATTTCAGACGCATTTGTTGTTAATGAGGCAGCCGTGAGAGCCATGGAGATGGATAATCCTCTTGGTAAAGAACTGAATGTTTGGGATTTTAAGAGACCTATCATTGGAGTTGTTAAAGATTATAATTTCGAATCTCTACACAAAAAGATTATTCCCATGGCCATGAGAATAGATCCCCGCGGGTACCAGCAGGCCTGTATTCGTATCAGTCTTCAAAACGTTGAAGATTCCTTGGCATTTCTTGAATCAAAATGGAAAGGAATTTATCCGGAATATCCCTTTGAATATCAGTTCTTAGATGAAAGTCTGCAGGATCTCTACAGTTCCGAGCAGTCCACGGGTAAAATTGTTTCAGTGTTTACCGTTTTGGCCCTCTTTATCTCATGTTTAGGTATTTTTGGATTATCTTCATTCACAGCCGAACAGCGTACAAAAGAGATCGGAATAAGGAAAGTTCTGGGAGCGTCCGCTTTGAGTATTGTTCGCTATATTTCTAAAGAATTTGTTTATCTCGTAGTGATCGCCAATATTTTGATGTGGCCTATCGCTTATTTTCTGATGAATAAATGGCTTCAGGCCTATGCCTATCAAGTGCAAATAGGTTGGTCTGTGTATATTTTGACGGGACTAGCCGTTCTTTTTATTTCACTCATTACGGTAGGTTGGCAGATTATACGTGTAGCTGTGGCCAATCCTGTAGACTCTCTGCGATACGAATAATAATTATTCGTACCTTAAGGAATCAACGGGATTGGCATGGGCCGCTTTAAATGCTTGGAAACTAACCGTTAGCAGAGCAATTCCAACCGCAAGAACTGCAGAATTCCTTCGGTCCTTCGGAGTCCTTCGTTCCTTCGGTCCTTCGGTTCCTTCGGTTCCTTCGGGGTCAGATCGAGATAAATGGCTCATTATAATTAACTTAACCTCGAAAATGGGCCTTTTTTGTTCCTTAAACGAGTTTTTAGAAGGCAAAAAAGCATTCTAAGACATATTAAGATATTTCTGAGGACAGAGAATTTCTTAGAACCGTTTTTTGACCCCTAAAAAGGGATATAAGTGCATTATTCTATATGTATATTGCCACAACCTCTTTAATTACAATAATTTATCTTGGTCTGACCCCATTCCTTGAATTCCTACCATTCCTACCATTCCTAAGAACAAACTTGACAGGGGAAGATATAATCTACCTTCAGTCGCGCTTAATAGCACAATCAAGCGGAGTCAGCAATGATATCATTGAAAAAAATCTTGAAGACCAGCGAAAGATATTCGCTGTTGTTAAAACGGACCTACTGAGATAATCATGAAAACGCTGCATAAAATGTTTATTGATGATTATAATGCTATGACCGCAGAAGAAAAAAAGAATTTAGGAGAACCGGAGGAAGCGTTCAAAACCCAAGCTAGACAAGTCACATCCAAATGGTTTAGATATTTTCTCACGTATAATCCAACCGCACACTTAAAATTGGTTAAGTGTCCTGTTTTAGCTATAAACGTAGGAAAAGATCTTCAAGTCCCTCCAAAAGAGAATTTAGCCGCGATCGATAAGGCGCTCAGAGAGGCTGGGAATGAAAATGTAACGATAAAGGAGCTTCCCGGACTAAATCATCTATTTCAAAAGGCCTCAACTGGAAATCCTTCAGAATATGCATAAATCAGTGAAACTATAAATCCAGAGGTTTTGGAACTTATTAGCAACTGGATATTGGAGATACTAGATAGGAGTTAAAATTTTCCTGGAGAAACAGTGAACTTTTTATCACGATGCAACGTCTAATTAAGCAAAATCCTTCATCATGAAAAAATTCAATTCATTGGAGAATAATTATGCTTTTTAATTATTTAAAGATTGCTCTAAGAAATATAAAAAAACACAAAATTTATTCTCTTATTAATATCTCAGGATTGGCCATCGGCACAGCCTGCTGTATTTTGATTTTTCTTTATGTCAGTTTTGAGCTCAGCTATGACAAATATCAAACTGATGCCGATAGAGTGTACCGGATAGCAATGAAGATTGAACAAGAGTCAATAGAGAGAGGGACTGCCCGGATCTCCACGCCGGTAATCCCAGCGATAAGAAATGATTTTCCGGAGGTCGAAGCTGCCACTCGCCTCCAGACACAGGAATGGAGGCAGAATCTTGTCGAAAGGGAGAATAATAAATTCTATGAAAGTCAGGTCATGGTGGCTGACAATGAAATATTTAATGTCCTGACAATACCATTTTCCAAGGGATATCAGAAAACAGCCTTGATTAGACCCAATACTGTTGTTATTGCTCAAAGCATGGCGAGGAAATACTTTGGCCAAATGGATCCCCTTGGACAAATCCTTCGTGTCTGGGGTCGTCCGTTTGAAGTCACAGGAGTCGTTTTCGATGCTCCTGATAACACGCATATAAAATATGGCATTATTATCTCATTGGCCAGTTATGAAAGTGAATGGAACATGGGCAATTGGGGCTGGACGGGATTTTATTCCTATTTGAAGTTAAAGCCTGGCATAAATTCCGAAGTTTTTGAGGAGAAAATTCGCCATATTGCAAATATGTATATTCCTGAAAAATTGAGCGAGTGGGGAGAAGAGTACACTTTCTATTTGCAGCCTATCTCCAAAATTCACCTTCATTCACATTTGTATGGAGAAATCGATGTTCCGGGAAATCGAATTTATCTTTTGGTGCTCTCCATTGTGGCATTATTTATTATTCTTCTTTCCATCGTCAATTTCACGAATTTATCCACAGCCAAATCCGCTCATCGTTCCAAGGAAGTCGGAATCCGGAAGGTCGTTGGTGCACAAAGACGTCAGCTTTTTCAACAATTTTTCTCAGACAGTCTTTTGACAGCATTTCTCTCAACATGTGGAGCAGTGATGATTAGCATTATGGTTTTACCGTTTTTTAGCTTTTTAACAGGAAGAGAGTTTAAACTTGATTCCCTGAATCAGCCTGTCTTGATCCTTTTTCTCCTGGGTCTTACGATTTTTGTCGGGATTTCAGGAGGAAGTTATCCTGCGTTTATCCTTTCATTCCTCAGGCCATCTCAAGCCCTTAAAAGAGATCAATCCTCACTGGCAAAAGGCCGTTTATTGAGAAAATTTCTTGTACTTGGACAATTTTCAATTACAATCGTTCTCTTGATTGGAACTTTTGCCGTTATTCAGCAAATAAAATATATGAAAAACAGGCCCCTTGGATTTGAAAAAGAACAAAAACTCATTATTCCGGCTGAATTAAGCTCCAATTATGAATTAGTCAAATCGGAATTTCTCAACAATTCCTCAATTATAGAAGCTGCAGCCTGCTGGAGTGTACCCGGCAGAACGACAAACCGGCTCACTGCAAAGTTGGTTGGCCAGGCAGATGATAAGTCTCAGAGTATGGATTTTCTCTATATAGATGCCGACTTTATTCCTGCATATAAAATGACGGTCACTGCCGGGCGTTCATTTAAAAAAGATATGCAAACTGACATTAGAGATGCTTTTATGATCAACGAGACGGCTTCTGTTGCGTTTGGATTTAAAAATCCTGACGAAGCTGTTGGAAAGCGCCTGTACGAGGGAGGATCGGGAAATGTAGGAACAATTATTGGTGTGATAGAGGATTTTCATTACAAGGGGCTTCAATCAGTCGTCGAGCCTCTTGTTTTCCAGTACAACCCAAATTATTTCGGACGTTTGAGCCTGACTCTGAAAACAGACAATATCCCCAAAACGCTCTCTTATATTGAAGAGAAATGGAACTCGCTTCAGTTGGGGGAAGTCTTCAGTTATTTCTTTCTTGATGAAGATTTTAACCGGCAGTATGCAGCAGAAGAATTAATCAGCAGGATAGCAACTGTATTCACTTTTATTGCTTTGTTTATATCCTGTTTGGGGCTAATCGGACTATCTTCTTTTACGGCTGAACAAAAAACAAAGGAAATCGGGATCAGAAAGATACTGGGCGCTACAGTACCGGGTATTTTCCTATTCTTCACCAAAGAATTTACGCGTTGGGTTCTCTTAGCCAATATTATTGCATGGCCCATCGCCTATATTTTCATTTCTCAGTGGCTCAAAAGTTTTGCCTATCGGACTAGTGTGGGTATTGCTATATTTGTTTTCTCCGGCTTTATAGCTCTTATTTTGGCAATTTTAACTGTAAGTTTTCAGTCCATCAAAGTGGCTCTGACAAATCCAGCCAATTCCCTCCGGCATGAATAATTGACAATTACTCCTGATTAACGAAGGGGAGGGAAGTGGATTTGTTGGGTTGAAGATAAAGTTTTTTCCCTGCGAAATCAAATATGATATTAAACTTTTGGAGTGCTCTGTTGCAGAGAATCCCGTCAGCGCCCTCTTGCCTGGAACGGATTTCTGCTTTAGGAAAGGCAGTCGGTACATCATGGAGAGTAAAAGAACCAATAGAAAAACTTTTGATACGGCCTATCTCTCCATATATATCCCCACTGAGACCTCTTCCCAAATAGTGTTTTTCCAACTTATCAGGAAGGGGAAACTTCATATCAGTTCTGACAAGAAGTTCCAATGCCTCCCCGGATGCTGAATCGATATAGAGGTTAACTTTCGCCGGTTCTTCTCCATGAACAGATACAGATGCATCAATGAAAGGGATCCCACTTTGGTTGAAACGTAAATCAACGACTGCCCAGCTGCTGTCCGGATTAAGGCTGTCGCTATCTAGAAGTGTTATAATTTTGCTGTCATAGTCGATTTTGACAGCAGAGGAGCCGAAAAGAATATTTCCAACAACACCGTCAGTTGGAAAACCTTTCATTCTATCATTCTGCAGAATCATGAGGGCTTGGCCGGGGAAATCGACATCTCCCATTGAAAGCTCTATTCCTTCTCCTCGAAGGACATAAGATTTTTCTCCTCTCCCAGCCCCTTTAACTTCATATCTTTGAACTTCCTTAAGCCCGATTTCATCAGCCAGGTCAGGATCAAACATCATGGCCCCTTTTGACGGCATGCCTGTATCCAGAATGACTTTCAATACACGTGAATCTCTAATTCGAAGTGGGAGAATAATTTTATTCCGATCGAGTTCAAAGGGAATTATTCTTTGTCCGGAAATTGTTTTTGCAAAACTTAAATTCGGTCCAATTAACAATAATCCCAGGGAAATATACAAAAGTGGATAAATATTTTTTTTCATATTCTTTATTACGCTTTTTTACAGGGAAATGTTTAATATTAATTAGATCATAAGATGAATTAAGTATGATGTCCTTTTAATGAAAAGAAGGGACCGATCTTAAAATCGATCCCTGTGACAGTGTCAATAGATATGGAGAATCTTTACTTGATCTTTTGCTAGGATAGGAATTTGGTTTTTTTGTTGGTGATGATTTTTCCTCCATTTCATCAA
>CAZWHQ010000072.1:0-12715 GCA_964633715.1 uncultured Eubacteriales bacterium
TTGCCTCTCCTAACTTATTGATATATAATGAGTTAGAATTTCGTGACAGGCTGTTGAAATACAATAGTTCTTAGAATTGTATTCATGCATACTTGTCAACAAGTAAGAAATCCGTAAGAAGCTGATTTAATTCACCAGGCCCCTCCCCATTTCTGTAGAAATTTTTAATATATTTTCCTTCTGGGGAGAACATCAAAAGTTTTTTATTTTCTTGTATGAAAACAAAGCCAGTATTGGAAACTTTTATATCAATCGGGCCTTCAAGAAAGAAATTCCCTTCCTCATCAGTAATTTGCATAACTTTTTTCAACTGAATTACTCGGCCAGCTTTTGAATTCAGAGGATTATTAGGATTTTCAATGATCTCTTGGGCTTGAATGTTAGTTATGATCAAAAAGACAAAAGAAAACATGAATGCAAATTTTTTCATTTTATCCTCCCGAATCTTCAATCCTTTGCTTCTAATTACGCAGATGAGATAGAGAGTGTTTAGTTGAAGTGTGAAGATCACACATGAATTATATATCACTTCTCGGGGATCTTTTTCTATATAAAACGGAATTATTGGCTCCCCCTATATGACGTGTTTCGACACTTAAAACAAGAATTAGAAATTGATTTAAATGCATTAAAACAATTTTTCAAAGGCTCTAAAATACCATCACTTTGCTAGAATCACTATTGAACAATAACTTTTGAGACACTTTACTGGATATTTTGCTGTAAAAGTCTCTTTGGGCGAGGAGGAAATATCACCCTCAAAATCACCCCTCAAAATCACCTTGCAGGACGGTTGTTCATTTAGATGGGTTATGAGAAATTGTAAAGAGGAAAATAAATTCCGCTAACACGGACAAATAGGGAGGATAAAATGAAACGGATATATATTCTTATTCTCATCATTTTCTTTTCAATCACAGGCTTTGGTATGCAAAACAGCAACACAGAAAAAGCCTCTGAAGAAAAGGCGATTAACAAAATTAAAGATCCTCTTAAAAAAGCCTCTATGCATATCAAATTTGCAAATAAAAGGATTCAGTTAATTGAAAACAAAAGAGAAAAATTAACAACTGAGGGAAATTCAGGAAATTTTAATCCACTTATAAACGAATACGAAGAAAACCTTGATAAGGCATATAATGAAATAATGAAGGCACAAGCTCTTGGCCGAGATACAACCTCATCTTTTAATATTATCAATAAAGCCACCTCTAAACATCTAGTAGTTTTAAATAGAGTTCTTGCCAAGGTCCCTGAGCAGGCAAAAAAAGCAATAAGACATGCCATTGAAGTTTCTCAAAGAGGGCACCAAAAGGCTCTTCAAAATTTATCAAAGTCCAAAAAGAACAAGAATACAATGGGAAATAACAGTGGGCCAGGAAAAGGGAAGGCTTTAGGCAAGCAGAAAACCAAGATTAATCCCAATAAAGTAAAAAAGAAAAAAGTCAAAAAAATTAAATTTTAGAAGTGTTAGATTTCCTGCTAGATCTTAAACACAAAGACAAATAATCCCTCCCCTTGTTTTTTTTGCCTTTCTCTTAATAACTCCTCGGGTAGGACTCGAACCTACAACCTAGTGGTTAACAGCCACCCGCTCTGCCGATTGAGCTACCGAGGAGCACGGTTCACATAATTTAGCAAAATTCTAAAAGAATATCAACGGAAACTCTTGGGAAAAAAGAATTGTGTGTTATATATTTCTGTAACTAGCCTGTTTTATTTTTTTCCGGTAATCATCACCTTCAATAGCAACAATTTTGCACATTTCATAGAGACGGGACCGCAGACGGATACCGATACGATCAACCAAAGAGTCATCCTTCCTCTTAAAAAAGGAATCTCGTCTATCTTCTTCATCCTCTTCGTCATCCATGTAATTGGACGTGAATACCGTCAGTTTTTTTTGATTGTAGCGGTGGTTGATAATGTAGAAAACTGTTTCCTCCACCCAGGCTGTCGTTCTCTTGGCCCCTAATTCATCCAGAACCAGCAGGTCCTTTTGAAAGATCGGATACAAAACTTCCGATTCTGTGATGCGGGATTCAGTAGAATAGGAACTTTGGATATTTCTGATCAATTCCCGAAAATCACAAAAATAACAGGAAACCGCTTTCTTCCAAATCAGCTCGTTTATAATAGCCACCGAAAGATGGGTCTTGCCCACTCCGCAGGGACCAATAAAGAGAAGGCCGGCATTGAGTGCTGGATAGTCCTTGACAAACTTTTGGGCTATTTTTTTAGCATGTCGGTGAGTTTCATTGTGTGTTTCGAAGTTGTCAAAAGAACAGTTTGTGTACCTTCTGGGAATTCCGGCCTGGTCAAAATAAGCCTGGTTTTTCTGCTCCTTATAACAAGAACAGCGGACAGCAATGGTAGAACCTTTTGAATCTTTGAGCACCCAGCCTGTGTTTTGGCATTTAGAGCAGGATTCTTTAGCTGTCAATTCAGATAACCTCGCAGTTGTCTAAGCTTATCTCCTCGAGCCAGTTTACGCAAAGCTTTTTTTTCAATTTGGCGGATCCTCTCTCTGGTCAATTGGAGTTTGTCTCCTATTTCCTGAAGTGTATGGGTCTGATCATCGCCTAAGCCAAAACGTAATTTTAGCACAAGTGCTTCCTTTTCATCCAATCCATCTAAAATTTCTCTTATTTGACTTTCAATGGATCCTTTGATGTACTCATATTCGACCGAGGGAGAAAGAGTGTCTCTTATTTTATCTCCTAGTTCTATGGTGTCATCATCAAAATATTTATCGCTGAGTGAAACATTTTGTCTTCCCAAAATTTCAAGATCTTCGATTTCTTCTTGTGTCACTTTCATCAGCTTGGCAATTTCTTCCCTTGTCGGCTCATGACCCAGGTCTTTTTTAAGTCTGGCTCTGACTTTCTTCATCTCCGATATCTGATCTGAAAGCTTCTGGGGGATATTGTAGATACGGGAATATTGGGACAGGGCATGGATAACAGCCTGTCTGATCCACCAGACGGCGTAGGAGATAAATTTGACATTCCTATTAGGATCAAACCTTTTCGCCGCTTCAATAAGCCCCAAGTTTCCTTCATTGATAAGATCGAGCAGCCCTAATCCCATTCCTTTGTATCTCTTGACATAGGACACAACGAATCTCAAGTTGGCCTCTATCATTTTTTTCAGAGCGTCTTTATCTCCATTTTGAATACGATGGCCCAGCTCTTTTTCTTGTTCTACAGTCAGTTGGGAAAATTTTGCGATTTGCTGAAGGTAGAGTTTAAGGTTTTTTGAATCTAAAGAACCCTTAAATTCGTCACTCATTCTTCTTCTTGTTCGATCCGAACAATTTTTGCCGGTGTGATACGGACTAAGCTCTTTTTTCTCAGTTCGAATTCAGCTTCCCGACCTTCAAAAAATTCCCTCCGGACATAGTCCAAAAATTCATTAACTTCGGATTCGATCTGCTCAATTTTTTTCCTCATATTGAGGACAACTTCAACACCGGCAAGATTGACACCCAGATCTCGTGTCAGATTAAGAATCAACTCCAGCTGAATCAAATCACTATCCGAATACAGCCGCGTATTTCCTTCACTTCTTGAAGGCTTGAGCAGCCCTTCCCGCTCATACAACCTCAATGTCTGGGGATGAACATTGTATATTCGTGCAACGTGGCTGATATGATGATACTTTTTTTTGTCGTTTTTTGGGCTCATTTTTTATTCAGTCCCATTTTTTCTCTCGGATTCACATCGGAAATTTTCTTGAGTTCTTTCATGAGTTCCCTGATTCTCTGATCCTTAAAAGATGGCGGGACGATGATCACTTCAACAAATTGATCACCTTGAGCTTTTTTCCCAAGGACTGGAGCTCCTTTTCCCCGGAGCCTGAATTTTTGTCCCGATTTTGTTCCCGGGGGGATTTTGATAGTGGTCAAACCATTGAGAGTCGGGACCTCGATCTTATCACCAAGGGTAGCTTCAGGAACTGTGATAGGAACCTCGATATAAATATTTGCTCCCTGTCTTTTAAATAGGGGGTGAGATTCCACTTCAATTGTGATATACAGATTTCCTGCGGAGCCTCCCATTCGCCCTGCATTTCCCTTTCCGGGAATTCGGACCTTCGATCCAGTGGATACTCCTGCAGGAATCCTCACACTGATGAATTGGGTTTTTTGTTCCGCACCATTTCCATGGCATACAGGACACTGAGTCCCTGGTGTCCTGCCACTTCCCCCACAAGTTGGGCAGGTCGTGGCAAATCTCATGACACCTCTCTGCATATTCGCCTGTCCCGTCCCTTTACATGTAGGACACATCTGCTGTCCTTGACCGCTGATAAAACCATTTCCGTGACAATTGGAACAGGAAACCATTCGCGTCAGCTGAATCCGTGTCTTCAACCCATGGATAGCATCCATAAAACCGATCCGCATGGAATAGAGAAGATCCTGCCCCCTTTCAGGCCTCGCCTTCGGACTTGAGGCCGGTCCACTAAACACATTTTCAAAAAAATCTCTAAACGAGGAGGTTCCAAAATTTGAAAAATCAAAACCTTCGAATCCGGAAGATTGAGGGCCCTGATGGGAACCCCTAGGCGGGGCATCTCCCACAAATCCGAACTGGTCGTATTGTTGTTTTTTCTTAGGATCACTCAGAACAGAATAGGCTTCCTGAATCTCCTTGAATTTAGCCTCTGCGGTTTTATCCCCTGGATTGAGATCAGGATGGTATTTTCGTGCCAGTTTCCGGTAGGCTTTTTTGATATCCGCCACAGGCGCAGACCGGCTGACACCGAGTAATTTATAAAAATCTTTTGCCATCAGATCGCCCAATAAATATTGTTAGTCTAGATGGCCGGATTAGTCAAGCACTAGGGAATTTTCAGTGAACAATCTCCAAATATTTGGCCATGGTGACTGACCGGCCATCACAACTTAATAAAATCGCTATTTTTTCTCTTCTTCATCAACAACTTCGGCATCGATGACTTCTTCTTCGTCTTTCGCTTTTTCTTTCTGTCCCTGGGTTTCACCATGAACATCACCCTGAGCATTTTGGCCCTGCTGCTGAGCGGAACTGGCCTGCTGATACATCATTTCGGTCAATTTGTGGGAAGCCTGTGAAAGTGCCTCTGTTGCACTTTTGATCTGCTCCAAGTCTTCACTTTCAATTGCCTTTTTGGTGTTGGCGATCTCAGTTTCTATCGTTTTGGCATCCTCTTCGGAAATTTTGTCCTTATTGTCTTTAAGGAGCTTCTCAAGACTGTATATCATCTGATCTGCCTGATTTTTCGCATCGATCGTCTCTCTTCTCTTCTTGTCTTCTTCAGCATGGGCCTCGGCATCTTTGACCATATTGTCGATTTCACTTTCGTCAATGCCGCTGTGGCCAGTAATTGTGATTGCCTGTTGTTTTCCGGTCCCTGTATCCTTAGCAGACACGTTCAAAATTCCATTCGCATCGATATCAAAGGATACCTCGATTTTAGGAATACCCCTTGGTGCCGGAGGAATACCATCGAGATGAAAGCGGCCGAGAGTCCTGTTGTGTGAAGCCATCTCTCTTTCCCCCTGCAAAACGTGAATCTCAACACTGGGCTGATTATCTGCTGCAGTGGAAAATGTCTCCGTTTTTTTTGTTGGGATTGTGGTGTTACGGGGGATCATCTTTGTGAACACTCCGCCTAGAGTTTCAATGCCCAAAGTTAAAGGCGTGACATCCAGGAGAAGGACATCTTTAACGTCTCCTGTCAAGACCGCACCTTGAATGGCCGCTCCTGCAGCAACAACCTCGTCAGGATTGACACCTTTGTGTGCTTCTTTTCCGAAAAGATCTTTTACGATCTGCTGCACTTTTGGGATTCTAGTCGAACCGCCAACAAGAATAACTTCGTCAATTTCAGAGGGCTTAAGTCCCGCATCCTTGAGTGCCTGTTTACAGGGATTAACAGTCCTCTCTATGATACTTCCCATGAGCTGCTCAAGTTTGGCGCGAGACAATTTCATCAAAAGATGTTTTGGCCCGGATGCATCGGCTGTGACAAAGGGAAGGTTGATCTCTGTTTCCATTGTGGTAGACAGTTCCATCTTGGCTTTTTCCGCCCCTTCTTTAAGCCTCTGCAGAGCCATCTTGTCTTTAGAGAGGTTGACACCCTGTTCTTTTTTGAATTCAGTCACAAGCCAGTCCTGAACAACTTGGTCAATATCATCACCACCAAGATGTGTGTCTCCGTGAGTAGATTTAACTTCAACCACTCCTTCACCAACTTCGAGGATGGAAATATCAAAAGTTCCTCCACCAAAATCATAGACAGCAATTGTCTGGTCCTTCTTTTTGTCCATTCCATAGGCAAGGGCTGCAGCAGTTGGTTCATTGATGATCCTCTCCACTTCCAGGCCTGCTATTTTGCCTGCATCCTTAGTCGCTTTTCTTTGACTATCGTTAAAATAGGCAGGAACTGTGATAACAGCTTTAGTCACAGTTTCTCCAAGGTGGTCCTCAGCCGCTTTTTTCAATTTCTGCAAGATGATGGCTGATATTTCCTGGGGGGTATAAGTCTTGCCATGGGCTTCCACAGCCGCATTGCCGTTCTTGTCCGCCTTGACTTTAAAGGGGACCTGCTTGATCTCTTCAGGAACCTCTTTAAATCGGCGTCCCATAAATCTTTTTATCGAGTAGATTGTATTCTCGGGATTGGTCACACGTTGTCTTTTTGCGACCTGTCCGACGAGTCTCTCTCCTTTATCTGAAAATGCAACTACAGAAGGTGTTGTTCGTCCCCCTTCTTCGTTGGGAATGATGAGGGGTTTGTCGCCTTCTGTCACGGCCACGACGGAATTTGTCGTGCCTAAGTCAATTCCTATTGTTTTTGCCATTATTAGCCTCCATATAGATTATTGCTTCAATAGTGATATGCATATTGAATCTCTATATAATATAAAACTTGAGCGTTCTTTTGTCAAGTATATTTGATAATGAATATGTATATTATTATTTATATTAAATAATAACATAAAAAAAGGGACCCTCCGTGATCAGGGTCCTTTTTTATTTGAAGCTTCTTAAGCTTGGACTTTCTTATTTGTCTGGATCGGCGATAAAACCCTTTTTCATCATCATCTGGACTTCATCACGTGCCTGTTTGATGATCTGCTCAGCCTGTGCTCTCCTTTCTTTTTCTGTCGTTCTGATTCGGGCGACTCCCTGTTCTATACCCTTATTGCCAACTGCGACAGCTTCTCTGGGAAATACTTCCCATTCATCCATGTTCGGAACAATATAGTCTTCGTGCAGCCCGTTATCCTCAGCAACTTTGGCCAATTCTTTGGCCGCCTCAATACACATTTCATCGGTGATTTTTGTGGCCCGAATATCTAAAGCCCCGCGGAAAATCCCTGGAAACCCGAGGGAGTTATTGACCTGGTTGGGGAAATCCGAACGTCCTGTGGCGACAATTCTGGCACCGGCATCTTTGGCTTCCCAGGGCCAAATTTCTGGAATTGGATTGGCACAGGCAAAAACGATAGAGTCGTTGGCCATGCTCGCTATCCATTCCTTTTTAATGACTCCGGGACCGGGTTTTGAGGCAGAGATGACAACATCCATCCCTTCAATGGCTTCTTTGATGGCACCTTTCCGGCCTTCCCTGTTTGTGGTCAGACAGATGTGCCATTTTTCCTTAAATTTTGTCTGGAGTAGACCACGGTCTCCCCTGTCCTTATGCAGAATTCCTTTGGAATCCACTTGAATAATGTTCTCGGGATTAACACCGGCTGTAACAATCAGGCGGGCAATGGCTATATTGGCCGCCCCAGCTCCAATGAGAGCAACTGTGAGTTCGCTCATCTTTTTGTTTACAATTTTAACCGCATTGATAAGGCCAGCAACTGTCACACAGGCAGTGCCCTGTTGATCATCGTGCCAGACAGGAATCTCCATCTCTTTCCTGAGAGTGTCCAGAATATGAAAACATTTGGGATGAGAAATATCTTCTAGATTGATCCCTCCAAATGTGGGTTGAAGCCATTTGACGGCCTGAATGATTTCTTCCGGATTTTTCGTGTCTAGACAGATGGGAAAGGCATCGACTCCACCCAAATATTTGTAGAGAAGCGCTTTTCCTTCCATGACCGGCAGACCAGCTTCCGGTCCAATGTCCCCCAATCCCAACACGCGGGATCCATCGGAAACGACAGCCACAAAATTCCATTTGTTCGTCATTTCATAGGCAACATCTTTGTCTTTCTGGATTTTCTTACACGGTGCAGCTACGCCCGGTGTGTACCAGATGGCAAAATCATCAGAATTGCGGATCCGGCATTTGGGCATGACACCGATTTTTCCTTTGTAAAAGGGATGAAGCCTGAGAGCATCTTTTGAAGGCTGCTCGGCCTTAGCCAGCAACTCTTCAACTGTTACTTCTTTTTTCATAAAAAAACCTCCTTAGGCTGAACAAATTCTCCTACAAAACCATTCAAGCCTATTTATTTATGCATATTATGAATGTTTAAAAAACAGTCCATTATATTCTCATAAAGATTAAAGTCAAGTTATTTAGTTTTCTGTTTCTTAACGGTGAAGAAAACACCGTTCACTGTCGGTTTGGTCTGGCTTTTTTGTGATAATCATTCCAATCCCGTGTTCATCGGCTTTGGCGATAACATCCGCATCTCGGATCGATCCCAGAGGGTAAATGATTGAGGTTATTCCATTTTTGGCAGCCAACTCGACTACATCAGGAAAAGGCATAAACGCATCAGAGGCCATAACACATCCCTGCGGGCCGTACCCCCGTAAAGAAAATTTTATAGCATCTTCCGCGGCATCGATACGGCTTCTCTGCCCTGAACCGATCCCGTGGACTTTCTGTTTTGTCCCTATCACTATCGCATTGGACCGAGTAAAACACGCCACATTCCAAGTAAAGACAGCCGCATTTAACTCATCCAAAGTGGGCTGTCTTTTTGAAACCACATCCACAGAGTCCCAGGAAGTGATTCGAGAGTCAAATCGTTTCTGAACCAGCAATCCTCCAGCAACTCTTTTAAATTCCAGATTGAAATCATCGGACACCTCATCACAGAAGGCACCCATTTTTACGATCCTAAGGGGTTTTCTTGTACTTAAAATCTCCAGAGCCCGGGCTGAATAATCAGGAGCATAGACAACCTCGACATTTCGTCCCGGCTCCGTGATGAGTTCGGCCACTGTGGTATCAACCGTGTAATTAAAAACATCCACACTCCCAAAATTTGAGAGGGGATCACACTTCCACGCCATCTCAAATGTTTCAGCAGGAAGGTTCCCCATGGCTACACCGCTGGGCATCTCATGTTTGATGAGAACACAGATCTTCAGCGTTTTATAAATCAAGGTCAGCTTTCTGGCAAGCCTCTGCCCCAGGTCCATATCGCCTACATTGATGTAGCTTAAGCCTTTAGAGCCTTCCTGAAGGACTTCAAATGTAGCCATATTGGGACCTGTTGCCCCTTCTTCCTGATAAAAAGCCGCTGGATATCCTGGATTCTCTCCATATCGCATGGGGAGTTTTTTCTTAAACTTGATCTCACCAAAATCCAAAAGTTCTTGAAAATCTTCAACAACTTTTGTCCGGTACTGCTTACGAGTTGTTTTGTCTATATCTTTCATTTTTATGTATTCCTTTCACTCCTGTTAATAATAGAGAAAGAAGACTGTTGATTATCATTTGGATCAGAATAGACACATGCGACAGCAACTCTAAAATCACTTTGAGGCCCTTTTGGCTTCATGGTCTCATAGACTGCAGCAGCCATATCCCTGGCAGATGCTTCCGTGATAAAAACATCTTCAGGATATCCAGTAAAGGACGGAAGAGGATCTTTGTTTTCTCCTGAATAGGTGGAGATCATCTTCCCCTGTCCAGGTATCAGCGGAATTTCATAATATTCACGTTGAGCCCTCCCGTTGCCTGCTCTTTTTATGATACTGAGGGCCGCGTTTTTTGAAGGAAGGATACAGCCGCTTATCCTTGGTGTAAATGTTGGTGCATCAGGCTCATACTCCCATTTTGCCAAAGACTTCTCTAGAACATAGACAGCATTTTCAGCACCGCGGGCGGCAGCCTGAATATCCTCGGTCTGCTTGCCGTTACTGACAACTATTGCCTCAGAAAAAAGGATCGCGGGGTAAATCAACAGCTCGACATTTCCTGTTTTTAAAATCGATTCATCGGTTGGCTTCACAAGAAATTTTTGATTGGAGAACTCAATTTTTCTGGCCAGGCTTGAAGGTGAACGGCCTGTGATCGCATATAAAACAACAAAATTTTTTCCCGTCCTTTCGGCGCCAATAATAATAATCCTTCCTGGGTAATCCTTCTCAATAATTTTTTTAAAACCCTTTGTCATCCGGTTTCACACTAGAATACAAATTCGTCGAATAGACCTATTGATAACACAGGAACATTTTGAAGTAAAGTTCATGAACCGAACTTGTCTTGATCTATTATTTGCGTTAGAATTTCCTTAACTCCAATGGAGAGGAATTCATGAGTGATAAAAAGCAACCTCTCAAGGCGTATAAAAACCTTGAGTTTCTCAACTCAAAAGAAGCACGATCTCTGCGCATCATAAGCGAATATAAAGAACCTCTCGCTCGTTTCGATAAATATAAAGTCAATAATTGGGTGTTGTTTTTTGGTTCGGCAAGAGTCGATCCTTTGAATAAGAATGATGCTTTGTATAAATACTATTGGGAAGCCGAGGAACTGGCCTATGAGCTTGCCAAATGGGCCATCCAACTGAAACCCAGAGGTAAGAATTTTGTTATCTGCACCGGTGGGGGGCCCGGGATCATGGAGGCCGCTAATCGAGGAGCGCATAGAGCCGGAGGCAAATCCATCGGGATGAATATCTCTCTTCCCTACGAACAAAAACTCAATCCCTATGTCTCACCAGAATTGTCATTCACCTTTCATTATTTTTTCATGAGAAAATTCTGGTTGGTTTACAAAGCAAAAGCGATCATCGCATTTCCGGGTGGATTTGGAACCTGTGATGAAATTTTTGAACTTCTGACACTGATCCAGACTGAAAAAATCGACAAAAACGATATTACCGTATGCCTCTACGGAGAGGAATATTGGAAAAAAATCATCGATTTTAAGAAAATGCTCGATTCTGGAGCTATCGATGAAGATGATTTCCGACGTATTAAATATGTCTCAAATCCCAGAGAGGCCTTTAACTTCCTCAAAGACAATCTATTCAAGCTTTTACTTTAAGATAGAAATCTGTGCCGAAATATATAGAAGGAGCCAGAAAGATGAATAGGACAAAACTGAACATCCTATTTATAGCCCTGCTTTTTCTCTTTTTTTCGGCCTGTATAAGAACAAAGTACTTTCCTGAGGGGAACATACAGACAGGGCTTGCTTCCTGGTACGGTGAAGAATTTCATGGAAAACTCACTTCCAACAGGGAAATCTACAATATGAATGACATGACGGCTGCCCACAAGACCCTCCCCTTCGGAACACATGTGATTGTCACCAACCTGAATAACTATAAATCTGTAACTGTTCGCATCAACGACCGGGGACCATTTGTCGAGGGGCGAGATATCGACCTATCTTATGCGGCCGCCAAGGTTTTGGATATGATAGAATTAGGTGTTGTTCCTGTGACCATCGAGGTCCTGAGAAACCTGTCCCCCCAACCTTCCACACAAAAATATTCCATTCAAATCGGTTCTTTTTCAAAAAAATTAAATGCCATCAATTTAAAAAGAGAGCTCGGAATTAAATTCGGGAGTGTCTATATCACCGAATTTAGAACCGGTTTTCAGACATACTTCAGGGTGAGGATCAAGGCCAAGACTAGAGAAAATGCCGAAAAAATCGCTTTGAGACTCCAGCAAAATGGTTACACCGTTATTATTTTTGAGGAGCAGTAACAAAATCAGGACTATTTGTGTCTTTTTTTGAATTTGTCCAGAAGTTCCGTATACAGGTTCGACATATCCATTTCTACTCCATCGATAAAAACATGAGTGATGTTTGTTCCTAACTCCAAAATATCGCCATCGGCAAGAACAACATTGGCAATTTTCCCTTTCTCTAAACTTCCCAGTTTGTCTCCCATCCCAAATATTTCTGCAGGATAAATCGTGACAGCTTTAAGGGCTTCTTGTTTGTCCAGCCCAAATGCTGCTGCTTTTGCTGCATGATAGGGTAAATCTTTGGCTAAGCTCGCGCTCTGAGAGGAAAAAGCGATTTTTACACCGGCTTGGCTTAATATGGAAGGATTTCTGTAAAGGGCATCATACCCATCTTCCCATTTAGCAGGCTGCGCATAGAGGGACGCAAAAACAACAGGAATTCCTGATTCCTTAATTTTTTCTGGTATTTTCCATCCATATGATACGCCATAAAAAATTGCTTTTAGATTTTCATCCTTGACAAATTTGATGGCATCTAAAATATCTTGTTCCGCATGGACAGAGATCATAACCGGAATCTTCCCATTGATGACAGGAAGCAGGTTTTCGAGGATTTCGTCGAATTCCGGAAGTAAAAGTCGTGAATCCTTTTTGGCGGTCTCTTTTCGTTTCTGATAATACCTGGCTTTATTCAAAAGGTCCTTGAGTTCTACAATCTGACGGGAAGCCTGTTCTTGGGTCGAAGATGTGCTCTGTCTTCTAGAACTGCGACCGGACGGGAATACGATATGCAAGGCAACGGGGCTTTTAATTACAAGTTC
>CAZWHQ010000073.1:0-12692 GCA_964633715.1 uncultured Eubacteriales bacterium
GATTATAATGAAAATATATGTCAGTGTTGGCCAAATTTATGAATAGTTCAGGTTAAATAGATGTATTCACAAGTGCTTCAAGGTAAACAGCAATTTTAGTCTTCCATAAATAAAAGGAGAGATTATGCCTGTTTCTCGACGCCATTTTATAAAAAATATGGGGATGGGATTGACGACCGTGGGGCTGGCGGCAAAGAATTTGGCTTGTTCTTCATCTGTCAAGAGTCACGGATCCGAAAAATTGCTTTTAGAGAAACCAGAATTGCCTGAACCCGCTTCTATAGGGGCCTCTCGACTTCCCTTGAGCTGGTACAAAAATACTGTCAGACGTTTAAAGGAAAAAGTCTCAAAAAAAGGTATCGATGCGATTCTTTTGGGCAGCGATACAAATATGGTCTATTTTACGGGATGTTTTAGGGGAAGCGGTGAGCGATCGACATGGGCCTTTTTCCCGGTTCAAGAAACTGATGCAGTCTACTGGTTTGCTCCTGGAATCGATCGCGATCTCATCACATCCTGGTGGTGCACGGAATATGAATATTATTTCTGCTATCCGCACGCAAAAAATGGATTTCCCAATAAGGGACAAGTCGTTGTTGGTGAACGTGTCGATCTCTTCGAGTGGATGCTCAATGGGCTGAAGAAGCATGGATTCCAAGGAAAGACGATTGGGGCCGATTTTCGTCTGCATCCTGATTTTCTCAATAAAATCGAACAAGTTATGCCGGGGATGAAGTTTATCGACATTTCGGAGGATTGCCTCCAAATGAGAATAATAAAAACCTCTGAAGAGATTGCACTTACTCAACGAGCCTACCTATATTTTGATAAAGTGCATGCCTTTGCCAGGGATTATATCCTGGAGAGAGGGATAGATGCGACAGATTTTGAGATCGGCCAAGCCCTGCAGGCCTATGGCATCCAGCTCATGATGAAAGATATTGAATACGACGGCAAACCTCATAAGGGAGTTGGGATGGAATCGACATCTCAGTATGTGAGGGCAGGTGTATCTACAGCCTATCCGCATCCCAATCAGTTTTTTTACAACAAGGTTGAACGAGGAAAGCCGCTTTATGTCAATACAGATATCAAATTAGGGGGATATGGCGGTGAATGCTACCGCAATTATCAGATTGAACCGGTTTCCTCACAGCAGGACAAGATGTGGCAGATTGTCGCTGACTGTGCTCAAATTCAAGTGGAAGAGACTAAACCCGGTGTGAGGTGTTGCGATGTGGCTTACAAAATCCATTCCTATCAGGTAAAAAACGGCATGCAGGATTTTATCTATCATCGTCCGGCCCATGGATCGGGTCAGAATTTTGAAGGCCACCAACCGCCGTTTATTTCACTGGGAGACCACACTGTTATCCGCGAGAACATGACTTTCAGTGTCGAACCCGGATTATATGATGAAAAAAACGGCATTGGAGTTAATCCCAGTGACAATTTGCTTGTTACAAAAAATGGAGCCGTGCTGATGAGTCGAGTGCCCATATCAAAAGAGTGGAGTTATTTGAAGCTTTAACGGATTTCCTTTCTGAGAGCAATTGTCCAAATTCGAACACTTCTTGTCTGATTTCGAACGGTCATTTCATTTAATTTGTTGTCTTTCTCCGAAAGACACTTCCTCCGATAATGGCATAATTATTGCAATAAACATTCTTTTTGAGCCATGCGTATTAATGGGTGCAGGGAGAAAAACTAGGGAATTAGTTGATTAACTAAAAATTTAGTTGACAAACTGGAAATTTAGTTATATATTATGAACACCATGAAGGAACTCACCAAGGCCGAGGAGCAAATCATGCAGGTTTTATGGAGACTCGAGAAGGGCTTTGTCAAAGATGTCATCGACCGCCTTCCCGAACCAAAACCGGCCTACAACACAGTATCCACAATTGTCCGTATTCTGGAGAAAAAGGGATTTGTAGCGCACAATGCCTACGGTAAAACACATGAGTACTTTCCGATTGTCTCTAGGGATGATTATAAAAAAAGATTTCTCAAATCTTTTATCAAAAGATATTTTGGGGATTCTTTTCAGGAAATGGTTTCATTTTTTGCAAGTGATCGGGATATCACTCTTGGGGAGATGGAAGAGATTAGGGAGCTTCTCAGCGAAGAAATCGAAAAACACAAGGGGAAAAAAAATGAATAGCTTTGCTCTGTATTTATTGGAATCTGCAACCTGCTTGGCGTTGTTTTATGTGGGTTTCAGGTTTTTTTTAAGGAAAGAAACCTATTTTAAGCTCAACCGTATCTATCTTGTCGGCTCCCTCCTTATTTCTTTGATTTTACCGACCTTCAAAGTCACATCCCCAATTGTAACCGCACGTGCTGTTGAACCCATGACATTCCTCCCGGCTTATGTGGCTCCTGTTAAGACCTGGGGACTGGGAGATACGCTTCTTATTCTCTATGTTCTAGGTGCCGGTGTGTTTCTCACCCGGTTTGTCTTCCACATGATCAAACTCTACTTTGTTGTCAGCAAGTACAAAACGACCAGGCTTAACGGAGTAAACATCGTCTCTGTCGATAAAGATTTTTCTCCTTTTTCCTTTCTCAACTACATCTTTATTAATGATAAAAACACTTCTGAACACAACATGAGGCGCATCATCGCTCATGAATTTATACATATTAAGCAGTATCACACCTTTGATATCCTGCTGATAGAACTCATCACTGTTTTACAGTGGTTTAATCCTTTTGTATGGCCATACAAAAAGTCTTTACAGGAAACACATGAATTTTTGGCTGATTATGGAGTCATTGCGCAAGGCTTCAGCACAGCCAAGTACCAACTGCTCATGTTTGAGCAGCATGTGGGTGTGAAGTTGTTCGAATTTGCGAATAACTTCAAACAGTCTCAAATCAAAAGGAGAATAACCATGATGTCAAAAATTAAGTCTCGAGGTGCTGCCAAATTGAAACTTTTGCTGATCCTGCCCATGGCAACGCTTCTGCTGCTGGTTTTTGCTGAGCCCAAGGCTGCCGATGTTCAGGTTGCAGAGGCACTGGGTGCGGACATATCTGGGATTAAGGTTGCCGAAAAGGCTGCCCTTTCCTCCGGCCAAAACAGCGACCAAAGTAAAGAAGAAGAGATGAAGAAGAAGATGGAACAAATCAAAGTCGAACTGGAGAATCTCAAAGAAGAAGAAATCATCCTCAGAAAGAAATTAGAGTCAACAGAGGACACAAAACTTAAGGCAGAGCTCAAGACAATCTTAATGAATGTTCTGAAGAGAGAACAGTTAATGGCCGAAATCCTTGAAAGCGGAGTGCTTCCACCTCCAGCATCTGCAAAGAAGCTGGAAGAGGAATATAAGATCCTGTCTGAAAAAGAGGAAGTCCTTCGGACAAAGCTGGACAAGGTCACAGATCCAAAAGTGATCGACCAGTTGAAAGCTGAATTGGTTGCGGTTCTGGAAAAACAAGAAAAAATCGAAACCCTAATGGCTGAATCGAATGGGGCAAACGGATCAAACGGAGTTGATCTCGAGTTAGATAATCTGAAAAAAGAGTACATGTTGCTCGATGCAAAAGCTGAAGATCTCAGGAAGCAGATAAAAAATACGGATGATCCCGATATCAAGGCCAAGTGCAAACAAATGTTGACCGATATCCTAAAGAAGCAAGAGCAGATCAAAGAGAAAGCAGAATCCCTAAAAGCTGGAAAAGAGGAAAAGAAAATTAAGTAGATACAGACACTTTTCCCCGATACAGTCTTTTTTTCCCGTCAAAAAGGGGAAGCCGGGCTCTCCAGACCCGGTTTCCCCCATATTGATTTCAATGCAACCTATTGACTCCTTGTATCTTCGTGCCCGCTTGACCTTTGGTTCTATAGGTAATCAAATTGAAAAGGCGGCCCGCGCCAATCCTGCCGACTCTCTGCGTTTTTTCTTTGGCTGGCAAATTTAATCCGCTAGTTTTTTAGTGAAAAATTCTGTATAGTTTATGTTTATACACAAAAAAATGGAGGATTAAAGATGAAAAAAATTCATTTGCGAAACAGTTTAACAGTATTGTTTTGTCTCGTACTCATGTTTGGTCTCAGCAGCTGTGCCAAAGACAAACAGGAACCCACTGCAAAAACAGAGGAACCTCCCGCAAAAAAACGGGAACGTCCCCCTGAGTACAATGAGCTCAGGGCTGCCATGCAGATTGAAGATTTAGACGCCAGAATCAAGGAAATGGAGGCTCTTAAAGTCAAGTACCCGGAAAGCCAGTATATGAGTACTATGGAAAGCTCAATTTTAGGGGCAAAAATTGATCTCTGTACTTCTGTCGAACCTATTCTTGAACTTCAGAAATCTGCCCTCGAATCAACAGAAGGTCTTAACAAGTTTTATTCCCACTATTCTTTTTGCCTTGATATTCTTGACCATGAAAAATTAGAACAGTTTGACAAAGAAAAAGTGACTCAAGCCGTCACCAATTATGTGAAGCAGGGTTTATTATTATCTGAAGATCCGGAATTCCTGCAGACTATTCCGGAAAAACAAGTGCCGCGATTGAAAAGTTATATCCCAATGCTCTATCTGGCTTCTGCAAGAGCCTATCTTAATGAGGACAACCCTGAGGAATCCAATAAAGCTTTAAAAGGCTACCTTGAGAAAGAAGGCAGTAAAGATAAGGTTTTTTATTACTATTTAGCTCAAACATATGAAAAACTGGGGGAACCGACAGAGGCTTTTACGAATTATTTTGAATCGGCCGCGGAAAATTACAAAGATTCCCAGGAAAAGGCTAGGGAACTTTATAAAGAAGTCAATGGCAGCTTGGAAGGATTTGAGGCAAAACTCGAGGCTAAATTGCGTGCTCTTCCTTTTCACCCCGAACCTTTCAGTCCTGAACCAGGCTGGGATGGAAAAGCTGTCCTTGTCGAATTGTTTACGGGTTCGGAATGTCCTCCCTGTGTTGCCGCGGATCTTGGATTTGAAGGCCTGATGCATGTATACCCCACACAATACCTTTCCATACTGGAGTATCACCTTCATATTCCCAGGCCGGACCCAATGACTAATCCCGCTTCCCTGGATAGAGCAGCCTATTATGGAGCGAGAAGCACACCTTCTACATTCTTTGACGGAGAAAGTAAACTTGGTGGAGGTGGAGGCCGTGCAAGGAGTGAAGCCAAATTTAATCAGTATTATGAGGAAATCAATTCTAGGCTTTATGTGGCACCTGATGTTCAGCTCAAGCTCAATGCCGTCTTAGACGGAGACATTGTTAAAGTCACCTACGAAGCTGACAAAGTTATGGATAATGTCGACTTTAATGTGGCTCTGGTCCAAGGAGAAGAAAAATATGTGGGCGCCAATGGAATCGTTTTTCATAAATTGGTTGTTCGAGATTTTTTGAATGCCGAGGTTTCATCGAGCAGCACGGTTGAATTCGATATTTTAAAAACGGAAAAAGCCGGCGAGGATCATCTTGCCGATTACGAAAAGGAAAATTCCTTTCAGTTTAAAGAAAAGCATTTTGAAATAAACTCGTCAGATCTTCAAGTTGTCTTTTTTGTTCAGGACAAGGAAACCAAAAAAGTTTATAATTCTGTTGTTGCAGATGTGAAGTAAAAAACCCTTTTCTGAATTAGAGGGACATCATACTTATCTCTTCTAAATGACTCGATTAAATAAGAATTATCGATGGATGATTCTGTTCATGGTGTACATCTGTATGCTGGTGTTTGCATTTGCGCTGCAGTTTTTACCACCCATCCTTCCACTAATTATCACGAGTTTTCAACTGTCTCATGCTCAGGCCGGGCTCCTGATGAGCCTTTTTACGCTGCCGTCCATTTTATTAGCGATTTTAGCTGGACTACTCTCCGATAGGTGGGGAGCTTACAAGGTCGGTCTGATTTCTTTTTTTCTTGTTATCGCTGGGACGCTGATTTTTGCACTGAGCCGCACATTTTTCCAGGCCTGGTTTGGGAGAACGATTGCCGGAGCCGGTGCGGCGACCTTGACCATCGTGGCCGCAATAATCCTCTCCCAGTGGTTTAAGGGCCGCGAAGTGGGTTCGGCGATGGGTATCTACAATACAGCGATGCCTGTTGGTTCGATTATCTGTTTTTCGACATTCGGTAAATTGGCTGTTAATGAAGGCTGGCGCTTGCCGGTGTTCATTACGGTTGCTGTTAGCCTTGTTGGGCTCATGGTGTTTATTTTTCTCTATAAGTATGCGTCGAACTTACCGCAAAAAGAAAATTTAAACGAGCATGGGGGAAAAACCATATTCTCGAATATCTTCCACATTGCTGGTTTGATTTGGGTGGCTGCTCTATGCTGGCTTTTATTTAATGCCGCGGTTATTTCTTTTTCGACATTTGCCCCTGATTTTTTTGTTTCTAAAGGAGAAACTGTCGGTCATGCGGGTCTTCTCACGAGTCTGCTCATGTGGGGATCTTTGATCCTCAGCCCTATCATTGGACGTCTGATCGATAAATTCAAAAGAAACTGTATTTTTATTGGGACAGGAGGTCTTTTATTGGCTGCTTCTCTTTTTCTTGTTACAAGGTCTTCGAGTTTTTTCCCACCAATGGTCATAATGGCTGCAGCTGTTGCGTTGGTTCCCACACCTGTATTTTCCTATTTGTCCAAGAACCTACCGTCCAAGGATTTGGGATTGGGATTTGGAATTTTAGGAATGGTTTCAGGGATAGGGATGTTTTTCGGTCCCTCTTTATCCGGATTAATCAGGGATGAGACCGGTTCCTACGAGACGACATTTCTCTTCCTGGCCGCCCTTTCCCTTTTGATAACAGCCGTGGCTGTCACCTATGGCGTAAAGTCCAGATCTGCCAAAGGATCTCAAACAGAATAATCATCTACGCAAAAAAAAGTCTTTCCCAGTTGTTTTTCAAGATCGACAATCCAGATTGGAAGACAGGGCTTTCAACTACTCGTCATGCAGGGAATTCACAGGATTTGCGACAGCCGCACGGACTCCCTGAATACTCACGGTCCCTATTGCAATCGCCAGAGCCCCAAAAGCCACACCAAAGATAATTAAAAAGTTCATATCGATCCGGTAGGCGAAGTCATTAAGCCAGAGCTGAATGGCTGTCCAAGCCAAAGGAGTGGCCACCAAGATGGATACTAGAATAAGCTTGACAAAATCTTTTGACATCATGGCAACAATATTTGGAGTAGTAGCACCGAGCACTTTTCGGATGCCGATTTCTTTTTTCCGGGATTGGGCCACAAAGGTGGCCAGTCCGAAGAGGCCGAGGCATGCGATAATAAATCCCATCGACGTGATCAATCCTAAAAGGCGGCCCATCTGTGTTTCGTACATGTATTCGCGTGCGAAATTTTCATCCAAAAAAGAGTATTCAAAGGGGATCCCGGGAAAATGTGAGTCCCAAGTGTTTTTCACAAAACGCATAAGGGTATTCATGTTGTCCACCCGAAAGGCGAGAGTAATCGTGTTGAATAGAGAATCTTCAATATCCAATACCATTGGTTTGACGATCTCCTGCATTCCCTGGTAATGAAAATCTTCAGTGACCCCAACAATTTTTTTTGTTTTTCTGTGGTAGTGAGCCAAATAACCCTTTCCCAAAGCCTCTTCAGGGGACGAGAAGCCCAATTCCCTGGCTGCGGTTTTGTTGATCAAGAAGGCCCCCTCCTCATCGTCCTCTTGCCCGCGCTGGAAGGGTCTCCCCGCAACCAAATCGATTTCGTATTCACGGAGAAAATCGTAGTCTAAAGTGATGACGTTCAGCCATGTGGCATTGCTAAAATCAAGGCCTATTGATGAGAGATAGTATCCGGATTCATCCCTATCTCCGGGGACTGAGGAGGATACTGTGGCGCCGGTGATTTGCGGATTTCGGAGAAAATCATTTTTGATGTTTTCATAGTCTCTTCGCAGATGGTTCATGTTGCTCTTGACGCGAAGAATCAATTTTTGTTCCAAATTGAATCCAAGAGCACGGCCCTTCATAAAATTCAATTGTTGGAATACTGTGAGCGTACAGATGACGAGAAAAATAGAAATGGCGAACTGCCCGATGACAAGAATTTTTTGCATCCTGGATCCGCGGGAGGTCGGTGCGAGTTTTCCATGAAGGACGGTGATGGGATTAAAGGCTGTCAGGATGAGGGAGGGGTAGTATCCGGATCCGAGACCGACAAAGAGAAGAAGTCCGAACAGCGAGGCCATCACAATGGGCTGTTTGAGCCCTGCAAGGGACAGATCTGTACCAGCCATCTGGTTAAAAGGTATATGCAGTGCCAGGACCAGCCAGAAAGCCACAATAAAGGCAAGAATTGTGATAAGGAATGATTCCCCGAGAAACTGCCATATGAGCTGTTTGCGCTGGGCACCTACAACTTTACGAAGCCCGACTTCCTTTGTTCGAGTCGTTGAGAGGGCTGCGGATAGGTTGACAAAGTTCATACAGCCGATGAGCAGTATGAGGAACGCGATGATGGAATAGATAGAGACATAATACCAATTTCCAGGAGGATCGATTTCCCTGAGAATATGAGAAAACATGTGAATTTTGACCACAGGTTGGAGAAAATACTCGAGGAGTTTGAGTTCCCCCTCAGTTTCCGCGGCATAGATTCCTTTATACTTCTCTGCTGCGTTTTGGAGTTTGTTTTCAAAATCTTTTGGATTAATTCCTACCATGAGTTTGATATAGGTGTACTTTGGTTTTGGATTCATCCAGTCTGTTTCGAATTCAGGGAGATTACTCCAAAATGTCGTCATAGAGAGGAACATGTCGTACTTAAGATGTGTGTTGGGCGGGGGGTTTGATATGACTCCTGTCACTTCATAGTTCTGCATTTCAACTCGACCGGTATCGTAGTCGATCTCAATCTGGAGAATCTGTCCATAGGGTTCATCGTCACCAAAATACTTTTCGGCCATTCCTTCTGTAATGACAACGCTGTTAGGATGTACAAGCGCCTCTTGTGGATTACCTTTGATCATAGGGATATTGAACATCCGAAAGAGCTCTTTGTCGGCAAACCAGATGCGGTTTTCGAAGAATCGCTTTTCTCCGCGAACGATTAGGACATTGCTGGAATTTTCGTAGGGGGGGACGATCCGGACCACCTCTTCGATATCTGGATAATTGGCCTTCAGTTCAGGGCCTAACGGAGTTGGTGTGGCGGCAAACCAGTGTTCTCCTACTGGATGGATTCTGTGAGTGGCGATGCGGTAAATCCGGCCGGCATCTTTATGATATCTGTCATAGGAAAGCTCATTGGTGACGTAGAGGATGATGATCGTACAACAGGCTAGGCCCACAGAAAGACCGGCAATATTGATAAATGCAAAAACTTTCTGTCTTCTGATTTTTCTAAGGGCTATTTTTAAATAATTGGAAATTAGGGAAGGGAACCAGGGATTCTTTTCCCAGGGAGGGCGGCCGCTCTTTTTTTTCGTGGTGGATCTGTAAAATTCCGCGCCGAGACTGTGGGCCTCACCGATTTTTTGTGCCGCTTCTTCGAATGCTGTCTGTTCTGAGGAACCTTGTTCAATGAGGAATTCAATTTTATCGCGAAGATGGCATTCCAGTTCCTCCTTATATCCGTCCTCGAGAGCGCTGTTTTTATTGAGCGTTTTCCGCTATTGTTTTATTGCTTTTTCTAGGTCAAACATTTATTAGGGTGACTAGAGAGATAGCCTACTCAATTCAAACTTAAAGAAAGCAAGCATGATGTCCCTCTAATTGATAAATTGAGTTTATTTCTATTTGGCTGGACGGCAGATATAGATATTCTGCATGGACAAGAATGTCTCTGTCCGGATAGCTTCATATCCGGCTTTCTGAATATTTATTAATAGATCTTCTTTTAAAAACTCTTTCAGATTCTCTATGCTGCCACCGGGGAATTCGGATAAAAGTTTCTCAGCATCCCACTGAACAAGAACGACTGTCCCTTCTGGCTTAAGGCTTGGTTTGATATTCTCGAGAAAAACAACTGGATTTTCAACGAGGTGTATCAGGTTTACCAAGAGGGCTAAATCAATCATTTTTTCTGGAAGGAGAGGATCATCCGCATCACCCAGAACAGTCATTACATTTTCAACTTGTTCTGTTTTGCTGCGGTCTTTAATGGCTTGAATGAATGTCTTATTTATGTCATTAGCGTATACAATACCTTTTTGTCCAACCTTTCGAGCCAGCCGGAATGTGAAATACCCCTCTCCCGCCCCGATATCAGCAATGACCATTCCTTCTTTAACTCCTATGACATTCATGACCATCTCGGGTTGCTGCCACATCCACTGGTCACGATCCCTTTCTTGATTTTGTTCATGGCTGTGTTCTTGGCTCATTCCAAGACCGCACGTTCCAATCATAACCATCAAGATAAGAATCATTTTAATGAAAAATATTTTCATAATAGTATCCATGTTACCGATAAACTAGGTTTTCTCATTAAAAACCTCATGCATAAAATCTGTGCTTATATTTATTATACGACAATAGAAAAAAAACGTTATAAAAAATATTTAAAGATTGTCAGGCTCAGACATGCTAATATACGTGTTTTAGAGGAATATAAAATGGCTGTAGACGATTCACTGGAATTAGACAACTTTGAGACTCTGACACGCGAAACAATCCCTCGTCCCGGAGAGATTCCCAAAATATCCGGATTTGACATCTATGGAGAATCCATCCCGATGGGTGGGCCCGTTGGCGGAGACCATATTATTTTTATGGATTTTAAGAACAGATACAATCTGGACGAAGAGATCAAGGAGGTCTCACAAGATGAACGTTTCACTTCCCAGACTAAGGATCGAATAATCACTAATCTCCACTCCTTGAAGACCAAGGCAGGCTTACTTATTGCGGATGTCTCGGGTCATTTAAAAACCGATTTCTCCTTTGCGTCGCGTTTGCATGACTCCTTTTTAACTGGAGTTCTCTATGAGATTGAGGGCCGAGGAGATGTCACCCAAAATTTATTCCTGAAGCTGAACACACGGCTCTACAATTCCTCAAGCTTCGATAAATACATCACTATGATCTACGGAGAAATTTCCGAATCCGGAGCCTTCAAATTCCTATCAGCCGGGCATCCTTTTCCATTGATTTACTCCCGTAGACAGGAGAGACTGCAACCTGCCGTTGTGTGCGGGATGGAATCATCTCCTCCGCTTGCAGCGTTTCCTTCAAGCGGTCCGGATGTGGAAAGGAACATGTTCAGGAGTGGATTTTCCAGCCGTTTTAATGTCAATCATCTGATAATCCAAGAGCCGGGAGACATCCTTCTGCTGTATACGGATGGTGTTACTGAGCACACAAATACTGAAGGGAAGCTCTTTTATGATTCGGAATTAGGAGGAGAGCTTGAGAGAATCATCCATAAACATAGAGATTTATCATCCAAAGACCTGTTCGTGCAGATCAAAGAAAACCTCATGAAATTTGCCGAACCTCAGGATGATGTGAGCTATATTCTAGTTAAGAAAGTGAAGTAAAAATGAACAAACAGGTTAATAGAATATTAGCTGTTTTTTTATTCATGGCCGTTTATATGGCTTGTGGTAACAAAAACAATGGAGAAAATGTTTATGTGGTTAGCTTGACACCCCAAAGTCCAACAGAAGACGTGAGTATGAGGTGGAGTCCAAAGGGAAAACAATTGTCTCTTACTGAAAAAAATGCAGGATTGGAGACAGAATTAAGATTGGGTGGAGATGATGTTTTGCCAATTCTTTTAAGATTAGAAAAAGGGGAAGGCGAGAAATATTTTAACCGTCTTGCCGGTGATTGGAACAGAAACGGGAGATTAGATGACGATACTGTTTTAACGACCACTCCGAGTGAGACAAGGGGAAAATTCTGGTCTAGTTTTGCGACTGTGGTCGATATTCCTGTTGTCGATCCATCGCGTGAGGAGAATGATATAAATCCCTATGCGCTCTCATTCTGGTATGTGGAGGATCCCCTCGAACCGGACTTGGAAAAAGTGCTCAGATTCAGCCGAAGGGGATGGATGTTGGGCCGTCTTGAGCTTGATGATATCCCGGCCGTTATTATGCTTACAGAAATGGAGATGGATGGAATCTATGACACTAAAGACAGCTGGGCGTTGGCTGAAGAGGAAAATCCAGAAGATCTCTATGAATCAGCCAATTCAAGGAGTCTTCTCAATCACGCCTGGCTTGGGGATAAAGCCTATAAGGTAAAATCCATTCATCCTTCAGGAAGAGAAGTGGAATTACAGGCCTTCGATCCCGGGATAACACGGGCAGATGAAGATAGAGCAAGAGATACATTGGCCGCGGACCGGGAAGCCGCCCGGTCTGGTCAACAAGTCAATTTTTCTCATGATTTTGAAAACAACCTCAAGTTGTCTAAAGAGCAGGATAAATTATTATTTATAGATTTTGAAACGACGTGGTGCGGTCCCTGCAGAACGATGGATTTATATGTCTATACAGCCGATCTCGTTGTTGAGGCCTTTAAAAACATTTTAGCTGTCAAGATCGATGGCGATGAAAACAGGGATCTTGTCAAAAAATATGATGTCAAGGCCTATCCCACAATGATTATCCTCTCCCCCAAAGGAAAAATTATCGCAAAAAAAGTGGGTTATCTTTCAGTAAAGGACATTGTCGCTTTAATTGCTCTAGTTGGATGAGAATTTTCATAAATGATTTCGTCTAATACTTAGAAGTATCATTAACCATAAGGC
>CAZWHQ010000074.1:0-12624 GCA_964633715.1 uncultured Eubacteriales bacterium
TGATTGAAAATAATTGAATTAAGAGATGTGTAAATTATATTGGCGAAAGTCGGGTATAAAAAGCTTTAAATGAGGATATAATAATCAGAATATTTTTGCGAAATGTTTGAACATTCGCTCGTATTTTTCGATGATTCTTTTCCAAGAGTAGTTGTCCTCCACATATCTCCGGCCTTGTTCACCCATAACTTGCCTCAATCGTGGATTTGATAGGAATAAATCCAACATAGCTTCAAATTCTTCATAATTAGAAAACGCCAGCCCCCCGTTTCCCTTCAAACAATGCTGCTTCAACGGATCGGTTTGTCCCTGAACTAGAATTGGTGTCCGATGAGCCATAGATTCAAGGGCTGCCATACAGAGACTCTCAAAGTGGGAAGGATGCACTGTAGCCAAAGCAGACACCATCGCTGCATCCTTATCCGCTGGCGATACAAATCCCAGATATTTGATTTGAGGATGTGTGGGGAGTTCCATAAGAAGCTTCCCAATAAGAACAAGCGAAAGGTTTTTTCTTTTTTTATTGAACTTTAAAAAATATTGAATGAGCTCTTCACACCCCTTTCCTTTTTCGATACGACCTGCGTAGAGAATAAAAGGAGAATTCACTCCGTGATTTTGGAAAAATGAATGGCTTTCCTTAACCTTCAGTAAATCCACACCGACTCCCACAATATCCAAATACTTCCCCTCAAAAGAAAATCGCCTGTTCAGCATGGTTTTTTCTGATTCCGTATTGAAGATGAAGGCATCCGGAGAAGCAAAAACATCTTTCATTATCTCCAGGTATAACGCCGGTTCATCATGTGCTGTTGGCACAAGAGCTTTTTTGTTTTTTATTTTTTGCAGTCCCCAGAACGTGTTGTAGTAGAGGTAGGTAAAGAAGATGAAAATATCAAAGTTATTTTGCCCTCTTTCTATGACTTGGATAAGTTCAGGACTTTCCGGCCCCTGTCTGCTCATCCACTCGATTTCATCGGTTTGGGTGTGTGGGTTGGAAAAAATCCAGTCTGAATACTCATTAAAGGAAAAAATATCCCTTTCTTTAATAACAGGAAAGCGTTCAATGCTTACCCCATTAAGGATAGTTTTCCCTGAAGGATATTCATTTTTCCAGGAGACATAGTCTTTTGCTGCTGTGGTAAACACCGTGCAGTCGTGTCCTCGAGCAGACAATCTCTCCGCAATCTGGCGGCAGTGAAGTTCAGATCCACCCATGACCTCTTTACCGTACCTTTGAATGACAAAAGCAATTTTCATGGGAGCAATCCTTTTAGGCTCTTTAGTAAAAAATCTTCAAGTTTCATCTCTTGAAAATTTTTCAATCTCTCGCGTTGACTATCGATGATTTTTTTCCGGAATCCCAAATCGTTAACGACTAACTCGATCAGTTCAGCAATATAATCGAGTTTTTTATTGTGGATCAAAATTCCCGCTCCATGCAGAGTGGAGGACACCGCCGTGTTGTCATAGGCAATAACTGGCAAATCAAAGACAAGGCTTTCAATGAAAGGGAGGCCAAATCCCTCATGCTCGCTCAAGGAGAGAAAAACATCCGACGCCTTGTAGAGAGCAAACAACTCTTCATCAGGAATGTGCCCGGTAAATAATATTTCCTCTGGTTTCAGATAGAATTCATCGGCAAGCTGGACAAGTCCTTTGTAGTATCCCGGAAGAGAGGATGTCTTGCCCACAACGATCAAACGTACAAGCGGGGACACATATTTCTTATAAGTAAAGACCACCTTTATTAAATCTTCAATTTTTTTATTGGGGACCACCCGTCCAGCAAAGAGAATATTTGTCCTTCCGTCTTTATACAGATCATAGGTCATTCGATCGATTGTTTTGCTGTACTTCGAGAAATCGACAAAAAGTGGAAGAACCTCTGTATTGCTGTATCCACAGTCAACAAGCTCTTGTCTGTTAAATTCCGAATCTGCCAACGCCAGTTCGACATGAGGTACAAGGCTATCCAATTCTTCCCGGCCGATGTCCGTAATGCGGGCCATCTCTGCGCTGTAATCCCGGAAAAACTTACTGGGTGTGATATTGTGGTAGATGATCACTTTCCGGCAGGTCATATCGATGAGAGCTTTGGTCAAAGGTGATGGCAGCCCAAAGTGAAGAATGCAGATATCTGTTGAAATTGGAGACGGGAATTCATCAAATAAACGAGAGCTTTTTTCCAGTCCCGAGTCCCTGGATAAACAGTAAATTTCGGATTCGAATCCCTGCGACAAGAAAAAAGACTTCATATGATAGGCGGTATCCCCAATTGCATCACCCTGATGGAAAGCGGGAATAAGCTGGTCGATCCTCATATTTTTCCGACTTTTTTTATGTGCTCCATCAGTATCTGGCTCACATTTTCTTTTTTGTATTTCTCGAGCACTTTAAGTTGATTCTCAATAATGTTGTCCCGAAAGCTCTTTTCCTGCTTGAGTTTATTCAAAACCTCAGCCAATTTGAGAAAATCTTTTTCATGGAGCAAAAGCCCTCCCCCATTCATTGTTTCTTCAACAGCCCCGGCGGCAAAGGCAACTACGGGAATTCGGTTGTAAAACGCCTCTAAAAGAGGGACACCAAACCCCTCATGCTCACTCATGCTGAGATAGACATCGGCAATTTTAAAAAACGCAGCCAATTCAGGGAAATCTATATGTCCGGTGAAATAAACATCTTTCACCTCCAGCTTATCAACAAGGCAACACAGGGCAGAATAATAACGTTCCTGTCCCCTATAGTCCCCGGCCAGGATAAGTTGAGATTCCGCATTAATATATTTCTTGTAATAGAAAAAGGCCTTGATCACATCCTCAAATTTTTTATTGGGGATGACTCTCCCCACATAAAGAAGTGTAAACTTTCCATTCGAGTATATTTGGCGCGTTACTGAATCGTCTGCGCTGTCAAATTTTGAAAAATTAAGCAGAAGTGGAAGCACTCCGGTCTTGGGATACCCTACTTCTTCTAATTCTCTACGGTTAAAATCAGAATCACCTAAAGCAAGATCGACCTTATCAGTAAAAAGTTTGATCTCCAACCGCCCTTTATAACATTCTCTCGCCAAAATCCGGTGATAATCCAGAAAAAATTCGTAAGGCGTGATATTGTGGTAAATCATGATCTTCTTATCGGGAATCCGGAAGAACATCTTAGAGACGGGAGATCCGATGGAAAAGTGGAAGATGACAACATTGTTCCGAGAACTGAACTTTTTGTACTCTCTATAATCAAACATATACTTGGCCAAACGTGGGTCAAAAAACCGGACAAAAATCTCCGATTCAAAACCTTTTTCCCGTAAGACAGCCTGGATCTCAAGCATTTCATCCGAAATGGCATCTCCATAGGTCAGAGATGTGGCAAACTGATGAATTTTCATGCACGTCTCTCCTGGAGCCTGTCAAGAAGGGCGAGATATTTATTTTCGATAACCTTCCAAGTATAGTTTTGATTAAAATACTTTTTCCCGTTTGTCCCCATGATTTTCCGAAGCTTCTTGGAGGACAAGAGCAAGTGGAAGGCCGAACAGAATTCTTCATAGTTATCGTAAAACAATCCGGCATTGCTCCTCATGCACTGTCCTTTTAGCACGTCACACTTAGCATTGGCCAAGACAGGTTTCCCCATTGCCCAGGACTCAAGCGTAACCATAGACAGGCTTTCAAAAAAGGAGGGCATGATTAAAAACTCAGCTCCATTAATCGCGGCAAATTTTTCTTCTTCTGATACAAAACCGAGGTAAATAATATCCACGTGCGATGGAATTTTAATTTTAGTATTGCCGATGAGTACTAGCTTGACATCTGTGTCCGATTCCTTTTTAAGGCGGAGAAAAAAGTCAAACAGCTCGTCACACCCTTTATTTTCATCGATGCGTCCGACATATATAATATATCGGCTGGGGATTTTATACTTTTTTTGAAATTCTTCTGTTTTGAACCCTTTGGGAACTTCGATCCCCACTCCAACGACATCACCAATAACATCTTCATTCTGGGACAAGGTCTGAATCATTTCGCGCTCTTCGACAGAGTTGTAGACAAAGGCCTGCGGCTTCCGGAAAAGTTCCTTAAATATCTTGAGGTGGATCACGGCATCATGTTCGGCTGTCGGCACCAGGATACTTTTATGGGGGACAGCATGAATTCCCCAGTAGGAGTGGTAGTACCTGTAGCTGAAAAAAATAAAATAGTCATAATCCGATTCATGTTCCTTCAAATAATGGATAAGTGAAGATGAGAGTGGCCCCTCTTCTTCAATCCATCGCATTTCATCAATCTCTTTATGTTCATATTCTAGGATAAGGTCTTGGATCTTCCCAAACCTCTCCGGATTTCTGGGACAGTTGACCGAAAACCTCTTGATAGGAATATTGTTAATGGTGTCCTCACCCTGAGGAAAAAAATCTTTCCATGTGATATAATCGAAGGCCCTTGTCGTCAAGACTTCAACATCACAAAATTTTTTCATATGTTCGACCACCCACCGGCAGTGCAGCTCTGCGCCTCCATTGATGTCGAGGCCGTAGCGCTGCACAACAAAGGCAAGTTTCATTGGGAAATCCGAGATTCCAGGACTTTTTCTCTGCTTTTTAGATGCTCAAAATCCTTTTCCAGAATACGGATCCTGATTTTGAGGTTCTCTTCTTCAATTTTCAGTTTGGTCATCTCCACGACCATATTGTGAGATAGATTATGGAGAAGTTTGGCATACTCCTTGGCCTTTGTCAGATCTTCAAAAGCCAGATCTACTCTTACATTTGTATTATGAACCTCGCTGCTCAATTGGCTCAAATTTGTCTTAACTTCATCAAGTGCAGCAATGAATAATTCGTTCATTAAATCTATTCTCTTGTTTGTCTTATCCAGAATATGGATCGTCTCCCTTAATTCTTGATGGACAGGAAGCACCAGCAGTTTGATCACTGGAGAAAACGGTCTCATGAGTTTGAGCAGAAGTTTTTTTGTTTTTGAAGGTGCCGGACCGTCTCTTTCCAACTCAGGAGAATCCAACGAGGAATCCGGATGTGCCTCTTCATTTGAGGCTAAATCCGTTGAAGTTTCTTCACGGCGGGCATCTGTCTTTTTTTTGATCTGATCCATGATATCTGCAACATCTAAATGATCATAGTCGATATGGATATTTTCAGGATCAGATGGGCCGTTTTTTTTCTCTATTTTATTGCTCATAGGAGACTCCTCTCTTTTAAACCTTTTTCTGGAAAAGGAAGTCCTCATAAACGCTCTGGACATCTTGTGTATCCGGAAAAAGGCACAGTTTCATTTCTTCAATTTCTCTAATTTCTCTATCGGTCACAGTGCCATCTTTCTTTTTTTGTTCGATGTTCTTTTCTATCTTCTTAAGAATTTTTTCCTGGTCTTTTTTCCCCATACTTTTAATCTCTAAAAAATTTTGCATAATGCCACCATCTTTTTTTCTATTTAATATATCCTAAAGCCCTCAGCAGATTTTGCTGCATTCAGCCGTTTCCTCTCTGGGCATTTTAAAAAAATTATCGGGACAAAGCAAGATAGTCAGGTTTCTCTAAATTGCACTTTTTAGATTCTTGGTATAATATCCATCAGGAATCAAGGAAAAAGGAATTCTCCTATGAAGATAAGAAACAAACTCAGGATTGGAGTCATTGGAGGTGCCAGCCCTGAAGAGAAATGGCTCCGTGTGGCTTTTGAAGTCGGAACACTCATAGCAAAAAACAACGGTATTCTTGTTTGTGGAGGCCTTGGAGGAGTCATGGAGGCTGCTGCTAAAGGAGCCAAACAAGCCGGGGGGGAAACACTCGGTATACTTCCAGGCTTGTCGCCTCAAGAGGCCAATCCCTACATCGACACCGCTATCGCAACAGGTTTGGGTTATACACGAAATTCCCTTGTGGCCATGAACGCAAATTCTCTCATCGCTGTCAACGGCCAGTATGGAACCCTTTCAGAGATTGCCTATGGCATAATCTATGGAAAAAAGGTGATTGGCATTGGAACTTGGACTATTAAAGGAGTTCAGATGGTCTCTTCGGCCGAAGAAGCGGTTAAACTCGCTCTCCTGCCCTAGCCAAAACGACTACGATGTTGCAAAACTATCACATTCTCATCAGCTACGACGGCACGGATTATTTTGGTTGGCAGCGCCAGCCCGAAAAAAAAAACATTCAAGGCCGAATAGAAAATGTCCTGGCAAAAATTGCATCCAGGCCAATCGCCATTGTTGGAGCAGGAAGGACAGATGCGGGCGTACATGCCTTGGCCCAATCCGCGCACTTTAAAGCCGATTTGAAACTCGAAGATCAAGAACTTATCCAGGCCATCAACGGTAACCTCCCCAAAGATATCCGGATCACTTCACTCCGGAAGGCAGATCCTGATTTTCATGCACGAAAATCTGCCCGATCCAAAATATATCAATACCGGATTATCCAATCCCCCTCCATAAGTCCGTTTCTCCTTCGATACGCCCTTCACTGGCCCTCGTTGCTCAATATTAAAAAGATGGAAGAGGCCGCCGCTCTTTATGTCCGTGAGGCCGATTTTACACCTTTTTCCTCAAACCGGCTTTTGAATCCCATCCGAACGATAACACGTTCGGAGATTTTATCGAAAAAAGACGAAATTTTATACACTGTTGTAGCGAAGGGTTTCCTTCGCTACATGGTCAGAAGTATTGTGGGGACACTCCTCGAAGTGGGGAAAGGGAAGATTCCCCCCCAAACAATCGAAGATCTGTTCAAATCCAAAAAAAGGACACTTTCGAGCCCAACGGCCCCCCCCCATGGATTATGTCTAATAAAAGTGGTCTATTGATTTATTTTTTTCTCTAGAAAATCACAGATCTTCATTTAAGGACAATAGTGGCTCCCAGCACTCCGCCAACACCAGCCCAACCTCCAACAAGAGAGATATAGAGTTTTAAACAGACCGCAATCTTTTCACTGACATAGTAACGGCCACCCAAAATGGGGCTTAAGAATAAATCGGATGTGCCTGTTCCATCGAGCCATAAATCATCTGAATTAAAATTATATATTGAAAATCCTAAAGCGGCACCTCCGAAGAGATCCAACTTATCCACATCAAGTTGCGTAAAATGATAATATCCTTCAACAGAGGGAGTTATTAATGAATAAGATATTCCAGGATCACTCCAGAACGCAAACATAAGTGTTCCCCCCACACCAATATTATCAGTCAAACCAAATTCCAAGGCGGCTCCAAAATTAAACGCATATGAATACAGAGCCACTTGGGGAGTAAGATACAAACCTCCTTTTTGGTATTCACTCTGAATATTTCGAGCGGCAGACATACTCTGTGAGTGAACGAACATTGGAGCTGACATAACTAATACTGCCATTAAAACAACGTAAAATGATTTTAATTTCATATGTTCCTCCTAAATTGATTACATGTATTCCTGTCAATTTTGTACAATATTTATATAAAAGTCAATTCTTCCCTATTTAAATATGTGGTATTTTTCATTTCAAATTTTTTCCCATAATAAGGGCATCTTCAACCGGAGACAAATAGTAATTTTTTCTTATTCCTAGAATTTGGAATCCAAGCTTTTCATACAGAGAGCGAGCGATATGGTTTGAAGGCCTAACCTCTAAAAATATTTCTCTGGCCCCTTCTTTTACGACCTTATCTAGGATTTCATGCAGCACAGCTTCTCCAATACCCAATCTTCTAAAATCCGGATGAAGTGCAAAATTGCTGATCTGAACTTCTTCGTGGATAAACCAAAGGATGATATAACCCATCAAACGTTCATTTGGGCGGTGAAGGATCACAAAGGGGATGGATATAGGATAATTATCGAGTTCACCAATAAATGTCGAAAGACGCCAAGGATGGGGGAACGAGAGATGCTCAATCTCCAGGACGGAATCCAAGTCATCCTCTTTCATTCTTCTCAAATAATAGGCCCCCAAAATATGTTCGACTTTATTGATCTTTTTCCTCCGCTTGTGATTTTCGGAAATAAAGAGGCTTCACTTCACCACTTTGAACGCCCCTATTTTCTTTTAAGGCCTTATATCCGAGAAGGCCGACTTCCCTAGCAATAAAGAGAGAACGTGAAGACAATCT
The DNA here is from genome assembly GCA_964633715.1 of uncultured Eubacteriales bacterium. GTDB lineage: Bacteria > Acidobacteriota > Aminicenantia > Aminicenantales > Aminicenantaceae > JAUWVG01. Next base: position 8,109 of record CAZWHQ010000074.1, read on the forward strand.
CGCTTTATCTTTGAAGTAGCTTTTGATTTTTTCACGATAGACACCCACTCCATTGCCAATAAATCCAATAACCCGGTTAGAAGGAAGTTTTGATAAAATATTGTCTGGGGAATAGGCACCTTGAATAACAATTTCTTTGATTTGGGCATTCAGAGACTCAAACAGAGCTGAATAGACTTCTCCTTTTTTCGCATCAAGAAAGGGGCAGACAAGGCGTCGTCCTCCATCCATATGAAGCTTCAATGCGTAGGCTTCAAGAGAAGACACCGGAGCAACAAGTTTTCCTGACGCCAAAGCCAGTGATTTGATCGTGCTCACCCCAATTCTAATTCCTGTAAATGAACCAGGCCCAACGGCTAGGGCAAAGGCATCGATGTCCCTGCTCTCCAATCCTTGAGTCTTAAGAACAAAATGAACGGCAGGCAGGAGTCTTTCCGAATAAGTAAGGCTTGAATCACAATTGACTTCGGAAAGCAGAACCGTGTTTTTTAAAAGAGCCACAGAACCTGTGGGTGTTGTTGTATCTACAGACAGTAAAAACATCGTTTCAATCAGAAGGAGATCTCTCAATAATCAATCTCAATCCATTTTTGATCTTCTCGAGTCTGTAGGCAGGAAGAGCCCCTTCGGCATCAAACACAACTCGGGCAATGTTGGCTTTAAACATCCCCGTACGAATAGAAGTGATGCCAAAATCATTGACATCAATCGATCGACCGGCTTTAATCCCATTGATATTATTGATATCGATAACGATCCTATTTGGTGGCACATTCGTTATTTCAAAGATCTGATGTGAAGTGTAAGGTTGGAATAATATCCTGACATCAAGTACGTTTGTCCCTTTTTGAATCCATATTTCAGTAAGCTTATTTTCCTGAACAGATTCATCTTGAACAAACAGCTCTTCCAGGCCTGTGATTTGAGAATCATTTTCCTGACTCTTCTGTGTGGTCTTCTTTTCCGTTTTCTTTTTTAGTGGAACTTCAGCCTTCTCTTTTAGCTGTTCCGGCAGCTCCTTTTTTCTCTTTTCAATCAACTGTGCAATTCTTTCATCTACTGTCTTAGGCATGGTTTTCTTTTGCTGGGCAGCTTTTTGATCGACTGATTTCGTTTTTTCTTTATTTTCCGGCTCTTTCTTCACCGGAGTTGGAGGGGACTCTTCAAGAGGGAGAGGATCCTCTTCTGGTACTTGGAGGGTTCTTGCTGCTTTAAAAATATCGAAATCCTGAATCAAGCTTTCCAGGACCTTTCTGTTTGAATCGTCTATATTTAGATCTAACTCCCTCAGATCTTCCTCACCCAGCAATCGAGCTGCTTCTATAAGAAATTCCCCTGCGCTGTCTTGATTATCTAGGTGATAATAGCTCAAACTTATCAGGATGTAAGCTTTTGCGGCTGAAAATTTTCTGAGAAACAATCCAAAAGCAGCAATTTCTAATTCCTTAACAGCTTTTTCGTAGTCTCCAGAAAAAAAGGCCCTTTCACCGCTAAGCAAAAGGTTTTCGTAAAAGGAGATGGCGGACTGTTCTCCTTGTCCGGAATTTTTCTGCCCAAATCCGGTCAGCAGAAAACAACACATAAAAACAATACAAAGAGAAATGACTTTTCCCCAGACATTGTTGCCTGTCATACTCTTTTTAGAATAACTGTTTACAGGCTAGATGGTCAAGTTTTTCCTTTCCGCCTTTCCGTACGAAGCCTTATTTAAGCCATATTTTTATTATGATGCCCTCTTCCTCATCCTTGATTTCAAAAACTTTTCCCTTGAGTTTAGTCAAATCGGCAACGATCCTATCGATATCAACGCCCTGTTTTTTCATGGAATTCCTGCTCTGCTCCGGAATGATGGAAAAAATCAAATCCGCCAGTGACCAGGGGATACTGATAAAAAATAATTGCTCCATATTCCCAATTTTATTGACACTAAAATTGAGAATCCGTACATTAAATTCATGGGATTTTTCTTCCTCCACATCTTTAACCAATTCCGGATCGATTCTGAGCAGGCAAATCATGGCCCGATCTTTGAGCCTTTCATCTTTTTCTTCTTGGAGTATGCGCTGAAGCACGGGAACCGCTCTGACTGCAATATCTTTGTCCTCGATATAACTCATTTCAAACGCGGCATAATACCGGATGGCGCTGTTTTCTGAGAGGAGACGGTCCTCGACCTCACGCAAATAAAAGACTCTTCCTTTTTCAAAGAGTTGAAGAGCTATATCTATGATGGATGTCTCTGCCTCTTCCGTAAGGGTCCTGTCACGTCCATTAATTTGCAGATATTCTTTATAGGTTTGCAGGGCTTCGACTTCATTGCCTTCAAGTTCCTTCAAACACAAGGCTTTATTGAAGATGGCTTTGGCAAACAATGAACTGCCGGGATAGTTTTCAATAAGTTCTTCAAGTTTCTCCAGGGCCGCTTCCCACTTCTCATCGAAAATGAGAATTCTTGCTTCACGAAAAAGCTTCTCATCGTTCTGTGTCCAAAAAGAGGCCTGCAGCAGAACTGCACACAGAAAAACAAACATTAGGCCAATTGCTATTTTTTTCACTTTAAACCTCGCTTTTCTTTAATTCTTTCTTCACGAGTTTGATCTTGAGCATCAGCTGTCGTTCTTGAATGAGATCCTGGATTCTTTTAAGATCCTCCGGCGGCAGATTTTCGCTAATCTGAGTGAGCTCATAAAACAAATATTCTATCTGATCACATATTTTTTTCGCCTTCGCTAAACGGAATTTATCCAACTGAGGATCGATGAATTTTTTCTTGGACAGCAGGTCTCGTGCTTTTTGAAGAGCAAATTCGTCTCCCCACGTCTCTTCCGGCATCCCGGATGGAGACTGAATCAAATCAAGCAGAAGATACTGACTTTTTTCAAGATACTCCAGAGTTTCTCTGCGGGCCATTTCGAGTTCTGCCTTCTCCAAAAAATCATTCGTAAAAATATATTCAGGGATTCGAGCAACCTGTAAGCGTGGAGAGCGGAGGACAAAATATGTGGCAAAAGATCCAATAAAAAGCCCAAATAAAAGCCCGACAAAGACAGGCTTCCATTTTGGCTGGACAAGGAGGGAAAACCATGCCTTTTTCAACCGAGATGAATCGACTGGCGGATCCTGTATTAAAACTTGGTCGGCAATTTTTTTAGGAAGTGTTTCCCAGTCCACTGACGACATGACATCTGATAACTCTTGAATAAGAGATCCTGATTTCTTCTGGACAAATTCCAACTCTCCAGCCTCATCTCGACAGAGTGAACAAACTTCCAGGTGATCTTTGACACGCAGCTGGTCATCCGGCCCGAGCTCTCCATAGAGGAAAGCCACAATATCTTTCCTGATTTTCTGACAATCGTTCATAGTTGACTCCCCAAATATGGGCGCACAAGAGTTCGCAAATTTTGTGTGGCCTTAAAATGAAGGGACTTTACTGTCCCTGTTGCGACATTGAGAATTTGGGCGATTTCACTGTATTCGAATTGATTAAACTGCTTCAGCACAAAGACCATCCTCTGTTTTTCTGAAAGTCGATTTATGCAGGTGGAAAGAACCCTGTTGATATCAGAAGTTTTGTGAGTATCCGAAGCTTTGGGATCACTGAGGTTCATTTCACTGATATCCGTTCCGTCTTTCAATTGGGATTCCCTGCTCTGACGTTTGCGGTAATAATCAATACAGAGATTTTTTGTAATTTGAAGAAGCCAGTTCTGGAAATTTCTTCCTTTTTTGAACATGTCAATTTTTTGGAAGACACGCAGGAAGGTTTCCTGCACAATATCTAAGGCATCTTCTTTGTTCCGGAAAAATGAATAAGCGAGGACAAAAACCTTTCTTTGGTAAAGACGCGTGAGAGTGACAAATGCTTCTCTATCACCGTCTTTAATCTTTTCTAGGAGAAAATAGACGTCTTCATTATGGACTTGTTTTCCAGTCTCTACGCTCAAACTGATTCTCGACGCTTTATCAAAAATTGTACCGGCCCCTTCTATTTCAGCCAGATGAGAACCTTACTGTCTTTATCCTTGAATTCTGCAAGATAACCGGGGCTCTTGTACCGTAAATTTTTAAACTTTTTTCTGTTTAATCTATATCTTTTCAAATCATACCTTTTTTCTAAGCCAATTTCATCACATTCTTCCTCAATCCAGTGTTCCAAGTCAGAACAGGAATCCACAAAACCTACAGGAAGAATAACTTTTACAATTTTTCTTTCTGACTTCTCATAGACCAAAACATGGAGCTGTTCGGGCCGATGTTTTCTGCTAAAACGGGTACGAGGGATCCGGTCAATCTCGCGGTAAGCTTCTCGAAAATATCGCTCCGGATTTTTAACATTGTCGATGACATCCACATAAAGACACCCGCTTAAATAAATCACGAAAAAAATGAGTGCAGCCAATTTACAAGGAGTTTTAATTTTGTTCATTTTATGCCTCTCGTTCTTAATTCAAACCTTCCTACGGATATAATCTAAAAAAGGTTCACGGCTGCACTTCAAGGGAAGCATTTCAGG
>CAZWHQ010000075.1:0-1632 GCA_964633715.1 uncultured Eubacteriales bacterium
AGAGTGTATGGGGAATTCATCTTAAAAGGTTTATATGTGGGCATTATAAAATTATGGACATAAAAAAGAAAGATTCACATTTTGGGTAAGGAAATGACAGGGCCTATCCCCCTTCAGAAGGAGATGCCAATGCCCAGACCGCCGCTGAGCCCACCCAGTTCGGATGTGATCTGCTGCGGCCGCACTTTGCATTTTGTGTAGGCCGCAAAAAAATCGACAAGAAACATCTTAAACAAAGTGATTTGAACTCCAGCCTGTCCTTTGTATCCGAGTTTGCTTCCATTGGCTGTTCCGATCGGATTCGTTTCTTTATAAAAATGCATCCATGGCCCAAATCCTAAATAAGGATGGAAAACGCCAAACTGGAGTCCGAAATTCAGTCCTCCTCCAATCCCGGTGATGGTCATACGGCTTTCCTCCTGGGAAAAAGGAAGTTTTGCTGAATCTGAGTATAAGTCTCCTGCAATCCATACATCCATGAAGTTAAAGATGCGGAAAGCAAATTCTCCTCCTCCTTGCCATCCATTGTTGTACAAATTGCGAAAGGAAGATCCGGATGGATAAAAAGAGGCCCCACGAATTTTAAAAGAAAAATCATGAGTTTTTTTTGGGACATAGAGGTCCTGGAAAGGAAATACATAAGATGTCGAAATCATCAACACAAAAAAAATGAAGAGGATGTGGAGTATTTTCTTTCGCATTCAAAACACCATTTTTATATCTCTACTGCACACCAACAAATGAAGGATTCCCTATTTTCCCATTGGCATCTACAGCACGGACAGCATATGTATAACTCCTATCCTTATCTACTCCACGGTGCCAGAATTCGAATGTTGATCCATCTTTTTCAGCAAGAAGTGTCCAATTATTACCGTCTACCTGAAATATCTGGTAGGTGGTTATACCGGTATTCAACCCGTTAGGTTGCCACGACAGCACATTGATATATTCTTCAAGAAGAGTAGAACTGTTATTTTCTTTTCGTGCGGCAAATCCATCCGGAGGATGAGGAATGACATACAGGCTGATTATATCCTGGTCTGATTGGTTCATTAAATCTATCACAATGGCTTTAATGCTGTAGTTTCCGTTCTGGATCGGATCTGTATTCCAGTCAAATTCATAGGGCGCATTGCTGTCCACTGTGTGGAGAATATCATTGACAAAAAATTGGACCTCTCTAATTCCAAAATCATCATTTGCAGTGGCCATTATCTTGTTCCAACCGGAAACCTCAGAACCTGATGTCGGGGATGTCAGAGTCACTTCCGGCGGTTTATCCACTTTAATCTGGATGGCATCCTCATCTGTCTGGTCAATTGTGTCATACGCTCGAACTTTTAAGGTATGGAAACCACTGGAATAGGGATTTGGATTCCAAGCAAAGGTATAGGGCGCACTGCTATCGGTCTTTTTCAACGAATTGTCGACATAAAATTCAACTTTTTTAATGCCGTTGTCATCCGAAGCATTCGCTCTGATAGTGACGGTTTGAATAACCGTCACTTCGTCTGCCGGGGACGTAATAGTGACAGATGGCGGTTTGTCCTCCGGAATAGTCAAAGTTCTGGAATCCCTATCCGTTTGTCCGACCGTGTCATAGGCCATGGCTGTTACAGTGTAATCGCC
>CAZWHQ010000075.1:1732-3338 GCA_964633715.1 uncultured Eubacteriales bacterium
CCACCCACAAGCTGGCTGGCATCCCAATCATAATCATATGGAGGACTCGTGTCTGTTTTATGCAGTTTATTATCGACATAAAATTCAACCGTCTCCACCCCAAAGTCATCTGTGGCCGTTGCCTTTATGGGGATAACTTCTCTCTTGATATCCCCTTCAGGAGGAGACGTGATAGACACATTGGGAGGCGAATCCTGCATGTTCAAGTTGACATTGACCTGCTGTGGACTATTTGAGGCATCTCCGGATGTGACACTTACCGAACCGTTATAATCACCGGGCCCCAATCCAGAAGAATCCACTGTAACAGTGATTGTGTCCCATTCTCCACTGGAACTGCCGCTTGAAGGCGAGACACTCATCCAGGCCCGATTATCATTGACTGAATAATTAAGGGTTCCTGGGCCTGAATTGCGAACCATAAAAAAGTCACTCCCACTCCCAGAAAAATTCATATTTATCGTATCAAGATCAATCGTTGGAGTAACAGATCCACCGCTGCCATACATCGCTTCGAATCCGGCTCTTGCATCATTGTCAAGTGTCCGATCCATACCGCCGTAAAAGGCTGTCATTATCCCTGTTGCGCTGTGATCAAGTCCTATCCAATGCCCCAATTCATGGAGAGCTACCGTTTCGATATCAAAATCAGTCCCGTCAGTGGTCCAGTTGTGAAAGTCATTGAAGACCATATCTACTTCGGTAAAAGTGCTTCCAGAAAACCAAGCATAGGCCGTAGCTAGCGTGCTAATATTTCCTTCATCGACCCAGGCAATTGCGTTTTCCCCATTAAAGCCGGCTGTTGTTGAAGCTGTACGCCCCTGATACTGGAGAAACAAGCCAGCGGGATTGATGGCGTTCCATGAAGAGGCGGCAGCGTTTACGGCGGCCAGTTCATCGGAAACTTGAGCTGTATTCGGATTTATAGAGAATGGAACAGTGGCTCCTACAGGCCATGTATATCCCCACAACACATACGCCAGCGAAGCGGATGCAAGGCCGCAGATAATTATCCCGATCAGCCAGCGCTTTTTACCTGATAATCTCATGTTTTTTCTGATTTTTTCTCAGATCGTTTTTTATCATAACTTTAATACGCGCTTCTAACTCCGAAAGCGCCAAAACATTATCTTCCTCGACGTCCTGATTTTCCATGTCCTTTTTTAAGATTGAATACCCCGACTTCCGGGCGATTTTATTCCTATCGATGGAATACTTACCCTGAGCCTTTCCGAAGACAGAAAAAGATGGGAGGTAATTTGCAGAAACGGAGAAAGAATTTTGAAGGTGTTTGACATTTTCGATCGTTTTTAAAAAGACGAGAACATTTTCCCCTTTTTGAAAAACCGAAACATCCGAAACCTTAAGGGTCAAATCTCCGATCGTTCCCCCAGGAGTCTGGATAAAAACTCTAGATTTCTGAACTTCTCCCTTCCAGATTTCTTTGACTCTAACAGTCGTAACCGTCAAGATAATTTCCTTATTCAGACTCCACTCACATCGGACATCTTCCACATCACCAAGAACTATTATGTCTGCAGCTAAAGTGAGCTGCTGAAGTGGTAATTTAATCATCATAGATAAAGCAGGTGTCAAAAACAGCCAA
>CAZWHQ010000075.1:3438-12593 GCA_964633715.1 uncultured Eubacteriales bacterium
TGATGCTCCTTTTGGGTATGCCGTTTCTAACAAAACTCTCCGGCCAGTACAGGATCACTGAAAAAACGTACAGGCAACTTACCGCTCTTAATCTTGCAGAAGCCGGAGTAGAGCGGGCCATATGGGAACTCAATCATGGAGATATCTCAACCTGGGAAGGAGACGATAACCTGAGGACAAAAACTATCTCTACTTTTCAAGCCTCAGGAGGTACGGACGTAGGAGACATCGATATCGAAGTTATTGACCCTAGAGAAGATAATCCTATTATTCAGGCTACTGGTCGTGTCCCCCACATCGGGACAACAACTGTAGAGAAAACAATACGAGTCCAGCTTGTAACCAGGGGGGGTCAATCTCTATTTGATTATGGAATATTTGGAGATGAGGGTGTCGACTTTGATTCTAATGCAAGAATAGACAGCTACGATTCACGTGACGGTTTGTATGGAGACGAAAATATCAGTGACTATGGTCACACAGGTACCAATGCGATCCATGATGGATGTATCTATTTAGACAGCAATGCTAAAATTTATGGAGATGCCTTATCAGGTCCAGGTTCAATTCCTGTAGATGCAATCATTACAAGAAGCAATGCCAGAATTTATGGAGATAAATTGGCCTTGTCTGAAGAAAAAAATCTTCCAATCATCCCATCACCTTCAGGACTATCTTGGAGAGGTTCGTATTTTCTTGGAAATAACCATCAAGCAACAATTTCTGAAAGCGGTGAATATACGTCCTTCCAGCTCGACAGCAATTCTGTCGTAACGATCCAAGGTGATATCACTCTATATGTCTCAGACGATTTTTTAATGAAGAGCAATACGCAGCTGAAAATACCTGAGGGATCAAGTTTAATCCTCTATTTAGGTGGGACTTTTGAACAAAAAAGCAATACCAAGATAAACAACCTCACTAAGGATCCCTCTATGGTTCAGATTTACGGCACCGATAGTTTTGAGAGTGAAATGTTATGGAAGTCCAATTCCGATTTCTATGGAGCCGTCTATGTTCCTGAAGCATATGTCGAGTATAACAGCAATTCCGATTTCTATGGTTCAATGATCAGTAAGTTTCTCCATATGGATTCAAATGCCAAGATTCACTACGATCTGGCGCTTGGTGATTTGTCTCCGATTTACAGAGAAGGATCAAATTCTTATTCAGTCAAATCTTGGCAGGAAAGGATCCTGAATTAATCAACCAAAATTCTCTTTCTAAAAGATTAGATCATTTCACCGACATTTGCTTTTTCCCTTGCAATTCTTCATATTAATTGCTATTTAGTTCATATTATTCCAATCACAAAAGGAGCGATTTAGATGAAAAAAAATCTATTTTTAATATGTATCTTGATAGCATTTTTGATCGTAAATATCTCGGCACAACAAATCCAAACACCTGCAGAGCAGACAAAATACCAAAAAGGTGGAACAAAATACGATGCACTTATGGAATTTATCTATGAATTAAATAGTAAAACGGAACTCTTAAATGTTCAAAAAATAACCGAAACATTGATGGGAAAAGACGTGGTTTTGTGTATTCTTTCCAATCCCCCAGTATTTAGTCCTACCGATATAGACAAAACAGGGAAACCTGTAGTTTTGATTGTGAATAATGTTCACGGCGGTGAAGTCGCCGGAAAAGATGCAAGTTTGGAAATTATGCGCGATCTGGTGATGGGAGATTTAAAACCTCTATTGGATAAAGTTGTTGTCCTCAACATCCCAACCGTAAATCCCGATGGCGCCGAAGTGGGTCGTCGTTCAAATGAACAGCGATTCGACATGAACCGTGACTATATCAAACTTGAATCACAGGAAATATTTGGTTTGGTCACAAAAGTTATTAACAAATGGCATCCCGACATTCATGTCGACACTCATCATGGCGGGGCCGATCCCTATGCCCTCACCTATCAAACCTGTATGAATCCTGCTGGCGATGAAGAATTGATTCGATTGGGCAACAAAGAAATCCTGCCTCGTGTTCGCAAAGCACTGCAGGCGGAAGATTATGACGGATTCTGGTATTCCGGCGGACGATGGGTAGATGGCGAAGCCCGTTGGAGTCCCACATCGGTTGAACTGAGAAAGCAGCATGTGTATTCAACAATGGCCAATATGGTGGGATTTTTGTTCGAGACACCTCGTGCCGCAAACAGAGTCATAAATAACGGAACCGAAGTTGTTCCCATTCCGCAAGAGGAACGCTATAAACATCAGGTACGTGGAGAATACATCGGACAGCGTGAAATGATCCGTTTTGCAGCAGAAAGAGCTCATGATCTTAAAAGAACTATCGGTGAAGCAAAATTGAGAGCGATTGAACGGGGCAATAATGATTCGGATAATGATCAAATCCCACTTACATATGAACAGGTAAAAAAATTCGATGAAGAGTTCTGGATTAGAAAACAAGGTGACAGAACAGGGCCGTATGAATTAATAAAAGGCGGGGTCTACACACAATTTAATCCCACTCAAACGGCCACACGACCTTGGGGATATCTTTTGCCTCCAGAGTTAGCCATTGTTCTGCCTCTTCTTTTAGATCATGAAATTTCAATAAAAAGACTTTCCGATCCAATAGAAGTGGACGTTGAATCCTATACCGCAAAAGAAATGAGCCATGATCAGTATTATCAAGGACATTATATCAAGCGGCTAAAAACCGAAAAACAGACCCAGACCATTAAGCTGCCCGCCGGTTCATTCTTTATCCCTTCCGGTCAACAAAAATCCAATTTTATTTGTTACATCCTGGAGCCGGACACAAATGACAACTTGATCACATGGGGTTATTTGGATAATTTTCTATCTGTGACGACAAACCAGTTAGAGCAACTTAAGGAGCAGGAAAAACAATTCAAGGAACAAATGAAAGACATGTCTCAGGAAGAAAAAGACAGGATGCAGCAGCGGTTGCAAAGACAAAGGGATAGAATCACTAATCAACCAATCCCTATTTATCGATTGATGAAAAAAACGCCTTTAAAAGGTGTTATTGTTAAACCTTATAATGAATACGAAAAAAATAGATATATAAAATACAGATAAAAAAGTTCCATTTCCGGAGGAACACAAAAAAAGTTATGGTTGCCAATTTTTCCCTATCAGGCAACACTCAAAAAATGGAAAAGATTAAAAATTAGGCACAAACAAAATAATTGAGTCGATAATAAAAAAAAGGAGGGAATCAGATGTTTTCACGAAGACAGTTTTTAGAACGGGTAATGGTAGGCAGCGGGGCAACGATGGCCCTTTTAAAGACCGGGGCTCTGGCCAAAGCAGCAGAGGCGGTTGCAGAGATTGGTCCGGATACCACGCCCGAGGATCTTTCGGACCAAGAATGGTTCTGGTCCCGAATCCAGAATGCATTCGAGCTGGACCGCTCGATCGTCCATCTCAACAGTGGCGGTGTTTCCGCCTCACCACGAATTGTACACAGTGCCTTTAAGCGTTACCTGGATTATTCTAATCAGGCTCCTTCTTACTACATGTGGAAGCATATCCGGGATAACATTGAAGGGGTTCGCATCAAACTGGCACGGCAATTCGAGTGTGACATAGAGGAGATCGCTATCACGCGCAATGCCAGCGAGAGCCTTGAAAACGCTCAGTTTGGATTGAACCTAAAGGAAGGAGATGAAGTCCTTTCAACCACCCAGGCATACGGCCGGATGCAGACGACATGGGACCAGATCGCCCGCCGGAACGGTATTTCCGTCAAGGAAGTAAAGATCCCGGTTCCTTTGATGAATCCAGATGAATATGTCAAGCGGATCGAAAAAGCGATCACTTCAAAAACTAAAGCCATCCTGGTCATGCATGTCATCAACCTTACTGGCCAGATCACACCAGTTAAAAAAGTCAGCACTCTGGCCCATAAACTCGGCATCCCGGTCATCGCCGATGGGGCCCATTCCTTTTCCCATTTTCCCTTTACTGTCAAGGATCTAGATTGTGACTATTATGGAACGAGTCTTCACAAGTGGACGTATGCCCCTGTTGGCTGCGGGATGCTCTATGTCAGGAAAGACAGAATCAAGGAAACCTGGCCGCTGATGGCCGCACCTGCCAGCATGGACGATAACATCCGGAAATTCGAAAGTATTGGTACACATCCGGTCAATCCTATTGCCATCGCCGAAGCACTTGCCTTTAACGAAACCATGGGCATCGATCGGAAGGCCGCTCGGCTTCGCTACCTCCACATGCGCTGGATCAAACGCTTGAGATCCTACCCAAATGTTGAATTCAGGACCAACATAGATGATCCAACCCAGTGGGCCGGAATCATGAATGTCAATATCAAGGGTGTTGACAATGCCAAAATGTGCACCTGGATGCTGGACAAACACCGCATTTTTGTCATCCCTATCGGTCACGAAGAGTGCCGCGGAATACGAGTCACTCCCAATGTATACACACTGCTGTCAGAGATCGACCGTTTTGGAGATGCAATGGAACAAGTTGCCAAGGGCGAGGTCCCAGAACTTAGAACCGGAACACAGAGTCAGCCTGTCCCTCCATGGGACGTCTGTTATTAGATTGGAATTCTTAAAATGAGAATTTTCCTGATTTCAATTCGTCTATAATAATAGGAAGGAAATCCTTTAAAGGCTCCCACTTTGCTGTCCCTGTAGAAAAGCCCTTCCCCAGGGTTGAGATGCCAAGGCTCAAGAAAATTCTCCAGGGACAGCATTTATTTTATTTGTTCTATGTCAATCCCATGAGTATCCAGCAGGATTCCAGGACATGCGGAGGGATTGACCTTCCGTCAATTATTCGATATTCGGCCAGGTATCGGCCACTCTATACCCGCCCGGCCAGGGATCCCTTGAATCTAGCATATGTTGATGGGTTCCGGTGATCCAGGCCCGTCCGGAGACACTCGGAATAACGGCATCCAACTCCCCCACCTTGGTTTCCGATTCCAGGCGGCAGTGGAATCGGGAGCCGATTATAGATTCCCCGATGTAGGTGTCCCCCACCTTCATGATCCCCTTTTTCCCTAACACAGCAATCCGGGCGGAACATCCTGTACCTGTCGGACACCGGTCCAGTTTTCCAGGCCGGACCGTTACGGCGTTACGGCCGAGAAATACTCCTTTTTCCTTAACTAGGGGCAGAGCTATCTGACAAAATGATATATGTGATAGGTCAGGATTTTCAGGATGAGAAAAACTCAACTGTTCATTGGCCGCCTTTGTTATCTTCATCCCGACCTTGACCAAATCCAATGCCTCATCGGGTGAGATGGAAAAACCCAAAGTCACGGCATCCACAATGACAAAACTGTCTCCTCCGTAAGCGGTGTCTACAGTCAGAGTCCCGATCCCCTCCACTTCAAGATTCACATCCATCCTATGGGCAAAGGATGGGACATTGTGGATCGTCATCCGCTCCACCTTTCCATCCTTACAGGAGGCGATCGCCTTTATCAATCCTCCCGGAGCTTCGAGTGTCAGTCTCGTCTTTGGTTCCTCCATTGGAAGGATTCCGGTTTCCAGCAATACGGTGGAGACACAGATGCTGTTGGACCCGGACATGGGCGGGGTATCTTCCGGTTCCATAATTATAAAACCCATCTGGGCAAAAGGATTTTTGGCTGGGACCAAAAGATTTACATGCCGGAAGACTCCACCCCGTGGTTCATTCAACATAAAATTACGGAGTGTCTGATCCTCGGCGATCCAGCGCGACTGATCCCAAAGTGTCTCACCCGGAGGCACAGGCACCCCTCCCACGATGACATCGCCCACTTCGCCTTCAGCGTGACAGCTGACAGTGTGGATTATTTGTTTGGTTTGCATAGAGTAAGGCCTCCATTTTGTAAGCGTATCTTCACTCCCAATATTTTATATCAGGTTATCCCAAATCCCCAAGAAAAAACATATAAAAAATGTAGATGAATACACTTGTCCTGCCCCTTCAAGGGGCCAATCCTTGAGCTAGACTTTTGATCTCTGAACCTGTCAAATTTTACTTTAAAACCTAGTTCCGATTTTTTAAATTAAAATGGCCATCATATCATTGACCTCATCGTTGTGTTTGTTATACTTTCTTTGAGGATTTTGGTGATGAAAATTAAGGAGGTCTTTATGGTGAAACCCTTACGGCGGCGGCAATGTCTTTTTATACCAGCCCATCGATTCACTCTAGGTTGGCTTGCTGTTGTCGTGATTTCTGCAGCACTCATCACCTTTCCCGAGATTAAGGCAGCCACATCAAACAACACCCAAGCCAAGGAATCTTCCAATCCTTCCGTAAGCATGATTGTGCCCGGAGGAGAGGCGATGAAGTATTGGTCTCGCTGGCGTGGTCCCTCTGGACAAGGAATAGTCGAGGATAAAGGCTATCCCGACGTATGGTCTGGAACGGAGAATGTCATTTGGAAGGTCGAGGTGCCAGGGAGGGGCCATTCCTCGCCGATTGTATGGGGGGACCGGATTTTCCTCACAACCGCCTCCCAAGATGGCTCGAACCGGTCGATTATCTGTTACAGGCGCTCCGACGGTGAACTTCTCTGGCAGACGCCGCTTACCCAGGAGAAGACAGAACGCCTCCACATGAAGAACAGTTACGCATCAGCGACTGTTTCAACCGACGGGAGGCGTGTTTATGCCTACTTCGGAAATGCTGGTTTATTGGCGGTTGATTTCGACGGCAAAGTGCTCTGGAAAGTCAGTTTTGGTGAGATTGATCTCTATCACGGCCCGGGAGGAACGCCACTGCTCTACAAGGACAGGCTGATCTTGCTGCAGGAACAAAGGACGTGGAGCAGGAGCGATCCCAGCAATTCTGGATTCATCGTTGCAATCGATAAGGAAACAGGCCAGGAGCTCTGGCGCATGAACCGGAGTCCGCGTCCTGGATGGGGAACACCAATAGCCGTGCAGGTAAGCGACCGTGTCGAGATCATAGTCAGCAGCAGCCGCCGTATCGAGGCCTTCGATCCTCAGACTGGTGACACACTTTGGTTTTGCAGCGGCAACACGACTGAGGTGATTCCGACACCTGTAGTAGGGCATGGCCTGATCTACTGCAGTTCGGGCCGCAGAGGGCCTACCATTGTGGTTCGTCCGGGTGGAACGGGTGACGTAACTTCCACACACATCGCATGGAAAATCCCTGAGGATTCACCATTTGTCCCCTCCCCCTTATTGCTCGGCGATTACCTTTACACCATTAACGACATGTTAAGCGTGGCCTCATGTCATCACGCCAAGACCGGTGAACTCATCGGTCAGCTGAAGCTGGGCCGTCCCGCAAGGGAAAGCTTTTCGGCTTCGCCAATCGCCGTGGGCGGGAAGATCTTTTTTACCAACGACGATGGAGAGACTTTTGTGCTCAATCCTGCACCAGATTTCAAGTTGCAACATGTCAATCGATTAGGCGAGCAAACTCTGGCCAGCCCTGCACTGGTAGACGGACGGTGGTACTACCGCACCGCAGGACATCTCATTTGTATCGGGAATGAATAACAATCACCACTACTATGAAACTATAGATAACGTGACGCCCAGTGAAAACACAAACACTCTGGGTATTAAAGGAGCCATACTATGTTTGAAACAGCAACTTACGTCGGGCGCCGGAAGCGCCTCCACAGCCAGATCAACTCAGGCCTTCTCCTATTCTTGGGAAATGATGAAAGTCCTATGAATTATGCAGACAATCCCTTCCACTATCGCCAGGACAGCACATTTTTGTATTTCTTCGGATTGAATTTTGCAGGATTAGCGGGAGTGATCGATATTGATACCGGAGAAGATATCCTCTTCGGAAATGACCTGACTGTTGAAGACATCGTCTGGATGGGTACGCAGCCCTCACTGGCAGAAAGATGCCAGAAAGTAGGGATTCAAAATGTACGTCCACTTGAAAAATTAAAGGCCTATCTTACTGAAGCAGAGCAGAAGGGACAAAAGGTCCATTTCCTTCCTCCTTACCGGGCAAAGCACACCCTGAAGCTGTATGAATTACTTGGAACTATTCCTGCTGAAACAGCACAATCCGCATCCTTAGAATTCATCATGGCCGTTATCGAACAGCGAAATACTAAATCCAAGGAGGAGATCGAGGAGATAGAACGGGCAGTGGACATCACAGCCGACATGCATATTACCGCGATAAAGATGGCCCGACCAGGGATTACCGAAGCCAGGATCGCAGCTGCGGTACACGAGGTGGCATTAGCTGCAGGGGGAAACCTGGCCTTTCCTATTATAGCGACTGTCCACGGGGAAACACTTCACAACCACTATCACGGCCATGTACTCAAGAGCGGCGACATGTTCCTCCTCGATGCAGGGGCTGAAACAGCGATGGGATATGGGGGGGATCTCTCCAGCACCATGCCTGTGGATTCCCGATTTACCGATAGGCAGCGCGAGATCTACCAGATCGCACTCGATGCCCATGAAGCGGCTATCGCCAAACTCAACCCGGGGATCTCCTTCAAGGATGTCCACATCTCAGCCTGCCGTGCACTGGCGGAGGGACTCAAAGACATGGGATTCATGCGCGGAGATGTGGATGAGGCTGTCGCGGCTGGAGCCCACGCCCTCTTTTTTCCCTGCGGGACTGGCCACATGATGGGCCTGGATATCCACGACATGGAAAACCTCGGGGAAAAATATGTGGGTTATGCGGGAAAGGAAAAGAGCACACAGTTCGGACTGAAATCACTGCGCTTGGCCCGCAAGCTGGAGCCTGGTTTTGTGTTCACTATCGAACCGGGGATCTATTTTATCCCCGAACTCATCGATATGTGGAAAGCAGAAGGGCGGCACACGGATTTCATCGATTACAACAAGGTGGAGTCCTACAAAGACTTTGGAGGGCTCCGCAATGAAGAAAATTTTGTAATCACAAAAAATGGATGCCGCCTCCTGGGAAAACCCATCCCAAAAACCATTGAAGATGTTGAAGCTATGACACCATAATCCAATAAAACCGGATTATAAATCAGATGAGCTTTGCGGTGCCCCTCCCCAAAATATTTACCTTCGATTTTGCCCAAATCAGGGAGACCGTTCCCGAAATTACAGAAGAGATAGAAGCTCCCCAGAATACTCCGTTTAGCTGAAAAAAATGAGATAAAATCCAAGCCAGTGGGATATATAAAAAAAGCATTCT
>CAZWHQ010000076.1:0-12406 GCA_964633715.1 uncultured Eubacteriales bacterium
TTTAAACAGAAATCGAATTCCAGAAGAAGCCGAGCTCAGAAAGGTGATTAGATCCAATTCGGAACAACACGGATTGTGTATTAGAGGGTAACTTCTCTCAAATATTAATAAGGAGTGAAGAATGAAGTTAGTCAAAGCTTATATCAGAACCTTCCTGGCTGATGATGTGATTGAAGCTTTAAAAAATCTCAAAGCGCCAAGGATTACAGCAATAGATGTAAAGGCACTAGGAGACGAGATTGAACCTCGTGATTTTAAAATTTCAGCAGAGTTAAGTTCGACGTACACCAGGATGGTTAAGATTGAAATTATTTGTACTGATGATTGTGTGAAGAGAGTAAGGGAGACAATCATGAAGAATGCAAGTACAGGTCACAAAGGTGATGGTCTAATTGCAATTTCGCCTGTGGACGAAGCTATAAGCATTAGAACTGGAAAAAATGGAGTACTACCTTTTTTAGATTAGGAAACTAAAAAAGAAAAACGTGATAAAAAAGAAAGGATATCGAAGATGATCCCGAGGGAAGCATTGAGCAGATTAAAAGATAAAACGGGAAAAATTTTTTGTACATATTTATACTATAGCAGGGTATGGTAATGTTAATTGGGTTTGAATTTTCGATAGTAAATAAATTGGAAACAATAGAAAAGAGGTCAAACAAAAAGGATCTTTCTTTTAAGTAAATAGGACTTTGATAAGGAGGTGGATAGAATGTCAGAAAGAGTGAAAGATTTTATTTGTGGAATGGAATTCGACAAAGATACCTCGAGTGGTACATTCGAGTATAAGGGTAAAACCTACTACTTCTGCAGCCTTGGGTGTCGAGAAAAATTTATGCAAGATCCTGATAAGCATTTAGCTCATGAAGAAAATAAGAATTAATTTTTTGAGAACAAATTTAACTAAAAAAAGAATTGTGATTCTTTAAAAAGGAGCTTCATTATGAAACATAAAATCTATAGAGATCCAGTTTGTGGGAAAAAAATTAATCGTCAAAAAGCACAAGTTCAGATCAAACATAAGGGATATGGTTATTTTCTTTGTTGTCCTCTTTGCCAGGGAGAATTTGAACAAAATCCTGAAAAATATGTCAAACCAGAATATGCTCACAAATTACCTTCAGGAAAAAGAGAAAAGGGAAAACGGATGAGATAACGTGATAGCCGTTTAGATTACTGATCTAATAATTAGCTCACAAAAAGGAAAATAATGGTCATGAATGAAGTATTAGATAACATTGCGCATTACGCAGCAATAATCGCAGAAGTTATAGCTTTTATTTTAATTATAATTGGAATTTTAAGGAGTGTATGGATTTTCATAAAAAAAACAATTTTTATGAAAATAGACCATATATCCATTGCTGAAATCAGAAACACACTTGGACACCACTTGTCTCTCGGTCTTGAATTCTTGATTGGAGCAGACATCCTTAAAACTGCAATTTCCCCATCTTGGGATGAACTTGGTCAACTTGCTGCAATTGTAGGAATTCGAACAATATTGAATTTCTTTCTGCTAAGGGAACTTGATAGGAGTAACTTAAAAAAGCAAGTCGTGCTTCAAAGTGAAAAGAGGAGTTAAATGAAACTTAAGTATTCGCTTTTCTCAAGAAGAAAATTCCTCAACTCTTTGCTTGTCGGAGGATTCCTCGCATTTTTTACCTCATTTGTGTATCCAATTTTAAAATCTCTTTTTCCCCCTGAAAGAGAACCAGATCAGGTCATATTAGAATATGCTGATTATAGTGATATGGAAACATATACCGCGCGAGGGTTTATTTGGGGAAAGAAGCCAGGAATATTAGTTAAAAAAAAGAGTAATTATCATGCTTTTATCGGAGTATGCACTCATCTTGACTGCAATGTGACCTATTTACAGGAGAAACGAATGTTTTATTGTGCTTGCCATGAAGGTTGGTTTGATGAAAATGGTGTGAATATTTCCGGGCCTCCTCCCTCTCCTCTCAAACAATCAGAGGTGGAGTTGGATGGAGATAATCTTGTTATTTTTAAAAATGGAGGAAAAAATGAAATCAGGAAAACTTAATGCAAAAGCCTTAGGAATAAGTTTTGCAGTTTATGGAGCAATCTCAATGCTGTTACTCTCAATCGTGGGACTTTTTGACCTATTTGGTTCAGCAGTAGAAATGATGGAAGCTTTCCATATTGGCTATTCCTTGAGTTTTATAGGGATTATAGTTGGAATATTGGAAGCATCAGCTTTTTGTTTTTTTAGTGGTTTATTGGTTGCATTTATTTACAACAAAGTAAATTGATCTATCTAAAATTGATGGATTAACTAAATCCAATTTAAAAGGAGGTGATTTTAGTGAAGATGGAAAGACGAACAGTAGGAATATTGTTTCTCGTAATTGTATTAGTAGTTGCTTTTGGAGCTGTTATTTATTCACAAGAACATGACCATGGAAAAGCACAGGAGCAGAAAAAAGAACATGAAAATATGATGGGACATTTGGACAAAATGATGGAACAGTGTCATCACATGTCGAACAACATGACTAAAATATTGATGAAGGAACATCCTGATGCAATGGGTATGATGAACATGAAAAATATGATGATGGGTATGCAGAATATGTCAAAACAGATGAAAGACATGATGGAGAGTATGAACTCGATGATGATGGACGAAGAAATGATGAAAAACCAAGAGATGAAAAATAATATGGAGCAGATGAAGGAGCACATGATGAAGATGATGGAGAATATGCATGGTGCCATGGGGAACATGCAGCATGTGTCCCAAAAAATTGAAGAGAAGAAGAAAGAAAAAATCGAGAAATAATTAGAATTAACGGGGCCAGAGCTTTTAATAGTTTTGGCCCTCATCTCCCTCTTCAGTGTAGATAAAAAGTAATCATCCGAGTATTATAAATAATACAATCATTAAAGGGAGTTCACCTAAAACAATTTATTATGAGGAAAGAACTAATGAAACATTTAGATCCACATAACTCTGAGCAACTTCATGGGCATAATTCTTCAACTCATCATCACGCTCATCATATTGGAGAATTCAAGAAAAGATTTTGGATCTCTCTATTATTAACAATTCCCATACTACTCCTCTCGGAAATGATTCAGATGTGGTTTGGATTCAGGATAGAAATTCCATATCAGAAATGGATTCTTTTTCTGTTGTCTTCCATTGTTTATTTCTATGGTGGCTGGCCATTCCTAAAAGGTGGTTTAAGAGAATTGAAAAACCGCCAGCCGGGAATGATGACATTGATCAGTGCTGCAATATCTGTTGCCTTTTTCTATTCCAGCGGTACAGTTTTTTTTATTGCTGGAAAAGATTTCTTCTGGGAACTCGCTACGTTGATTGATGTAATGCTCCTCGGTCATTGGATAGAAGCGAAAAGTGTTCTTGGTGCTTCTAGGGCGTTGGAAGAGCTTGTAAAGATAATGCCGACAACAGCCCACCTTTACAGGAATGGAGAGATCGTTGATGTCCCCGTTTCAGAGGTGAAACCTGGTGACACCGTTCTTATACGTCCAGGAGAGAAGATCCCTTCGGATGGCAAGATAAAAGAAGGTGAATCTTTTGTGAATGAGGCCCTACTTACAGGGGAATCTAAGCCCGTACATAAGATGGTTGAAAATGGCGTTATTGGAGGTTCTATAAATGGTGAAGGCATTTTAAAAGTTACTATTGAAAAAACAGGAGAAGAAACATATTTGGCGCAGGTCATCAAGCTCGTCCAACAAGCACAGGAGAGTAAATCTAAAACTCAAGATCTAGCGAATAGAGCAGCTGCCATACTTTTTTATGTTGCCTTAGGAGTAGGAATTATTACGTATATTGTTTGGTTTATACTTGGGAAACCTGAGTTTGCACTCGAAAGATCGGTCACTGTTCTTGTTATCGCTTGTCCCCATGCTTTGGGATTAGCCATTCCTCTGGTGGTTGCACTATCCACATCGATAACGGCCAAAAGTGGTACGCTCATCAGAGATCGGAAAGCATTCGAAAACATCAAGGATATCAATGCTGTGGTATTTGATAAGACAGGTACTCTAACAGAGGGAAAATTCGGAGTAACCGATGTTGTATCGAATATTTCCAAGGAAGATTTATTAAAACTCACGGCAAGCATCGAAATCAATTCCGAACACATTATTGCACATGCAATAGTTGAATATACCAAAGAGAAAAACATCCATATTCCACAAATAGATGATTTTAAGGCACTTCCTGGGAAAGGTGCCTGGGGTAGAATTGAGAATAGAAAAATTTTTGTGGGAGGGCCTAATCTGTTAAAAGAGATGGAGATTGAATTTAATGATCAGAGGATAAAAGATCTCCAGGCACAAGGGAAAACCGTTGTTTATACTTTTGAAGACCAAAAACTCTTGGGTGCATTTGCGCTTGCCGATAAAATCAGAAAAGAATCAAAAGAAACTGTCCGGAAACTCAATGAGCTAGGGATTAAAGTTTTTATGCTTACCGGTGATGCAGAAGAAGTTGCTGCTGGGGTTGCAAAAGAGCTAGAAATTGATAATTTCTTTGCTCATGTTTTACCTGATGAGAAAGCAGAAAAGGTCAAAGTCTTAAAAGAACAGGGATACAAAGTTGCTATGGTAGGAGATGGAATCAACGATGCGCCAGCTTTAGTAACGGCGGATGTTGGAATAGCAATTGGTGCAGGGACTGATGTAGCAATTGAAAGTGCAGATTTAATTTTGGTTAAAAACGATCCGATTGAAGTGACCAGAGTCGTGGATTTTTCAAAAAAAACCTATAAAAAAATGGTGCAGAACCTGTGGTGGGCAGCGGGATATAATATAGTTGCTATACCTTTGGCTGCAGGTGTTTTATATAAGCTTGGTATTGTTATAAATCCTGCAATAGGGGCGCTACTCATGTCTTTTAGCACGGTTATCGTAGCTATCAATAGCCAAACTTTGAGAAAATTCGAGCCGAAAGGGATCGAAATCTCATCGAAGGAAGAGTCCAAGGATAATCATATACATGAACACCATGACCATTCTTAAAGATTGAAATGTGAGAGGAGGGTGATATGAAAAGAAGAAATTTTCTAATGACGAGCGCAGCACTATCAGCGTCAACTCTACTTCCTTTAAATCTTTTGTCTGAATCAACAATGAAGGAAAATAAAGGAAGATTCCCTGGACAGTTATCCCCAAAAATTGATGGGGATGTAAAAGAGTTTAATCTTTATATCGACATTTACCAGCACGAGATAGTCCCAGGGGTAAAAGTGCACATGTTAGCATTTAACGATCAGATTCCTGGTCCTGAACTCAGAGTGAATAGAGGAGATAAGGTGAGGGTTGTTTTTAAAAACAAGACAGAGCTGAACCATACTATTCACTGGCATGGAATGCATGTTCCCTGGCGGATGGATGGCGTACCTTATGTCACTCAAATGCCTGTAATGCCTGGCCAGGAATTTATTTATGAGTTTACCGCCGAACCCTATGGAACACATTTTTATCACTGTCACTGGGGGACAGTACTTCACATGCAAGCTGGGATGTTTGGTAGTATCATCATGGAGGATAAAGACGATCCAATTAAGAAGAAATTCCCTTATAACCGTGAGTATACTCTGATTTACTCTGCTCATGATGTTAACTTCATGCGACATGAATTGAATGCGATGCTCGAGCGGATGAAAGAAAGGGTGTATCTCATGAAGAATGGAAGGTTTGATAAGGAAAGGTTTGCTCTTTTTGATAGCCTTGGAGAATTCGAAGAGGCCGTCCGGAATGGTTATCAACCGCCGTATGTTGTTAATCGCAGGGCTCCTTCAGAACTGCCAGAAGCTAATTGGTTTACTGTCAATGGTAAATCCTACCCTTATACTCCCAATCTTTTTATAAAAGAAGGAGAAAAAATTCGGGTTAGATTGATCAATGCCGGAAATGAAGAACACTATCTCCATCTTCATGGACATGATTTTTGGTTGGTCTGTGATGATGGGCTTCCTATCCCACTGCCAAGACAGATGAATACATTACGTTTAAGTCCAGGAAAAACACTTGATATCATAATAGAGGGTAAAAACCGGGGAATCTGGACATTTCATGACCATGATACACGTAGAGTGACGAATAATGGACTCTATCCTGGGGGAAATTTATTAGCTCTTGTGTATGAAGATTTACCCATGGAGGAGCGGATGGTAGGCCCAATGAAAAATATGAAAATGAAGGGCATGAAGATGAACATGTTGCCCAAGATTGCACTAGATGAGTGAACGGGAGGAAAATAATGTTAAAAAAGAAAGCGTTATTCATTGTCCCTCTATTTCTCTTTATTGTTGGCTCAAATGAATCTACCGCTCAGGTTAGCCCTGAGATATTAATGGGAGCTAGAGGTGTTATGTCTTTAAATTTAAATAAGATATCACTGGAAAAATCATCTGCTGTCAGTGATTTCTCTGATACGAGTTTCCTGATTGGATTTAGGCAAAAGCTTTATAACCAATTTCGCGGCAAGTTCGTACTGGGATTCCAATTTCCAGATGCGGATTCTGATCTTGGCCAAATCTATTTTCATCAGGTTTTCCTGCAGATTGAGGATAAATCGAACATATTGAAAATTGGACGATCCCGTGTAAAAAGCGGACTCATCGAATTCCCTACTTTGCGTGATGATGACGCCCTATATTATACTGATGTGCTGAATCCATTTTCCTCTGGCATAAACACGGAAGAGAGTCAATTTGGGAATGTATTAGAACTGACACATATATTCAAGCAGAGGTTCTGGTTGAAAGTACATGGAGAGCATTTTACAAAATCACCAGAACTGCCAGAGGTTTCTGAAACTGAATTCAGCCTTAATTCATTAGGTTTATCGTTTGAATATATTGTGCCTGAATCCCAGAGATGGAACAGAAAAGTATTAAATCAGCTTGGCATCAGTTTTAATAATTTCATCACAGATCGTGAAGGATTTACGAGTTTATTTGATAGAGCGCTGAAAAATGTCATTTTTTCTGCCATCTTAAACCTTCATCCTGATCCTGTCCATTTTTGGGATGTGAAACACCAAGCTATCTACAACATTGGTTTTAAGGAAATTGCAGAAATAGGATCGTATGCTGATATGGCTAGGGCAGAATCGTTGGCAACTTTCACTTCTGTTCGGTATCTTTATCGAAAAATCGAACGGCCAACTGCCCAAATTTCAGCATCTTTTGGATACAAAACCTTTCCGGATCTTATCAACGGAACCAGTCAATTAGCACTAATTGCAAATGCTTTCTACCGCTTGGGAGAAAATTTTGATGTAGGAATTCAATTTCGGCAAGAGTGGTTTAGGGGAGATTTAGCAAATATTTTTAGTAAAAGTAGTAGCCAGATTCAATTTTCGGTAATTTTTTCAATAGACCAATCATGGAATAATCAGTTCGACGATCGTGACTCGTTGTTAAATCTTGAGCATGGGCATATTAAGTGATGAGGAGATAATCTTTGATAGAAAAAAACAAACTCAATAGACGAAAATTCTTATACCTTTCTGGATTGGGAACAGCTTCGATTCTGACCGGGGGCCTGGGTTCACTAATGGCTTGTAAAAATCCTGGCTCTCTTATAGATGGTCAAATAATCCACGATTCGGAAAATGGAATTCAGGCTTTTTCTCCTGATATTGAGATCGCTTTAAATGCTAATCAGGTTGAAATTCCTATTTTGGTTGGAAATCCCACAAGAGTTTGGAAGTATGAAGGAGAATTTATTTCTGGAGATCCATCATGTCTTCAGAACCTTGAAGGAAGTTATTTAGGTCCGACTATCCGAGCTCGTAAGGGACAGAAAGTGAGGATACATTTCAACAATAATATTCAGGAGGAATCAATCATTCATTGGCATGGCCTTCATGTTCCCTCAAGGATGGATGGACATCCATGTGATGTGATCAAGCAAGGTGATACATATACTTACGAATTTGAAGTAAAGAACCGTGCTAGCACTTATTGGTATCATCCCCACCCACATGGCAGAACAGGCCCACAGGTGAACAAGGGGCTAGCAGGTCTTTTTCTTGTTTCTGATGATGATGAGGACAATATTGGACTGCCTCAAGGGAAATTTGATGTTCCAATTGTAATCCAGGATCGTACATTTGATAGAAATAATCAATTCGAATACCTACAACGAAGTATGATGGGCAGGATGAATGAGATGGAAGGATTCTTAGGGAACCGTATATTGGTCAATGGCAGACCGGATTTTGAACTTCCAGTTTCTACTAGAGTATATCGACTCCGTATATTAAATGGATCTAATTCGCGTATCTATAAACTAGCATGGGAAAATGGAGAACCCCTTATTGTGATTGGAACGGATGGGGGATTGCTTGAGAGGCCAGTTAATTGTCAATATGTGATGCTGGGCCCTGGAGAGAGAATAGAGCTATGGGCAGATTTTAGTGCGCACTCTGTAGGATCAGAGATAAATCTAGTCAGCCTACCTTTTGATGAAGGAATGATGGGTCGGGGGATGATGGGAAGTCAACCAATGGTAGGTGAATCACTACCCAATGGGGCTAAATTTACCATCTTACGGATCAAAGTGGAGCATTCTGAAGTTGAAAATCTTATCTTACCTGAAAGTCTTATCAAGCATGAACGATATCTACAAGAAGACGCGGTTAATTATGGGAATCCAAAAAATTTCCGTCTTGCTATGCAGCGCATGAATTGGACAATCAATGGTCGAACCTTCCAGATGGAAAAGGTCGCAAAAGATGAAATTGTTCAATTAAATACTCTTGAGGTATGGGAGTTTATTAATGATGGTGATTCGAGGGGAATGATGGGCATGATGCGGATGCCTCATCCTATGCATCTCCATGGCCCCCAATTTCAGGTTATTGAGCGGCAAGGTGTCTTACATAATGGCTATGTGGATGTAGGATGGAAAGATACGGTCCTTGTCATGCCTGGAGAACGGGTTAAATTATTGATAAAGTTTTCAGATTACAAAGGATTGTTTCTTTATCATTGCCATAACCTTGAGCATGAAGATATGGGTATGATGCGTAATTATCAGGTTAGATAGTCTGAATTCCCCTAGGTAATTGGATATTAATGATCATTTTCATTACATTTTCTGTAATTTGTGAGCTTTGGGTTTTTTCTATATTGTAAAAATTCTTTAACTATTAAGAAGAAAAGTTAGTTCCAGATTAATACACTCTGGATATTATCTTTTTTGATCAGAATAGCCTATTCCTGATTCGCGATTGTTATCAGGTTAAGTACATCTCCCGCTTTCTCGACAGTCACAACAACTTCCAGTTTATTGGTCTCTTTCTTCAGAAATTCTTCAATTTTTTTATTACTTTCCTTGTTGAATTTGTGGAGTTTGCCATCAGCGAAGATAGAGTATCCGCTGGCCACACAAGATGGCATAAGGGCACACTCTTTGGTGTGAGTTTTCACGAACTCGGAAATATTGTCTCCGGCATGTCCGACACACTGGTTGTCAATGATAACGCCTTTCAATGTTAGAGGATCACTAACTAAGGCTAGAACTCCAAAAAATGCGAATGTCAAAATAAATAAAGATATTTTCTTCATTGAGAAATCTCCTGTTAAATGTAATGGGCTAACGCAAGAAAATCAGCCCCATACACTATAATAACTATAAACATTATAAGGATTGTCTCATTATTTCTTCTTTTCGTCAACTCCCATCCAGATTCTTGCTCAATCAGAGGTCAAGGAAAATACAAAGAAAGCTCTGTTTTGCATATCCTCAGTCTTGTAGATGAGGGAGAGATAAGATATATATGCACTTTTTAGACATGGTTGATTTAAAATCCATCAAAGATATTGTTATCCTATAAAATATCACGTTCCATAAAAGTAATAAAAATTCGGCTGAGTGTTGAGCTCTTCTTTGAGAATATGTACGCGTTTGTGTTCAAGGATGTATCGGATTTCGCTAGCTGGATCTAAGAGGTTCCCGAATTTTCGAGTACCAACTGGACAAACTTCTACACACATTGGGTATTTCCCTTCTCTAACTCTTTGAATACACAAAGTGCAACTTCTCGACCACGCCTTTTACACGAGGCCTATTACCAAGAATATGTGTGTTTGGATTGGCCTCTTCTGCTGGAAGTTGGACTTTTCCCCAGTTAAAATGGCGAGCTCCGTATGGACAAGCTGCCATACAGCTGCGGCAGCCTATACACCAATCATAGTCGATAGACACATCTTCGGCAACCAATACATCGAGAAATGTCGAGAGCATACCCGAAAAAAGTCTCTGGAAGAGGTGGCTTATCTGAGACCGAAAAATCTTTTCCATATTTCAGCGTGTATTGATTCTCAAGACGAGTAATAATTTCGGTGATTTTATCTTTGGATAAGGATCGAAAATTACGTTGTAGAAACTTCTTTAAATCCTCTTGAGATCCGCAAGAACTTAGTAAAGCTGCAGAAGTTGTAAGAATTGTGGTCTTTAAGAAGGATCTTCGGCTCATTTTATTGAGTGATTGTATAAATTTAATTGCTTTCATTTCACAATCATGCTTATCGGTGGTGTGTCTCACTTATCCAAATTTTCACAAGCTCTTCATTTATGACAGTCATATTAAGGATTCTCAGTTTGAAAGAAATACTCATGTGTTGCTATCCTAACTAAGGAGTGTCCAATAATACTGATGCTTAAAAATAGATTCAATTTGCATCTGATGATAATGAAATTTCTAGTTGGTAAATTGTAAACCTTTATAATTGAAGTATAATCAAAATTATATGTCAACCTGGACTATCCATGAACATAAGATTTATCAATTTCTCTAGTGATATTATGAAAAAAAAACAGAAAAGAACTTAGAGGGCTTGACAAACTATAGGGGGGTATGGTAATATTATTTTAAATGACAAGGAGTTCACTATGAAAAAAACAATATTTATCGTACTTGTTCTCGGAATCAGTTTTGGATTGTATGCAAGTCAGGACGTTACAAAAGAGAAGCAAGATATCTTTAAGCATTATATTCTTGCTCAAGAAGCGTTAGCTGATGATAACTTCGAGAAGGCAAAAAATGCGATCGAAGATCTTGCGGAAATTAGTGATGGAGAATTAAAGAAATTAACTGAAACTGCATCAGATTCGACAGATCTCAAGTCCATTCGTGAGGCGTTCAAGCCTCTCTCTGAGTTCTATGCAAAACTTGAACTTCCAGATGGATTAATGAAAGTGTACTGTCCAATGGTCAAATCTCATTGGGTACAGAAAAAAGGTGATATTACAAATCCTTTTTATGGAAAATCCATGCTTAGCTGTGGAGTAATTAAGTAGGTTTGATAACAACAAAACGAAATTCAAGTTGAGATACTGATATGAGGAGCTATTGATGATTAATTTTAAAACCAGTTTTTGGAGTTGTGTTCTTGTGACTATCATATTCTTTATGGGAGCAGGATTGATCTACGCAGAAGAAAATTCGGGGGATATGAATAGTATGAACCAATGGAATTTTTTATTGGGTGGTGGATATGGTTATTCTGAAAGTCGAGCAAATTTAATTGAAGTTAAAGCCGAAATTCAATTTGTTTTTTCATCAAAAATCTATTTTGGACTTGGGATTGGATATTTAAGTAATTCGGATGATGACCATATGGAAGGAAATATTAATTCAATGCAAAGAAGAGGTATGGACGGTGGAATGATGGTAGATACTATGTCGGAGATGTCCGGTGGATTTTTAGGACATAAACACGACTTTTCTGTTATTCCATTAACAGCAGGTCTGTATTATTCTCTTCCTGTCAATTCTCGGCTTAATATTTTCATGAACGGTGGAGTTGGCTATTATTGGGGTTCTTTTAATGATATCACCAAACAAAAAAATAGTGCATTCGGGCCACACGCGGGCTTAGGTGTGGAGTATAAAATCACTAGTCGGATTACTGCCTTGGCTCAAGGTGTTTATCGATTTGTTAATCTAAACGGCTTTTCAAGCGAACTTCATCCTGGATTTAAAGAAGGTATGAATGATAATGAGCATGAGGAAGGGGCCTGGCATTTCCACCATGATGAAGGTGAATATCATTTTCATGATTATTATGAAGATCCAGAACAGATGATGAATAATCCATCGCCATTTAATATTCGTCTTAATGGATTCAGTCTGAGAATGGGAATTAAATTTGGATTCTAGGCTTAACTTGATAAGAGATTTATTTTGCCTATGGCTAAGATTCTCGTCTGATAAAAAAAACTATTTGAACACATTACTTATTTAAAGCTGTGATGCCGAATAGTGTTTTTTTGGGAGAATCATTATTAGCACTTAAAAGAAATACGGTACATAGCAATTAAAAGTAAATCTTGGATATCAAAAAATAACGGAATATCCTAATTAGGATTTTCTCAATCCTTCTAA
>CAZWHQ010000077.1:0-12285 GCA_964633715.1 uncultured Eubacteriales bacterium
TTTCTTGCTATCGTTGGTGTTGTCCGAGCAGTAAAAAGAAAAATCAAAGCTTCACTCCTGTATCTCTACTTAATTTTTTATACGGCCATTGAGATGATTGCCTTTGTGCTGCCCAGACACAGGCTTTTCATAGAGCCATTCGTCCTCATTTTTGCCTCTTATGGCCTCTATACCTTTTATAAACAACTTAAAATAAAAAGAGGGGCGACTATTTGAAAATGGGAGTTTCTCCCCCGGAAGAATGGCACCCCTGGCCAGACTCGAACTGGCGACACACGGATTAGGAATCCGTTGCTCTATCCATACTGAGCTACAGGGGTACAGTTGAAGAAAGAAGTCTATCAGTTTCGAGTTTTTTTTTCAATCCAACTGTGTTGATTTCTCTTGATTTCCCTTAGCAGTTAGCGCGATGAGCTTCTCTTTGACTAGACAGTTTCGCTTAATGGGTTTGTCATTTCTTATAGCGATGTATAAAGCCTTGTAAGATCCGACAATACAGCTGAGACGCCTGGCCCGAGTGAGAGCGGTATAGAACAGATTTCTCTGCAGCATGATGAAATGTTGTGTCATCAGCGGCATGACCACTGCACTGTACTCACTCCCCTGTGACTTGTGCACGGAAACGGCATAAGCCAGAACAATCTCATTCAATTCTTCCCGCTGATAAAGGACATCTCGCCCATCATAATTGATAACTATTTTGAAATTCCGTTTATCCACATCTACGACCATCCCGATATCCCCATTAAAAACATCCTTGTCATAGTTATTTTTAATCTGCATGACCTTGTCATATACCCGTATTTCTCGGCTGCCCAATTTTAGTCCAATCTGATCGGGATTAAGCCGCTTCTGAAGTTCATTGTTTAAGTTTTCCACCCCAACCACACCCCGGTACATCGGACTGATCACCTGGATTTCCGGTGAAAGAGGATTTAAATCGAACTTTTTTGGGATGCGGTTGGAACATAGATTGATGATCGCTTGGAACGCCTTTTGGTCATCTTCCTTGTGGATGAAATAAAAATCCGATTCTGTATCCCCTTTTTCAGGATACACAAGTTTCTCCCCACGATTCACACGATGGGCATTAAAAACAATCAAACTTTCTTTTTCCTGCCGAAAAATCTCATCGAGCCGCACTACCTCAACCGTCTTGGATTCTATTAAATCACGAAGGAGATTCCCCGGCCCCACCGAAGGCAGCTGATCTTTATCTCCTACAAGGATAAGATGCATTTCCCGGGGTACAGCTTTCAGTAGATGATACATCAGCGGCAGATCGACCATGGAAAACTCATCGATAATCAGAGCATCCCCTTGAAGCGGATTATTCTCATTCCGACGGAAAGTGCCGAGTTTGGGAGTGAACTCAAGCGTGCGGTGAATAGTCCTTGCATTGCTGCGGGTGGCTTCTGACAACCGCTTTGCAGCCCGGCCGGTCGGTGCTGCAAGAAGGACACTCCGTCCCTCCTTATTAAAAAGATCAAGGACAGCCTTGATAATGGTGGTTTTTCCAGTCCCGGGTCCCCCTGTAATCACTAATATTTTCTTATAGACACTCTCTTTTATGGCCAATCTCTGGAGGGGAGAGAAGCGGATCTGAAGAGCTTGTTCAGTGTTAGAAATCTCTTTTTCAACATCAAATTCCGGCTGCGGAAAAGGGAAATGAGCCAAGTTGTAGATGTCTTTAACCACATCCTCCTGAGCAATATAATAAAAAGGCAGAAAAATGGTTTCATCTGATCCTGCATGTTCTGATTTTACTAGTTTTTGTGACTTCAATTCCTTAAGAGCTTCCAGTATTTTTTCCTCTCCAGCATCGAGTTCCTTTTGGCATGTTTTAATAAGATCCTTTTGAAAGGAGAACACATGTCCCTGTTCATTATCCTTTTCGAGAGCATACAGAATAAAGGCCTTTATCCGTTCCGGAGATAGGGGACTCATCCCCAAATTGAGAGCGATCTGGTCAGCTGTTTTAAATCCTATACCCCAGATATCATGGCAGGCCTGGTAGGGATTCGTTTTAAGGATATGGTAAGAATTTTTTCCATACTGCCGGTAAATTTTTGTGGCCAGACCTGTGGTTATATTGTGTTCTTGAAGAAAAATTATCAGCTCACGAATATCCTCATTCATGCTCCAGGACTTTTTGATCTCATTGAATTTGACCGCTCCCACGCCATCGACTTGTTTAAGCTTATGGATACTGTTTGAAAGGATTTCGATTGTCTCTGTGCCAAATCGGCTGACGATTCTTTTTGCAAGAACAGGGCCTATTCCTTTGATGAGCCCGGAGGACAGGAATTTTTCTATCCCTTTTACAGAAGAGGGCAGCAGAGGAATATAGTTATCTACACTGAACTGCTTGCCAAATTTCGGGCTGATGACCCACTTTCCCTTGACCTTTATCGTTTCGCCCGGTGACAGAGGGGGAAATGTCCCGACAATAGTAAAAATAAGGCCATCTTCACCGGCAAATTTACAGACTGTATAGCCGGTTTCAGGACTGTAATAGACGACATTTTCAATCGTTCCTATTAAATACTCCATAACTTTATAGGTTATTTAGGCGTATGATTTTTACGCTGTCTCCAGGTTTCGCCTTTAATAGAGTAAAAGCCGAACCCTCGCGCACGGCAATCTCTATCAATCCCAAACTCCCAGAGAGAAATACTGGCTCACCTTTGGGGACAGCTGAATAAAAATCTCCATACGCCAAAATATTATCTCCAACAATCATACGAATAGTCTTTTGTCCATGTTTCCTCACAAAAGGATCGAACAGCGAAAAAGGTATGTTTGTGATCAAATTTCCAAATTTATCTTTATAGAGAACAGCCCCATGAATTTCACCAGCAGTCAAATTTGCTCTATTCGTTTTTTTCTTCTGGACGCCGCTAACTTGTGGACCAAATTCCTCTGGGGATAGCCCTAGGGACAACCATGCCGATACAGGCACCATTTTGTCCCGCCCCTCAAAAGTCACTCCCGTCTCTTGGAGAAAATACTTAGGATTAGAGATTTCTCTTGCGAGATAAACGTCTTCCTCTTCCAACACTAGGCTGAGAATACCGTTATCAGGAGCGATAAAATAATATTTTTTTGTCTCCACAAGTAAGATCTTTCTGGCTGAACCAACACCCGGATCGACGACCGCAACAAAAATGGTATTTTTTGGAAAGAACCTATAGGAAGCAAAAAGGACAAAACTCCCTGCAAGCACATCAAATGAAGGAATACTGTGAGAGACATCCAAAACATTTGCTTTTGGATTGATACTGGCAATAACACCCTTCAAAGAAGGCACAAAAAAGTCTGCTTCTCCAAAGTCAGTCATAAGAGCAATAATTGGATTATCCATTTAAATCATCTTATTTTATATCTTCTTTTGATTCAACTGTTTCATATTTTTTTCCATTTTATTGACGACTCTGGGAAATCATGATAATTTTTAGCCAGGATTATTCACGAGTCGAGGTTGTTGTAGCGGCAAGGCAGTGGCCTGTGAAGCTGTACTAAGGTACCGCGAACAGGCTACAACGAAGCCGATGCGGTGAGATCGGCTCGCCTGGAAGGTAAATTTGGCCGACTTATTCTTAGAAAAAGTTTTGGAAAATGTTACAATCCCAATGCTGCAAGATGAATTGAGTAATAGGTTGATTATAATGAAAATATATGTCAGTGTTGGCCAAATTTATGAATAGTTCAGGTTAGTTATGAAGTTTCTGAAAGTTCTCACAAATTCACTCATAAGTGGATTGTTTTTCAGCAGTCTACTCGCCCTCCTCATCCTAAATCTCAACATAAACCTGACCTTCCAGATCTTAGTTTATTTGCAGCTGACACTATTCCTTTTTATGACATACGGACTCTTCATCACATTACTTTGTGTCCTGATCTACTATATCTATCAATTTTTTGCTGGAAAAAGAAGACGTGTCACCTTCATCTCTCCCTCATTCCTTATCGTCAGTTTTTCCTCGCTTATTCTTGTCTATCTGGTCATTTTTAAAGCCAACCGCGATTATTTCATATCATTTTTCGATTTAAAGACTTTATATTACCTCGACACCCAACCCATTTATTTAATCCTGTTTGCCATCCTAGCGACCATTATTCTTTATACCTTTCACAGTTCAAAGAAAAAAATAATTCTTTGGCTCTTTCCTCTTCTTTTTGCAGCAACGATGATTCTGACCATTTTCCAGAGAACAAATTTTCCGCAGCCCCAGAAGAAAGTAACATTTGCCAATCTTGAAGCCACAAAAATCGAAAAAAAAATCACCATCATTGGCCTTGAAGGACTGAGTTTCGACTTTCTAATTCCTCTCATCAACGAAGGAAAACTTCGAAATTTTCAAGTCCTTATGGACCAGGGAAGCTGGGGCCGGCTGGAAAGCTTTTCTCCAAATGAGCCTCTCATGCTGAACAATTCCTTTAATACAGGAAAATTCCCCTCTAAGCATCGTCAGCTTTCGCCATTCGCCTATAATTTTCTGGGCCTTAAAAATCAATTGGAAGTTGTGCCACGATTTCTTTTCTTCAGGCAATTTCTCAGGACTCCAATTCTCCGCTCTGCGCCGAATATTCCAGAAATCCACACCAAGGATATTTGGAAGATCTTCGAAGATAATGAGACAACATACGTGAAAAAAGATTGGCCGTTCAATCTTGAAATCGAAGAGTCTAATCAAAAAGCAGAAACCACATTTAACTATTTGTTTGAAGATCTCAAATTCGAAACTGATGAAATCTTCCAACTTGTCAAAAATGCGTTCTATGCAGATGTGGAATTTGAAGAGGCTGTTTTTGAGTTGAAAAACCAGAAAGAACCTCAAATGCTCTATTTTTTTCTCGACGGCCTGAACATAGCTGAATCTTATTTTTATAAATACAGTTTTCCCGAACTTTTTGGCATTCTGAACCAGGATGAAATCAATAAATACAGCACTGTCATCGAACGTTACTACCAATTTTACGACCAGATTATCAGTAAATATTTAGCTTCCCTGAAAATGGGTGAAGAACTTCTTGTCGTCTACTCACCTCACGGGGTCGAACCACTCCCACTGTGGAAAAGGTTTGTCGAATGGATGTTGGGCAATGCTGAAATCTCCGCTTATCATGAAAGAGCCCCAGAAGGTGTGATTTTTTTCTACGGACAAGAGATCAACAATGGAAAAAATATCTCTGGAATAAAGCTGATCGATATCGTTCCGACCTTACTCAATTATTTAGGTCTTCCAGTGGGAAAGGATATGGATGGGATTGTTAAAAGCTCGATTTTTTTAAACGAGTATAAAAATCCGGTTCTCTATATTTCGTCCTATGAAGACTATGATATTACCCCCCCCTCCGCAAAAAAATAGCGTTCTTTGTGAAATTTACTTAATTATCCTGAAGATCCTTTTCCACCTTGCTTTCGGGATGAAGTTCACAAATTTTTTCAGTCTTTCTTTTAAGCTTGTTTTTAGGTAAGCACCGCTTTCAGCCCGGTAGGAAAAATAAATGATCCAGGGCCTACCTTTTATATTATTAAGAGGCAAAAAACCCCAGAAGCGGCTGTCACTGCTGTTGTCCCGATTGTCTCCCATAGCAAAGACATGACCCGGAGGAACAATTTGAGGGCCGAAGTTATCTCTGATGAGATCATCATATCTATAATACTCACTTCGTGTATAAATCCGCTCGTCGTTATGAACTTTGTAGTCCTCTGTAATAGGTTCGTCGTTTATAAAGACCTGCTTGTCCTTGATCTCGATCTTTTCCCCTTCTAAAGCAATCGCCCGTTTGACAAAATCCTTATCCAGTTCTTTTGGATATTTAAAGACTATGACATCTCCCCTTTTGATCTCTCTTCGAGGGAGAAAGAGCTTCTCAAATCCATATTTGGGTTGGGCATAGGCCATCTTATTCACCAGCAAGAAATCGCCGACCAATAGAGTCGTCTCCATCGATCCCGTTGGTATCTGGAAGGCCTGAACAATGAAGGTCATCACAAAAAAAACAAATATAGCTGTTTCAGCGATGAGTTCAAAATATTCTCGGAATACACTTTTTTCGCGCTTCTTTTTTTCTTTTAGCATCTCAATTCTCGAATGAAGCATCTACTATAGCCGAAATCGACTTTTTCATCAACAGGATTGTACTTCCAATGTACATCGCTCTTTCTGTGATTTTTGCAGAGTTCTGGGAACTGGCAAGGCATGATGTAGAAATCCGTTTGGAGGACGAGCGGGCATGGTTCCTCTAATTTATTTTAAGCCGGACAGGAACCCTTACGTATTCTGCCCCCATCACATACGAATGTGCATGGTGACAGAGATACGACGTCCATCCGACTAACTAAAGGTCAAGAGAGAGAAAGGCCCGGCGGCATCCATGTCCATCTGAGGAGCATGGTGGTGCGGTGGGTTGGGTCTTCGACGAAGATGGAGCAGGATGCGCCGGCGACTCCTGGGGAAAGCGCAACGTGGTTTCTCATCACTTTACAGAACTTAAAAAATTACAGAAAGAGGGATTCATCCGGTCTTGGTTTCCTGATTGACGTTTTATGATTGGGGAATTATGCTATGGGGATGAATTTCACTCTGTTTGGATATCCAAAATCCGGAAAAACCACTCTTTTTAACCTTTTGACAGGGGCGAATATTGAAGTCCATGCCTACGGCACACAAAAAAAAGAAACGAATTTAAGGACCTGTTTGATTCCCGATAGCCGTCTTGATCAAATCGGGGAGCTTTACAAGGACAAGGAGAAAAAACCGGCAGCTATCGACTACGTCGACCTGGCCGGCACCTCTTTCGGGGAAGTAAAAAATGAAGCCTATCTCAGTTATCTAAGGAAAGCGGATGGCCTCACTCATGTCATACGTGGTTTCAGTGATCCTCAAATACCCCATCCCAGAGGAAGTGTCGATGCAAAGAGAGACATTTTAGCCATGGAAGAAGAACTGCTTCTGGCGGATCTTATGTCTATTGAATCGCGTCTCCATTCTCTGGAAAAAGAGCTAAAAAGGTCAAAAAATCCAGATGGAGAAAAAGAGTTCGAACTCCTTCAGCAGCTCCATGCTCAGCTTGAGGAGGGCAAGGCGGTCCGCGAAACTAATTTATCCTCTTCAGAAGAAAAACTCCTCAGAGGCTTTGCAATGTTGACACAAAAACCCCTTTTCCACATGATCAATGTCGATGAAAACAACATAACTGCCGTAAATCGACCAGAATCCATCCTTACGTCTAACAAGAAAAGGACTGTTGTGCTTGCTTTCTGCGGAAGCATTGAGAAAGAAATAGAGGAATTGGACAGCGATGAAAAAGAAGCCTTCCTCAAGGAATACGGACTGGCCGAACTCAGCACAAAAAAATTTCTTAAAACTTCTTATAACCTCCTTCAGGTAATCACTTTTTTCACTATAGGAAAAGCCGAAGTCAAAGCCTGGACAATAAAAAAGAACACATCTGCTGTGTTAGCAGCCGGGGAGATCCATTCCGATATTGAAAGGGGTTTTATCAGGGCCGAGGTGATACCTTGGAATGAACTTATCGGATACGGTTCCTTTTCAGCATCAAAAGAACAGGCAGCCGTTCGGCTGGAAGGAAAGGATTATATCATTCAGGATGGAGACGTCATACAATTTCGATTTGCAAAATGAACAAAAATGATAAATATTTCAGCATAACAGCCCAGGACAACACTTCATCCGCGCGGACAGGGATTATCCACACAAAACATGGATCTATTGAAACGCCAGCTTTTGCTCCCGTGGCCAGTCAAGGTTCCGTCAAATCTCTCACTCACAGTCAAGTCGAGGCCTTAGGCGCCCAGCTCATCCTTGTCAATGCCTACCATCTTTTTCTCAGACCCGGAACCGAAACGATTAAACGTCTGGGCGGTATCCATACATTTATATCGTGGGACAGGCCTATTCTTTCAGATAGTGGAGGCTACCAGATATACAGCCTCACGGATCTCGTCAAAGTTAGAGAAGATGGAGTGGAGTTTTCTTCTCATCTGGATGGGACTAAATCTTTTGTATCTCCTGAGGATGTCATTGAAATCCAGCAAAATCTTGGAACCGACATTTTGATGCCGTTGGACAATTTTCCACCTTATCCCTCCTCCCCAGATCGGATAAAGGAATCCGTAGAATTGACAACGCGGTGGGCGAAACGCTCAAGAAAATATTTTCTCGAAAACACTCACAATCAGCAGCTCTGGGGAATCTGTCAGGGCAGTGTTCACTGGGATTTAAGGAAAAAAAGTATAGAAGATCTCCTCCAAATCGACTTTGACGGATATGCCTTGGGAGGTTTAGGAATTGGGGAACCCAAAACTCATTTTATGGAAACAGTGGAAAAATCCTGTTCTTTTCTTCCTATTGATAAGCCGCGCTATTTGATGGGAATCGGATATATTCAAGACATCCTTAAAGCTGTCGATAGAGGGATTGACCTTTTTGACTGTGTGCTCCCAACAAGAAATGCAAGAAACGGAACACTGTTTACCGGCAGCGGAAAGCTGATCATCAAGAACCAGAAGTATGCCAACGACGAAACACCCATTGAAAAGAACTGTTCCTGCTACACGTGTTTGAACTTTTCTAGAGCCTATTTACGCCATCTTTATGAGAGAAACGAGATGAGTTCGGCCACATTGAATACAATCCACAATCTGCATTTTTATCTTGACATCTTCCGAAAAATTAGGCAAGCTATTCAATCAAAATCGTACTCGGATTTAAAAAGAACATTGTTAAATAATGTAGGGAAAAAGGAAGTAAAATAATGCTAATAGCAAGCTTCACAACATTTATGCAGCCGGCCACTCCTGCTGGACGTCCCCAAAACATGCTCGGCATGTTGGTTCCGTTCATTCTCGTTTTTGTGATTTTTTATGTTCTGATCATTCTTCCATCGAGAAAGAAACAGAAAAAACACCAGGACATGGTCGAGGCCCTCAAACCTGGGGATAAGATCGTCACCACAGGCGGGATATATGGGACGGTCATGGGAACCAAAAAAGACCGGATTGAGCTCAAAATCTCTGCAAATGTCAAAATCGACGTCACCAGAAATGCCATCGGTGTAATCCTGGGCGACAAAAAAGAAGAAAAATAAGGTAAACATAATCTCTATATCTATCGCATATATATAGAGAGTTATTGAGGCGGATTGAATAAATGAAAAAAAATTTACGCTGGAAAGTTATACTCGTTCTTGCTGTTATCGCCCTCACTCTTTACCTCTCCATTCCACCCGGAGAAAAAATTCAGCTGGGATTAGATTTGAGCGGGGGGGTGCATCTTGTCCTGCAGGTCATGACGGATGATGCCCTCAATCGGGAAACAGATCAGGTCATCCTTCGACTTCAGGAAGAAATGAATAATGACCTCATCACTTATGAGGCTATTTCCAAAGATGAAAACCGCATCGGAAGATTCACAATTCAGCAGTTTGAATCAGGAAAAGAACGAGAAGTCAGGAACATATTTGACGAGTATGTGGGAAACGCCTGGGATATTTCATTTTCGGGCTCCAATGCCACTCTCGTCATGAAGCAGAGGCTCATCCTCGATCTTCGCGATATGGCCGTCCGACAGTCTGAAGAAACCATTTGGAACAGAGTCGATGAACTGGGATTGACTGAACCCACCATTCAACGCCAGGGAGGCATCAATGGAGACCAAATCATCGTCGAACTTCCTG
Organism: uncultured Eubacteriales bacterium; assembly: GCA_964633715.1. Lineage (GTDB taxonomy): Bacteria > Acidobacteriota > Aminicenantia > Aminicenantales > Aminicenantaceae > JAUWVG01. The sequence continues at coordinate 9,709 of CAZWHQ010000077.1, forward strand.
GCGTGGAGAATTCAGAGAGGGTTAGAAACATCATCTCGCAAACGGCTCTTTTAGAATGGAAATTAGTCAATGCAGCGGCTGACGATATGGAAACCCTTCTGGCGGAACACGGGGGTGAAGTCCCGGCCGACATGGAGGTCCTCGATGGAGATCCGAATAGAGCTGAAAGACGCTTTTATCTTGTTAATCGTGTCTCAGAAGTCACCGGAAAAGATTTGAGAATAGCGAGAAGGTCATCAGACGACTATAACAATCCCGTTGTCCTCTTTACCCTCAGTCCTGACGGCGGCAAAAGATTCCACAAGACCACGCAGGACAATGTCGGAAGACCGTTGGCCATAGTGCTTGACAACATCGTTCAATCCGCTCCAACCATCGAGGATGTCATCCCCACAGGCAGCGGAATAATTCGCGGACGATACACTATTGAAGAAGCTGACGACCTGTCTCTCGTCCTCAGGGCGGGAGCACTGCCGGCAAAGATAAAATACCTGGAAGAACGAACTATTGGCCCTTCACTGGGCATTGACTCAATAAGGAAAGGCTTTTTTGCCATTATCGCGGCGCTTATTATGGTCCTAGCCTTCATGGGATTCTACTACAAGCTCTCCGGATTAAACGCCATCGCCGCACTTGTTTTAAATATTCTCATCTTAATGGGTGCCCTGGCCTATTTTAAAGCCAGCCTCACCCTTCCCGGTATTGCAGGTATCATCTTGACCATCGGGATGGCCGTAGACGCCAATGTTCTCGTATTCGAAAGGATAAGAGAAGAACTGTCACAGGGCAAAAGTGTAAAAAGCTCCATTGCCTCAGGATTTTCCCGGGCCTTCCGGACTATCCTGGATGCCAACATGACAACAATTATCGCAGCCATTTTTCTTTTCCAATTCGGGACAGGCCCTTTGCGTGGATTTGCTGTAACTCTGATCATCGGAATCTCCGCATCCATGTTTACTGCCCTATTTGTCTCCAGACTCATATTTGATGTTTCCGCCACACAGAGAAAAAAACGAGAGAAGCTGAGTATTTAACCATGCAAATATTCAAGAAACCCAATTTTTCATTCATGCGCTACAAGTTGTTTGCGTTCGCTTTTTCCGGAATTCTTATCGTCATCGGACTTTTAAATATGACCGTGGGGAAAAAGATCACTCCCGGAATTGATTTTGCCGGAGGAGCTCTAGTCCAGATAAGGTTTATCACACCCATCTCCATTTCCGATTTGAGACAAACCCTCGATGTGCCTGAATTGGAAAGCGTTAAAATTCAGGAAGTAGAAGATGAACAGAGAGAGTACATTATAAGAGCTATGGTGCCTGAGGAAACAGCAGATCAAGAAGTGGAGGGCCATGAGATCATGGCCGGAAGAATCGTCGAACTCCTTAAATCGGACCAGGATAGACAAGAAGAACAAAAAGGATTAAAGGATCTGAACAATATCGATATCAGCGAAATTATCCGTCTCCTCGAGCCCTCCTTTCCAGATGAAGCGATTAACATCGCAAATTATGTTTTTGATACAAAAGAAAATAACATACAGAAAGGCATCATAGAAAATTTCGATCAGCTTCCCGTTGGAGACATAGGTCAAGAAGCCGTCGAACTTTTAAAAGAAAAAACATACCTGGGCAGTTTGTCGGTCAAACGAAGAGAAACTGTAGGACCTCAGGTTGGATCTGATCTAAGACGCAGGGCTACGCAGGCCACGGTGTGGGCCCTCATAGGCATGCTCATTTATATCGGTCTGCGGTTCAAGTTTGCCTTCGGAGTGGCCGCGATTTTGACTCTAGCTCATGATGTTATCATCACTCTGGGCATCTTTTCTTTTACGAATAGAGAAATTAACCTTCCTGTCATTGCGGCTATCTTAACGATCGTGGGATACTCCCTCAATGATACGATTGTTATTTTTGACCGGGTTCGTGACAATGTCAAACTTTTAAGAAAACATGATCTCAATCAAATTCTTGATGCAAGTATCAATCAGACTCTCAGCCGAACGGTGATCACATCCGGGACAACTTTTGTTACAGTCCTTGCTCTATTTATTTTTGCCGGTCCTGTCATCAATGATTTTGCTTTTACGATGATGATTGGAGTTGTCATCGGGACCTATTCATCGATATATCAATCCTGCTCCATACTTTATTATTGGAACAAATTTTTTAAACCAAAAAAGGGACTTGGAAAGTGAATAGATACCACTTGTCAAAACGGTCTTATTCTTTTATACTTTGGTTTTATTTTTAAGAAATATCTTGAAAAAGAGGTACAAAATGGCTGAAAAACCTAAATCAAAGCCTGAAGTAACCCCGGAGCTTTTTAAGGACTCTTTCTTTGTTGGAGATAAAGGAGTGGGACGAAAAACCATTGCTTTTTCTTCTGCCCTACTGCTGATTGTCTTCGCCATGGCTGCCATGATTGTCCTTCCGCTTTTGAGTTCGACAAACCTTCCTCAAGTTGAAATATACAGCGCTTTTCTTGCTCCCCCTCCGCCTCCTCCGCCACCTCCTCCGCCACCTGCTAAAAAAAGTCGTCCCAAACGCGCCAGAACACGCATTAAACCTGTCCAGG
>CAZWHQ010000078.1:0-11609 GCA_964633715.1 uncultured Eubacteriales bacterium
ATGTCAAAGGCCGCTATTGCATTTTGAAGGAGATTTCTTTATTATCACGTGTAAACTTTTTTTCCTCCAAATTAAATAAAAAAGGCAGGAACCAGACATACCATGATAAGTTTAATCGATGCACCAAGGGATAAACAGCTTAGAATTGTAGATTTTGAAGGCGGCCAAAATGTTCACAGGCGGCTCATGTCCTTAGGCTTTCATAAAAAGGACATTATAGAGATGGATTCCAAAAGTATTTTTGGCGGTCCGCTGCTCATTCGGGATTTAACCAATGATATTTCTGTGGCTTTGGGCCGTGGAATTGCCAGAAAGATAATGGTGGAGATCATTGACTAAAATTAACTCATTTCCCGAGGTCATCTTTCTCGGGCAGCCTAACTGCGGAAAAAGCACTCTCTTTAATGCTCTCGCAGGATTAAAGGCGGAGACATCCAATTTTCCCGGAACCACAGTTAAACACACCCACAGCGAAGTCAATTTTTACGGAAAACTATTAAATATCATTGACCTTCCAGGAACTTATTCTCTCAATCCATCGGATGAAGGCGAGAATGTTGCCTTGACCCATCTTTTTGTAGAAAAACCGGATCTGATCATCAATATTATTGATGCTTCTCTACTAAGCCGGAGCCTCGAGCTGACTCTTGAGTTGATCGAACTGGAATATCCCATGGTTGTTGCACTGAATATGATGGATTTGGCTGAGAAAAAGGGTGTGGAGATCGATCCTAAAAAGTTGGAGCGATTGCTTGGGATTCCCGTTGTTCCTGTAATAGCCACTCACGGCCGTGGAGTAAAAGAACTCATCGATGCAGTTTTTGATATTCTAGATAAAGGGAAACAGGCTTCACATCTGGATTGGTCAAAAGATGTCGAAGAAAAAATTGAAGAACTCTCGAATATCCTGCCTGAAGATTTTCCTATAGTGGCCAATAAGAAATTTACGGCAGTAAAAATGATTGAAGCAGGACAGTTGACGTTTGACGACATGCTAGAGAAAATCAATCCTGATCTTAAACGGTCTCTCGGAAATATCAGGGCCGATCTTGAAAAAAAACATAATGCTCCTGCTTATGAAGTGATTGCAGCAGAACGACACCATCTGGCGTTTAAGCTCTCTGAGGAATGCAGCCAGGTTTTAAGGGGGAGAAGACAGAATTGGATAGATAAAGTCGACGACATCCTGATGCATCCACTTCTCGGTTATATGATTCTTTTGGCCGTATTTTTCGTATTCTTTTTTGTCATTTTTAAAATCGGAAATCCCTTGGAAGAAATTCTGCTCAATCCAATAGATCACCTTCGAGAATCCCTTTCCGGAGCTCTTGGAAAGACTATTTCATTTTTTATTTTGGATGGTTTGATCCAGGGTATCGGGGGCGGTATTGGCATTGTTTTGCCCTACTTCGTCCCCCTTCTTTTTATGATGTCGATCCTGGAAGATGTCGGTTATCTGTCCAGAGCAAGTTTTTTAATGGATACCTTTATGCATCGTATTGGCCTGCATGGAAAATCTGTCTCGCCATTTATCCTTGGTTTTGGATGTAATGTTCCTGCCATCATGTCGACCCGCACTCTGGAATCGAGAAGAGACAAAATCCTGACGTCCCTTTTAATCCCTTTTATTCCCTGTTCCGCACGCACAACCATTATTCTTGCGCTCGTCGCTTTTTACCTTGGCCCTTTGTGGGCACTATGTTTTTATGTGGGCAATATCCTCTTAGTTGGTATTCTTGGCCGTGTCATCTCTTTCTTTTTAAAATCTCCATCTCCAGGACTTATTTTAGAAATCCCTTCCTTAAAGGTACCGTCCCTGAAGAATATAATGAGAAAAACCTATGTTCAGCTTGTATCGTTCATAAAGTTTGCATGGCCCGTTCTCATCGTGGGGAGTGTGATTCTAGGCCTGATGCAGTTTTTTAAGCTGGATGGTGTTGTCAATTTTATTCTTTCTCCTTTTGTTGAAAGCGTCATGGGATTACCGCAAGAATTAGGAGTTACACTTGTATTCGGATTCCTACGGAAGGAACTTTCTCTGGTAATGATGCTGCAAGCTCTAGGTGTTAGCTATCAGGATGTTTTGACTGTTATCACCAAAGACCAACTCGTTATTTTTACGGTCTTCATCAGCTTTTTTATTCCCTGTCTTTCGACGGTTGCAATTCTTTGGAAAGAAATTGGCCGGAAATTCGCATTTCTGTCTATGGGATTAAATATCCTTGTAGCGATTATCCTGAGCTTTATTGTCAGATTGATCATTGGGATCTGATCCCAATCCTTTAACGGTTAAAATAACCGTTGCCACGGCGTAGTCCTTGATGTGGGATATGGATACATTCGTTTCGGAAAAAGAAAAATTTTCTTCTGAGAGAATTTCCAGGACTGGCTTTCCAGAAGGCATATTTTTTATTCCAATATCAGTCCATTGGATTTTGCGGCCTAACGCTTTAAAAAAAGCTTCTTTTACAGCAAACCGTGCTGCCAAATGTTGATATTTATTCTTTTTTTTTGAGCAGTAAGCTATTTCCGTTTCCGTGAAAATTCTGCTTAAAAACTTCGGATTTTTTTCGGCGAGCGATTGGATCCGCTTGACTTCGATGATATCCACTCCAATCCCGCAAATCATATCACCTAGTATATCTGATGAGTCGTTCCAATTCTATAGTTTAAATGGAAGCATCTTTATTTCCGTTATTTCAAGAATGAGTTCTGTAAAGTGATTCGAAATCACGCTTCGTTTTCCCCAGCGAGGAAAACTCGTTCGATTTCAGTCCTCGCTCTCCTCCAGGGGAGGAACCATGCCCGCTCGTCCTCCAAACGGATTTCTCAATCATCTTCCCAGAACTCTAAATAAAAATAACGGAAATAAAGATGCTTCCATTTAAACTAAAGATTTTTTAAGCGATGCGGAAGCTTTTTTCCCGATTAACCGAGCCAGCTCATCTTGTGAAGCATTTTTTATGTCTTTTATACTCGTGTAGGAGTTTTGAAGGAGTTGTTTTCTTTTTTTGCCAATACCCGGGATCTCATCCAAAAGGGAGGAAAAACTCCTCTTTTCCCTTTTTTTCCTGTGATAAGTGATGGCAAATCTGTGGGCTTCGTTTCTGATCCTCTGTAAAAGCTGGAGTCCTGGAGAGGTGTTGGCTAATTTTAGCCCATTTTTGTGGAAAGGAGAATAGATGACCTCTTCTTTTTTGGCTAAAGACACAATGGGTATATCCTCAACATCGAGCTCTTTAAGGACTTGAATGGCGGCACCCAGCTGTCCTTTACCACCGTCAACCAATATAAGATCGGGCATTGGTTCTACACCGGATTGAACTTTGATATACCGCCTGCGTAAAACTTCTTTTAAACTCGATACATCGTCAGGCCCACTAACGCTTCTGATCTTATATTTCCGGTAGTCGTCTTTTAAGGGCTCACCATTTTTAAAAACGATCAGCGATCCTACGGTCTCTTCACCTCCTGTATTTGAAATGTCATACCCTTCAATCCTTCTGGGTAAAGTGTTCAATTTGAGGTGATTTTGTAAATCCATTAAAGGATTCAGTGTAATCGTTTTTTTGCGAAGCAGGCTGGCCGCGTTTTTATTGGCCAGTTCTATCAATCTCTTTTTATTCCCTCTTTGCGGGTGCTGAATGGTCATATTTCCCTGTTTCAACCGTATCAGCTTGTCTAAAAGCTTTTTCTGTTCTAGAGGAGGGAAGGGGAGAAGGATGACCGCAGGGAAATCCAATCGGATTTTGTAAAATTTTAAGACCAAATCTGCGAGGAGTTTTTCATCTGGAGTGTTTTTTTCTGCCGACTCCAATAAATTATCCGATTCAATGACTTTGCCCTTTCTCATCATAAAGACGTAAAGTGATACCAGGCCATTTTTTTTTGCATAACCAAATATATCTTCATTCATTTTTTGGAGGGAAATCAGTTTTGGTTTTTCCTTGAGCTGATCGAGCGCGAAAAGAAAATCTCTCCAATGAGCCGCCTGTTCGTATTCCTGTTTTTCAGAGGCCATTTTCATTTTATCCTCAAGAATGTGTGACATTTTTTTGACTCCTCCTTCTAGAAAAAGAAGGGAATTGTTCACATTCTCCTGATATTCATTTTCCGAAATGTATCCTACACAGGGTGCTGAGCAGAGCCCGATGTCGAATTCAAGACAGGGCCGCTTTCGTTTGCCAGGAATGGCTTCCCTGCATGTACGGATTCCAAAGTATTTCGCTATAAGATGAATTGTTTTTCTGGCTTGATGAGCCGGACTGAATGGGCCAAAATATTTTGCGTTATCTTTTTTAACGCGTCTTGTGAGCTCTATGCCTGGGTATTTGAGCTGAACGGTTAGTTTAAGGAAAGGAAATGTCTTATCATCTTTGAGATGTATATTGAATTTTGGCTGGGATTGACGAATGAAATTATTTTCCAGAAATTTTGCCTCTCTCTCAGAATCTGTCAAAATAAAATCAAAGTCGTACGTTTCGGACATGATATTTTCGACTTTTGGATCAGATGTTGGAAGAAAATAGGATTTAACTCTATCCCTTAAAGATCTTGCTTTCCCGATATAGATGATTGAATTATTTTTGTCCTTAAAAAAATAAATACCAGGTTTTTTTGGCAGATTCTGTGCCTTGGCTTTTAAGATTTTGAGGTCCAATTCAGATGACAATATCCAGCTCTCCTTTTTTTAATGCTTTGAGTTCATCTCTGAATTTTGCGGCTTTTTCGAATTCCATATTCTCGGCGGATTTATTCATAAGTTTTTCCAGTTCTTCCATCCTCCTCTTTCTTTTCTCAGGAGTAAGATAGATGTCTTTCTCTTCAGAAATTCGCGAATAGTCAAAGTAATCTTTTTCATAGACGCTGGTCAGGACTTCGTCGATCCTTTTTTTTATAGATTGAGGAGTGATGTTAAACAAATCATTGTATTTTTTTTGGATTTTGCGCCTGCGTTCCGTTTCAAGGATAGCCAGTTTCATAGACCGGGTTATGGTGTCGGCATAGAGGATTGCTTTTCCCGAAATATTGCGCGCGGCTCGTCCAAAGGTCTGTATGAGCGAGGTCGAAGAACGCAAAAAGCCTTCTTTGTCTGCATCCAAAATAGCGACTAGAGATACTTCCGGAAGATCTAGCCCTTCTCTCAAAAGATTGATTCCGATAAGTGCGTCAAATACTCCTTTTCTCAAGTCCCGTAATATTTTAACCCGATCTAAAGTGTCTATATCGGAGTGGAGATACCGTGTGCGAAGTTCCAATTCATGGTAGTGACGGGTTAAATTCTCTGCCATCTTTTTTGTCAAAGTTGTGACAAGAGTCCTTTCGTTTCTCAAGGCCCGCTTTTTTATTTCGGCCATCAGATCATCAACCTGGCCTTTGATTGGGCGGACTTCTATAGCAGGATCGATAAGTCCAGTGGGCCTGATGATCTGCTCGATCTTCTTATTTTGGGTTTTATTCAATTCGTACGGACCGGGGGTAGCTGAGATATACTGAACCTGATGGGCACGTTCTTCAAATTCTTCAAAATTCAGTGGCCGGTTATCAAGTGCAGAGGGAAGACGAAAACCATGTTCGACCAGAGTCTGTTTGCGGGATCTGTCACCATGATACATCCCTCTGATCTGAGGAATTGTCACATGTGATTCGTCTATGATGATGATAAAATCTTTTGGAAAGTAGTCGAGAAGAGTGTAGGGGGCTTCACCAGGTTTTCTTTGGCTGAGATAAAGAGAGTAGTTTTCTATTCCGGGACACCAACCAAATTCTTGCAGCATCTCAAGATCGAAAAGAGTCCGTTCTTCAATCCTGTTGGCCTCGATAGTCCGTCCCGAATCTCGAAAGAAGGGAATCCTTGCTTCGAGCTCTTTTTCGATGCTGCGTACTGTGCTTTCAAGGATATCCGGAGGAGTCGAGAAAAAAGTTCTGGGATAGATGAGCACAGATGTAAATGAGTCTCTCACTTGTCCGAAAAGAGGATCTATGGAGGAAATATTGGAAATTGTATTGTCTTCCAGTTCAATACGGTAGGCAAATTCTTCATAAGAAAGGAAGAGCTCTATGATGTTCCCCCGAACCCGGAATGTTCCTCTTTTAAAATCTGTGTCTACCCGTTCATATTGGATTTCAACAAGCTTATTTATGATTTCTTTTCGTGTGAAAACCTGGCCTTTCTGAAGAGGGAAGCTCATTGACAAATAAGTTTGGGGTGAACCGATGCCATAGATACATGAAACCGAGGCTATAATTATGACATCCCGTCTTTGGAAGAGAGAATTCGTCGCACTCAACCGCATCCGGTCAATCTCGTCGTTGATTGTGACTTCTTTGGCGATGTAAGTGCTGGAGGAGGGGATGAAAGCTTCCGGTTGATAGTAATCGTAGTAACTGACAAAGTATTCCACGGCATTTTCAGGAAAATAACGCCGAAATTCCTGGTACAGTTGAGCGGCGAGAGTTTTATTGTGCGATATAATAAGAACAGGCTTATTTGTATTGGCGATAACATTTGCCATGGTGAATGTTTTGCCGGAACCTGTAACTCCCATAAGGACCTGGTGCTTTTTTCCAGTTGTGATGCCCTCACTCATCTGATGGATCGCATCGATCTGATCACCTTTGGGTTTATAGTCAGAAAAGAGCTTGAATTTTTTCATCTCAACCATTATAGCAGAATTTTGGTTAGGGGGATTAGGGATTGGACGTGTCAATTTTGACGCTGCCTTTAAATAAAGCGCCATCATCGATAGAGATTCGAGACGCGTAGATGTCTCCATACATGTGGCCATCTTTTTCTATATGAACCTTCTCAGCTGCGAATACATTTCCTTCCACCCGTCCTCTGATTTGCACATTTTGGGCATGAATTTCGGCATTAACAAAGGCATTGTGCTCTATAAAAACATTATATTGATCCAAGCTGATTTTTCCTTGAAACCTTCCTTCTATCCTCAGGTGTTCTTTTCCTGTTATCTCGCCCTCTATATCAAGAGTTTTTCCAATTTTTGCATATTGCGATATTTCTACCTTTATTTGGCTGTCGTGTCTGTTTTGCTCAGGCATAGGATTTCAGCCTCCAATATTTCCTCGATTTGCAGGGATTATAAATTTTGATTCTTTAGTTGTCAACAGACTTAAAATTAAGAAACACTGTAAGTCTTAACTACCGGATATTGCGTGAAAGGTCATGGTTGACATGGAACTTCTTATGGGTTCAATAAGAAATTGGAAAAAGCTTCTTTATTTTATAATCAAAATCGATTAGTATTATTATTTCAGAAAAGAAATAAGGTGAGAGCGATGAAGAAAAACACGTTGAAAGTGATTATTGCTGATGATTCCGATGTGTTTCGCGCCCGGTTAGTCAACCTCTTGTCTGAAAATCCTTCAATTGGAATTGTTGGGGAAGCAAGAGATGGGATGGGTGCCACAATTTTGATTGAAAAATATAAACCCGATGTTGTCATTCTCGACATCCGCATGCCCAGGGAAAACGGCTTTAATGTTCTCAAACAAGCCAAAAAACAAACAACTCCCCCAATTGTCATCATGTTGACAAATTATCCGTTCAAACAGTACAGGGTTCGATGTCAAAAAGATGGCGCCGATTATTTTTTTGATAAGGCCACAGAAATTGAGAAAATCCCGGTTGTACTCCAAGACATAGCCAGTTCCCCATAATAAAATCCACAATCTTCAAAAATCTGATTTATCTTTGGACTTACTCTTTTAAAAAGTCAACCAAAATTTTTGCTGATTCATCGAGTTCAGCTGAGGGGACATTTCTCAGTCTTTTCATCCGGCTGGTTCCTGGTTCTCCGACTATCACCGTATAAAGGCCTTTTTTAAAGACTTTGGGTCTAAAGGAGTTGGTTTTTGTCCTTAAAGTGAGAATGATTTCATTTTTTTCTTCATCGATGACCTGAAAAACCGGATTTGTCATTCCTTCCACGACAAATTCGGGCAGGTAGGCCTTTGCTGTTCTCCCATAATTATCTTCCTGATAAAATTTGACAGGCCATCCGGGGTAGGGACCGTGTTCCGGATTTTTTGGATTTGCCCAACGTGGCCAGTTTTCAAGAGAAATTTCACGGGTTTTCCTGTTGAAGCGGGCAATGGCGTATCCGGGAGACAAGTCATGCAGACCGGCCGGTTCTTTTCCTGAGATGTGCGGATTGGAGACGGCATGGACAGTGATTTTGTTTCCAAATCCATCTTCGTACTCTCCCGTGTATCGAGGGGATTCCGGCGACCTGTTCTTTCCCGGAGTGTTCGGATACCATCGTCGGGGCCAGAAATTGGCGACAGAAGGCGTGCAGAGGGCATAGCCGGAATCATTCCAATTTTCCACTCCATATTGGATTGTGCTGCCCAGATGTTGATCTCCTGAGAGATGTACGGCAAATCCTTTCCGTATGGTTTTTATCGCCTTGTTCCGGCCAGCTTGCGGCCAGCCGTTAGAATCCATATCGGATACAGGGAAGTCGTTTTCCGCATATCCATCGATAGGAAGAACTTCAAGACTGGGAATGATCGATCCGTTTAAGGCTCCCTTGGGGAGTGTGGCGATATTTGCAAAAAGTGTTTGTGAAAGGAGAACTTTCATCCATGTACCGTTGCCCCAGTCCGCCGCCCATTTTTCGAGGAATTCCAGCTGCCGATTCCCAAGTAGTTTGGCTCCCGGGACATCGGCAGACTTTTTTGCGCTAAAATTTGGATTTTGAGCCCAGCCGTTTTGGACCTGGGCTTCAGGGAGGAGCTGCTTGGGAGCGGATTTGAACTTCCTGTCCTCAATAACCGCAAAACTGATTCCTCCATAGAGAATACTGGAATAGTAAACACCTATTCCCTGTTTGACCGGGGTTGGATCAAAAGGATCGGGCAGATGACTCGCCTGTGTCCGCTGGACCATGTTCACAAACTCCGCAGGCAGTTTGTAACCTCCGCTGTCTTGAGCATTGGCTCCGGAGAGTCCCACATCTGTGGCCTTTCCTTCTGCACCCCAGACGTTTCCATGGAAGACATCGTGATCATCCGGAATGACAGCGCTGGGGATGTTTCTGGTCAAATCACGGAATGCCCAGCACCACAGATACCATTTGTAGAGATAATCTAGGTAGGGAAAAGAGAGATCGGCTGCGGTTGGACTGGCCCCTTCATAGACCTGGTCGCCACTGAAGAACAAAAAATCAGGATTTTGAGCCGTCACATGTTGGACGATGTCCAGATGAGGAAACCAGACTGCATTACTCCAAGGGAATGTTCCTCCTTCCACTCCGGGTTTGGATACATTGTGATTGCCGGTGAATGCAGCCACAACCATCTCCTCTTTTTCAAGAGGATCGTGCCGGATGGTTCCTTCATAAAAATATTCCTCCAACATGCTTTTTGCATTTTTCAGTGTATAGGCTACTCGATATTCAATATCCAGGTTCGAGTCCCAATTTCTGATTTTGAAGGGAGCCGTAAATCCCGGTTCAATGATACGTGATGTAGAGATGGTTCGCCACTGTTCGTCTCTTTTTATTTGAAAATAGACATCTTTTGTATCTTTTTTTCCCAGGGGCAAAAGCTGGGCAGTCAGTTTAAGGACGTTTTGACTCAGAGTGTGACCTGTACTTAAAATGGGCCCACAATATCTCGCTTCAAAAACATCAATTTTGTTGCCGGTAAGGAACCAATCCTGAAACCAGAATTTTGCCCTGCTTTCACCTGTTCCGGGATGGGAGACAAGTGCGATGTTTCCTGCCAGGAGAAGTTTGTCGATGCCTTTGACAAAAACAGACCCCATTTCTTCTTGGGTGAGCAATTTCCGGCAAAGAAGCGTAAGAGAATATCCATCATTTTCAAACTCCACCTTGAGTTCCAGTACCACATTTTCTGGGAGAATTGATGGAGTGTCTTGAATAACGAAAAATTCATTTTCTTTGTTGAAATCTCTGATAAATAGTTTTCCCTCACCATTTATTCCGGCGAAGAGACCGGCCCCTTTGCCTGAACTCGAGTGGATCAGGGCGGCGGCTCTGTAGTCCATTTCAGCACCGGCTCCAATCAAGAAACCTGTCGCTGCATCGGGTGGGGGGGAAGTCTCTGAATCCATAAGCCCTGTTTTGACGGAAGCTGTAAAATTTCCTTGTCTTTCTGCGATTCGCCTGGTGAGCAAATGAACAGTTCTCATCGGTTTTGTTTCTCTGTTTTCCAGGCATTCCAGTCTTCCGTCTCGAATCTGCCAGTCCTGCAGCCTATTGGCCCAATATTCCGGGCCAATCCAAGAGCGGTGAATATTTGGTGGAAATTGACTTTGAAAATCCATTTTATTTTCTTCTTGAAAAGAAGCGGCCCTTATTTCTTCTTGTTTTTTATCCAATTCTTCTAAAGTGAACCGTACGCTTTTGATGTAGGGCTGTTCTCCTGCGGTCCAATGGCCGTATGTTGTGGTCACAAATGTTCCATCCGGGAGAACTTCGAGTCCAGGGTAAGCACAATCAGCACCTGAAGTGTTATCCAGGAGACGTACTCGGTACTGGCCCTCGCGCCCCTTTAAAATATCCTTATAAGTACCAACCCATCCCACCCAATCTCCCCATGTGGGGCTGTTGTGTGTCCTGTCCCGGAAAGTGATAAACAGTCGTCCATCCGGGGCATATTTTCCTGTGTGCCTGTCTCCTGTCAGCGAACCCGGGAGTTCTATTGGTTCCGTCCATGTCTCTCCCTCATCCTCTGAAAAGATAACAAAGGAGTTGAACTGTCGGCTGTTTTCCCGCAGCAGCACGGCAATTTGTTTTCCATCCCGAGAGCGGACGAGTCCCGGTTCACAGAGTTGGGCTTTTGGATGTTGGGCGATCACAACTGGCTGGTTCCATGTCAAACCACCATCTATTGAAATGGTTTTATAAACTTTCATCACTACAGGATTCTGTCTCTGTCCTCCTTTGTGAAAAAAGCGTCCGTCGTCGTGGAACAACGCCATGTAATGTCCATTTTTGAGTCTTTCCACACAGCCCATCGCGACAATTCCCCCCCAGTCTCCGACCGGCTCCAATTCAGACCACGTGTTCCCATCATCCTCGCTGAAGGCCATCCGGATAGGATAGAGACCCGAAAACACAATGAGACGTTTTTTCCCATTTGGATCGATAACCCTGTGAATTGTGGGCACTTCCAGAGAGGTCTCCCAACTTGGAGGAGTGGGAAGTCTTTCTGACCAGGTCAATCCACCATCCTTGCTCTTTTTCATCACAATTGCTCCTCTGCCATGGCCTTTGGGATACACAGTGATAATCGATTTGTTGTCCTCAAGCAGAACAGTTGTTGGATGGCCCAAATACTGTCCTGGTTCTCTGTCGACTTCAACTTGACGGAAGTCTTCTTCTGCCAGATCAATGGTTGGAATGGAGTAACCTGTGGACAAGCCTTTTTTAAGGCGGGGTGTTTTTCCTGTCTGACAACTTGCTGTCACCAAAAAAAGAGTCAATAAAAAGTAAATATGATATTTTTTTTTCATGGTATGACCTCTTTAATCATTTACTATTTCAATAATCCTTAGAAAGAACAGCCTAGTGCTTTGTCAACCCGATAATGTTGGATAAAGCCTTTTCAATTTAATTCTG
>CAZWHQ010000079.1:0-11502 GCA_964633715.1 uncultured Eubacteriales bacterium
GGACTCCCTCCATCAGTTCCTCCTCAGTAAGGAGAATCACCTGCCTGATTCGATCCATGGCTACTTCAAATGAGATGTCGCCGGTATAGCGAGGGGACAGGCTGTCGGCACAAGTGGGCCGTGGTTTAATCGGCACAGGTTTCTTGGCCCTCAGCGCCTCGGTAAGGGTAGGGGCGGCATAGGATTCCACACCAATAACCTCTGCCTGGGGCCGGGTGTATTTCATGCCCAGGGCTATGCCTGAAATCAGTCCTCCTCCCCCAACTGGAACCAGGACCGCTTCCAAGTCCGAGGGTGCGTCTTCGTCTATCTCCAGACCGATGGTCCCTTGTCCTGCCACCACTCTGGGATCGTCGAAGGGGTGGATTAGAACTAATTCTTCCCTACCTAATTCGGCAGCCTTTTCTTCGCTATAGCCATAATGGGAGCCGTGCCTTAGGATTGTGGCCCCAGTCTTCTTAATCCTCTCAACCTTTACTTGCGGAGCATTGTCTGGAAGGACTATCGTTGCCTTGATCCCAACAAGGGAGGCCGCCAGGGCCAGGGCTGTGCCATGATTTCCAGAGGACGCCGCCACCACACCCTTTTCTCTTTCCTGAGGGGTCAGCATGGTGACGGCATTACTTGCTCCCCGGAACTTAAAAGAACCTCCAGGCTGCAGGGACTCGAGCTTTAGATATGTTCTAATGTTCACCTGCCGAGATAAAGGATCTGAAAATAAAAATGGTGTCCTGAGGATCTTGCCTTTTATCCTCCTCGCTGCGTCCAATATATCTTGGTGTGTTGGGATCATCATAGAAGCAGCCTCCTTTTTAATAACATCTTTGGACTCGATCAGTAGAGAGCTCAAACTCGCTAAATCTTATGCGATTTTGACGTACAAACATTTGAAACCTTTATGGGAACTTTCGTTTATATGTTGTATCCATAAACCTCAAACCTGTTTGTTTGCATGAATAAAGCAGGTCTTTCATTGTCTCCACAATCCCACGATGGTCTGCTGCCAGGTCAGTCCTTTCATAGGGATCCTTCTCTATGTCATACAGCTCATATATCGGTGTCTTCTGCCCACTGGATGCCTTCGAGTTTATCTCAATGAGCTTCCATTGTCCGCGCCGGATGGAATAATTACCCAGTTCGGAAACATGACCTCCGGTGTCGGCGATCAAGGCCGGACGTCGAATCTTATGGCTTTTATCTCCCAGGATTGCGGGCAATATGCTGATGCTGTCCTCGGCTGCACTATCGGGAAGGGGGTACTCCAGGAATTCCGCGAAAGTCGACATCATATCCGTCAAACTGATCGGAACATCGGATAGAGTGCCGGATTTAATATTCTTCGGCCATCGAACAATAAACGGAACTCGATGGCCGCCCTCATACGCAGAGTTTTTGTATCCGCGGTAGGGGCCGGCTGATTTCTGGCTTTTAGCACCACGGCGCGGTCCGTTATCACTGGTGAAAATCAAAATGGTGTTTTCTAAAACACCTTGGACTTCTAGGGCCCGGCGGACCTCGCCAACACACCAATCGACCAAAACATTCATATCACCGCGCGGGCCTTCTTTGCTCGCACCGCGAATAAACTTGGGATTAATCCAGGGAATATGCGGAGCCGATAACGCATAATAGAGAAAAAAAGGTTTGTTGGGATTTTCTTTTTTATGATCGTTGATAAAGTGTTTCGCTTTTTCGGCCAGTTTGACATCCACCTTCTCAAGATCCCAGTCAGGGGTCATTAAACCCGGATAGAAACCGGGCAGTTTATTCAATTCCTCAGACGACTGAACCGATGGAACACCTGCCCAGGAGTCATTTTCGATAAAGCAGTACGGCGCATCACTGGTGGAACAGCCAGCCGTGCCGAAGAAATAATCAAAACCAAGATCACAAGG
This sequence comes from uncultured Eubacteriales bacterium, assembly GCA_964633715.1. Taxonomy (GTDB): domain Bacteria; phylum Acidobacteriota; class Aminicenantia; order Aminicenantales; family Aminicenantaceae; genus JAUWVG01. Next base: position 1,896 of record CAZWHQ010000079.1, read on the forward strand.
ACCGCCCACCACAGTTTTGCTGAAGTCGATCTCATCTTCGTTCATCGTGAACTGTCGCTGGAATCCCTGCAGCTTCCTGGAACGATACCATAATCCCAAATGCCACTTCCCGACAAAACCGGTCCGGTACCCACATTGGCGCATGAGCTGAGCCCAAGTGAGCCGTTCCTGTGGAATGACCGGAGGATCATAGGGCATGACCAGGGAATGCTTCTTATAGGTTCTCCAGTAGAATCGCCCGGTCAAAATTCCGTAACGGGTAGGAGAGCACAAGGCACAGCATGAATGGGCATCCGTAAAACGGATCCCTTCTTCAGCTAATCGATTGATATTTGGAGTGGGGATTAATGATTCAGGATTGTAAGCTTCAACATCACCCCAGCCCATATCGTCAGCCATAATAAAGACGACATTGGGCTTTGAGTCAAAGGACTTATCAAAAGGTTTTTTTCTCATCTCAGCTCTTTTCAATACATTCGCGGAAAGCGAGGCAATCCCTACATTTTTTAGAAATTCCCGGCGTGTTGATCGATACGAAGGGGACATATCATGCCTCCTCAATTTGTTTTTTAACTGAGTTTCATCAATTCATTCATGGCCCACTCCGCCGCTCTTTTTAAAACATCTCTGGGAGAATTCATTTCAGCCGCATCTTTCAGGAAACCTATGTGTGACCTGTCTCCGCATTTTCCTATAGAACGAAGAACTTCTGCCTGAGCCGTATAGCTGTCTTCTTTTTCGAAGCATTCTTCAAAAAATGGCACCAATGCGGCGTCTTTCCTGTCTCCCAGAATTTGGAGTGCCGTTGTCCGGACTTTTGAATTTTTATCATCGCAGACTTTTTTGAGCAGATCGATATCCCAATTCACTTCAGCCTTGCTCAGAGCGTCTACAGCGCTTCTCCTCACAGCCCAGAAAGAATCATTTTGAATTCTTTCCTTCAGTTTTTCAACAACAAGAGGAGAGGCCCCGAACTTCGTCAATTCAGAGGCCGCCCACATTCTGCCGATGATGTCGTCGTTTTCGAGCTGATAGAGAAGTTCAGCCGTATTTTTTTCGAAAGTCCATTCTTTTAAGAGGAAATTTCCCTCATCGAAGCGTACCAGGAGTGGTTTCTCATCTGCAGCGAATTCAAAAATTTCTTCTTTTTGTTTTATCCATACTTTTTTTGATACCTTTTTTTTCGAGGTCGTTATTCCAATGATTACGGGAATCCTATAGACCGGAATTCCCAATGAAAAATCCTGAACCTGGGCAACCTTTAATAGGACTTTATTTGTTTTTTTTCCCCATTCATAGCTGATTTTGAATTCAGGATGTCCTGGTTTATAGATGAACTGTTCGAAGAACCAATCCAGGTTCTGACCTGTCGCTTCTTTGACCGCAATCATCAAATCATGCGTATCCACCGGTTGAAACTCATGTTTATGTAAAAAATATCGAAGAGTTCGGAAAAATGGTTTATCACCCAGAACAAATCGCAGCATATGAAGAACACTGGCCCCTTTCGGATAGGTATGCCTGTCGAAATTCTGACCGGGAGTCTCATAACGGTTGAACACAATAGGGCGGATATATCGTTCATGCGCCTCCCGTAAATAGGAATTCTTTTTGCCTAGAAGAGCAAAGGCCCCTTCCTCCTCACCTTTATCGAAGCGGGTATAAAGATAATCCGAGTAAGTCCCAAAACTCTCGTTCAGCCAGGTTTCAGACCATGTTCTTAATGTGATAAGGTCCCCCCACCATTGGTGTGCTATCTCGTGAGCGATGGTTGTTTCCCAGGAAAAATCCTTATCCGCTTTCTTGTCATAAATCACATTTTGGCCGAGGATTGTCGCTGAAGTAGCTTCTGCCCCGCCACCCTGGGTTGGTGTCTCCACCTGATCGTATTTTGCCCAGGGATAGTCATAGCCGTACAGTTTATTAAAGAAATCGATCATATAGGGAGTTTTTTTAAATATCCGGCGCGCATCTTCCACGTCTTTTTCGTAAACCCAGTAATTGATCGGTAGAGATCCGAGAGAATCTTCTATGACCGCAAATGGCGCTATGGCCACCATGGAAAGATAGGTGGAATGGGGTTTGTCCTGATGCCAGTGATAAGTGACCGAATTATCCTTTTCATTTTCCTTTATGCTGACAAGCTTTCCGTTTGAAAGGACCTTGTTCGGTTTTTGGACTGTTGCGATCAACTCCATGGTCACTTTGTCATGAGGATAGTCATAGCACGGAAACCAGTACCTGGCTTCATCCGGGAAAGAATCGGTGGAGATCATTTTAGGATTCCGGGAAGTCTCATCGCTGAAAAAGAATCCCTTTTTCGGATCTTTTGCATAATATTTTATTGTGAAAGAGACCTCTTCCCCATAGTTGTAAGCCCGGGATAAATGTATCGTGAGTTTTCCATCGGTCAAATCAAACTTGAGGGGTGTTTTGTCGGGATTCACAACATCAGTCACCACAAGTTCTTCTGCATCGAGAATGCACTCCGTAAATTCGTCTTTTAATGGTTTTAATATCACTTTGTTCTCACCCCAAAATTCTTTCTTGTCCAGATCAAATGTCAGGGTCAGCCTGTAATGCAACGCATCGAAATCATGGCTTCTTTCAACCTGTATGGGCCGTTTGTAGACATCAATTTTTTGGGCGAACGAACAAAAAACACAGACGCATAAAAAAAGAATTCCCAAATGGATTTTTTTCATTTTATTCTCCGTAAGAAAATATCTTACCGTTTTTTCCCATCTCTTCGTGTAGAAATCATAGGTTGTTGATTTGTTTTTAATATATCATTTTTATTGCTTATGCAATAAATGAAACTTTCTTCAATATCTCCAGTGAGGATCTGTAATTTTAAAAATCCCATATTCCAAAGAACACGCTTTACTTTTTTTTGGCCAGAGGTTAATCTCAAAACTGGATTGTCCCCAAAAATTATCTTAAGGACAAGGGCACAGATCCAGAGGAAATAATTCAGAACCAGCTTTGTGAATTATTTTATAATGGAGTATCAAATGGGCCGTAGTACCCGGAGAAATTTTCTTAAAACAGTCGGATGGGGCGCTTTGGGTTTTTCTCTTGGTGCCTGCCGATCAAGGGGAGAAAAAAAACCTAGACCTAACATCTTGCTCATCACAGCAGATGATATGAACTATAATTCTCCAGGCTGCTACGGATCCTCGATTCCGGGGATCACTCCCAATATCGACCACCTGGCTGATGAAGGGGTGCGATTCTCACATGCTCATGTCAATATCGCTGTCTGTCAACCTTGCCGACAGTCTCTATTGACAGGTCGCTACGCGTTCCGGCATGGAGGCGAGGGTTTTAATCCCATTTGGCTCGAAGTCCCGACCTTGGGCGAACAGCTGAGAGCAGCCGGATATTTGAATGGAATTCTGGGCAAAGAAAAACACCTCAAACCGGACAGCAAGTTCTGTATGGATTATGTGCGTGGAGAAAAGGCGTTGGCTTCTGGAATGGGAATCGGGAGGGATCCGGCCAAATATAAGGCATTCGCGCGGGAATTTTTCAACCAGGCCCGAGCCAGAGGCAAATCCTTTTTTCTTATGGCTAATTCTCATGATCCCCATCGTCCGTTTGCCGGAAGCGAAAACGAGAAAAAAAGCTGGGGGCAAGATTTACCCGAAGTGCGGCGATGGATTATTGAAAAAGAGGTCACCGTTCCGGGATTTTTGCCAGATATCCCTGATGTCAGAAAGGAAATCGCTCAATATTACACTTCGGTCTATCGGTGCGATGAGGTGGTGGGGAACCTACTCGAAGCCCTGGACGAATCGGGCAATAGAGAGAACACTCTCGTTTTGTTTTTAAGCGACAATGGCATGTCCTTCCCATTTGCTAAAGCCAACTGTTATCTTAACAGCACAAAAACCCCCTGGATCGTACGCTGGCCGGGAAGGATCCAAGCAGGTACAAAGAACCACAAGGATTTTATATCCGGAATAGATTTTATGCCGACCGTTCTGGAAATCGTGGGTCTTCCCCAGATAAAGGGGATGGATGGACGGTCTTTTTTCCCGCTGCTTCAGGGAAAGCACCAATCCGGGAGAGATTCTGTATTTACCGAGTTTCATCAGACATCGGCTAAAAACAGATATCCAATGCGTTGTGTTCAAACCGCCCAGTTCGGTTATATTTTTAATTTCTGGCCGGATGGCCAAACAAAAATGACCATGGATTCAACAGGTGGATTGAGCTTTAAGGCGATGCAGAAAGCCGCGCTGAAGGACAGGGAGATAGAAACACGGGTCAGACTTTTCTCTTATCGGATTCCTGAAGAGTTCTATAACTTAGAACAAGATCCGAACGCCCTGGAAAACCTCATCGACAACCCCCGGTTTTCGGATGAAATTGAGACTTTTCGCAGGAAGCTTGAAGCATACATGGCTAAGGCTGGCGACCCTGCGCTTGAAGCATACCGCCACCGGGAGAACCAGGACGAAATCGCCCGATTCATGCAGGAGCAGAGAAAAAAATCAGGGAAAAAGTGAACGTGCACACGGCAGAAATCACAGGTTTTAATCCTGTAAAAGGAACTCGATGGGCTTCTCAAAAAGATAAAGACCGCCGGCCGGACACGACCCGCACATAAGTTAACCAACGAGGGATTTTGAGTCCAGCACATAATGATCTGTTATCTCAAGGTTTTGGCAGTATATTAAGCGAAGCCAAGGCGAAATATAAATAACAAAGAACTAAGAGTATCCCTTCCAGCCTTCCAACCTTATGGTGGGTAGAGAAGAATAGTTGGAGTAAAATAGTCGAGAAGATAAAAAAGGGAAGAATAAATGTTTGAACATCCGCAGATACAGGAATCGGTTGGATGATAGCACAGACTCCCAATATAAAGAGGCAGGTGAATATATTCGTCCCATAGACATCTCCCAATGTGATGTCCGTTTTCTTTTTTAAAGCCGCTGATATCCCAATCGCCGTCTCAGGTATGGAAGTGCCAATCCCCATCAAAACCAACCCCATCACAAGGGCAGGAATATTAAACTGAGCAGACAACTTCAAGCCACTCTGTAATACGAATTGAGCACTGGCAAGCATAATGAAAGTCAAACATAGGAGAATGATAGCTTCTTTCCATTTTTTCGGCGTCTTTCTTGTCTGCATAGAAGTTCCACGTCTCTTTCTCGTTTCTTTATGATATACAGAAAAAATGTAGGGGAGGTAAAGCAGCATCAAAAAACCTCCCTCTAATCTCGATATCCCCCCCGGAATGAAAATAAGAATAACAGCACTGGAAAGCAACATCCATACACTGTCTCTTTCTTCAATGACCATCTTTACATGAAAAGGTCTGATGATGGCTGCCAATCCCAAAACCGCAAGAAGTGTAAATATATTTGACCCGACAACTGTACCCAAAGAAACATCAGAAGTTTTGTTCAGAGCAGCCATTGCTGAAATTAAAAACTCAGGAAGGCTGGCAAGAATGGATAGCACTAGGAGAGTAACAGCTATCTCAGATACTCCAAAGACACGGGCCATCCTTTTAACTCCCATAAGGACTCGATTTGAGGACTGCCAAAGAATAACAATAGAAACCAAAAAGAGAACGACCCAAATAATCAATTCATAACTCCATATTTTCTTTCTTCAGACTCTTGGCTTTAGCAATCTCTTTGAATATTTTCTGAAACCTCCTTCAATTCCAAAAGACAGAATAAATACTAAAATTAGTATACTGCTTTTTAGTTTCATCAAACGTTCCTTTTAAATCGTGGATAAATCACGAGCTGTTGGATTGCCCGCCTGCCCTGGCACTTTACTGAATCGAAAGAGCGAGACGATGGCTGCCAAAAAATAAAAAATGCAGAGGTATGAAAATACATCGCCGATTTGGCCGTAAATCGTAACCAAGCGAGAGATGGGTACATCCACGGCCATCACGTACTCACCAGCTTCCCTTGTATCGAGGATCCCCAGTGTGTGACCCACCGGATCGGTCGCGAGCGTGACCCCCCCTTCACTGGGCCGCAGGAGCGAAACGCCTTGCTCTATTGCCCGCAGACGGGCCATGCGGGTATGTAACTCGGCGATTGCACTCCAATCCTTGGCCGGCGCAAGCAAAATGTCGATTTCCTGATCAGACAGCTGTTGCATGAGCTTGGGAAAATCGAGATCAAAGCAAATAGCGGCGCTGAGGCGACCGAACCCAACATCATGCATCGGCAGTATTCCTGGACCCACAGCGTGGTGACTTCCCGGGACGAGACGAGACTTGAGGTAAGTTAAAACCGTCCCGCCGTCGGGACCGATTAGGGTGAACGTATTTTGATCTTCGTAATCATCCTCGGCGAAGATATAGGGTGCAATCCCCACATATGAGTTGTATTTTTGTGCCAACTCCCTAACCCGCGGCATGACATATTCGAGATCTTGCTGTCGAACCACGGGGTTGGCCTCTGGTAAGACGACTATCTGGGCCCCCTGCACTAACGTGCGCTCAATTAACTCCAGCTGCTGGCCAATCCGTTTGCGCAAAAACGTTTGTCCTGCCAGGTATTTCCTCATATGCTGTTTATCGCCCTTGAGGTAAACCATTACATCTTCGCGTCGGGTACCTCCGTCGTCATATGTGTTCCGCCCAACAATGGCCGCAACTGGGACCGTGTCAAAGGGAGGCAGCCTGCTTGTATGCGCCCATCCGACAATCATTACCCCGGCAACGACAATCATTCCCATGACAGTGGTGCGCACTGCAAACCGGGGATTGCTGCGACATTGGCCCACGTGAAGCACAAGCACCGCCAGCCAGATAATCAAAAATGTCAATCCCGTCCAGCCGGTAAACGCGACCAGCTGGGCAAAAAGGTGTTGGTCTGCCAAACAGTAGGCGAGGCTGCCGCCCGTTCCGCCCGGGCTACAAATGCCCATGAGATACTCCAAAGAAACCAAGCCAGCGGGTAATACCAAAGTTCCCAGAACCGAGGTGCGGCGACGGGCCACTGCCCGATCGACCAAGAAGGTGAGAGCGAAACACAATCCAACCCCACCAGAAATAATTAAACGCCATGGCATTGGGACGGGCATGGTAGGTGCGTACGCAATGTCCCAGGCGGCAGTATATGCGACTGCAATGCCAATGAACGCAGCCCCTTGGCCCACGAAACGATTGTATAAAATCATCAGGGCAAATCCCGGCACAATCACAAATGGGATATGGTCTCCACCTTGTCCCAAACTGACCAATACCGCACCAATTACGAGCAGCAAGTAATAGCGCCAAACAATCGATACTCGATATTTTACGTTTTGAACCAAGGGGCACCTCGCTGCTTTTAACTATATAAATTGTTATATAGTTGAGTCAACCAAGGTGCAACTATTTTTTTGCCACGGCACGAATACGTTTGGCCCAATCCGCACCCCATTGGGCATAGAGTTTTGTCGCGCGAACGCCGAGATCGAGGGCGGCATACTTGTAAATGCTGTCTTTGGGGAGGTATTCGTTGTTTTCGTCTAGCGCGTCCTTTACCCCGGCTTCTCGGGCTGAGAGACGTTCGTGCTGCCACTGGGACATTTCTGCTATTCGGCTAAAAAACGCCGCGGCTTCGCTGACCGATACGTAATCTAGAAAATAAATTTGAGCCAGAAACAAATTGCGCTGTTCCTGAAGACAAGGACCGCTTCTCACCCAATCGGCAAGTGCTTTTTTTCCCGCAGAAGTTCGCCGGTATTCAATGCGAGCCGGTCCCTTTTTCGGCGGTTTGGACAGGCTCTTGACGAGTCCGTCTACCTCCATTTTTTTTAAGGTGGGGTAGATCTGGGAGAGGTTTGCGGTCCAAAACGTGGCGGCCGTTTTTTCGAATTGTTGCCGCAATTCATAGCCGCTTTTCGGTACGTCGAGAAAACCGAGCAGAATGTGACGAAGACTCATGGTAACGCGACTTTGTTATTATCCATTTTTTTGCCAGTTTCCTAGCCTACTGCGTCCATTTTTTTAATCGTTAAAACAAATAGAGTCAAACACCTTGTACAAGTCACGCGGAAAAAGGAAACATGGAAATTCAACTTTATCCTAGCTCCATCATATTAAAATCTGACTAAATTGGGTTTCACCCGGACCGCCAAAAATGAGGTTGTGACACTGTTTTATCCCGGCCTGGGACAACCGTTGACTGTAGGTCATGGTCATTGTTGCTGTAAATTCCTTGCGCATGGTCGACAGCACCTTATCACTCAGGGTGTCGGTCCCCAACTCCACGGCCCTACAACCGGCTCGGGCCAATAATTTTGGAAACTCAGGCAGATCACCACAGGGCACAAAAAAGCCAGAAAATGAAATATTCAACTGCCGGCGGCAGATCTCCTCGCAGATTTCCGCTGCATGTGTTTCGGGTGGGTTAAAGGCAGCATCGACGAAAAAAAATGACCAATCCCCGACCGAGAGAGGGCCGCCATCTCATCGACCACGGCACCAGGGGCCACTTTGCGAGTTTTGTGCCCTTCTAGAATTGGATAGGTGCAATAGATCTACTTCCAACTCGACATCTCTGACATAACCAAAGCCAGAAAGGAATTGATCCAAAAGGACCTGATCGCATATGACGGCCGTCTCTACCAAATCCTCTCTCTGCCCTCTAAACCAAACCAGCCCCCTTCTACAAGTCGGCTACTTTGTTCAAAAAAATCACCCCAAAGCAGAACCAGTCAACCAGAAAACTTCAATGATGTCCTAAAACGCATTACAAACCAGCTTGGATAATAACCTTCTACCACCCCTCTCGATTATCCAAATAACCATCCAATTTTTCTTTTTTGAATCTCTCTATCTGAACCAGACTTAATCATCCAGATTAACCATAGCTTTTCAATTTCTATCTTTTTGAACCAGAATCTGCCCAATATCCAATTTCATATACTGATTATTTCAACTGACCACTCACGGATCAGTTTTGATGAGCGGTGAAGCTTATTGCTTCAATGAACTGGATCAATGAAATGATACCCGAATCCAGAAATTCGAAATCCAACGAGGGAGTCGCCTTCACCGAATGCGATTTTGACCGTCTCGAATGGAGAAATAGTGGCCCCGCCGTAGTAGTCGCTTACTCGAGTGGCTTGAAGTTGACTGGCGTTGGTTGAGAGGATTCCTTGGTAAACCATGGCGACCGCGACATTCGTTGTTTCGTCAATCGGAGCAGTGCCTGTAATCTGCAAGCGATTGCCCAATATAGTCATGTCCGAACGACGGCTTAAGTAAGAGCTCTCGACCACCCCACGATACTCGGGAAGGGGATTATTTCCCCAGGCGTTCCATTTGTCGAAAAAAAGGCCGAGGCGGTTGTAATCGGACGGCTCGAGCTGACTCGTCGCTGTAAAGTAGAGCTCGCCGTTTGCATTGGCAACCACGGTTGGATTGTACCAGGTCTCTGTCGGATCACTTTGCCACATCAACCTTGCTGCGCCGGTTGGCACGGTATATTGTGCAAGGTAGATCTGTGCGTCATTACGCTGCGCCGACTCTCCAAACGCGATAATCGCTCGGCGGTTCTTCGGATCGGCTGTAATGATCGGTGAACACCGGTTTGAGAAAGAATATGGGTATTTACGACCTATCGTGCAGGAAGTG
>CAZWHQ010000080.1:0-10674 GCA_964633715.1 uncultured Eubacteriales bacterium
ACTGGTCACAACGAGGAAATCTCTCAGAAGCTCAGCGAAAGCTGGCCTTTGAATCATCTCCGGTTGCCAGCATCAAAACTTGGACGTCACCCGTCCTTTTTTTGCACGGTGATGACGACAGGAATGTGGCTTTTCAACAGACGGTTGATTTAGTCCAGAAATTGAGAGCCAAGGGGGATGTGCACATTGAGCTGATGATTGCTCCGGATGAACCTCATGAGTTTCTGCTGTACAAAAACCGTATGGATGGATATAACCGGACATTTGAATTTATTAACCGGTTTTTAAAGAAATAGAGAATTATAAACAAATTAAAAAAGGAAGGAGTATGGAATGAAAAAAACCTCTTTAGTCCTGTTCACTGTGCTCGTGGCTTTATTCATATGGACCCAACCAGCCCTAACTGCACAAGAAGTCACCAATCCCAAAGATGTCATCGGTTTTAATATTGGAGATGACTACACCCTGATCACTTACACTCAGCTGACTAAATACTGGAAAATGTTGGACAAGGAGTCTCCGCGGATGAAACTGGTCGAAATCGGGCGAACAGCCGAAGATCGTCCTCAATGGATGGCCATCATCACTTCCCCTGAAAACCACAAAAAACTTGCTCATTACAAAGACATTTCGACTCGTCTGGCACTGGCTAAAGGGCTTACTGACGAAGAGGCGCAAAAATTATCCATAGAAGGAAAAGCTGTTGTCTGGATCGATGGGGGACTCCACGCGACTGAAGTTGTTGGCGCGCATCAATTGATGGAGATTGTCTACCAAATGGTCAGCCGGGATGACCGGGAGACCTTGCGCTTCCTCGATGATGTGATTTTATTGGCGGTTCATGCCAATCCCGATGGGATGGAGCTTGTATCAAGCTGGTATATGAGGGACCCTGATCCCAAAAACCGTTCCACAAGAGGATTACCGAGGCTTTATCAAAAATATGTCGGGCATGACAACAACCGCGACTCCTATATGTCCACCCAACCGGAAACGACCAACATGAATAAAATCATGTACAGGGAGTGGTACCCGCAAATCATGTACAACCACCACCAGTCCGGGCCTAGTGGACTTGTCGTTTTTGTTCCTCCATTCCGCGATCCTCCAAACTACAACTTTGATCCGCTGCTCGTCATCGGCATCGAGCAGGTTGGTGCGGCCATGCATGCCCGCCTCATCGCCGAAGGAAAGCCCGGCAGCGGAATGCGCAATGTATCCAGCTACTCGACCTGGTTTAACGGCAATGTCCGGACCACAGGTTATTTCCACAACCAGATCGGTATCCTGACCGAAATAAAAGGAAATCCTACTCCTGCAGAGCTCAACATTATCCCCGACCGCATGCTCATGAGCATGGATGCTCCTTTTCCTATTACACCTAAAACATTTCACTTCAAGGACGGCATCGAATACTCCATCACGATGGATAAGGCCATCATTGATTATGCCGCTCGCTACAAAGAAACCCTGCTTTACAACCGCTACATCATGGGCCGCAACAGTATTAAAAGAGGAAGCCAGGATAATTGGACTATTCATCCCAAAATTGTCGATGCGGTCAAAGCCGAAGTAAGCCAAGCTGCTGGAGCGAATCAGCAGGCCACATCAGGTTTTGGCGGCCGGAGCCGAGGAATTACCAAAGAGCAGTATCAACTCTTTCGGAAACCGGAAAATAGAGATCCCCGGGGATTTATCCTTCCTTCCGATCAGGCCGATTTTCCAACGGCCACAAAGTTTGTCAATACGCTTATTAAAAATGGTGTGACTGTTCATCAGGCCAGCCGTGATTTTGAAGTTGCCGGAAAAAATTATCCGGCAGGTTCCTACATTGTTAAAACGTCCCAAGCTTTCAGGCCTCATGTTATGGATATGTTCGAACCCCAGGACCATCCCAATGATTTTATGTATGAAGGTGGCCCCCCGCGTCCCCCTTATGACAATGCAGGATACACGCTGGCCTTTCAGATGGGAATTGAATTTGACCGCATTCTTGAGGGATTTGATGGACCATTTGAGGAGTTAGAAGATTTGGCTAAACCTTTCCCTGGCAAGGTCTACAATTCCAACAGCGCAACAGGATTTTTACTCGATCATGCCTTCAACGATTCCGCAGTTGTCACCAACAGGCTTTTGGCCGATGGACACAAGGTTTTCTGGCTAAAAAAGACTCTTGAAGTCAGCAATAAATCCTTTTTTCTTGGGACTATCTATATTGAAGCCAAGTCATCCACACTAAAAAAGCTGGAAGGCATGGCGAAAGAATTAGGCGTCAGTTTTTACGGAACATCTACAGTGCCTGCTGTTTCGGCCCTACAGCTCAATCCAGTCCGGATAGGACTTTGGGACCGTTATGGGGGCTCGATGCAGTCAGGTTGGACGCGCTGGATTCTCGAGCAGTTTGAATTTCCCTTTGAGGTGGTCTATCCACCTAAACTCGATGAGGGCAATCTGAAAAGCCAGTTCGATGTCCTGATTTTTGTCAGCGGTGCTATTCCTGGTGTACGCAGCAGCCAGGGTGGTCAAATGGGGGGTCGAGGTTTCGGCGGCTCTCCTAATCTAGAGACCATTCCACAGGAATATCACCATTTGGTTGGAAGTATAACTCCTGATAAAACCATTCCCCAAATACTGGACTTTCTCGATGAGGGAGGAACAGTCCTGACTATTGGATCTTCTACAAACCTGGCCCAGCATGCCAATGTTCCGGTAGGAAATCATATGGTCGATCAGGACGGGAACTCTCTTTCCCGAGATGTGTATTACGTTCCCAGTTCAATCTTGGAAGTCAGAGTCAATAACCGGCATCCTCTGGCTTATGGATTGGAGGACAGGATCGATATTTTCTTCGGCAACAGCCCTACCATGCGACCTCATGTTGAGGCGGATAAAAAAGGTTTCACGGCCATTGCCTGGTTTGACAGCGATAAACCTCTGCGGAGTGGATGGGCTTGGGGACAGGACCAGCTTTATGGAGGCGTCACCATAGCTGAAGCTAAAATCGGCAAGGGACAGCTTTTCCTCTTCGGACCGGAAGTCCTGTTTAGAGCACAGCCGCACGGCACATTTAATTTTGTCTTTAATGGGATATTCTTAGGAGGAGCCAAACCCGTTACACTCAAATAAAACTGGCCACTGTCTCGACAGCCCTCTCGATCTCTGAAAGAGGATTGTAGATGTGTGGCGAAAACCGGATATTCGGTCCCATGGCTGCACATCCTATATCGTGATGGGCGTAGAGAGTATCGAGCGCCTTGGTCGAATCGAGGCCTGGAACCTCAAAAACCACAACTCCCCAGCACATGGTGTGGTGAATCGGAGTAATAAATTTAATATTGGGAATTCGTTTTTTTAAGCCCTCTTTTACAGCATCGGCCAACATTCTTGCCCGTGTAGAGATTCGGATTTTGCTTAAAGTGTTGTGAAACTGAGCGGCTTCGAACATAGCAGAAACACGGGAATCGTCCTGCTGACCTAGATTATCGAATTTTCTGGCGCCGCTTTTAACAGCGGATTCCCAACCCACTCCAACCTGGCTTGGATAGAGAGATTCCATCCTGTCTCTACGGACATAGAGTACTCCCGCCTCTTTAGGTCCGCAGAACCACTTGTGTGAGCTGGCCGTAAAAAAATCGCAGCCCATATCATGAAGGTCAAGAGGTAGTGTGCCAAAAGTCTGGGCCCCATCGACAAGTGTTAAGATGCCATTTTTCCGCGCGATTGCACAGAGGTCTTTGGCCGCTATCCTTTGACCAGACACATTGGACACATGCGAAAAAGCCAGCACTTTGGTGCGGGAGGTCATGGCATCGACAAAAGGTTTGATAAGATCAGCGGGGCTTTGCGGATTTTCAGGCGTTGAAACCCGAATGACTTTGTATCCATATCGTTCCGCACGGACATCAAAGGCAATGTTGGCAGTGGGGTGATTCTGATCCCAGATAATAACTTCATCCTTTTTACCAAGAGTGAGGCCATTGATGACAAAATTATTGCCTTCGCTGGTATTTCGAACGATTGCGATCTCGTCGTCTTCTGCTCTGACATAAGCTGCTAGAGCTGTACGAGCTTTTTCCTTTAACTCCGTAAATTTCGCTCTATTGGCAAATGAGGGATCACTGTCTATGTCTTTAGTCAATTCGATAACTCTCTGCTGTACGATAGCAGGAGCCGGACAGAGATTGGCGGCATTGAGCATGACTAGATTTTTTCTGATCAGAAATTGGCTTTTAACCAAGTTCCAGAATTTTTCATCACCGATAGCTTTCTTTTGGTCCAGAACCGCTGCCGTTCGTTTAAGGAGATCAAAGGACGATTCAGTCTGTTTGATATCGAGAAATGGCCAAAGTACACCTGCGGCTGTTCCTTTTGCCAATCCTTTGAGGACAGATCGTCTGCTTAGATCTGGAGATTTGTCTGAAAAATGATGGATATTCTGTAATCCCATTTGTGCCTCCTTACTCATAAAAATTGTCGACACCCTCAAGTGACAATGAGTATATCACTCCAAAATCAATTGGGAAATAAAAATACAAGGAAAATTGTGATAGAATTTGGCCAAGACATGAAAAAGATCGGTTTGATTATCAATCCCATCGCCGGAATGGGCGGACGTGTAGGATTAAAGGGAACGGATGGTTTGGATATCCTGGAAAAAGCCGTCGAATTGGGAGCTGTCCCTCAGTCAGAATTGAGAACAAAGGAAGCTTTGTCTGTTCTGAAGAAATTTGAGTCAGATTTCATACTGCAGACCTACAGCGGTCAAATGGGAGAAAATACGTCTAAAGAGTGCGGTTTTTCTCCGGAAATTATCGGTTCCCCGTCCGCACAAAACACAACGTCAGAAGATACAAAAAAAGCGGCCAGGGCTATGCTGGGAACCAAGGTGGACCTTCTTCTTTTTGCCGGAGGAGATGGTACGGCACGAGATATTTATAATGCGGTCGACAGCGAGCTCAAAGTCATCGGGATTCCGACAGGAGTTAAAATCCATTCGGCTGTCTTTGCCCTTAATCCCAAGAGTGCTGGAGAACTGGCGTCTTCTTATGTGCAGGATCGCATTCAAAATGCCCGAGAAGCTGAGGTTATGGATATCGATGAAGAAGAATTTAGACAAGGACATCTCACGGCAAAACTCTATGGATATTTAAAAATCCCTTGGGAAAGAAAACTCCTGCAGAGGTTAAAGGCTGGTTCTTCTGTCAGTGAACAGTATGTCCATGAGGCAATTGCGCACGAAGTCGTACAGAATCTGGAAGACGGCTGTTTCTATATCATCGGTCCCGGCACCACAACCCGGGCTTTTTTGAAGAAACTAAATCTGGACAGCACACTTTTGGGAGTAGACTTGGTTAAAAATAAGAAACTTGTCGGAAAAGATCTCAATGAAGCACAGATGCTTGAGAGTATTAAGGGTCAAAAAACTAAACTTATCGTCACTCCGATTGGTGGGCAGGGATATCTTTTTGGCCGTGGAAACCAGCAGATTTCACCCGAAGTTCTCAAGATTGTAGGGAAATCCAATATTCAAATTATTGCTTCCAAACATAAACTTAATGCGCTCAAAGGCCGTCCGTTAATGATCGATACTGGAGAAAGAGAGACGGATGACATGCTGAGCGACTACTACCGGATAATTACGGGATATAATGAGGCTGTGATTTATAAAGTGACCTCAAAACAATAAGGTGAACAATATGGTGAACATCTATTATTTATTAAAAAGGATTTTAGTGCTTGTATGTTTATTCTTTGGTATTATCTCTTTTTTCTCCTGCACAAAAACCAGTGATTCCAAAGCCGATACCGTATTTATCAATGGGCACATTGTAACCATGGATAAAGACCAGCCTGAAGTTGAAGCTTTTGTTGTTAAAGATGGATTTTTCCTTGAAGTTGGAAACTCAGAGAGCATACAAAAAAATTATCCGGATGCCGAAGTTGTGGATTTAAACGGAAAAACAGTTATGCCGGGAATTATCGAATCTCATGGACATCTTTTAAGCTTAGGGCAGAGCTTTTTAGAGCTCAATCTGGAAGGCGTCAAAACTCCTGAGGAAGTTGTAAAAAAAGTCACAGCACATATCGAAAATTCATCACTAGGGGAGTGGATAGTCGGATGGGGCTGGGATGAGGGAGCCTGGGCGGCCAATTATCCTGACAACAAAGCTTTGGATCGAATTTCTAAAGACAATCCTGTCTACCTGAGAGGACTTCATGGATTTGCCAGCTGGGTTAACACTCTAGCGCTTGAACTGGCGGGCATTGATGCCAAGACTCAAAATCCTGAGGATGGAGAGATCCTTAAAGATCCCACAACTGGTCAGCCAAGTGGAATCCTCACCAATAGAGCTCAGGAGCTTGTTGAGTTCATAATACCACCTATGAGTCAATCGCAAATTGAAAAAGCTCTAAAGTTGGCCCATCGTGAATGTCTCAAATTTGGATTAACAACTGTCCATGAAGCCAGAACCACTCAGCAAATGCTCAATGCATTTCGATCGTTAAAGGCAAAAGGGGAGTTGGACATCCGGATTTACACCATGTTGGACTGGACAGATGAAGCTCTTATTGATTCTTACCTCGAAAAAGGCCCAGAGATCGACCCAGACCACATGCTCACGATTAGATGTGTAAAAATATTTGTAGATGGAGCCCTGGGTTCAAGAGGGGCGGCATTTTTTAATCCATATAGTGATGATCCTTCAACAACAGGAGTGATCGAGACTCCAGAAGAGTCCGTTTTTCAACTGACCCGAAGATCACTCCAGTCAGGATTTCAAGTGGCTGTTCATGCAATTGGAGACAGAGCAAATCGTATCACACTCGAGGCCTATCGAAATGCTCTGTCAGAAGTTGCCGTTAAGGACCATCGACTGCGTGTCGAACATGCTCAAGTTGTAGCACTGGAAGATATCCCAAAATTTGCTCCTTTGGGGATAGTGCTTTCCATGCAGCCTCCGCATGCCACTTCGGACATGCCGTGGGCCGAAATACGAGTGGGCCCAAAACGCATTCTCGGCGCCTATGCGTGGCGTTCTTTTCTGGATACGGGTATTCACCTGACTTTAAACTCAGATTTTCCTGGAGAGTCTCTCAATCCTTTTTTTGGGATGTATGCTGCGGAAACACGCCAAACTCCTGATGGGAGCCCAAGTGGTGGGTGGTATCCTGAACAAAGACTGACTCGCGCTGAAGTGCTAAAGGCTTATACGGTCGAAGCCGCATTCTCTGGATTTGAGGAAACTTTCAAAGGAAAAATTGCTAAAGGAATGCTGGCTGACTTTATTGTATTGTCTGATGATATATTAACTATCTCTTCAAAAGCTCTTCTCAACCTTAACGTGGAACAGACATATCTTAGCGGTCAGTTAAAGTATGAAAGAAAATGAGCCTCTGTATCTAGTTGATAACAAATAAATTATAATAATTTGGAGGACGGTGATGTTTAAACGATTTTTGATTCTAATGGGCATAGTTTTCGTTCTGTTGACCCAAGCTGTTATGGGAACCATAAATTCAGATTTTGAAAAAACAAAATTAGATGTTTTAAAAAGAGTTGAAGCGCGAAGGAAACAAATGATCGAAGTTTCAGATGCGATATGGGAGTATGCGGAAATCGCCCTTCTTGAATATAAATCATCAAAGCTTCTTGCCGATAATGTAGAACAAGAGGGATTTAATGTGGAGAGGGGAGTGGCTGATTTAGAAACGGCTTTTGTAGCGGATTACGGTTCAGGAAGTCCGGTCATTGGGATCCTGGCTGAATATGATGCACTCCCTGGATTGTCTCAAAAAGGAGCAGGACATGGATGTGGACATAATCTTTTTGGAGCAGGAAGTTTTGGTGCCGCTCTAGTGATTAAGGACCTCATTAAAGAAGGTGAACTCTCTGGGACGATAAAGCTCTATGGTTGTCCTGCAGAAGAAGATGTTGGGGGAAAGTTATATATGGCTAGAGAGGGATTGTTTGACGATCTCGATGCCTGTCTTGCCTGGCATCCAAGCTATGAAACAAGTGTAGATGTTAGAGGAAGTCAAGCTATCGATGATCTATACATAGAATTTTTCGGCAAAACTTCTCATGCCGCTTTTGATCCGTGGCAGGGGAGGAGCGCCCTTGATGCACTAGAGATGGCCACTTTTGGTATCAATCTCCTTAGAGAACATGTTAAGCCTACGGTACGAATCCACTATGTTGTTCTGGAAGGAGGAAAAGTACCCAATGTTGTTCCTGAGTACTCGAAATTATGGCTTTGGGTCCGAGACTCCACGAGAGTTGGAGTTAAAAGTGTTTTCAGTCGTATAGAAAATATCGTTTCTGGCGCTGCCATAGCTACAGAAACAAAATCAAAAATCGAAAATTTGGGCAGCTATCATGAAATGCTGGTGAATCTGACAGGATCTAAGGTCATGCAAAAGAATTTAGAATGGATTGGACCTATAGAATACACTCCTGAAGAGGTTGAATTTGCAAATAAACTGCAAAAAGAATCAAAAGTGGCTGAAATAGGCATGGTTTCTGACATCAAAAAGCTTCAAGATCCAAATAAAGAACCGGAGGGTGGATCCACTGATGTCGCAGAAGTGAGTTGGATCACTCCTACACTTCACATTTCGACAACCTGTGCACCCTATGAGATCCCGTGGCACAGTACCGCCGTAGTCGCATCGAGCAAACATCCTGTGGGATACAAGGGGATGGTTTTAGCAGCAAAAGTCCTTGCGACTACTGCTGTAGATTTATATAAAGATCCAGATATCCTTGTTGAAATGAAAAATGAATTTGTAACTTCATTGGATGGTTATGTATACACCAGTGGAATCCCCAAGGATAAAAAACCACCTATACGGAAAAAATAATTTGATGTGAATTATTGAGGTGTCGGCCAATAAATAGACGGCCAATAGGCTGATTAACTTATTTATTTTCAAGCAGATCTAGAAAATGTCGGCATGCCGACATTTTTTTATTTTTTTTCTTGCTATTTATTAAATAATTATATAGTTTAGTTTCAACGCACCTGCTGGAGAGAAAGTTTGATCATTGCGATAACGAATCAGAAAGGTGGAGTAGGAAAGACAACCTCTGCTATAAATCTTTCAGCTGCACTTGCATTTAAAGGAAAAAACACGCTTCTTATCGATACGGACCCACAGGCCCATAGTTCTTTGTCCGTCGTGAGAGATCCCCATGCTCAAGAAAGATCCATCTATGACGTTCTTGTTGAGAATGAAAAGAAAATGGCTGATGTCATTATGCAGTCAACAATCCCAGGATTAAAAGTCATTATGTCAAAAATTGCAATGGCTAAGCTTGAAACCACATTGATTGGTGAAATCGATGGCCATTACCGGTTAAAAGATAAGCTCGATGCCATTAAAAAGCTATTTGACTTTATCATTATCGATACGCCGCCTAATTTGGGTTTAATCACCCTAAACTCGCTTGTGGCTGCCGATCAGATCATTATACCCATACAATCTTCGTTTCTATGTCTAGAGGGGACTGATGATCTGCTGGAAACCATAGATAAAGTCAGGAAAGTAGCCAATCCGAATCTGCAAGTACTTGGAGTGATGATCACTATGCATGATAAGCGGACGAACATTTCAAAAGATGTTGTTGAGAGGATAAAAAAGGTGTTTGGCAAGAAGGTTTTTAAAACAGTTGTCTCAAAAAGTGTAAAATTAGAAGAAAGTCCGGCGTATAAAGAATCGATTTTTACGTTTGCTCCTCATTCGGTAGGAGCGATACAATACCAAAATGTCGCCGAGGAGATAATAAAACGTGCAAGGAACTAGAAAAAGCGGTCTACCCGAACAATTGAGAATGAGACATGACCATCATTATGTCGATCTCATCTCAAAAAGGAGCACAGGTCCTACAATCCGAATGATTAAAATTGAAAAAATTGAACCTAGCGCAAGACAACCTAGGAATCAATTAGGTGATCTAAAGGATTTAACAGCGTCTATTAAAGAAAAAGGTGTACTTGAGCCTCTTCTTGTGCGTCCTGTTGAAGGACGTTATGAAATAATTGCAGGAGAAAGACGCTTTAGGGCCTCTAAAAAAGCGAATTTAAAGGAAATTCCGTGTATTGAGATGGATGTAGAGGACAGCGAAGCTATGGAAATTTCGCTGATTGAAAATGTGCAGCGAAAAGATTTGGATGTTTTTGAGGAAGCCGATGGATTGCGCGCTTTAGCTGACATTTATGGATACAATCACTCACAGGTTGCAGAAAAAATCGGAAAATCACGATCTACAATTACAGAAACTATGAATATAAGTAAAATTCCATTTGAAATTCGGAAAATCTGTAAAGAATTTGATATTACAAGCCGAACAACACTCATTGAGATTTCAAAACAGAAATCTTTGGAAGATATGCAGCAGCTTATTCAACAAATCAAGGAGAGAGATCTAAAGCGTGAAGATACTCGAGAACTGTCAAAAAAAATGAAGGGTTCTGACGTTAAAATTAAGCGTTATGTGTATAATTATCGGGGGAAAGATACTGATTTTTATAAACTGCGCATTGAATTTAAAAAGCAAAATGTAAACAAATCTGACATTATTCGAATTCTTGAGGAGATACTGAAAAAACTGAAGAAATCATAATATTTTTTTTATTATAATTAGTTGACATAATAACCCTTATGCGACACAAT
>CAZWHQ010000081.1:0-10239 GCA_964633715.1 uncultured Eubacteriales bacterium
AAGCTATTATTGTTGTTCTAATCGGACCTTAAGTAGGAAAACGATCTCCTTTCTTAGATTGATTTTGGCCCAGTCCTTTTGCTTTTCATACAGAAGTTCACCCATGCCAGAAAGGATGTTGCGGTCACTGAGAGATTCAACGAAGGCGATGCATTTTTTTAGATGGTCTTTGATATTTGTCGCGGTCCGCTTCTCCACGATTTCATCGTTGATCGGCCACCTATTTTTCAAGAAATACCATATATCGTAAACATCTCGATGGGCTGTTTTAGTCCGTTCTAGAACAGCCACCAGTTTGTGAGCGAACATATCTTCTCTGACCATTATCAGCATAGGAATACCGAGATAATTCTTGAGCTCATAACTGGATCCGAAGACTCTTTGGTTGATCTCCACTTTGATATTCTGGGCTTTTTCGTTATAGGAAAGGACAAACAGCAGAGTGTTCTTTTTTCTGTACTTTTCCTTTATGGTTCCGTATTCATGGAGGATTCTTTCAATCTTCTCGAAAACAAAGGCCTTTTTTTCTTTGTTCAATAGATCAAAATCAAGATCTACTGAAAAGCGGCCGAGATCGTAAAAGAGATTCGCCGCTGTTCTACCTTTAAAACCCAGCATAGGGCCCAAAGAGGAATCGGTATAGATGTCCTTCAATATCTGAAGCAGTATCGTTTTATGGACGTTCCGATCAAGCATCTTTGGTTAGTTTATGATACGAATTCAATCTCTTTGTCATGGCTTTGTTGTTATATATGGCAAGCATTTCAAAACAAATATCCCATTTTATGGATGACAAATTGTCGAAATGATAATTCTTGTTCAAATAGATCGTGTCCAAGAAAGCCCTTTCTTTGGATGCTATGCTGTAGTTGCCTTTTTTCTCAATGCCGAACGTGTTCATCAAAATTACATTCTTCATCCGGTGAAAAACGTAGGTATGACCGTCGCAAAGAATCTCCCGGCTTAAGTAGCTGATTACAAAGATCTGGTCATAATGCTGGAAAACAATGCCTTCCCTGGACAAAACGGTTTCCAGACTGATATAGGCTGGCGTGAAGATCTTATTTGCCAGTTCCAACTTGTCGTAATTCTTGTCCTTGGCGTAGATACCTTTTCGAATCGGGTATAGCTTGCCCATTTTCGTATAACGATACACGCGTTTTTTTGTCAGCTTGACATCGGTTTCTTTCCAAATTAAAGAAAGCTCTTTGAATGTAAAGACCGTGTTACTTGTACGAAGCAGAGTTGAGATATAATCTTTTTCCATATTTATGAACCAAAGGTGCCCAAATATGGGTACCTTTAGTTTAAATTATTACACGTAAATGTCAAGTCATATTTTAAGAAAACTCTACAAAAAAGATCATAACTGCATCCACACATCCCTGCACAACCTAATGCAAACAAAGTTGTATATAGTGTCACTATTTGTAAAGCCTACTTAACATAAATCCAGTGTAAAAAATGGGAAGCTGGATAAAATGTCTAAAATTACTGTTCCAATTGGCAAAATAGAACAACATTAATCAATTGATTTACTTGTTGCTGGCAATTATAATTTAAATATATCCTGCATCGCTCAGGAGGCCGACCATGTCACACAGATTTAATGCTGTTATAACAAAGGAAGAAAACTGGTATGTTGCCCTGTGTATCGAACTCGGAGTAGCCAGCCAAGGAAAAACCGTAGAGGATGCAAAAAAAAACCTCAAGGAAGCCGTCGAGCTTTACATCGAAAGCTTCGGGACTGATGATCTCCCTGAAAGCAAAGAAGAAGTAATGCTTTATCCACTTGAGATCGTTATAAATGCCTAGGCTTCCTGTATTATCTGGAAAAGAACTTATAAAAACACTCATAAAAGCTGGTTTCCACGAAGTACGTCAAAAAGGAAGCCTTGTGAGTTTACAAAAGGATGAATTCAAAACTGTGGTCCCCCTTCATGACGAACTGTCACGAGGTACCCTCTTAGCGATTTTAAAACAATGCGGATTAAGTCGAGATGAATTATTAGATTTGCTCGCTAAATAAAGGCACCTTTATTGATGACGCTACATTAGATATAGTTGACTCTCTATTCCGTTGTCTATATCCTTGTGCAGAGATAAAAGGGAGAAAAAATATGTATAAAAAAATGCTTTTAATTTGTTTGGTTTTGAGTTTTGTTTGTTTGTCGATGATAGGATGTGCACAGGATCAGCCCATCCCTCCGACCAGTCATCCCGATGTCAGCTCCTGGCAGGATTTATTCGATGCAGATCTATCCAATGCCATATATCCTGAAGGGATCTGGACTTTTGCAGACAGCATCCTTACGGCCAGTGAAGATCAGGCGATTTGGAGTCAGAAAAGCTACGACAACTTTATCATCGATCTGGAATTTAAGACAGCCTCGGGGACAAACAGCGGTGTTATCGTCTATACTTCAGATATGGACAACTGGATTCCCAATTCGGTCGAGATCCAAATCGCAGACGATTACCACGAAAAGTGGGCCTCATCACCGGCGACCTGGCACTGCGGAGCCGCTTTCGGCCACCTCGCTCCTGCAAAAAGTTTAGTCAAAAAGCCCGGCGAATGGAACCGCTTCACCATCACATGTATCGATAAAAAAATCTATGTGATGCTCAACGGCGAGCAGGTGACAGAGCTGGATATGAGTCTTTGGACATCGGCTAAAACAAATCCGGATGGCAGCGAGATCCCAGGCTGGCTGAGCAAATCCCTCGCTGAACTGCCTACCCAAGGCCACATCGGTTTTCAAGGCAAACACGCCGGCGCCCCCATTTATTTCCGCAACATCAAGATCCAGGAGCTGCAATAAAGGTTTAGCCATTCTCGAGGACAGCGGCCAGTTCCAGGGCCCTGCTCCGGACATCGAAACCAAATGTGCATTTTACAGGACAGGCAGCACAGTCCTTGCAGGCCCATTCATTTGGATTTCAACCTTTAATTGTTCCCAAAGCTTTGTCCGGTTGTCCATGACCAAAGGCATACATATAGGCCCGCATGTAGGGCTCATGACGGGCGGTTTCGACCCGGTCAATGGAGAGGAGATAATAGATGTCGACATAATCGAGTTTGAGGCGTTTAAGGCTCCCTTCGATGGACTCTTCAATCAGACCGGGGACGGTTCTTGAACACGTCTCCCAGGAGCCGTTCGTGGTTCCGTTCGGCGTATCCGCTTGAGGTATGGATGTGGATGATCCCCTCGTCCAGAGCCGTTGGGTGAACATCCTTTCAGAATCGAAGCCCCGGCAATTCCCGCAAACCCAGCTTTAAGAAATTCGCGCCGGGATGTGCGCGGGATTTTTATCATCAGCGGAATCCTTACTCTTTTTCCGGTGTAATGTCGATGCCTGCGATGAGGTTGGGGGCTGAGGCTTCGAGCTCAAAGGTGATCCTGAGCTGCGTTCCTGATTCTTTGGATTGAATCAAAAGCTCGGCATTGAATTCCCCTGTTTTTTTAGCTCCCAAAAGCTCGATCTCGCCCATCATTTCGTGGACTTGTTTAAAGACAGACAGGTGCTCCTCCATGGGAAAATGATTGATGAAAGCAGGCGTACAGTTCTCTTTAAGGAATTGTTGAACATAATCCAAGTCCTGCCGGTTTATGGCGTCCAGAATAGCACTGGCACGGCGGCCTGTAGCTGAATCGGGCAGCCCCCAATTTGTGGCCCCTGAAGAGCTTTGATTGATCTCCCGCGCCTTTATTTCCTCGGGCTCTTCTCCTTTAAGGATTCGGGATATTTGCCGCCCGATGGTTTCCGCACTGACGTTGCCAAAGGAATTGGTCGCCACAATGATGTAGTTCTTCTCTAGCGGGTACTCGAAGACAACAGAATTGAACCCAAAATCATTTCCTCCTGCATAGGCCATGGCCCTTCCCTGAGGATCGACCATTTTTTCTTTGGATTTTTCAGAGAGGACCTTATCGGTTTGCAGGGCCAAAATCCATTTGTAAAGCTCCCCTACTGAAGAGACCATCCCCCCTCCACCGATAAGCGCCCAGGTCATGTGCGGCCAGTAATAGGGTGAATTTATTTCTCCGATCTTTCGACCTTCGTATCCGACAGCCACCTCGTCTTCTGCCCACAGGCGGTCCCTGTAAAAACCCGTCCGGTCCATCCCCGCCGGTTCGAATAAATTTTCCTTGAGAAAAGTTGTGTAAGATTGTTCAGAGACAAGCTCAATAATTATTGCGAGCAGCCCGTAGCCGGAGTTGGAATAGGCCTGCTGCGAACCGGGTTTAAAGCGGAGCTTCTGGTCAAGGATCGTCTCTAACGCTTTATCTCTATCCATCTCCTCGAAATCGCCGCGTGTGTCATGATATTCATGAAAACCGGCTGTGTGTTCGAGAACCTGCTCAACGGTTATGGCCGCTTTGTCCTCAGGGATATCCTTGAAAAAAGTGGAGAGAGGATCGCTGAGTTTAAGTTTTCCCAAATCTTCCAGTTTGAGGATGGCCGCCCGTGTAAACCGTTTGGTGATGGATCCTATATCGAATACGGTATCTTTATCGACCGGGATGTTTTTTTCCCTGTCGGCCAATCCATATCCCTTTTGGAGGATCACTTCTCCTCCCTTTACTACCATTGCAGCTCCAGAGAAGCCGGCTTCGACGGCTGTGAGGATATAATCGTTCATTTTTTTCTTCAGGGTGTTATTTGGATCGACTTGAACGGGATAAATTTGGCTTATAAAAAATAAAAGCAAAAAAGCACAAAGGGGGCATCTTTTTCGGATCATTTTTCCCTCCATTTTTTTCCTGATCTAGGAAATTCTAATTCTTTCCAATTTTTTTGGCAATTATAGTCAGTAAATATTTTTTCTTCCGATGAAAAGCAGCTGTCTATTATTACAACCGGCATGAACTACTCGTTAGAGAGATGGAGAACAGGGGTTATGCGCACCGCTCGCTTCTCGATAAGCGGAAGGCCAAAGGACAGGAAAGACAGGATGTTTTTCTCGACAGTCCGGAAAGGCAGAGGGAGATACTCAAAGAAAAATCCTGCACGTGCTTCCTTTGTACATCAGCTCTGAATCCGGAACAGAACGGGCCAGAGGAGCATGTCCAGAACCGCCGTGTGGAAGGCAAAGGTGGCGCTTCCCGCTACTGCCAGCCAGAAGAAAAATCCGGGATCTCGGGGCTGGAGGGTGAGCAAGGCCCAGACCAGGGCGCAGGAAAAGAGCCCGACCAGTAAAAGAACTGTTCTTACGGCTATCCACCGGCCGGTGCTGGGATTGGCGATCCAGGCCGAGGTGAGCGGCATCCACAGGGCCGAAGGGACAAGAATACCCAGGAAGATCACATGGAACAGGCTGAATCCGAACCTGTTGGCAATTTGGGCCACTTCAGGGGCTATCCTGAAGAGAATAAAGTAGAGGAAGGCAAAATAGCCCAGAGCTGACAGGAACATGGAGACGGTGTAGATTGGCCGGAGCCACATGGGTACACCGCCCCAGAGCGCATTTGCAGCGTCCGGAATTCTTCTGAATTGTAAAATATAGCTGCCGATGACAGCTCCGCCGCCGATTCCGTTGATGACCAAAAGAATGGTTTGTTGAGTGCTCATTTTATCCCTCCGTTCTGGACGATTTTTTCACAGCGTTTTCATCCTCATATCTTCTTATTCTTTTTTATTATTGTTTTCCCGGAAAATACTATATTGAAGACATAATTATAATGCAATCGATAAATCAGAAAAAACAGCAGATGGGAGCTAAGGAGAAGAATTTTCAGATATATTCAAACAGCTTTTTAGAAAATTAATCTAATCTTGACAGCCATCTTGTTTGTACAGTATCATGTACATATCATGAAAGCCATCACATATACGGAAGCCCGTGAGAAGCTGGCCTCGACTATCAAAAGTGTCTGCGAAGACCACGCCCCTGTCATCGTGACAAAACGCCGGGACAAAGCTGTGGTGATTATGTCTCTGGACGACTATGAATCCCTGGTGGAGACATCCTATCTGCTGAAGAGCCCCAAAAACGCAAGAAGACTTTTCGAATCCATTAAAGAACTCGAAGAAGGCAGAGGTAAGGAGAAAAAACTCAAAGAGTGAAAATCATTTTTTCAACGCAGTCCTGGGATGAGTACCTCTTCTGGCAAAAAACAGACCAGAAAATCCATAAGCGGATCAACACCCTCATCAAAGAGATATCCAGGGATCCATTTCACGGCAAGGGAAAACCGGAACCTCTCAAACACGCACTGGCAGGATACTGGTCCCGGCGGATAAATGAGGAACACCGAATCGTGGTTAAAATCGAAGGGGATTCGCTATTGATCGCTCAGGTTCGGCTTCACTACTAGGACTACAGCAGCGCGCGGCGGTTTTCTTCCATCTGTTCAAAATTTCCCATCGCGACCGCAAGGGAATCGACTTTATTTTGCGAGAGGATCCACCGCAGGGCGTTTACAAAGGTGGGCGGGGTTTTTCCGTCCGGAGAGTAAGGCCCGCCTGAACAGGTTTTCATGGCCAGCAGGCCTATGCCCTGTTTTTTGGCTTTGTCCATTTCGACTTCCAGGGCCGGTTGGTCCCACTCGGCATAGCTGCCCGAATTCATGTGGATATATGAGCCCTTGTGATTGTAGGGAACCATTATCACTTCATAAAAGGGATTCTCGACAGCAGCCTTCAGGAGTTCGATTTGATGGGCATGCGCTGAGAAACCGTGCGCGCGGATCTTGCCCTCTTTTTTGGCTGTTTCAAAAAATTCCATTATGGATTCAAAATAAGCGATTTTAACATCTTCTGCACCGTGGATCAGCATGATGTCAATGTAATCCGTTCGAAGGGCCTTGAGGCTGGCATTCATCGAAGCGGCCATATCCTTTAGAGTCTTTTTGACGGCATCGGCGCCAAAAGAGCCGTCCTTTTGGCGGGGCAGATTCACTTTAACCTTGGACTGGATCACGACATCTTTCCTGCGGGAGCCCAGGACTTCCCCGATCATCACCTCATTCCGCCCGTTGGTGTAGGAGCGGCCCGTATCGAGAAAGGTAAATCCGGTTTCTATTGCGGCATCGACCAGAGAGGGTTCCATGGTCCGGGACGCCCCGAATCCAATCGGAGAGACTTCAATCCCTGTTTGACCCAGTTTCACTAGGCCAGATGCCCCTTTCCCGGAGACCTTTTTGTAGCCTGTCCCCAACACCCCAAATCCCAACAGGGCAACAGAAGATGTCTTGAGAAATTCCTTCCGTGTCATTTTTCCTTTACTGTTTTTCATGGATGTGGCTCCTCCTGGATTTTCATGTTCTAGGCTTATACCATGCGATGGTTATTATGTCAAAAAAGGTGGACTATTGTTGGATTTCCATTTAAAATCTTTTTTGTATTATTTAAGATTATTTTCAAACAAGCCTTAACGGGAGGGGCCCAAGATGGCAGAACGACTCAAAGATATCTTTTTTACCAAAGATTCCATAGGGGCTTTTGCCGATACGATCAAAAAAGCTTATCCTGATTTCAATAAAAAAAAGTTTTTAGATCTTATCTATGATGGAGCCTTTAAGGACAAGGAATTCATGGCTAAAAGCAAGCACATCACGGCCTGCCTGCATGAGATATTCCCTAAATCCTACAAAAAAGCCCTCGACATCTTAAAAACCGCGGCTCCACTTGTCAAAGGCGTTGAGGCCTTATCGCTTCCCGATTATGTGGCCACATATGGTTTGGACGATTTCGATCTTTCAGTTCCCGCACTCGGCCACATTACAAAATATATTACGGCGGAACTGGCCATCCGCCCCTTTCTGGACATGGAACCGGAAAAAGGGATGGATTTTATGTCCGACTGGGCAGGCAGCAAAAATGCGAATCTCCGGCGCCTCTCCAGTGAAGGCTGCCGGCCGCGGCTTCCCTGGGCTATGGCGCTGTCAAAATTTAAGAAAGACCCAACCCTGATCCTGCCTGTCCTTGAGAAATTGAAGAATGATAAATCCGAAAATGTGCGCCGGAGTGTGGCCAACAACCTCAACGACATCTCTAAAGACAATCCAAAAATCGCGCTGGACATCTGTAAGAAATGGTATGGGACGTCCGAAGAAACAGATAAAATCGTTAAACACGCGTGCCGGACTTTGCTCAAAGCCGGCGATAAGCGGGCTCTTACAATTTTTGGGTACAGCGATCCCTCTAAAATGCTGGTGTCCAATTTTAAGCTCGACAATAAGAAGATAAAAATCGGGGATAACCTGAATTTCTCCTTTGACCTGGATTTAAAAAAGAAAGGGAAAGTGAGGTTGGAATATGCCGTTTATTATCTCAAAGCCAACGACAGGCAAAATAAAAAAGTCTTCAAGTTGACTGAAAACAACTATAAGGCCGGAACACACTCTTTTTCAAGAAAGCAGTATTTTGGGGACATGACCACACGCAAACACTATCCGGGCACACACGCCATCTCCATCATCATCAATGGAGAGGAAAAAGAAAAAGCTTCCTTTGAATTGACCAAGTAAAGCTCGTTTCTGAAATTCCTCCAGTACAATTCTTGCACTATACTGTCATATATTGACAGTTTCACGCAATATATAACTTGACAATTTCCATATATCGTGAAATACTGTCATATATTGACAGTACCGCACAAAATATTGCGTTAAAACAATGTTCAGATTCATCGAAAATATCAAGGCTCAAATTCCAAATGATTTTTTTTCAGATGCTGAACTGATGAAAATATTACCAAAATCAGCAGACAGCCGCTATGCATTAGTGAAAAGGGCTATCGCCTCCAAAGACATTATCCATATTCGCAGAGGATTGTATGTGTTATCTAAAAAGCACCACAGGTCCGGCATCAATTTATTTGAAGTGGCCCAGAAGATATATGGTCCTTCATATGTCAGTCTTGAATCTGCTCTCTCCTATCACGGATGGATCCCCGAAAGTGTACCCACGATTACAAGTGTTTGCCTTAAACGTTCAAAAGAATTTTTTACACCTATGGGGGTTTTCGCTTATTCCAGGTCGCCAAAATTTAATTATATCGGAGTTGAGAGAATTCACTCAGGAAAAACGTTGTTTTTTATGGCGGCCCCAACTCGAGCATTGGTGGATTTGGTTGTCTTCAATAAGAAAGATTGGAAGGGAATGGAGCCACTTATCTCCAGCTTAAGAATTGAGAAGGAAAACCTAAACAACTTGGACAAAGAGATCCTCAATCGATTAGCAAACAAAAGATTAAGCCAACGTGTTACTCGATTCATCGAAGGCTTACTGAAGGAATTGGAGCAATGAGTGTTAAGATTATACAAGAACGCCTAAACAGTTATGAAGTCAAATCGTTTCAGGAAGAAGAGATGGCTCTTCGCGAAATAACCCAGGAAGTTGCGCTTCATGCTCTTTACAACACAGATTTTTACAAGATTGCCTCATTTCAGGGAGGAACATGCCTGCGGATACTCTACAGTCTAAATCGATTTTCTGAAGATCTGGATTTTGCATTGATTGAACCAGACCTTGAATTCAACTTTACAAACTATCAAGACCTACTCAAGAGTGAATTGGAGGCCTTCGGTTATGATATCGAAATTATCGAAAAAAGAGATACAGATAGCACCATAAAAAGTATTTTCATGAAGGAAGATTCCATCGGAAAAATTCTTAACCTTCAGTTTCAGAAATCTGATGGGCGGCCAAAATCCATAAAAATCAAACTCGAAATCGACACAAATCCTCCGGCCGGAGCAGTAATTGAAAACAAATACCACGATTTTCCTTTAAATTTTTCAGTCACAACCCACAAATTATCCAGTCTCTTTGCAGGTAAATTGCATGCTCTTTTAACAAGAACCTATACTAAAGGGCGCGATTGGTATGATTTTATCTGGTACACAGACAGGAGAACAAATATCAATTTTCCTTTCTTAAGGAATACCCTGATCCAAGCGGGCCCATGGTCTAATCAAGACATCCAAGTTGATCAGATGTGGCTTCACTCTCAATTGAAGAACAAAATTTCAGAAATCCACTGGGATGAGGCAGTACAAGATGTCCGAAGATTTCTTAAGTCCTATGAACTGAAATCTTTAGAGCTTTGGTCAAAAGATTTCTTTCTCTCGAAACTCGAAAACCTATAATCTTTCTCTCCCTTCACATACTTTAATTAGCCTGAATAATTCATAAAAAATGTCGATGTATCACATAATGATTGTAATATCAATAAATTAACCTGAATAATTCATGAAAAAAGCTGTTTCCCTTCATAACGTATTGATATAT
>CAZWHQ010000082.1:0-9974 GCA_964633715.1 uncultured Eubacteriales bacterium
AAATAATCAACGTCTGTTCCCATCCCTTCTGCTTTAAATTTTAAAGATTCTCCCATGAGTTTTGCGATCACTTTTCCAAACCCGAACATATGTTCACAGCTTTTCTGTCCTGCGACGGCTGCTTCTTCAATATAAACTGCCTCCGGTATATGGCCAACCGGTTTGAGGCCGATTTTTAATGCCTCATCGACAACAGCTAGATAAACCTCTTTTTTTAGGCCGCTGTAGATCTTGATTTGGTCTACGCCAGCGTCAGCCAATTTTCTTACAGCCTCTCTTCCTTGTTCAGTCGTTTCTATTCCAGTTGATATCGGAGGGATAGCCGGTGGCACACCGTCCAGAATGCTTCCTGTTGTGACCATCTCAGGACCAAGAATTTCTCCTTTATCCAATTTTTTTTGTAGAGAGATAGACTGTTCTGTTGTGTTCCCCATATCCCGAACCAGAACAACACCATGGGCCACACATAAAGGGCCAAAAGTCTCCGGATCCAAGTAATGGACATGTGCATCCACAAGACCTGGGATTAGATACAAACCATTCCCGTTTATAACGTATGTCCCATCTTTTTCCTTTACTTTTTGTGAAGAGATTTTCGCAATATTGTCCCCTTGAATCGAGACCGTCCGATTTGGAAGAACCGTTCCCTTTATGACATCCACAACAGCTACATTTATAATCACGCAAAATCCCTGAGTGCCTCTCTTTTGATTCCATGACGGGAGTGCTAAATCTACAATATCTTCACATATCAGGTAATGAACCGATCCTATTATTACAAAAACAAGTCCAAATAGCGTAATGAACTTCCGTTTTTTAATTGATTTCATAAGAAATTTCCTTGAGAATTTTTTAATATAAAGAAACATGGACAACACTCTGTCTATTAAAAACGATGTTTTTTTAAACCTTCCATTCTTTTTTTCGCAGCAGAAAAATCGGGATTTATTTCCAGTGCTCTTTCGTAGCAGTTGATGGCTTTTTGTATCTCTCCCTGTTCTCTATAAGTATCCCCTAAAAAATAATAGCCTTTAACCGATTGTGGGTAGCGTTCGAGCAGTTCTAAAAAAAGAGAGATGGCACCCATATAATCTTTGTTTTGTTTCAAAACATAGCTCATATTGAACAACACTTCTTCAGAAGCTGATAATTGGAATCCATACCTCTGGGAGAGTTTCTGATAGTGTTTATCCACCCATACCAAACCATTTTTCCTCTGTTCATCTGAGAGATAATAGTCGTGAAATAGGGCAAGAAGTCCGTTGTTTAAACTGGGGATAGGGACATGGCCATCCTTTTCAAGGTAATCGATCTGCCATCTTAATCCGGAGGGTGCTTTGTTTTTCAGAAATTCTTCAAATCCGAGAATTGGTTCGACGACAAGATCCGTGTAGTCCTTTTCCCCGTAGGTCATGTAGAGAAAAGACTGCAAACGATCATATTTTGAGAAAGTTTGTTCTGCCTTTATTTTTATAAATTCAAGCCCCCAGCCCAGGCTGGGACTGGCCGCGATATAGGCGTGAAAGGCATTTGGTTTTGTTAGAAGGGCAAACACTGTAAAAAAGCCCGTATTGGACTGGCCCATCAAAATTTGGTAATCGGCTGTTCGGTACTGAGCGTCAATGAAGGGAACGAATTCATCAGTAAGAAATTCCAGAAAGGAGTCAGCCTCCCCAGGTTTTCCATCCGGTCTGACTGGAAAAATATTTGCCGCACGGCCAGTGTTGCACAGGCCGATCAATATCATTTCCGGGATAAGCTCAAAACTAAGGCTGTCGACAGTGGATACGGCATTCGCCATTGTTGTTGTCATCTGGCCATTCATCACATAAATTACAGGATACGTTTGTTTGTTGGATCCATATCCAGGCGGAAGATGCACAAAATACCTGAAATCTTCCCGGAGACTCTGCGAGGAGAATTTCAAATATTTCCCGAGAATGATCTCTTTTTCCTGTCCCCCATAAAGAGCAAATCCGAAATTGAATAAAAATAAGACAAAAGCGAAAACTCCACCATAGTATTTATTCCTTTTCATCTGATTGCCTCCGTGATTTTTTGCCAGGACTTGGATTTCCACCGGGAAGACAAAAAATAGACCCAAAGAACGGACAAACCTGCGGGAAGAATGCCAAAAAAAAGAATTCCGTACAAACCCGATGTTAAGCTCTGTGTATCCAAACCCCGGAACCATACACCCACAAAGGCGTTTATCAAATAATGAAGAAAAATTAAAGGCAGGAGCGCTTTCATCCGGATGAGAATAAAGGCATACATGAGACCAAGCCCGAATGCCCAAATCACCTGACAGACCACCCAAACTTTAGCGGTTTCCGGATTGAAGATATTCAAAAGGTGAAGTCCTGAAAATATCGCTGATGAAAGAAGCATCGTTTTGTTTTTTTGAAATTTATTGAGAAGCACGGCAATGACAACACCACGGAGAATGATTTCCTCAAAGATACCGGCAATGATTGATCCGGAATCGAATAAGCTGTGTCTCGAAAAATCTAATAAAAATTTTTGAGAAACTTGCGAGTGGTAAATCAGAGAGCCTGATGTCTGGAAAACAATGAATATCATGTAACATGAGACGGTCACGATAACAATCCACTGGAAAGGATAAGGAGATATTAGTCCGATGTCCTTGAGGAAATTGCTGAACGATGTTCTCCCTGCAGGCAGTTTCAATAGAGAGGGAACGATCCAAAAAGCGGAGATGGAAAAAAGAATGAATTTTAGCAGAACATCATAGTCACGAGTCTCTCCAAAAAAAATTCTAACAAGCAGGTTGGAAAAGGATTCTGTTAAAAGGTACAAAAAAATTATGGCCGTGACTGCAATTCCAGGATAATCTTTCAATTTATTTTTGTTTTTTTCCATTGTTTTTTTCCTCTTATTTGTCTTCATGCAGATTTTAAATATCTTCATGGTCCACCATTTTGTTTTCAATCCGTATAAATGGGGACACAATTCTCTCTTTTGCATACGGAGATAGCCTGAATTTCAGCTCGAACTGGTCAAACTGCCAAAGATCATCGAGATCCATTCCTGCCACATGGCAGTAGAGGGCGATAGATTCTGATCTCCTTCCAAGCAAATCGAGCATGTGACCCTGCCAGACTAAAGCCAGCGCAACACACTCTCTATTTTGATTTTTTTTTGCATAGTCTTGCATCCGATCAAACACAAAAAGGGCTTCATCATAATATTTATAGTCATAAAGAGCACATCCGATTTTGAGATAATCAAATATACCTTTTAATTCACTCAACCAATCCCGGGTGTATCCCTCTATGAGCTTCCCATGGGATTTGTATCCATTGCCCAATGATCTGAGTTTATAGGAGAGGGTATTTTTTCTTCTGTGATCCCACTCAATAAGATATTCTCTGTAATTATTCCTGTCCGAATCATTAACATCGGGAAGATTATTGATGAAATCCTTTAAAACATTAAAGAATTCATCCGTGGCTTCATCAAAGATATTATGCCCTGCATTTTTAAAATATTTTATTTGCGCCTCCGGATGATTTTTTTCAAGCAAATCTGTTTTTTCAGTTCCCCAAGTCAGATCATACTCGCCTTCCAAAATTAAAGTCGGAATTGGATTGCCAGTAAAAGCCCCAGAGAGATCGATTTGAGATAGGCTTGAGTTCATTATTCTGTTGAAGTTTTCGTCGCTATCCCATTCATAAAGAGCTGACAGCGCCATTCTTTCACGAGAAGGTTTGAAAAAGTGTTGACGTTTCCAGTCCCCGTTCAGAGTATTATTGTAGAGCAGTATTTGTGTATATTCTCTATTAGAGAGCTTTTTTTCTTTTTTCAATTGATCAAGCTGCTTAGGAATTTCCCTCATCCTTTGCCTTTCTTCTTCCGCTATATAATCTTGTTCACGAGATTTCCCGGTATTGGCCCACATCCCCGGTTTTGCACCGAGAAGGATCAAGCCTGCCAAGTAATCGGGATAATTCACCGTATAGAATTGGGCCAAAAACCCGCCGTAAGAGTATCCCATCACTACCCATTTTTCGATTTTTAAAGCTTTTCTGATAGCTTCAAGGTCATCGACAGCCTGTTTTACAGAATATCCATCTTTTCCGGCATAAAAATCAGAAAGCCCGCAACCTCTCTGGTCGTAATAGATCACACGGGCATATTCGCTGGCTTTAGAAAACCAGGTATGGAAATAATGGTGAGTTCCTCCAGGTCCTCCATTGATCAACACCAAAGGAATTCCTCTCCCTTCTTCCTCGACGTAAAGCTCCGCGTCTCCTACATTTATTCGATACTTTTTGATTTTGATCCGGTCACACCACCGTTTCACGGAAGGGATCTCAGTGATCAAATCCGGCTCGATATGGACCTTCCTGTCCAGAATGGATTCCCTTTGTTCGAGAATGGTTTGGGAGGAGTCCTTATTTTGCGTACATTGGTTTGTCAGGAGACAAAATAAAACTGAAAAAATTAAAATGACTGTGATATGAATTTTCATGAATGACCTCCTATATAAACTCAAAGGGGCTATTCTAGATGGGAATTATTTATTTCTTTTTCAATGTCCGCACAATTGTTTTACAGGTCTTAATGATTTCACTTATCTGATATAATACGGATGACCGTCAAATGAACCAATTCCCGGCCCCAGTATTACAACAAAGAGAATAAACATTATTATTCCAACTAAAATCCATCCATAGCTGCGTTCCAAGGTAAATTCTTTTTCGCCAGCCCTGCAGATGCCCCAAAGTTTCCTTCGATTGAGAATTAGGAACCAGATAATCATAGGAAAAAAAGAAAATATTGTGACTATCCAAGTATGCCTTGGACCAGAAAAAGGGCTCCAAAAAACCGAAAGTGACTGCGCAAATAGTGCGCTTAAAAGCGGAACAGCTGTCAGGGTTCTTACCTGCCGACGCATCTTTGCCGGCTCTTGATTGAAAGCAGGAGCCCAAAACCGCTTCGGTATTCTGATACCAACCCAAAGCAAGGCTATACCTATTATTGTTATGCCTGTCTTCCAGATTAGTAAATGCTCAAGCTGGATAAAGAATGCTGCCCAATCTCCACCTAGAGCCGTAAACGGCATCAGTGCAACCTAAAACGCCTGTTGAAAAATACAAATAGAAGAAAACAACCAGAGGAAATACCGGGAAGCCGGTTTTTTAACGAAACCGGAAGCAAGCAGCATTAAAGCACATGCCGCCGTTATTAAATTAATTAAAGTCCCTCCGGAGGCAACCAAACGGAATCCCCACCAACCAATTCGATCAGAGACATGAACAAGGTCATAAAAATCCTCGATATAGACAGTAGTCGAGACCAGGCCTTTCACGTTTTCGCCCAAAAGTACAGCGACAACACCATGACCGATCATCTCATGCAGCATGGCGAATAAAACCCAGGCGGCAACTCCAACCGCTATAATGGTGAAGATATCCAAAGAATTGCTTTTCATTTTTGATTTCATTTTCACTCCTTGTTCTCTTTGAAAAATTATTTCACGATCTATTTTTTCTCAGATTTTGAACAAGTTTTGATATCCACCAAGTCCCGACTAATGTCCAGGTTCCTCCGAAGATGAGCCGGCCGGTCAGATCGGATTTCAAAATGAGCCCCATGAAGCTTATGGCAGCAATTGTGAAGGCATTGACGGCCATGATCACATTGAAAATTGTCAAACGTTGTTTTTTCGTCATGTTTTTCTTCCTTTATTTGAATAGCTTTAAACTTGCGTCAAGAATAACTCTCGCCGTTTCTCGACCTCGACACAGATCAATTTAGGACAAATGCTGTTGAGAAGAAATAGAATAAAAGTTCTAAATTTCAAATTAGAACTCAGTTCTATTTTTTGATATCCAGGATATTCATAATTTACTCAGAGGGATGAACCTGATATAAATGGTTTTGAACATGAGATCAAAATCTGCTCGTTTTTTTATATTTTCGGTACAAGTTCTTTGTATACTGTTGCTTTTTAAAACTCATCTTATGTCAAATGGACCACTTCAATTCGAAAAAATATCCACGGAACAAGGCCTTTCCCAGAGTGTTGTTTTGAGTATTCTCCAGGACCGGGAAGGTTTCATGTGGTTTGGAACTCAAGACGGATTGAATAGATACGACGGATTTAATATGGAGGTATTCCGGTACATCCCTGAAGATACTGGAAGCATTTCCGATAATTTCATCCAAACTCTCTTCGAGGATAATGATGGTATTCTTTGGATCGGAACAAGGATGGGCGGACTGGATAGATTTGATCCTAAGGTTGGAACATTTCGTCATTTCAAATCAAATCCTGATAAAATAAATTCTCTAAGCTCCAACCATGTGACAGCCATTGAAGAGGACTCGAAGGGTTTCTTGTGGATCGGCACGCGCGGTGGCGGGATAAATCGATTTGATAAAAAAAACAGCACATTTCTCCACTTTATTCATAATCCGGAAGTCCATGACAGTCTCTGTCATAATGACATTAGAGATCTTTTTTTTGACAGTCGCGGAAGACTCTGGATTGGAACGGAAGGAGGAGGGCTCGATCTGTTAAATCCTGAAAAAAAAGGTTTTATACATTTTGGACAAATTTCTGATAATTTCAGTGCCAGCATTGTTCTTTCGATTTTAGAGGATAAATCAGGAAAAATATATGTAGGTACAGATCAAGGTATATTTTCGATTTCGGAAGCTTCCTCTGAAGAACGCAGCAGGTACAGGATTCAACACTTCCCACATCGCGCTGATGAACCAAATAGCCTCAGTCACATGGTGGCCTTCAATCTTTTTGTTGACAGCAGTGGATTTCTTTGGATCGGCACTTATGGAGGAGGTCTAAATCGATTGTCTATCGGAAATCTCAATTCCAAATCTCTGCAGTTTGAACACTTTAGGAACCGTAAGGAGGATCCTTTCAGCCTCAGTCATGATATTGTCATATCGCTCTATGAAGACAGATCTGGACTTCTTTGGGTTGGAACATCAGGCGGAGGTGTTAATAAACTCATCCCGAATACCGAGATATTTTCAACGCTCAGAAGTGATCCTGAAGATCCGGATTCACTTAAACACAATTTTATCTTTTCTCTTTTTGAAGATAAAGACGAGACTCTTTGGGTTGGAACTCGTGAAGGGCTGTGCTCTATTCCACAGGGGTCGGATGATATTTTTCGACTCTTCGACGGTCCTCCTCGCACTGATTTTCTCATGTTAAATATCATCAGATCGCTTCTTCAGGACAGATCCGGATTTTTGTGGATCAGCATTTACAGTTCAGGACTCGTTCAGCTCGACACATCGACCGGAACACTTAAACGCTTTCGTCCTCTTGAGAATCAACCGGACACATTGAGCAGCGGGAGAATCTTGACAATGTGTGAGGACAGATTGGGCAATCTTTTGATTGGAACCGAAAACGGGGGTCTCAATATCCTACCTTATTCAGAAATCTTGAATGGTTCACAAAAGTTTCTTCATTTTAGACATAATCCGCAAGATCCTTTAAGCTTGAGCAGTGATTACGTCCTGTCGATTTGTGAAGGTGAAGATCAAACCCTCTGGATAGGGACCTACGGGGGAGGACTTAACCATATGCGCTGGAATCCGCGTACCATCGAGGAGTCTCAATTTATCCGATTCCAGCACGATCCTGAAGATCAGACAAGTTTGAGCTCTGATTTAGTACTTGTTGTATGTAAATCCCGTAATGGGATCATTTGGATTGGGACATCGGGGGGAGGATTCAACAGGCTTAATATTGAGGAAGGAACATTTAGAAGATTCACCGAAAAAGACGGCTTGGTCAATAATACCGTGTATGGGATTCTAGAGGATTCGTCAAATAACCTGTGGCTGAGCACAAACAAAGGGATTTCCCGATTCAATATGCAGACAGAAGAATTTTTAAACTTTGCAGTTGGAGACGGTCTTCAGGGAGACGAATTCAACCGTGGAGCTTTTTTTAAAAAATCCTCAGGCAAAATGTATTTCGGCGGGATCAATGGGATCACCGCATTTCATCCGGAGGAGATCACTCTCAGTTCCTATAAACCTCCTTTTGTCATTACGGACATTCAAATTTTTGGAAAGAATGTGACTGAAGAAAAACTCAATGACCATGTTGTCCCCATAAATCCTGAGAAAAAAATCGTTCTGTCTCCATCAAGGCCTACGGCAAAACTGGAATTTATATCTTTAGATTATAATAATCCATCTAAAATCAAATATGCCTACAAATTGGAAGGATGGGATGAAGATTGGCAGGAATTGGGAAGTCAGAGGGAACTGACTCTATCCAATCTAAAAGCGGGACATTACCTGCTTCACATCAAAGGGACGAACAGTTCTGGAGTGTGGAATGAAAACGGTCCAATGCTGTCAATCAGCGTGCTGGCGCCGCTATGGAGAAGAGCTTGGTTCCTGGTTCTCCTACTGGTTTTTTGTGTTTTTTTTATATCAAATATGTATAGATTTTTTCGAAAATCCTTCCCCCTTCAGGTATACAAAAACTTTAATCTGGATGCCATAGTGTCCAGATTCGATATCTCAAAAAGGGAAAAAGAAATTCTCGAACTTCTGCTTCAAGGCAAAAGCAACAAAGATATCGGAGGCAAGCTGTTTATTTCTGAAAGTACTGTAAAAAAACACGTCTATAGTATTTATAAGAAGCTTGGAGTTAAGAATAGACTTCAAATTGTCAGTCTTCTTCAGGAATCATCTCCTCAATAATTGTCCTTCTTGATTGGGGAACATTCTCTACAATTTATCAACAAAGATTCTGATAACAATGAATTAGATTCACCATAATATTTATTAAATAAAATATTTAGCAACGTTTCTATTCTTTCTTACGTATAATATACTGAATATCAGTATATGGAGACAGAAAGATGAAAGATTTGACAAAATTTGAAGAAATAATACTTCTCTCGATCTGGCGGCTTAAGGAGGAAGCTTATGGTTTTAAAATCAGGCATCATGTCTCTGAAATTTTAGGAAAAGATTTTACTTACGGGAATCTTTACAGCATCCTCAATCAATTAAACAAGAAACGATATGTGAATAAACACAAAGGTGAATCATCACCATCCCGGCAGGGAAAGATAAGGATATATTATACTCTTTCGGATGAAGGGCGAAATGCCCTCCAATACTCCTATGATATGAATCAAAAACTTTGGAAGGGTGTATCCAAATACGCTTTTAACACAAACAAATAATGAAGCCTTTGAGATTGAAATCACCAAAGCTGGGAGATTTTCTCCTCAAACACATGTCCAAATATGAGGATAACATTTCCCTGCGCGGCGATTTTAACGAAGAGTTTGAGTTCATCGCAAATTCAAAAGGCTACGCGAGGGCCTGGTTTTGGTATTGGTTTCATCTTCTGAGATCTCTTCCTTCTTTCTTAAACGATACTATTTACTGGAGAATTCATATGTTTTCAAGCAATGTTAAAACGGCATGGAGATTTATTAAGAGACACAAAGGGTATTCTTTTATCAATATTGCAGGATTGGCCTTTGGTCTATCGCTTTTCATTCTGACTTGGATGTTTGTACGTTATGAGTACAGTTTTGATAGTTTTCATGAAAAAGGAAATCGGATCTACCGCGTGTTTGATACTTCAAACGATAAATATTATGGATGGGAGAACAGTTTGCCGACTCCCCCGGGTCTTGGTCCTACTCTAAAAAAAGATTTTCCTGAAGTCGTAAACTTTTCCAGGATATGGGGCAATATTGCCTCTTTTGTCTATAAAGAACAATTCATTCAAGAAGAAGGCATTTCAGCAGATGCTGATTTTCTTGAAATGTTTAATTTCCCGATGATTTCAGGGAGTGCAATGTCTTTACAAAATCCGGATAATATTCTGATTTCTCAGGAAATTGTTTTCAAGTATTTCCAGAGAGAAAATCCTGTCGGGTTCATAAGAATTTGGTTTTTGTACTTACCGTGCTTTACTCACATTTTTGTCC
>CAZWHQ010000083.1:0-9903 GCA_964633715.1 uncultured Eubacteriales bacterium
CATACCGAAAACACATCGCAAATAAAAAATATTTGGAAGGGATTAGACGTTAGGAGCGGTCGAAGAACTTAAAGCGAAAAAGATGGTAGATTGCGGCCAATCCATCTTTCCATCCAATTTTTTTCCCTTCACTGTAATCTCTTCCCGAGTAGGAAATCGGAACTTCGTAGATTCGACATTTCTGCCTGGCTAGTTTAAGGGTGATTTCCGGTTCGATTCCGAATCTTTTTGATTTGAGAGTGAGCTTGTCCAGAATTTCTTTACGAATGACTTTATAGCAGGTTTCCATGTCAGTGAGATTGAGGTTGGACAGCATGTTGGAGAGAGTCGTGAGCATTTTGTTTCCGATGAAATGCCAGAAAAAAAGCACACGATGTGGACCTCCAAGGAAACGAGAACCATAAACAGCATCGGCCCGACCATCGAGTAAAGGCAAAAGAAGCATGGGATATTCTCGGGGATCATACTCCAAATCTGCATCTTGGACGATGACAAAATCACCGGTGGCTAGGGAAAATCCGGTTCGGAGCGCAGTTCCTTTCCCCTGATTTTTTTCGTGGAATTTGACCTTTACATTTTGATAATCGAGATTTTCCAAAATGTCCCGTGTTCCATCTGTGGAGCCATCGTCGATGATGATAATTTCTTTTTCCATCTCGAGATCGACATCCAACACTTGTTGAATGATCTCATTTACGGTATTTTTTTCGTTGTAAATGGGAATAATGATCGAGAGTTTCATCGCTTATTGTCCTTTCTCAATTTTTAACCTAAATGATTCACGAGTTTTATGAATTATTCAGGTTGAGTTTTTCTTTGAAATAATCGATGGTTTTTTGCAGACCTTCCTCCAGTCCAATTTTAGGCATCCAGCCTATTTTTTCTTTTACGGAAAAGATATCAGGACATCTCCTGACGGGATCATCTGATGGCAAGGGCTTGTGTTCTATGGTTGAGGTAGATTGAGTGAGCTTGAGGATGATTTCTGCGAGTTCAAGGATAGTGTGCTCTTCTGGATTTCCCAGGTTTAAGGGCCCTATGACATTATCAGTGTTTATGATCGAAATAAGGCCTTCGATAAGGTCTGAAACATAACAGAAAGATCTTGTTTGTTTACCGTCTCCGCAAATGGTCAAGGTTTCATTTTTTATTGCTTGAATCACCAGATTGCTGACTACGCGGCCATCGTTCAGGGCTAGACGGGGCCCATACGTGTTAAAAATGCGGACAATTCTGATGTCCACGTTGTTTTGACGGTGATAATCCATGGCCAAGGTTTCTGCCACACGTTTCCCTTCATCATAGCAACTGCGCAGACCGATAGGATTGACATGACCCCAATATGTTTCAGGTTGAGGATGGACATCCGGATTACCGTAGACTTCGGACGTAGAAGCGAGGAGAAACCGGGCTTTTGTTCGTTTTGCCAGGCCAAGCATATTAATCGTTCCGAGAACATTGGTTTTTACGGTTTTAATTGCATTGTATTGGTAGTGCAAGGGGGAAGCTGGACAGGCTAGATGATAGATCTGATCCACTTCAACAAAAAGAGGATGTATGATGTCCTGCCGGATGAGTTCAAAATGAGGGTGGGAGAGCAAATGCCGGATGTTATCTTTGCTCCCTGAAAAAAAATTGTCAACACAGATTGTTTCCAATCCTCTTTCGAGGAGAGATTCGCAGAGATGGCTTCCTAAAAAACCTGCTCCGCCTGTGACCAAAACACGTTTCATATCTTGTCTCCTTGTGGCTTTGAACCGTAGGCCATAAAGAGGAGGCTTTTTGTCTTTAACACCTCCTTCTGGATTTTGATCAGTTCCACTATGCCTTTGTCTGCCAGAGCGAGAAGTTTGTCGAATTCCTTTTTTGAAAAGGGTTTTTTTTCCGCGGTCGCCTGGATTTCGATGATTTGGCCTGAATCATTCATCACGACATTCATGTCGATATCGGCACCAGAATCTTCGGAATAATCAAGGTCAAGAAGAAGATCCCCGTTTACGATTCCAACACTGGTTGCGCCAACCAGATGCTTTAAAGGCATCTCCTCGAGAATATTTTTTTCCAGCATATCGTTGAGAACACAAGCCAGTGCAACACAGCCGGCTGTTATAGATGCCGATCTTGTTCCTCCATCTGCCTGGATAACGTCACAATCGATAATGATGGTTCTTTCCCCCAGAGTTTTAAGGTCTGTGGAAGTCCTGAGAGACCTGCCGATAAGTCGCTGTATTTCCTGGGTTCTTCCCGAGATCCGTCCAAGGTGTCTTTCTCTTGCGGTCCTTTTTTCAGTTGAGCCGGGTAGCATGGCATATTCAGCCGTGATCCAACCCGCTCCGGAACCTCTTAAAAAATGGGGCACTTTCTCTTCGACAGTAGCCGTGGCTATAACTTTTGTTTTTCCGGCAGTAATGAGTGCTGAGCCCGAAGCAAACTCGAGATAGTCGGGGACAATTTCTACTGGTCTTAGCCTGTCCGGGGATCTTTCCTTAGGCTTCATCGGTTTTTTGTGTTCCTTGGCTATTTTTGGCCTCCATTTATATATTCTGATGAATTTATAAACTAAATATCACGATGTGCTGACTGTGTCTCAGATACAGGTCGAGTTTTCCATCTGTTGTGGAACCAAAGCCAAAATATTGGTTTATCCCGGATCTGATTCTCAATAATTTTAGTGCAAATCTGAGTTATTTTCAATACATCTTGCTCACGGTCACCGGATAGGGGAATTTTCACTGGAGGGAGGATTTTGATGTGAAACGTATGTGTCGATGTGGGAGTAGAAAAAACCGGGATAATTGGGGCCTGGGTTCTGAGGTGAAAGGTGGCCAAGCTTGGGGTCGTCCCCGCTGCCTTCGCAAAAAAATCGACAAAAACAGCCTCACTGTCCAGGACGTTCTGATCGATGAGGATGGCCACCATCGCATTCTTACGGAGGGCCCGGAGAACCTCGCGTGCGGCTTTATGTTTGTAGATGACGTCCTCTCCTAGGTCCAATCTCATTTTAAGAAGTTCCTTTTCCAAAAAAACATTGTCCAATGGTCTGGCCATGACTTTAAGGGCCCCTAACTGGGAGACGTAGTAAGGGGCAATTTCCCAATTGCCAAAATGGGCAGTAAAGAGCAATGCCCCTTTTTTCTCCAGAAGTGCGTTCTGGATATATTCTGCTCCATCGACATCGATGAGGAGGGCTTTTTTGTGCTCTTTGAGTGTAGAGAATTTTATGAGGTCCAATATGACCTCTCCAAAGTGGGAAAATGAACCTCTGGCCAAAGATTTAAGGGACTTGAGAGAGTGGTCGTTTCCCAGAGAAAGAGAGAGATTGGAGAGCGCGATATGCCGGTGTCTTCTATCGCAGACGTAAAAGAAAAATCCCAGCAATCGTCCCAGGGCAAGGCAAAATCGCCGTGGAAGAAGGAATATAATCCCTTGAATCAGTTTAAACAGAAGAAATATCAAATAATCGACGGATTTTTTCATTTAAGATTGTTTCTGAATATCTGCTAAAAACATCAATATTTTCTCGAGAAAAGCGTCCTCTGTCTTCAAATCAATTTTTAAATAACAAACGGGAATGCAGTCAAAATCCTTAATGTCTTGAAGTTTAACAGAGTCTTTTTCAGTCGTGATGATCATGTCCGCCTCGTATCTATTATAAACTTCCATA
Source organism: uncultured Eubacteriales bacterium (assembly GCA_964633715.1). Lineage (GTDB taxonomy): Bacteria > Acidobacteriota > Aminicenantia > Aminicenantales > Aminicenantaceae > JAUWVG01. Next base: position 3,665 of record CAZWHQ010000083.1, read on the forward strand.
ATCTTTTTAACAGATGATCTTGGGTAGGAAAAATGATCAGGAAACTTTAGTGAATAACAATATTTTATTCCTTGCTCTTTAAGAAGAGAAAAAAATCTTTCTGGTCGGGCGATTCCGGATACGGCCAGAACCTTTTTGCTTTTAACTTGAGAGAGAGGTTCTGCTTTGTTGTTTTTTAGGTTGAACAATCCCTTGCTAAAAACTGTATAAGTGAATAGTGGTGTTTTGAAAGACATGTTTTGGAAGAATTTTTTGGAGTGAGAAAGAAGGCGTTCCTCTACGAGAACAAGATGGGCGCGGCTTAAGGAAGAGAGAGGTTCTCGCAGAGCCGTTTTTTCACGGGGATCGAAGAGCACAATGTCGATATCTTTCCGAAGCTTCTGGTGTTGAAAACCATCATCCAGGACAGCAATATTAAATCCGAGGATTTTGGCCTTCTGGCAGGAAACAAGACGGTTTTTGCCGATGAAAACACCGATTTCTGGATATTTTTTGGCCACCATGTAAGGTTCATCTCCCGACTGCTTCCAACCGCCAAAAATACTTTTGCCGTCAGAGAGAATCTCCCCCCGGTTTTCCCATTTTCCTTGATATCCTCGAGAAATAAAAGCAGGTTTGTACCCCTGTTTTCTTAAAAATTCCAGAAGATGCATGGATAACGGTGTTTTATGGGAACCGCCAAAGGAGATGTTTCCTATACTGATTGTAGGAAGATGTGCCTGCTTTGACTTGAGGATTTTTCTCCTGTAGAGAGCGCTTCTAATTTGACCTGCTGTTTTGTACAGAAAATATAGAGGAGAAAGGAGGCGTGACATTTTTTTGGAAATATACACTATTCCTCCAAAAGGGGTCAAATCTTTACTTCATCCTTCTGATTAATTATAATAAGTCTTAATTTTCATCTGGAGGAAAATGATGTTGAGAAAAATATCGATTATTTCATTGATTCTATTCATATCTGTGGCCATGTTCAGCTGCAAAAAAAGTGCATCCATTAAAGGTTTGGAACTCGAGGTCTCTTTTTCTGAGGAAAATTTGTCGGACAACCTTGTTACGGATATTCAGTACTCATGGAAAACGAATGATGAATTTGTAAAAGTGGATCAAGATTTTAATGTTTTTGTGCATTTCTGGCATAAAAGCAATCTTTTGTTTCAAGATCCACACACTCCAGAGGTACCCACAAGCCAATGGGAACCAAATAATGAATATTCTTATTCACGGCAAATCTATATCCCTGCGTTTATCGATGAGTTCGATCCAAATTTTAAAGGGGATGAAACCCTTCGACTCTCGGTTGGATTTTTTTCTCCCTATGACAGGACCGGAGAGTCAAAGCAGGAAATCCTAGAAGAAAAACTGAAAGTTTTCCCCCCTCCTGTTGGTACACCCGAAACAGTTTATGAAGAGGGTTGGTATGATTTAGAAATCAATCCAGAGGCTTATCTCAAACAGTGGAGATGGACAACAAAAAGTGCGAGGTGCATCATCGATAATCCTTTTCGTGATGCCCTTCTCATTATCAAAGGCGGTGTTAATCCAGACGCTGTTCCCGGGCAAAAAATCACATTCAAAATAAACGATATGGTTTTGGATGAGTTTATCCCAGAAAAAGATGTTTTTGAGAAGTCTTTTAATATCAAAAAAGAAATGCTGGGCGATAAAGAAGAATTTTATTTAACATTTGAAGTGGATAAATCTTTTATTCCTGCCCAAGTTTTTCCAGACTCAACAGACGAAAGAGATCTGGGCATTCAGATTTCATTTGTTTATTTTCGCTAGGGATTAGATACGTTTCTTTTTTTCTAATTCGGCTTTGGCCAGTTCGTACTCTTCCTTGGCCTTTTCCGCATCCTTTTTAGCTTCTTCCAATTGAAGAGAGATAGCGTTTAACTGTCTCTGGATATCTTCTTTCAGCTGAGCGTCTCCTGTGCTGTAGAACTCCTGCAGGAGTGCTCTTACTCTCAGAGAGAGCAGGGAAACAGATTCTTCTGACTTGTTCCAGCTTGCTCCGAGTTGGGCCACGGCTGCTTCATCGATTTGGACGGTGTTTTCCTCTTCACTCTCTTTAGGTTCCGCGGACTCGTCTTCTGTATTTTCAAGTGAATCCGTTTGTCCAGGGGCAATTTTTTTGCTAAGCATAGATACCATAGCGGGCGTCAATTTTTTTTTGATCAAATCCACATTTGTTATAGGGTTGATCTTTTTCTGTGTGATTTTAGCCCGCCTTTCTTTTTCCTTTTTGGATAATTCAACAAGACTTTGTGAAAATGCCCATGAGGTGAAGCAGACAAGTATTAACCCACTAAAGCAGAATTTCTTCATGAACATAAACTATTTTAATGATAAAAGAATCATCGTTGCGTGTCAACGGAGTGGTGCGTAAGGATTCCGGCGCATCTTGTTCCGTCTTCGTCGAGATTTATTCTAAGTAAGTTTAGTTTTTTTGGGGATGCTCCTCAGATGGACTTTGATGGTTAAGGAGGAATAAATTCTGGATTGCAGCTACTGCAAAGGATTTAACGCGGTCCTAATTTCATACATTTGCCCATCCGATGATATTTCGATGGCTCCGTGTCTATCAGTACGGTAGATATCTGCCCCTGTTTTCCGGTACCTCTCCAGGATTGTTGGATCCGGGAAATTGAATCTGTTGTTTTCCCCCACACATATAACGATGACCATAGGATTTACCGCACTCAGGAATTCATCCGAGCTTGAAGAGAGACTGCCGTGGTGGGGAGACTTTAGAATATCGCTTTGGATGGGCCCCCAATTCTCCATGATATTCTGTTCACTTATCTGTCCAATGTCTCCGGTGAAGAGGAATGAGGTCTGGCCGAATGAAAGTCTTAAAACCATAGATGATTCATTGTCGTCGGAGTTGAAAAAAAGAGGGCTTTCTTCTGGATGAAGAATATCGACAACCGCCCCAGCAACGCGAAACGAGTCATTTCTATACATCCTCTTTTTCTGTGTGAGAGGAGTTAGATTCAGCTGCAGTTCCTCATAAAAATTGTTTTCAGTCGGACTTCGTGATTCCCAGAACTCCCGGACTCTGAAATTGCGAGCCACAGATATTAATCCGTTCATATGGTCAGGGTGGGGATGAGTCAGCACTAAATAATCGATTGTCTTTATTCCCTTTTTCCAGAGAAAAGGAGAGAGAATTCTTTCGCCGATATCAAAGCCACTCATAAAAAATCCACCTCCATCTATAAGCATCTTTTTTTGACCTGGGAATTCCACCAGAATGGAATCTCCTTGACCGACATCGATGAAAGTGACTTTAAGATTTTTGGATGTGGGAGAAAAAGGATAGGTGATGAGAACAACAAACAGCAAAAGAAAACCACCAAATGCCATCCATTTAAATCTTTTCTTTTTCCAGGGGAGCAGAAGGAGAAGGAGGAAGAGATAATATCCGATAATTGTTGCAGTATGGGGAGTAGGAATCCGGAAAGATAAAAAGGAGAACCGATCGAAAACATGAGAGATGGAAATGAGCAAATTGATGAGAAAAACCACAACCTGAACAAGATAATTAGTTACAAGTGGTGATATAAACGAGAAACAGAGAAAAATGTAGCCGCCTAGCATTATGAGTGCTACAAGGGGAAGAGCTGCAAAATTGAGAAAAAGAGAAGAAAACGTAATCCTGTTAAATGTTTTGGCCATGATGGGAAGAACACCTAATTGAGATGCTGCGGAGAGAGCAAAAATTTCACTGATCCTCAATGGCCAGTTTGGCAAATATTTGATGAATTTTGGGTAAAAAATGACGATGGACAGCGTGGCTGCAAATGTCAGTTGAAATCCAGCGTCAAAAAGACTGAAGGGGTTGAAACATAAGAGGGCAAAGGCACTGATAGAAATGGTATTCAAGAGACTTGTCTCCCTCCAGATAAGTTTCCCCAGCAGAAAAATTAACGTCATGATGGTTGCCCTCAGGATGGATGGTCTTCCTTCTACAAGAAAAGCATAAACAATAAGGATCAGCATGAGCAAAACGTAGGAGGTTCGAGTGGATATTCTCAAGAAACGAAAAAGGAAAAAAAGGAGGAAGGAAATCAGGGCGATATGGGCTCCGGAAATAGCAAATAGATGAAATATTCCTGCATCCTGCAGAGTTCGCGAAACGGAATCGTCCATTCTCCCTCGGTCTCCCAGCAGCAAAGCCTCAAGCACTGCCCCTTGGGAAGAAACGGTTAGGGAATTGTCGACAGAAGGGAAGAATTTTTCGATATTTCGCGTGAGGATGAGCTTGAACTCTGCTATTCGTCGGATAGGAGAGAGTGCGGAACCAGAGGAAATTTTTTTTATAAGAAGTGGACTTTTGGAATAGGCGCGATTGTGTATTCTTTTATTTTTTTGAAGCCTTTTTAGAATGGCAGGATTAAAATTCTGGTAGCCCCTCGAGGAACTCATCTGGGCCGATACTTTAATTTTGTCTCGGGCTAGAAGATGAAGGGGATTAGAAGGTGTTGAGGGCCGAGACACGGTTACCTGCAAACGGCCGTTAATCAAACGTTCTTTGTTTTGATAGGAAATCTTTTTAACGTTTAAGTACAGAGTATCCGTGTCTTTGTCTGGAGATGGGGATTTGTAGAGTGTCCCATAGAAATCCACATATCCGGAGGTTTGAAGTTGAAGGAGTTCATTATTTTCATAATTTTTGTCATTAAGCCGATAGAGGCTGGAGCCGAATAAAAAAGTCGTCAGGAGAATAAGGGAAAAAACGAGTTTATTTTTTCGGATAGAAAATAAGAGCCATGCAGCGATCAGAGATAGAATAAGCAAAAATATAAGAAGTGGAAGGGGCAGCAAGACTAAAGATGAAAACAAAATCCCTGCGGCTAAAAACAGGGCTAAGAAAAGAAAGGGGTATGTCATTACGAGTGGGGAGGATTGTCCATCTGCTGTTGATCGAGGAAATCTAAGAGAAGATGGGACATGATTTTAATACCTAAAGGAATGCTCCTTTCATCAGGATTAAAATAAGGATTGTGAAGAGGTGCGGGATTATTGTTCTGAGGATTTTTGACTCCGAGCATAAAATAAAAACCAGGAACTTTTTGGCAGAAATATGAAAAATCTTCTGCGAACATTTGTGGCTTGATGCTTTTAATATTGGGTTGTCCCACAACCCGGAGAAGAGTGGGGAACATGTTTTTTGCCAGTTCAGGATGGTTGTAAAGGGATGGTGGTCCACGGTTGTAGTCAACGGCATAATCTGCTCCGAATGATGTGACCGTACCTCTGACAACATTTTTAATGCCTTGTTCGATTCTATCCCTGTTGAAATCGTTGATTGTCCGAACCGTCCCCTCCATGACGGTTTCTTCGGCAAGGATATTGGCGCGACTACCGCCTGTAATTTTTCCAATGGTGATTACAGCAGGGTCTGTAGGATCATTGGTGCGGCTAACGATGTTTTGAATCCCCTGGATGATCTGAGCGGCAATGACAATTGTATCAATGCCCTCTTGCGGCCGCGCCCCATGTGCACTCTTTCCTTTGATGATGATTCTAAAATTATCAGAGCTGGCCATCACAAAACCTTCAGAAAAAGCGACCTTGCCAATATTGATTGGCCAGACATGAAGTCCAAAAATAGCCCCGACTTCAGGATTATCAAGGGCACCTTCTTTGATCATAAGTTGGGCTCCTCCCTCTTCTCCAAGGGGGGGCCCTTCTTCAGCAGGTTGGAATATGAACTTGACATTGCCTTTGACCTTGTCTCTGATATCAGAGAGTATCATCGCTGTTCCCAACGCGACGGTCATGTGAACATCATGGCCACATGCATGCATAGTCCCTGGATTCAACGATTCATAAGGCAGGCCGGTATTTTCCTGAATAGGCAGCGCATCCATGTCGGCTCTGATGGCAACGGTTTGTCCCGGTTGAGCTCCTCTGAGCAAGGCGACCACCCCGGTTTTTGCGACTCCGGTGCGGATCTCCAGTCCCATAGAAAGAAGTTTAGAGGCTATGAGCTTAGCCGTTTCAAATTCGCGATTGCTTAACTCTGGATTCATGTGAAAAAAACGGCGCGAGTTGATGATTTCCTGATAGTGGTCCTTGATGGATTTTTCGATGCGGAAGGCGGTTTTAGTGTCGACTGCAAAACTGGAATTGCAAAATACAAGGCAGGCAATTACAAGCAGCACGAAGGCCTTTACGCCAGATGTCCATCGCATAGACGTATCTTAAAACTGCCCCCTCACAATGTCAACCAA
>CAZWHQ010000084.1:0-9758 GCA_964633715.1 uncultured Eubacteriales bacterium
TCCATAATAAACCTCCAAGTTTGATATTATGTCAAACTTTTCGGTATGTCCACGATACTGGGGGAAGTCCAGAAATTTTAGCTGCCATTCTATAGTTCGAATAACACCCTCATTCAAATCACTCTTGTATATTGTTTGAATCAGTTTCGGATCATCTAAGGGGGGCCTGTCTTTGCCATCCAAGATAAAAGCTCGTGTTGGAGGAATATTGGGATAACCCTTCTGCCAGACCTCTTTCAATTTGATTTTGGAGTTATTAATTTTAATTTCCATATTAATTCTTTCTGATTACTACTATCTGTGAAAATCAAAATTACTTCACAGAAGGCATTTTCTCAAGCTGAGTAATCCCTTTGCCCCAGCATTATTTTGTGCCATTTAATTATAAGGTCATTTTTTCTAAACATCAAAAAACTTTATAATCAAAGAAATACTGATTTTCTATGGTTAATGGAAAATCAATGAGAAGGATTGTTTTAAGAAAAAGATAATGAAATTTACAGAATGATAAATAGATTCAAGTTTCAGGCTTTAAATTGATATGTCCTTTTTCGGAAAGCATCCTTTGGTATTCCTCCAAAGTATATGGACATTCTAGAAAATCCAAAAATTGTTTCTTATTATCGAAATGTAGTGTCGAATATATTCTGTAAACTAACTTATCGCCAAGTGTTTTGTACTTTTGTGCACTGTGACCACCAACTTTTGATCGTACTTTTGAGACAGTGGCTCCATTAATATAGAATCTGCAATAAAGATCTTTCCCACTTTTTTCAATTTTAAATCCCTTATTTTCTAGTCCCTTATGAAGATACCGTAGGTCTAGGCTCATTCTTATATATTCAAAATACTTTTGTACTTTTTTAGTTCCTGCCGAGCAAAGATATCCATGTTTTCTAATGGAGTTGTTAAATAAGAGTTAAGATCATATAAGAAAAAATTTTCGAAACTTGTAAATGCCTGATCAAGAGTATTCCCATCCCCCCAGATATTAAATTCTTCATTTTCGACAAAAAAGAGGTTTTCTTCGTAAGATACAGTCAGGATTAAATAACGAGCTAAATTATAATTTCCAATTTTTTCTATAATCCAATTGTCGTTGTGCGTATATTCCAGAGTCGGGATGTTGAATGTCAAATCTAAGCTTTCCGATTCTTTAAAAGACACATTTTTTATCCAGGACTCAGTAATCTTAAAAGCCGGCATTTCATAGGTAATAATTTCTTTATTTTGCAGCACTTATAGCCCCTGTTTTTATAAGTCCTTCAACAGTTTTGTCGATTTCGTTTTTTAATCGAAGTAATTCATCGTGATCTAAACAGTACCTTGCCAATGTCTTTATTTCTTTTATCTTTTCCCCTGTTTGGGAAGCTTCCTTCTCTTTGGCATTTTGTGTTCCCGAAAGCATATCTTCTGGATCTAACATTCCAAAATATAAAACAGTTGAATGCGGTGTATATACTGCCCTAAACGCATTCGTTTTCAAAATTACTGGAGAGTCTATTTTCCATTTAGCTTTTAATGCGATCTTTGAGGGTTTTTCCTTTATCATGACTCCTCCCTAAATTAATTTAGAGTTGTTGCATAAATATGACAGGTTTTTTTATTTTAGTCAAATTTTGTATTGACCAAATTATGACCAAATTATGACCAACTGTGTCTAAAAATAGGCGAAATTGTACTAAACCATGCAAATTGTAATGGGAACTAAAATCTTTAAATAAACTGCGTAAGTTATTGATTTTTTTGCATTATATGGGCTGGCGGGAAGGTGTGGGAGTTGAACCCACCCGGGGCTTCTTACGGCCCCATACTGGTTTTGAAGACCAGAAGGCCCACAGGGACCTATACCCTCCCGTGTATTAGGCTAATATATGCGTGTTATCCTGCCTTTTTGTCAGGCCGGATTCATCAAAATATTCCAGGATGGCCTGGGCATATTTTCGTGAAAATTGGATCCTGTCGCGCAGCTCTGCAATCGTTATGGATTGATTTTTATTGAGGATTTCGACAACCATCGTTTTTACGTCATCCAAAGCATTTTTGTGATAAATCACATTCTTGGAGAGTCTAACCAATCTGTCTTGATTAAGCAACCCAGTGAGAATATTTTTAAACTCCGGAAGTGTGAGGCCGATTTGAGTCCGGACATCTTCTTCGAGGGGAGTTTTAAATTTTGCCGATTTATAAATTTGCTCGATTTTATCTGCGGTTGTCTGCTCCCTGGAGGTCATCTTGATCTCGTGGCCGGGCAGGCCCAATTTTCCTTCCCGTTCATAAATAGTTTTATCTGAAATTAACTGTGCTAGAACATGCCTGAAAACTTGATCATCGCTCAGTTTTAAAAATTCTGACCGCAGCACAGGGCTTGGAGCTAGAGACTCATACGGTTTTTTTTCAAAATAATTCTTTAAGATCCCTTGGAGTTTGTCTTTTAAATTGGCGAAGGGTATTTCATGAAGATATCTAACGTTTTTGCCTGCCGCTTTTGATGCTTTTATAGAGATGATTTTTCCTTCTGAGAGTTTTCTCGAAATGGCCTCTTCAATTTCCTCCTCTTCTTTTCCAATAATCTTGGCCACTTCAAAGGCACTTTGAGCGGAAAATGCGCCTTTTAAAAACACTTGTTCGACAGCCTCTTCAAGATTCCCATCCAGCATCCCCAATTCTTCGACTGTTTGAGACGAAAACCGTTTATGTTTAAGCGAGACTGAATCCAGGATGATCCCGCCTCCTATAGTCATAAGTGGTGAAAATGTTCTGACAACGAAGCGGTCCTGAGGCATAGCCACATTTGGGGCTTCCAAAACGAATTGAACATATGCTGTGTCTCCCGGTAAAAGTTTGTCACGGTCAAGAAGTACCAGCCGACAAATGATTTCTGATGTTCCTGTATGATGTCGCAGCCGTTCCCTGTTTTTGAGCTTTTTTTCATAACTTCTGAGAAGATGGAGCTTGCCGTCAAATCGGTTCGAAGGAACGAGGCTCCCTGGAGCTGCCGCTGTTTGCCCGCGTTTCAGTTTGTTTTTTTCGATATCGGGTAGATTGATAGCGGTCCGTTTTCCGATATGGGACCGATTTGTTTTAGAATGATGAACCTGCACTCCGCGAACACGTGAGATCAATCCTTCAGGAAATATCTCGACTTTATCACCTTCCTTGACTGTCCCTGAAAGCACTGTTCCCGCAGTGACTGTTCCGAAGCCGCGCATGGTGAAAACTCTGTCGATGGGCATGCGGAACGTGCCTCTGTCAACTCGGGGCGTGACCTCTTCTGCAATCTTAAAGAGAGAGGCCCTAAGATCCTCTAACCCGAATCCTGAAACGGAAGAGACCGGAATGATTGGGGCCTCTTCTAAAAAAGTGTCTTTTACGTAATCCTTCATGTCCGATTTGAGTTTTTGGATAATCAGATCATCCACAAGATCAGTTTTTGTGAGTGCAATGATGCCGTTTTGAAGGCCTAAAAGCTTGAGGATATCAAAGTGTTCCCGTGTTTGCACATTGATGGCCTCATCGGCAGCGATAACGAGGACAGCAGCGTCGATGTTGCTGGCGCCAGCGACCATGGTTTTGACCAGTTTTTCGTGACCCGGAACGTCGATAAAAACAATCTGTTTATCCGGCAAGGGAGTGTCCATAAAAACAAACCTGAGTTCGATTGTGATTCCACGCCGTTTTTCTTCTTCAAGAGTGTCGGCATCTCTTCCCGTTAAAGCTTTGACCAATGCTGTTTTCCCGTGGTCTATATGGCCGGCGGTGCCGATAATGACATGGCTTTTCTCGAGAGCTTGGTCCTTCATTTACTTGTTAGAATGATTTGTTCTTCTGATTGAGAAATTACAGTCCCAATAATTGTGGTGAATTTGAGCCCTTTTTCCCTGAGTCTTGAAACAAGTTCGTCGGCGTCATCAGGAGGAATGGCCATGAGAAGACCTCCGGAAGTTTGGGGATCATAGAGAACTGTTTCTCTTTCTTCGCTTACTCCAGAGGATGAAGTCACATATTGGGAAGCGAACTCCTTGTTTCTTTCGATAGCCCCTGAGATCATACCCTGTTGGATTTTTTCGAAAACTCCTTCGAAGACCGGTACTTGATTGGCAAATATCTCGATGGTCACTTTGCTCTGAGCGGCGATTTCGCTGAGATGTCCCATAAGCCCAAATCCTGTGACATCGGTGGCTGTTTTTACTCCCATATCCACCATGATTTCTGCGGGAATCTTATTGAGTTCGGCCATAGATTGGCTGATAGTGTTGAGTGATTCAGCCGATGACTTTCCTATTTGACTGGCAAATCCGATGACTCCGGTCCCTAAAGGTTTGGTTAAAACCAGAATATCTCCGGGTTGGGCCTTGTTGTTTGTGATGATTTTATTAGGAACGATCGTCCCTGTTACGGCAAATCCGAATTTGATTTCATTATCCTTAATGCTGTGTCCACCGACAATAGATACGCCGGCTTCGGCCATCTTGTCGACACCTCCTCTGAGGATCTGGTTCATGATGCGGTGGCTCATGGTTTCTATCGGGAATCCGATAATAGAAAGAGCTGTCAGTGGAGTTCCCCCCATGGCGTAGATATCTGAAACCGAGTTGGCGGCAGCGATTTGGCCGAAAGTGTAAGGGTCATCCACACTGGGAGTGAAAATATCGACGGATTGGACAAGGGCTAAATCGTCGCTGATTTTGAATACCCCCGCATCATCGCAGGTGTCGGCGCTGACAAGGACTCTTGGATCGGAGGTCTTGGGGAGTCCGGCCAGGACAATTTTAAGGTCATTCTGGTTGATTTTAGACGCGCAGCCGCCATTTTCAACAAACTTTGTGAGCTCGATCTTTTCTCCTGTGTCTTCTAAACGTTCGCCGGCACAGAGGCACACATTTTTATCTTTGAACAGATCGCAGGGGCAGGGTTCTTTGGGATTGCAGATGCAGTGACCTAATTTGATGGAGCGCTGCATGATTCGCTTTCGTTTTTCGAGATCGGTCATGAGATTTCCTTCTAACTTTTCAGAACGGCTGCGAGCGCATTGATGACAATTTTGTCCTGATGTTTTTGCACAGTGCGGAGATCGATAAGGACAAAATCCTTTTGTACGCGGACACAGATGGGGGGAGTGCGTAAACGAAGTTTTTTTGCGAGGTTGTCTACGGTCTCTATGATGGGCCGGATTTTTAAAAGTTTTGTCGGTATCAGTTCTGTCGGCACAGAGCCGCTCCCTACTTGAGAATCTCCCTCTCCGACAGATATCTTCGCCTCGGTCTTAAGTTCGGAGCGGAGTTTTCGCTGCATGCGCAGTGCTCTTTTATTGAGATCTTCTACATTCATTGAGAGCATTTTGTAGAACGGATGCATTTGTGTGAGTTTTTCCGGAGTGAGAAAGAGTTTAAGAGTGGCTTCCAATCCGGCAATGGTCATTTTCCCTACTCTTAAAGCACGAGTGAGAGGATTTTTCTTAATTTTTTTTATGACAGCGGCCTTTCCGACGATGATCCCGGACTGCGGGCCTCCGATAAGTTTGTCGCCTGAAAAACAGATCACATCTGCGCCGGCTTTTACGCTGTTTTTGATGAGGGGTTCGTCCGTGAGCCCGAACTCATTCAGATTGACCAGGGCGCCGCTTCCGATATCGTCGATGATCAGAAGGTTATGGGTATTGGCCAGTTCGGCCAGTTCTTCGATGGAGGGTTCTTCAGCAAAACCCATTATGCGGTAATTGCTGTGGTGGACCCGCATGATAGCCCCGGTATTTTCTCCAATGGCTTCTTTATAGTCGCTTATATGGGTTTTATTGGTGGTTCCGACTTCTCTCAAGATAGCTCCGCTGGCGGCCATAATATCCGGCATACGGAATGAGCCGCCGATTTCAACCAGTTGACCCCTAGAGAGGATAACCTCTTTTCCTTTCGCTAATGTGTTAAGGATAAGCACCGTGGCGGCGGCCGTTGTTGTTGACGACCACTGCGGATTGTGCTCCGGTCAGCTCACTGAGAATGTTGTTGAGATGTGTGTCGCGGTGTCCCCTGCGCCCTGTTTCCAGATCAATCGCTAAAGTGCTGAATCCTGTGGAGACATCTTGAATGTTTTGGAGTGCATTTTCAGGAAGGACAGCTCGGCCCAGACCTGTGTGGAGAATCACACCGGTTGCGTTTATGGCTTCTTTGAGTGAATATGCGAATTTGCCTTCTAATATATCCTTCATTCTTTCAGCAATGGAATCCGGTGAAATATCGATATCAATAAAGTCTTCTTCCTCTTTATCGAGAATTTCAGAACGGAGATTCTCCAGAACAGTCCGTGCGCATTGACGACTTGTTTACGATTGTATTTTTCGATCAGTGTTTTGGCTGCATCAGACAGAATCAATCTGTCTATGGAGGGAAGTTTACGGAGGAAATTATTAGTCATAGTATTATCCTTTTAGATTGATAATAAATTGAATGATCCACACGAAAGATATAATAGTACCATACTTTTCCTGAAATCAATTCTTGTTTCACAGGGGGGGAAGAAAAAAGGGCCAGCCCTCCATGAAAAGGACTGTCTCTTTGAAAAACTAATTTGATTTAAATATTCAGAATTTTCCTTCCACTTCATAAGTCGCATCAAAATACCTGCACCAACCCAATCCATCGTTGCAAATCCAGGCTTGCGGAGTGGCTTCGAACTTGATTTCATCCGACCCGGATTCGAGTGTAAATTCAACAAAAAGGACACGTTGGTCTGCGTCTTCTGCGTTTTCTCGATCACCCGCCTTAAGCAAATCTTTGTCAAGTTTGATGCCTGAAACGGCATTTACGACAATTTCCGGAGAGGTGGCTAAGTTATTCCATTTATGCCCGGTATCGTTGGCCACATTAAGAATAAAATAGATTTTTCCTTTTTGTGGATTATTGGGATCAAGTTCAATCCGGGTGTCCATACTCATGGGAACCATGTCTTCGCTCGTTTTTGCCATAACGAGTTTTTTAAGCTGAGAGACTGTTTGGAACTGTATGGCCGGAACTTCATCCGCTTCTGTTTCTCCTATTGGAATAAGTCCCGAGATAAGAAATTTAGTTGTTTTTTCGGTTATTTCCTGTCCTTCTGTACCAAGTTTGGCTTTGATCGAGACTGTAAATTCCATATCTTCGGCACCTTCATCGGCTGTCCATATCACGCCTAAGGAATGGGGATAATTATCCGCGTCACTCCGCGCTTTTCCTGAAACGAGCTGATCTTTCCCAAAAGAGACCCCCTTGGCATTAGAGATAGAGATGTTGATAGGAGGTTCTTCCCAATCGAAAATGGTGTCTTTGTTGGGGCGGATTGTAAAATAGAGACGGCTTTTTCCCTCTGCTGTCACACCTGCCGGGAGTGTGCCTGCTTCAACACTAAAGGGGAGTGCTTCATTGCCATTGAGGTTTTTAACCTCGAGTGTGGTTAGGGCTAAACGGGGGACTTCCATTTGAGGGACTTCATCGTTATTCCCTGTCATCGCCATTCCTCCCTGACTGAGTTCTTCCCATTTTTCGTCAGAAATACCGGAAGGGCCAAAACGGTCTTCGAGAAAGGCCTTCACTTTGTCAGGATCTGCCCATTCATTAGACATGAGAAGAGTCCCATCGGAATCGATAATGAAGTCGGCATTCGGCATCCCGCCATAGGTTTTTTGCAAAGAATTGTCCATGTTGTCGATAATCCATGGAATCTCAGACTGAAGTTCTGCCCGGGCAAAACCAGTGTACTCTTGACGCATATCAAGGCTGTCCGGCTGGACGAAACCGTAAAACCCTGGATGAGGTTCACGACTAAGGACATAGTAGAATGACACACCTTTAGAACTGTAAGCTTTTTGTAGAGCCTCCACACGGGAGATCTTTCTGCGCCAGGGCGGTCACGTACAGCCTCCCCACTGAACGATCAGCAGGGTGTTTTCGTAGAGATTGGAAAAAGGAATGTGATTGAGATTTTCGTCATAGATCTTGAGGTCGGGGACAACTTTATTGACTTTAGGAGACCTTTCCTCCCAAGGGGGGCGCTGTGTCCGCTGTGTAGCTGTGCACAATATACCTGCCATAAGAACAAAGACCACAACCCAAAGAAAAATGGATTTTCTGAGTGTTCGCATAAGCTCCTCCTGCTAAGAAATCTCTAATAAATAAGGTATTGAGAGAAGTGAAAAATGTGTAACATTTTTAACTCAATGAAATTATAGAAAAATGAATTTGCATAAGCAAGGATTATTTCTATGATTTTTCTCTAACTTTATCTTTATTTCGTTCTCTTTCTTTATTATTTCTGATATCTGGGAGCCATTGGTTGTTAAAATATTTTATTTTATCAATATCATAATCAAATTGTTTTCCATCTGTGTTGATGATCAAATCTGAAAATTGCATGACACTTTCAGCAGACTTTTTGATAATATTATTGGGATTGATCAGCATTAAAAAGAATCCCGGTTGAACGGCCCTTCGAAAGCGGTTGGATTCTGCTACGATGACGGAATCCGGAGGAATAATGTCTAAAAGCGCTCGAGCCCTTCCATGATTTTATCTTCCAGTACAATTAGCCAGAAAACTTTTTTGGTTCCAGCTTTGAGGAGCAGCGAGGTGTCTTTTTCAAGATTTCTGTTTTTTTCTTCCCTGATAAGATAGTTGCCTTCGATCTCTGAACAAATCCTGCAGGTTTCATGACCGTGGGGGCAAGTTTTTGACTTTTCTTTGATCGTAGTAATTTTAAGGCCGACAATGTCTGTATGTGAACTGTTCTTTCTTATAATTGAAGTGGCCAGGTGAGTTTTGCCGATATTTCTTTTTGATGAACCTATAAGCAGCATGTGGGGATAAGAGACAAGGTTTATGGTCATCGAATTTAGGCAGGTGTATCCAGGTTCTGGATTTTAGGGGAAACAACCCAGCTGGCAGTGACTGATTTTTATGCCTTCGGTATTACAGATTTCTCCGATGTCTCTGAGGGAAATACTGAGTTCTTCAGACAGTTGGAATGCTTTTTTGCAGGGAAGCTTTTTTTTGCCGTCAATTTCTGCAGCTGCGTCTTTAATCCTCTTAATTACGTCTTCTCTCATTCGAATGGCCCTCCTGAAATTATTATATCACCTTGAATCCCGGATTCCAATTTAATGGAAAGATTTAGGCCGTTCTCCTGTATTGACATAAGGATGGCTCTGTGTGAAAATCCCAGTTTCATGTTAAAAAATAATAAGAAGATGTTTTCCCCCCTAAAGAAATTCATGAACTTTTTAATCTTTGGGGTGATTTTTTTCGGGTTGGGATTAGTCCTTCCGGTTATATCCAATGAAATTGGCGGAGTTCCCGAAGCCGCAGCCTTCAGGATTTCTTCAAGTGATTTGATTCGGTTAGATGGGCTTTTGGATGAATCTTTCTGGGAAAAAGCCCTCCCCATCGGTCCGCTGCACATGGTGGAACCGGATGAAGACGTGGAGCAAAAGGAGGGGATATCGGCTTCGGTTTCGACGGATCGCCATTCAGGAAATAGGGCTGTCCCCCATTATCTCCACAGATGTACTTCTATTCTTATCAAACATAAAAAAGCCTGTAAAAATATTCTCCTTTCTCTTCGGCAGCCATCAGGAGTTCCTGTTGGACATTCCGGGGCGGAGGAGGGTGATGTTTTACATAACTGTAAGAGGCGAAGACTGGAATCAACATTGATTGACATATTATTGGGGATTTGACAACTTCTGTTGACATTCTTCCAAAGAGCGCCTGGATCAAAGATGGCCTTTTATA
>CAZWHQ010000085.1:0-9755 GCA_964633715.1 uncultured Eubacteriales bacterium
ATCACACGTAGACGTTCAAAGCCCCTTCCGCCCATGAGGCGGAAGGGGCTTTTTTATTGCCCTCAAAAATGGTAAACTAAATGTGGAGGTCTAAGATGAAAAGAATCATATTATTCGCTGCAATTATATGTTTATTCGGTTTATCTGCTTTTTCCCAAGATTATTCTGGTAAGGCTAGAACAGGGGGGATTGTCACAGATCAAGACGGAAATCCCATTGAGGGAGTAAAGGTCAAACTCTTTTGTGTCAAGACCGAATCGGGATTTGAAAAATACACAGATGAGAAGGGGGTGTGGAAAGCCAGTTGGATCAAGGGAGGAACGTGGTACATTGATTTTGAAAAAGTGGGTTATCTGCCCAAAAATATCAGTACAGAGCTTTCAGAGCTGTCAAAGAATCCAGAAATCCCTATTGTTTTAGAAAAATCCGAGGAAGTTCTTATGACCAAGTCGGTCAAGGAAGATTTTGACAAAGGATACGCTCTCTACGAAGCAGGCAACTATATCGAAGCGATTGAAGCTTATAAACAAGTGATGGTGGATTATCCCGATGCCTACATCGTCAACATGTCTATCGGGGACTGCTACTTTAAAATGGAAGACTATGCCCAAGCTGAAGAATTTTACCTTAAGGTTCTAGAGGAAGAACCCGAAAACCATGAGGTCATGCTTGCTATCGGAAATTGTTCCAGCAACCGGGGAGACAATGACAAGGCTCTGGAGTGGTACAAAAAAATCGAAATCGACAATATAAAAGATCCCGTTGTTCTTTACAATATCGGAATATTTTTTTACAACAGCTCTCAAATCGAAGATGCTGTGACGTACTATAAAAAGGCTTTGGAACTCAAGGAAGATTTTCTCGATGTGATCTATCAGTTAGGTCTGGCCTATCTGTCTTTGGGAAATAATGCGGCGGCATTGGCTGAATTTGAAAAATACTTAACATATGATTCTGAATCTGAAAGAGCGGCTCAAGTTGAGGGATTCATTGAGTATTTAAAAAAGAAATAGAATCCGGATTTAACTTTGAAGATAGATGCATTTTTATCCCTGTTTTAGCGGAGCCTTGATACGCTTGATGCCTCGATACAAATAAAAAAAGGGATAGTTTCATGAAAGTTAAAACATCAATTTTTATTTTCTGTCTCCTTCTTTTGATACCATCGGTGGCCTCACCTCAAAAGATAAAGGCCAAAGATCTTGCTGAGAAATATCAGGACTGGTTGAATCTCACGAAGTACGTTATCCATCCCGGTGAGTTGGATGTCTTTATGCGGCTGACCAATGATAGAGAGCGCGATATATTTATTGATACCTTCTGGAAGTTTAGAGATCCCACCCCTGGAACGCCCGCAAATGAATTTAGGGAAGAATTAATCGAGCGGTTCGAATACGCTAATCACCGCCTCAGCTCAGGTTCGGGCCGGCCGGGTTGGATGACAGATCAGGGGAGGATCTATATGATTCTTGGTCCTCCAGTCAGTATTGAAAGAAATCCTTCATCACAAGAAATTTTTCCCAATGAACTCTGGTCTTATTATGGAGATGTCAATAAAGGTCTTCCAAGCCACTTTGTCCTGGTTTTTTTCAGAAGGGGAGGATCGGGGGAGTTAAAATTATACGATCCGGTTTCTGACGGCCCTGCCAGCCTGTTGATTTTTGGGAGAGATATGGATCACACGGACTATGAAGCGCTGTATGAAAAGATTCGGGACGTGCAGCCCATTTTAGCCCTCTCGAGCTTATCCATAATTCCGGGTGACATACCGTTGGGTTTTCAACCCTCACTCGATAGTACAATCATCATGGCGAATATCATGGAATCGGCAAAACAAAAGGTGCTTCCCACCTATGCCACGCATTTTATGGATTACAAAGGCATCGTCGAGACGGAGTACATGACAAATTTAATCGAAAGTGAATCACAGATAGATGTGATCAAGGATCCCGTATCAGGGCTCAATTTTTTACATTTTTCGATCGTGCCTGCAGAGATCTCTGTTGACTACTATGATCCGAATGACCAGTATTACAGCGATCTTCGTATCGATGTGAGTCTCAGAGTTCAGGACCGTATCATCTTCCAGTATTCCAAGGACTTTCCGCTGTATTTTTCAGATGATGACCTCAGTCAAATGGAAGCCACAGGGATTTCTATAGAGGATTCTTTTCCACTGGCGGATGGGGATTACAAATTCATCGTCCTCCTCCAGAATTCTGTGGCGAAAGAGTTCTGCATTATTGATAAGGAGCTTTCTATTCCTGAAGACAATGGAGTATCGAAAATCAACGGTCCTTTCTTAGGTTTTAAAATCGTAAACCTCGATGAAAGCTATCACATCCCCTATAAAATCTTAGACAAAAAATTGGCCGTAGATCCCAAAAAAACCTATGGGACATCTGACGATGTGGTGTTCTTTTTTAACATCGAAAACCTGACGCAGGATTTGTGGAAGAACGGAAAGGTTAGAGTTTCTATTGAGGGAAGTACAGGAGATAATCCCTATAAGAAAAGCTACACTTTGGATTTAAGCACATATACATTTAATAAAACGCTGTTTTTGTCCCAGTCTCTGCCGGCTTCTGAATTTGTGCCTGATTACTACTACCTGGACCTGACTTTTATAGATCAAGATGGCGACACCGTGGATGAACAGAGCGGGCAATTTATCGTCTCACCACAAAAAACTTTGGCCCATCCCAATCCAAAGATCAAAGGCATCCCACTTCAGAATCAATTTATCCATTACTTCATGTTGGCCGAACAGTATGAAAAATTGAACAAAAGCGAAAAAGCAGAAGAAAACTATGCTAAGGCTCACGAAATGCAGCCACAATACATCAGGGGATTGATCGACTATGCCAACTTCACCTTGAATCAAGCCAAATTTGAGAAGACCTTAGAATTGATAGAAAAAGCCAAGGAAAATGAGGGGGAAAAATTTTCATATTATCTGGTCAAAGGTAAAGCACTGATGGGATTGGGCAGATATGCTGAAGCTATTGTCGAACTCCTGGAAGGAAATAAAATTTACAACAGCGATCTGGGACTGCTCAATTCTCTTGGATTCTGCTACAGCAAAACTGACCAGATTCAAGAGGCCCTGGATGTTCTCAATAATTCTCTCAGACTCAATCCCGAACAGGAGCAGATCAAGGCCCTTATAAAGGAGATTGAAAAAAATAGAAAAAAACAATAGTATTGTATTTTTCTTAAGAGTTTTTTAGTATAATTCGTTATCCCCACTCCCTACAAGAAGTAAAACAGGAGGTCAATATGAAGATAAAGGGGGAAAAACTTACAGCTTTAATTCTGCTCTTCTCTTTGATGGCACTAACAGGAAACTTATCAGCAGCAGAAAGAAAGGGAGTAAAACTAGAAATTCAATTGATCGGTGCCCAGCAGGTGACCGGTGAGCTCGTTACGGTAAAGAAAGATTCACTTCTGATCTTGGATGAGGCAACAGAAACCGACTCGACTATCCATATTTCGGACATAGACTCTATCAAAGTCAACAATAAATCCTTGATGTTTGAATTGGGCATGGGCGGTTTCCTTTTGGCAGGGGCCGCAAGATTAAGTTTGCACAGCACTGTGGAGAAGGATACTTCGAATACAGAAGGGGCCACGGAACATCAAGTGCAGGAGGTCTGGTTCATAGGAATGGCTGGTGCAGCGGTTGGTGTTTTAGCAGGAGCACTGGCTGGGATAGATAAAACAGTCCAAATACAAGGCGAATCCGATGCGGACATCCAGCGTACTCTAGTGAAACTCAGCAAAAAAGCCCGCGTTAAAGGCATCCAACAATAAAGAGAGATCGCATCTTTACATTTGGCATTAGAATTTTTGTATTCGATCTGACAAGGATTACTTCTTACACTCTTCGATAATTTGCTCGATCTCTTCCTTCTCAGCAGGTGTTATGGTGTTTCCCTTGATAGAGAGATATCTCTGGCAGTATTCTAGTGCCTGGTTTTTTTCTCCAGTCTCTAAATAGACCAAGGCCAAATTATAAGCGGAAAGAGCATAGGTCGGATCGATTTCCAAAGCCTTCTTCCAGTTTAAAATAGCTTCATCTTTGTTTCCTGCCAGTTTCAATGCCCCTCCTAAACCATTGTGAGCCGAAGCCAGAAAAGGATCGCTGGCAACGGCTGTGCGGAAATATCGAACAGAGCGCAGGATATCGGGTGGATTATTTGTCCTTTGGGCTATGGACATAAAAAATGAACCGACATTGACGTTGACCACCGCATCTTCCGGATCGAGTTCCAAGGCTTTCTCAAATCGATCCTGAGCCCTTTCATTGTCTCCTAATATCCAATAGGCCACACCGAGAAGATTCCAGACTTCGGTGTCCTTATCGTAGATAGTGATGGCTTCTTCGAGAAATTGCGCTCCTTTTTTCTCCCGGCCCTGTTTAATCAGAGCGATGCCGTACCCGGAAACCGACATGTAATTATCCGGATTTGCGAGGAATCCATTCTCCAGGACTTGAAGCCCCTCGACCACAAGGCCTTGTGAGATATAGATTTGACTGAGCAAATCGTATGCCTTCACAAAATCTTTTCTGGCCTTGATGATATCGTCTAAAAGCTTCACGCTTTCCGGAATTTTCCCCTCCATCCTCATTCTTGTCGCTACGTCATACTTCTGCTCAAGGGGAAGGAGTGTTTTGAGATCGTCCTCGGGCCCGTAGGTGTCTTTAGTTTGAGAAACCGGTGCAGAGACATACCCCAGGCTGCGGAGTCTGGCCAGTGTATCGCGGTCCGGTTGTCGTTCAGATTGAGACTGGAGCGAAGAAGAATGGGTTTCTTTTAACTCTTCAAGCCGTTTCTTGAAAGAAGCCGTATTGGCAGCCGTCGCAAGATTTGTCTCCTCATTAAAATCCTTCTCCAGGTCATACAGTTCGGGAATGGGAGAGTCGACAAATTTCTTTCCATCCATAATTAAACCGCGAAGAGGGGCCCAACCTCTGTTCTTGTAGGCGTCCATAGCTTCGAAATAAATGGGTTTTGGATTCCTTCTTGTCCTTCCTCTTAAATAAGGATCGAGCGAATCTCCATGAAGAGAGGGCGGCTTTCTGATGCCCAGGACATCACAGACCGTGGGGAAAATGTCCACATGGCTTACATAGTCGTCAATTCGATTGGGTTCGATATTCGGCACATAAATTATAAGTGGAATCCAAATGGTTGAATTATAGGCAAAATAGCTGTGTGTCAGCTCTCCATGATCTCCTAGAGATTCTCCGTGATCTCCAGTCAGAACGACAAGTGATTCTTCGGTCCAACCTTTATTTTCAACCAGATTAAGGAGTTTTTCCAGCTGCTGGTCGACATAGGCCACCTCTCCAGAGTAGGGATCCTCCTTAAACTGAGTGGCAAAGGGTTCTGGGGGAGAGTAGGGGAAGTGAGGATCCCAGAGATGCACCCAGCAGAACCATTTGTCGTTTTGCTGTGAAAGCCAATCGATAGCGGCCTGTATGGTTTTTTCTGCGGGACGTTCTGAGTAAGCTTCGCCTGGGGAGGGATGGGACGGATAATAGTCATTATAAACATCGAATCCTTGATTGAGTCCAAACCTTGAATCAAGAGGAAATGCTCCGACAAATGCACCCGTAGAAAAACCTTCATTTTTGAGAAGTTCAGCGAGTGTTTCGAATTCTGGGGCGACAATGGACTTGCTGTTCTCAGCAACACCGTGGGCAAGGGAGGTTTTGCCGAGAAGGATATTGACATGGGAGGGGAGAGTTAAAGGATCATGGGCAAAAGCCCGTTCGAACAGGACTCCTTTGTTTGCCAGGGAATCGATTTGAGGTGTTTTTACTAAAGAGGAATTATAACAGCTCAGTCGATCCGGACGGAGCGTATCGATGGTGATGAGAAGTAGATTGAGATCTGCGCTCCTGGCAGCTGTAGGAAATATGAGTGTGATTATCAAGACAATAAAGAATATTTTTTTTTGTAAAACTATATTTTTCATTCTAAGTATAAGATAACACATGAAAAAACCCCCGGTCAAGGTCACTTTACTCTCAAATTAGTGCCCATTCTGGATTCTTTCGAATCTCCACTCACACAGCTGTTTAAACCTGTTCATGACATTTGCCGTGACTCGATTGTGAACTTTTTCCCAAATTTTATTGATAATGGAAATTCTTTTTCCAGACTCTCTTCCGTAAAAATTGAATCCTACAGCAAAAAAAAGTTGTGTCTGTTCGACTTCTTTTTGTATGGCGATGGATGACCTGGCATACATGGCATAAATCCCTATGGGATACCCCCCGCTGCAGCTGTAGAGTAAATACCGTGCATTATCGTCGGAAGGACCTGGTAAATATTGGAATTTTAAGGCATTGAGACAGAAGAGAGGGATATATTTGAAACCAAAAAAGTTTTTCTTGAATCCAAAAGGATATTTTCTGAGGTTTAAGAAAAATATTTTGATGTGTTCGAGCTGGCCATCCAACCTTTCAACAGTTGCAATATGGTTGGGCCAACACGAGGAGTCCCCATCCCACTGGATTAATTCTTCGAAGACATACCGGACAGGCGTCTTGATGCCAATCCTATGGATGTTTTGTACCGAATATTTGAGAACATCTATTCCAATACGCTGAATAATACGATGGCTATAGGCTTTTTTTCCCTCGTCACTTGCAAATTTAATCAGAGTGGGGACTTTTGGTTTATTCAGAAAAAAATACTGGATATCAGACAGGATACTGCGACTTTTGTTTGGAGGAACTTTCATTTTTGATTTGAATATTCATGCTACACCGATCCATATTTTTTTTCAATTTAATAAGGTAATTTTCCTTAGTTTCCCGTAAAAATAATATTTTTATAATTCTCGAAAATTCCTATAAACCTTTTCCATGGAAAAACGTCTTTATTGTTGATTGTCCAATGACAAAACTATCCAACAATTCTTCCTGGGAGAGAATTAATGTTTAAAAATTATGTCAAAGTCACTTTGAGAAACATTAAAAAACATTTTGGATATTCTTTTATTAATATTCTTGGACTGGCCATCGGGATTGCCTGTTGTATTCTGATTCTTTTATGGGTTCAGGATGAGGTCAGTTTTGATAAATTTCATGAGAATTACAAAAATTTATATGCCACGATTCCTCAGATTGAAGATGCTAAATATTACTCCAATCCTCTTGCATTTGCGGCCATTTTTAAGGAAAGCTTCCCTGAAGTTCTCAAAGTCTCAAGGTTCTACCGGCGCACGATTCTGACAAAATATCAAGAGAAGATGTTTAATGAATCAGGAGCTTTAGTAGATGATGACTTCTTAAAAATGTTCAGTTTTCCTCTTGTCAAAGGCAATCCGGACACAGTTTTTTCCAGTCGGAACTCCATCGTTATCTCGGAACAGATGGCCTTTAAATATTTTGGATCTACGGATCCTGTCGGGCAGTCCCTTCTGGTCAACAACAGTACAGACTTGATCGTCACTGGGATTATAAAAAATGTCCCGGCAAATTCACATCTTCAGTTTGATTTTCTTTCACCCATGAGACTTATGGGAACTAGAGAAAAGACGAGCTGGTCCTATGAGCCCAGTACATATGTACTCCTGGAAAAAAATGTCTCTTTACCGGATTTCCGGGATAAAATCTCCGGATTCATTATGGAGCATGACAAAAGAACTAATCAGGTTGTGACTTTGGGGATTTTACCTCTTTCAAAGATTCATCTTTATTCCCTCAATGGAACCAATCCGATTATCTACGTCTATATTTTCCTGAGCATAGCCATTGGGATTTTGCTCATTGCGTGTATCAACTTTATCAATCTCTCTACAGCCCGTTCGAACACACGTGCAAAAGAGATAGGTATGAGAAAGGTTGTCGGAGCAGCCAAGACCGATATCATCAAACAATTTCTCGGAGAGTCGATCTTACTGTCCTTCTTTTCACTTTTTCTGGCCATCGGGATGGTTTTCCTATTTTTGCCTGCATTTAATACCCTTTCGGGTAAACAGTTAACTCTCGCGCTTACGAGCAATCTTTCAACTCTGCTTGCACTTATAGGACTCACTCTTTTTACGGGATTGGTTTCGGGCAGCTATCCAGCTCTACTGCTGTCCTCTTTTAAACCGGTCAAAACCCTGAAGGGTGCTGTGCAATCCGGATCTGGAGGTTATATTTTAAGAAAGATTCTGGTTGTGGTTCAGTTTAGCGCGACTATTGTTTTGATGATTGAAACTCTTGTTATGTATAGACAGCTTAATTTCATAGAGAATATGGATCTGGGATTGGACAAAGAACATGTCGTATCTATACGTATGAATAGCGATCTGCGGCAAAATTACAGGTCTTTTAAAGATGAAATAAAACAGTTTCCAAATGTCGTCAATGTCACCTCAGCTTGGAGTCAACCGACAGCCATCGGACGAATCAATCCAGTTTACTGGGAGGGGAGAGGCCCGGATCAGTACGTCACAATTAATGATGCTTCTGTTGACTATGATTATTTTGAGACATTCGGAATGGAATTTTTGCAGGGCCGGAGTTTTTCGGAAGAGTATGGGACCGATATGGGCAAATATATTCTCAATGAAGAAGCAGCTAAGCTCACAGGCCTGGAATCTCCAATTGGAAAAATGTTTTCTGTTTGGGAGGATGAGGGTCAAATTATAGGCATAGTTAAAAACTTCAACACTCAATCTCTCCACAATGAGATCGGTCCTGTTGTATTCACCTTATCCAAACGCCATGGTTCTCACAGCTATATTTTTGTTAAAATCAGGCCCAAAAATATCGCCGGAACACTGAAAAGTTTGGAAGGAACAGCCGCTAAATTTGCTCCCAATCAGCTTTTCCAGTATTCATTTCTTGAGGATGACGTTCAAAGCCGGTACAACAATGAACGGCAGAGAGGGACGATATACAAGTATTTTACAATCCTTGCCATTTTTATTTCCTGTCTGGGACTCTTCGGCATGGCCTCATTTATATCGGAACAGCGGACCAAAGAAATTGGCATACGAAAAGTACTCGGTGCATCCATATCAAACATCATTTTAAAAGTTTCCAGGGATTTTATTGTCCTGCTAGGCTTTTCCAATGTGGTGGCTTGGCCTTTTGCCTATTTTATTATGTCCGGAATGCTTAACAACTATGCATACAGGACAAATTTCCCTGTTTGGATTTTTGTGGTTTCAGGATTTATTGCGATAACAATAGCTCTTCTCACGATCTGTATGAAAATTATCAAAGCAGCATGTGCCAATCCCGCTGATAGTCTGCGCTACGAATAACAGCAGCTATCTCCAGTAAGTCTTCACAATTCTGTGATTTTTTAGAGTTCCATGAACTATCCAGGCTTGATAGCGAAATCCGCGCATGGAGGACGTGCGGGTATGGTCCCTCCCATTTATTTTACGTCGGACAGGAACCCTTACGTATTCTGCCCCCATCACATAGGAATGTGCATGGTGACAGAGATACGACGTCCATCCGACTAACTATAGGTCAAGAGGGAGAGAGGCCCGGCGGCAT
Source organism: uncultured Eubacteriales bacterium (assembly GCA_964633715.1). Lineage (GTDB taxonomy): Bacteria > Acidobacteriota > Aminicenantia > Aminicenantales > Aminicenantaceae > JAUWVG01. Next base: position 9,518 of record CAZWHQ010000085.1, read on the forward strand.
CCATGTCCATCTGAGGAGCATGGTGGTGCGGTGGGTTGGGTCTTCGACGAAGATGGAGCAGGATGCGCCGGCGACTCCCAAAGAAAATGTAACGTAGTTATAAATTGACATGTTTGTTCTTGAAACTTTAAAAAAATCACAGAATTGGGAATTCTTGCCTGTTGGTTGGACATTTAATCGAACTTCTATATAATCAAAGCATCGATTTTGAGGAGGAGTTCATGCTGAAAAAAATGGT
>CAZWHQ010000086.1:0-9471 GCA_964633715.1 uncultured Eubacteriales bacterium
TAAGAATGGTAGATATGATAGGCAGTTTAATGGCATTAAACACAGAGGTATTGATCAAAAAGACTCCAAGTAATCCATATCCGCAGGAAGCAATTAAGATGTAGGTGCCGAATATTTGGAGAACTTTTTCGCTCTCTCCAAAAAAACTGCCAACCCAATTTCTGAAAAAGACAAAAAACAAAAACATAGATAATCCAACAAGCAGGGAAAATATCTGGCTTTTAGAAATACCCTGTTTTATCCGTTCTATTTTTTTTGCTCCTAAATTCTGCCCGATAAATGGTATCAGAACAGAACCTAATGCCATTAAGGGAGATAAGGCAAACATTTCCACTCTATTTCCTATTCCCAATGCAGCCACGGCTTCTCTGCTGAAGCTTGAAACCAATTTTGTAATAAAACCCAAAGCTAAAGGATTAATGAGCATAGTCAAAGCTGCTGGTATGCCCACATAGAGCATTTCCTTCCACGAAAAGAGTAATCCCTTAAGTTTTGGTATTTGGATGGTCAGCATATCGAATTTATAATTCAGGAACAATAGAGATAAAACAAGAGTTGTTGCCCTTGCCATCACCGTCGCCAGTGCGGCCCCCTTCATTCCCATTTCAGGAAACGGCCCCATGCCAAATATCAATAATGGATCAAGTATACAATTGATCACAGCGGCAGTTGACATAATAACTGTTGGAATGACGGTGTTACCGGCAGCACGGATGGCATTATTGCCGACCATGGGGATCACAACAAAGGCAACTCCCAAATACCAAATGGTCATGTATTCTATTGTCAGCTCAAGGACCTTGCCTTGGGCACCCATCATCGAAAACAACGGACGGACCGTAAGCTCGCCAATAACGACAAAAAAAAGAACGATTAATACAGATAGTATAAGGCTGTCTGTGGTCTGGCGCTTGACTTTATTGGGGTCTCCCTCTCCGATCAATCTGGATATAACCGCAGAAGCCCCGACTCCCAACCCCATGGAGATACTTCCCTGTAATAGAATAACAGGCAGGGTAAAGGCCATCGCTGCAAGCTCATTTGTCCCAAGTTTAGCAATAAAATAAGCATCCACCAGGTTAAATATGACCATTCCGATCATTCCTACCATCATAGGCAGAGTCAATTGTATTAGAGTCCGTCCGATGGGACCGTTTGTTAATACAGCTTGATGCTTATTCTTCATTTTTCATGCTCATTATATAATCCTTGGCATTCATGCAGCTATGTTCCAAAAATCGAAAAAACTGGTCTTTCTCCTCCTTTTTCAAACCTCTCACAATGATTTGTGTCCAGCGTTTTGCAATTTGCTTTATATCCAGTTCAATTTTTTTGGCTTTATCTGTTAAGTAAATATTATAGGCTCTCTTATCATGTTCATCCGGCACTCTCGTTATATACTTTTCCTTTTCCATTTTTTTGATTGTCCTTGCCAGACTGGTTTTGTCTAAATCGAGTTGCCGGCTCAATGTTTCCTGGCTGATATTCTCATTTCTGTATAGCGCTAATAAAATGGGTAGCTGTCCGGCACTAATATCAAAGGATTTAAGCTGATAATCAAAATAACTCAAAGAATACCGGTAGATCATAGACGACCACTTACCGATAGAACGAAAAGACTTCAGGGATTTTTTTTTGTTGTACATACAACTATATTACCGTTTTTTTGACAGACTTTATCCCGTCTCTAATCAGATCAGCGATACAAGACCGGATCCTTTCGCCAATCCTTATCCTTGTCGTACCCATATTCGGCCACCCGTGGGCGCCGTTCGAGCAGCTGGACGGATTCGATCCTGCACGCTAATCCTGAACTCTGGGTGTTCTTCCCGAGACATTCGAGCCTGAAGGTGTAGGTGCCCGGAGCGGGCCAGAAATCAAGAAGAGGGAATGTCCAGCTTCTAGGAGTATCATTGTAGAAATCAAGAGGCCGGCCGAGTCTGATCCCATCGAGAAAGGCCTGATAGCGGCCGCCGTTTAAAGATTGTTCCACATTGACCACCAACCTCAGGGGTTCTTCGGCTTTTACTTCTATTGGAATCTCCACCCAGGCTTTTGCTTGACTCGAAGGCTGGTACACCAGCACATCCCCTTCATAAAATCTTGCGCTGGACTTTTGAAGTTCTCCCGATGCGTACCGTCCCTTCTCTACAAAATTGCTCGCCTGCACGGAAACTCTGGCCAGGCTGGGCAGGCGGCGTTCATCCGCTTCTGGAGCCCGTTCCTCGAAAGTGGGGATTCCTGTTTGATACCAAAAGGCCACGCTGGAATAGTCGTCTTCCCTTCCGTTCCAGCTGGTGGATAAATGCTCGGGATTCTCGTCTTCGGACATCGTCATCCCCGCGCGGATTAGCCGTGGGATCATACCTGCGCTCCCCAATGTCCCTTTCCCCATTTGGACCGCGGCGAAGTTCACCTACACGCATGGTCGAGGTTGCCCGCATCAATCGCCCCTTCTGCGGTTTGGCAAGAGCGTCGAGAACACCGCTGCCCTGTGTATCTGAGGCGCGGTGGCTGCGGCATCCTCCTGACCAGGCAAAAGCGATCAGGATTATCAGCAAAAAGAAAAGGTGCGATGAAGATTTTTTTGGCACTGGAACCTCCTTTCCACTCATAATGTTTTACTGTTTTCTGATATATTCAGGCAAATCTGTTTGTTGGAGTTGAAAAGCTCCTATGCGTGTTGAATAGGTCTCAGCGCCTTTTTTCAGGTAGTCGCCCACATACCAAATGGTGCAATCATCGGTTGGATCGATGGCGGTTTGCGTATAATCCTCCCACCGTCGGGTATTGGTTTGAGCGGCTTCGCCTTCAACGAGAATGACTTCATGTAATGTCAGTACTCCTGGAGGATCATCGGACAGCCTGCCAGCAAACCGCTGGCCGACAAAATGCTGCATCCCGGCAAAAGAGTAGCCGATACCGATATTGCCCCTGCCGTCGATAGCCGGACTGGCCATCCATCGGTAGAATCCACCGGGAGCATACGTCCCCTGTTGAAAGAGCCTGACGTTGCGCTTCGCGTCTAATCGAAATTCATACCAGCGGACTCCGCCACCACCCTCGGAAGTGTTCACTGAATGCACAGCCACAATCGACTCGCGATCACCTATCCGCCTGTAAACCAAACGCGACATAATCTTGTCACCTTGGGCATCGAGGCATCGTTCGGTTCCCGGCTGTGGTACGGCATTGGTTAACTGGCCGCCGCCCAGATATTTATAAGGAGCCACAGGAATTTTTACTGGACCGTCTAGCTTTGACCGGGATGGGTCGTACCAGTCCACATGGAATTTCCATACGTAGATGCCATCATCCTCAGTGATACCTTTCAATTGTGCTCCTCCGGTGGCCATCATGATATTTGGCGCACCCGGCGGCGGCAGTTGCTTGCCGTCGAGGTCTGCGTTGTTCAAAAAGTTCACGTCGTCAATAACAAAACCCAGCTCTGCTGCCGGTTCCCCCTTAAGCATCTTCTCTCGTTGGGCAACATAGGCGTGTTTCTGAATGACATCATCACCGGTGCTGGTCGGGATGTAGTAGCCGTCAGGCCAGACCGCCGGTCGCGGATAGTCAGGAAACAGCGGACGTACGAATTGATAACGATAGTAAGATCCCAGCGGATCGGGGCTGGTACTGATGGCATAGCACATCGCATAAGAAGCCCTTTCATTCTGCGGCATTGGATTTTGGCCTTGCCTTTTCTGTGGGGATTGCCCTTCCCTTTGTGTTTGTCCTAACCGTTTGGTCTTTACTACAACGGCTGCGTCTTTCTCCTCAGGATTCGGCGGAGGTGGCTGATAGAGAGGTGCTGCGGCACCCGGTTGATTCGCAACGCTGGGTTGACTCACTTGCGCCGGCCCTCCAGATTCACCGGCTACCGGCTCGTTTTCCCGAGGGGCGAGTCGTCTGAAAATCGGCATGACTATGAGCCACCGGTCGGCAAGTTGATCGTAACGCACAACGGCGTCGCCGTTGTTGATTTGGGCGGCTTCTCCGTCAAAACCTTTAAATACGTTGTTGGTCGGCACCGGGCCATAAAGCACTTTTCCGGTGGTGTCAAATCGCGCACCCTTTTTTGTATAAACCGCCATTCGGGAGTTCACTATTTGGACAATGTGATCCGGACCAACCGCCAGAGAATTGTCGGATGGATTGCGATACCTGGCCGTACCCTGCGGCCCTTCGAAACCTTCTCCCAATCCATCGAAACTCGCTACGATCTCCGGCGGTGGCTTGGTTCCATGCTCTGTCTGTTCTACGGATATTGACTTAAGAGATACAAGATTACTATAAACAGTTTCGATTTGCGGTGTGTCATGACTTGTGGTTGACACTGACTTAATGTCATTCTGGCTGATATCAAGTCCAGATTTGTCCCCCACGCTCTCCTCTTCACGAGGATCGATTGTTTGTGAAACCAAAGGACGCGACACATCGTTGGCGACGGCATGTTGAACCATCACAGCACTTCTGTTTTCCGATTGAACATTCATAACTTGATTTACAGAAAACCAATCAAGAGAAAAGATCGAGAGAACACCCCCTGCAAGGAGGATAGTAAAAACCGATATACGAAAAAAAAGGCGGTAATTCTCCATGAGCTTGTATGTCGTCAGATAATTTGGACAAACCTTTAAGCGACGATTTTGCTCTTTCATATTATCGTTAATTTAATATCCTCCATCCAAATTCCTGCATTACTTGAGGTAATAGCCCAAGGAGAAAAAACTCACCCAGTGCCGGAGCGAGAAGGGGGCTGTCGTTCCCATTCCCGTTTTTTTGAGCGGGAGGACGCCTTCGCTGTAGGTGTCGGAGAAACGGAAGAGTCTGCCGTCGATCTTTTTGTCCATCACGAGCGCTATAATCTTTTCAATGGTGAGAAGGCCAAAGGGGATGGAATACTTGCCACACCAGTAGGTATTGCGGTAATCGAGGTACGTTTCACCCCAGAGCTCATTGGTCAAGCCTTCGATCTTGGCGCTGTCCATAGCACCTGTCAGATAAGTCCCAATGAGACGCCGGTCGAGCTCAAGGGCCGTTTCCCATGCCTTCTTGCCTTCTCCAAAGGGGGTATTGTCAAAGTCTCTTCCGTAATGGTTGCCGTCTGAGGAGATCAAGAAAAAAATGTCCTTCCCAACGGCGAGATGTTTCTCATTCATGTATCCCGCGATCTCTTTTGCCAGCTTTGCCGAGACTTCCCCCATGCGCTCAAATGGCATGGGCGTGACCATGATGGGTGTGATTCTGACTTCGGGGTTGAAATACTGAAGGAAGGGCAGGAGGGCCTCGATGGAGTGCTCGATTTCATGGGCTCTGTTATTTGTGATAAAAACCGATGGATCAAGCCGCTCTTTAAGATACTCCCGCAGATGGGAGATGGGAATAGAGGTCTTTAACCCGGGCCAATATTCGAATTCGTCCAGAATCAGGATGTTCTCAAGGCCGCTGATTTCGCTTCGTACGCTTCCATGGGTCACACCGAAAATCACGACCTCTTTGGCTTTCAGGATCCTGAAGAGCGGATAATAGATCCTTCCAGCATAGAGATAATCGTCATGAGGAGAAATGGCCGCCACCAGCTTATCTGCCGTGAAATTTTCATTTTCCTGACTTTCAAGATAATCCACGAGCCTCTGCATGCTCACCGGATTCCAGCAGAAACCAACGTCATCCCTGATGGGCCGCTGTTCCTGAGCGGTCAAGTACAGGATACAGATTCCAACAATGAACAGTCTGAATAAATTTTTCATGGCTCGGCTCCTCTAAATTAACTGAATCGCCAAGCGGAGTCAAACCGGCATGAATATTTTGAGCCGGCATCGCTAATGTAAAACTGTAGGCCTAAATATGACTTGTGCCTTGGTCTGTCCGCTCTAATCTCGATAAAGGTATTTTGAAATGCAGAATTACACGATTCGCTTTACCGAACGGACCAGCAAACCCAATTCTCTCTTATCGGAATTTCCTTTGAGCACTTCGGCGGGAATCCAGAATTCATCCGTTTCGATAAATACTGGATTTTCAACTTTGGGCAAAGGAACCAGAGGAAATTCCATAGTCGTCCACTCGTGGTCCGCTAAAACAAAATGAATGATTTGTTTCCCTTGGTAGACGGATACACCGAGGCGTTCTCTATCCGGACGTCCATTTTTAACCTCAAAGACAAGACAGCCGGATTGCTGCTCTGGAATAACCGATGCCCGTTTCCCAGTCCACCGAATCCAAAACTCTCCGTCATCCTCCAGGGGGTACCAGCCCATTTCCAGCCTAATCCCCGATTCCATTTGGAAGCGGAATCCTTCCGCATAATCATCCCGAACCAGAAAAGCCTTACACGACCGGCAAGTAGGAGTCGGCAGCTCCTCCCTTTTGTTGGCTTCCAGCATGAGTTGGCGTTTTTTTGATCGAAGAACCCGGGAAAGAGACTTATTTTTCACACTGCCTATGGCAAGTTTTCCGTCATAGTCCACACAGCAGACTGAACAGTCCCCGTTGGAGAAAACGACAAGCTGCTCCTCCATCGAGGGGCAGTAACCTTTGTAGCGTTCGACAATTCGGAGGCCTTGATTCAGGTAATCTGAAAAAGTGCTGGTGTCCTTAAAATCCAGGATGACATCGGGCAGAATTTCACAGTGGTGGCCCTTTAAGCAGTCTAGAGGTTTTTGTGCGAATTCACCCTGAAGACATTCGAGATCTTTGGGAAAAAAATCCAGATCAAGTTCTGCGGCGGTTTGGATTCCATAATTTTTCCAAAAATCGATGACAGACAGGGCTTTTTCATCGGAATCCACAAGCGGCAAAACGGCATCGGAATAATCCTTCTCCATCCTCGCCGCATTGTAGTGTTTGGTGTTTAGGTACTGAAGATGGATCCGGAGAGAGGAGTCCTGTAAAAATTTTTCTTTTATGGTCTGATAAATGCCCTCCATGTATACATCGAAATCCGGTTTCCCCCTGCGGTGAGCGTTATAGAGGTTTTGGTTGTAGGTGTGGATTCCAACAACGAGCTCCTCGACATTGGTTTCAAATATTCGGTTCCGGTTTTTTTCATTTAGGAGAGCCCCGTTCGTAAATAACCGAACTTTAAGGTCTCTCCTGTGAATATGCTCGACAGCTTCAAAAAGATGGGGAAAGAGAAGCGGCTCCCCCATGACATGCAGTTGAACAGGTTCTTCATTTCCTTCTCGGTCAGCAATTTCGTCGATCAAGCGGGATAGAAGTTTTTTATCCATAAACTGCCTTTTTCGCTGCATGATCCCATCAGGGCAGAATGTGCAGCTGAAATTACAGTGGTTTGTGACCTCCAGAAAGAAAAATTTCAGACTAGAAATATGTGGCCTTGTTTTCTTCATATTCAGTGGATCTCACTAAAAATCAATTGTCCGGTTCCAAAATTCACATAAATTCCCTTTTCTGTCAACTTAAGGGTACAAATGCGGTTGAAAAGCGCTGAAAATACGGTATTGGTACTGAATATAAAAAAGAAACAAAACTACGAATTATTTGGGAAAACAGGGAAAAAAGGAGTGGCAGCGCTACGGGGATTCGAACCCCGGTTTGATGGCTGAGTGATTATCTAAGCACTCAGACAGTATCACTTAAAGCGGTTATAAATAGTTGAGAATTAGATCCGATTAAAATCATTCACCAAAAAGGATTTTCAAAATATTCGTTACATCCGTTGTAAACGGAGATAAATATTCCTCCCCCCTAAACAAATTGCTTTCTGGAACAGACACATCAACAGACCGGGCGATCCTCTTCAAGTCTTTTGATATGTACCGGAAAAAGGAAGACAGCAGATAAGCGTCATTTTCCCATGGCCCAGTTTGCATTGCTTTTATGACTTTTGCTATAACATGAAATGTATTTATCCAGTCAAAATGATTCACCGAGTCATCAGGACGTTTTAAAAGAGTTGAGAAGAGATCCGGATTGGATAAAATATATTTTCTCCCCGATTCTTTATCAATAAAACCTGCCTCGGTCCATTTTTCAAGTATTCTATAAACTATCTTCTGGTCGAACTGAACAGTTTTGGCGATTCGATTAGAACTTCCTTCCTTTTCATACAGAAGGTAAAGCAGAACTTCTGCCCGGGCATTGACACCGAAAAATCCTCTTAGCAGCAGTTGCAGCAGCGGTGGTTTCTGAATTTTCGGTTCTGTTGTGACTCCCCTTACCTGGAATTTTTCTAGCACCTGCTGATATTCACCTGGTAAATTGTATTGTTCCACCAGTTCTTGTATCTGTTTAGAATCATCAGCTCTCCTTTTCTTTATAAGGATGTCCTCAACAAATTCATAGACATTTTTGGGGGCCAAAGGAACATTCAATTTGTCATCGGCTTTGTAGTAATAGTCTCCAATTCGCTTAAACCTGGAAACACTGATCCATTCACTGTACCTATATACCCATTCCACTGCGGATGAAAACAGTCTTTTGTCAAACTGCCCCATAAAGATTGTAGAGCCCAATAAGGCCTCAAGGTCAATGATCCAACTTCTTTCCTCTTCCAATCGAGAACTCATCCCCAGACATCCCCACTGCTTCCAATGTATATTGAGAAATAGATTATTAATATCTTTACTAAATTCTTTCAGAGATTCCTTCATATCCGTGTTTCCTTAAGAAATCCTTCAAGATCGCTCTAAATCCAATGGATACATCTTGAATTAGAACCCACCTTGCTGCATCTTCAATCTCTTGAGGTGTTGGTTTCAGCAGAAATAGATCATCGACATGATAATCATTTCTGTCCAAGGAAGCATAAAGCTTGAAGTATATTTGATCGAGTCGACTAATATAATAAATCGAAAGATATTTTCCATATTGCTTATTAATTAGTCTTTTTTCAAAACCTAGTGGCAAGCCGGAATCTACCTGTGAGGTCGGCTCGTTGTTTATCCATCCTTTAGGAAGCCCGAAATCTTTTTGGACAGTTTTGGCGGCATCGATTAAATACGTAGGAAATTTGTCTATTTTTTTTACCAAAATATGACTGTTTTCCAGGGAAACAGTTCCAAGAACGTCAATATCTTTAGTGGTCCTGAGGATCAATCCCAAAGCAAAAAGAGCCGTACCTCCACAAACAACTAAAGAGATAGGCGATCCGCCGTGGACTTCAATCTGACGATCAAGCGCATGTAGTATGTCATCTAGATTATTTTTACTAATCATAATAGGATATTAACGCCTAATTATTAGGCTGTCAAGTCCTATTATCAGAATCCGCCATACTGGTTTGGACCTGATAAGGAGATGCTCAGCCCACAGGGGCAGGCAGATTATCCAGGATACAAAAAACTCAGCAAAAACAAGCTTCATTGAAAAACACTAAAACTATGATATTGGTGTTGAAATTTGAAAAGAACAAATTCTTAGGAACTTTTTGGAAAAACAAGGTAAAAAAGTGGCAGCGCTACGGGGATTCGAACCCCGGTTTGATGGCTGAGAACCATTTATCCA
>CAZWHQ010000087.1:0-9157 GCA_964633715.1 uncultured Eubacteriales bacterium
AGACAATTCGCATAGTTCCCCCGCATTTAGGACAGATGAGGGGATCGATCTCATATGGTGTTTCAGACAAGGCTCCGTGAGGTCCTCAGAGAAGATTTGGGAGGCACCTACAGCGTTGGGGCCAGTCCAAGTTATGTGAAAGTACCGAATCCTGAGTACCGCATATCGATCAGTTTCGGCTCAGATCCTCAAAGAGTCGAAGAGCTGACAAAAGCCATATTCAAGGAGATAGAAAAACTAAAGACCGATGTCTCGGAGGATGAAGTGAACGATGCCCGAGAGGCGCTTCGTCGCAGTACGGAAACAGGCCTTAAGCAGAACAGCTGGCTTATCACGCAGTTAGCCTACAAGTACCGCCTTGGAGAGGATCCCGGCGAGCTCCTTCTCCTGTGGGAAGAACCGCTCAAACTTCTGAGTTCGGAAGTGATTAAAGAGGCTGCTCAACAGTATCTCAATATGGACAACTATGTCTTGGTCTCACTCTTTCCGGCAAAAGAGATCAAAGACATAAAATAAAGAGACTTATTCGTATTTAAGGGTATCAGAAGGATTAGTACGTGCGGCCCGAAAAGTTTGGATGCTGACTGTCAAAACGGCCATAAGAAGGGCTAGGAATCCCGAAACCAGAAAAACCCAAGGTGTGAGAGAAATCCGGAATGCATAATTTTTCAGCACAGCTGACATGGCCAAATAGGCAGCAGGCCAGGCGATTAAATTTGCTGCCAGGACAAGCCAGAGAAATTCTTTGTTGATCAGCAGGACAATATGGCGGACGGATGCCCCCAATACTCTGCGGATTCCGATCTCTCTCGTTCTGAGGAAAATAATCTGAAGAGTCAGCCCCAGCAGGCCGGAGCAGGCAATCAGGATAGCAAAAATCGATGCGTACTCCACCAAACGAATCCATAACTCTTCGCGCTTGTACTGCTGTGCAACATCCTCATCTAAAAAGGAATATTCAAACAGCGTTTGGGGGGCAAGTGCAGTAAATTCTTTTTTAATAGCAGCCACCGCTTCTCGAAGCCTGTCTCCTTTGACTTTTAAGAAAGAATACTCAAAGTCCATTCCGACCATGCCCATAAAGGCCGGGTAGATGGGATCATGCAGTGACTCGTAGTGAAAGTCTTCGACAACACCGATTATCTGTCTGTTGAATTCGCTTTTATAAAACTCAGAAAGACTGTGTCCTTGAGGGGATTCTATGCCGAGCATTCTGGCGAACGACTCATTGATGATGATAGATCCCTCTGGATCCGAAGGGTATTCATCGGAGAAATTTCTTCCTGCAACGAGCTTCAATCCTAGAGTCGGGATGAAATCCTGATCGACATAATTATAAACAACCAGGTCTTGCTCGCCACTCGGTCTTTTAAAATATGTCCCCATCCAACCCTCTGGAAAAGTTGATGTGGAACCGCTGACTCCCTGAATCATCTCGTAAGGGAGGAGCTTTCCTTTAATAGCTGCAACAAAAGCGGACTTGCTTTCGAAGCTGGTGGAGAGATTCTTTAAGGGCAGGACAATGACTTGATCTGTTTCATATCCGAGGTTTGTGTTGAGCATATAATTTTTCTGTTTGAATAAAAAAATTGTCGAGACGATCAAAAAAATGGAAATGCCGAATTGAAAAACGATCAAGGACCTGTTGAAAGTGCCTTTCTTGGATAGTTTCATGTTACCGCGGAAGAGGTCGACCGAGGAAAATTTAGACAGGACAAGGGCAGGGTAGCTGCCGGCAGCAATGCCAACAAGAAAGACGAGTCCGACAAAGAGGAAAACTATCCATGCGTTGGAAAATAGACCAAGACTTAGATTTTTTTGTGAAAGGTTATTGAAGGTTGGAATGCAGAGCTCCACCATCACCAATCCAACAATCAAGGAGATAAAACTGTACATCAGCGATTCAAACCAAAACTGTTTAATCAATTGTTTTCTTTGAGCACCGAGAACCTTCCGGACACCGATTTCTTTAATCCGTGTTGAGGCCCTTCCGATGGAAAGGTTCATAAAATTGAAGCATGCAATTATCATAACCAGGAGTGCAATCGCAGCCAGGATAAGAGAGTATTTAATTGTGCTTTTCTGACTCAAAACATAAGAACTGAATTCTCCTTTTAAATGAAAGTCGGCAAAGGGCTGGAGAACATGTCCGCTCTCCTTCGAGTATTTCTCTTGAATAGGTCGGTCGATTGTGGCCTTGAATTTCTCCTGCAATTCTGAAGCCATTGTTCCGTTTTCCAGCTGGATGAAACAGGACATGGAGGCTCCATTTTGAGGATCATTCAATGAGCTGCCATACACCTTCTCAATATTGATCAGAATATCGAAATTGAGACTGGAGGAGTCGGGGATTTTTTGCAGGACTCCGCCTACGACAAAATCTGAAAATTCATCAGCCAGGCGGAGAGAGAGAGTCCGGCCCACAGGATCTTCTTCCCCAAAATATTTTTGTGCTGTATTTTCACTGAGAACAATGGAATTAAGGTTAAGAAAATCAGTCGTTGATTCGCCGTATTTTAATGGGAAAGAAAACATATCCATAAAAGCAGGATCTGTGAGCAAGGCATTTTCTTCATAAAAAATGTTGTTTGATTGAGCCGTGATATTTTGCTTCTCCATCCGTACGGTGTGAATGACTTCAGGAAACTGCTGGCTGATTGCGAGAGAAGTTGTCACTTTAGGATCAGCGACAGCTCGACCAATAGAAAGAGAAAGAACCATTTTAACTTCATAAATACCTTTTAGATTTTTATGAAACCTATCAAAGGACAGTTCATCATGAATGTAGAGAAAAGACAGGATTGTGCAGACGATTCCAGTGCTGAGACCAAAGACGATAATCAATGAATTAAGTCTATTTTTTAGTAAATTTCGTAATGTTATTGTTAAAATATTTTTGACCATCTCTCTCTCCTCTTCTATATCCAAAACAAATGCAATAATTATGCCAGATGATGAATAAGAGAAAACGGACCTTTGAATAGGCTTTTATGAAGTAAGAATGTCTATAAACGATACAGAATATGTACGTATTCGAACACTGAGATAGAGGGACACTATACTTAACTAATAAACTGTTCTGAGTATGATGTCCCTTTAAATCGTTTAGTTGCCGCCTTTTTTCTTTAGAAACGGGATGCCTTTGACCATCCAGTCGGGAGCGGGTTTGTCCATGAGGTAGTGATCGAAAAATTGTTTCATCCGCGTTAAAAAGTCTTTCTGGTTTTCCACATTGCGAAGGTGATGGGGTTCGCCGGGATAAGACAGAAGAATGACCTCTTTCCCTAATCGCCGTGCAGCCGTATAAAACTCGAGCCCCTGGTTCCAGTCAACCGCCCCGTCTTCTGTCCCGTGCAGAATAAGAAAAGGGGTTTTGATCTTATCCGCATGGTGCACAGGGGATTGACTGACATAGAGATGCAGGTCGCTCCACGGCGTTGCGCCCATCCGTCCCTGTCCGAATTCGATCAGCGGTTGATTGGTATTTCCTGTCCTCTTGTAGAGGATATTGTACATACTTATCATATTGGTTAGCGGTGCACCAGTGACCACGCAGGCAAAGATATCCGTCTGGGTCAAAGCAAAGGATGATTCGTACCCGCCCCAGCTGTGCCCCTGAAGCCCGATGCGGTCGGCGTCGGTGTAACCCAGTTCAATGGTCTTTTTTACGGCTGGGATGGTACATTCCATAGCATTCGATCCTGGTGTCCCATTGGCATAGACGATATCGGGCATGAGTACGAGGTATCCACTGCTGGCGTACGTGGACATGTGGGGTCTGTCATCGTATGTCGGCATGGAGTACTGGTGGTGTCGCTGGGACATCTTCTCGTAAAAATAGACAAGCATGGGATAGCGTTTTCCCTCCTTATATCCCGCAGGAAGGGCCAGTGTAGCCTGAAGCTTTGTTCCCCGAGTACTCTCATAATCGATAAGGATGCGGCGTCCCCAGGCATAATCGGCCTGCTGTGGATTGGCGTCCGTAATCTTGATCAGATTTTTAAAGTCCATTCCGGTGACATAATAATCGGGAAATTCGACAAATGTCTGGCGTGTCAACATCAGTTTTTCGGCTTTTTTCGCCTTTTGTGGACGTCCAAAGCTCTTATCATCAAAAACAAGGACTTTTGGAGCCTGGCCGACTTTCAGGCTGGAAAATCCTGCTTTTTTGGTCCATTCCCCGTATGTACTGAGCAGAAGAGGCTTTGATGAGTCTATAAACCGTTCCTCCGAGTCGAGCCTGATATATCCAAAACGAATTTTCTCTTTTTCCCCCACTCCTTTGGTAATATTGTCCACCTGTTTGCCGTCCAATGTGAGAAGATAGAGATCAAATTTATGGGAGACAATGACCGCTTTCCCATCTTTGGTCCAGCCCGCAGGACGGTAGCCAGGCTTCTCGTCGTTCCGGCGATCGTCATCCTCATTGACAAAAAATCCCGGTTTCCCATTTGTCAGATGGGTTTTTTCTCCGGTTTCAAGGCTGCACACCCAAAGTTCCTTGTCTTTGAGATACAAAAAGTGAAGGCCGTCCGGAGATTGGCCAAGTGAACGTCCAATTTTCTTTTCAATAAGAATCTTCTCTCCTGTTGTCGTGTTAACTCTATAATAATCGGCTTTTCCTCCACTTAAATCCAATTGCAGGATATAGGGTTTGTTATCACGTCCCAGTCCCCAATTTCCGTTTCCCGGAGCGGTCACAGTACGCATGGCTTCATCCGCCAACCTCACAAATGTCCCATTCTCAAGATGATAGATAGAGCTGAATGTGAAGTTCCTGTTCCTCGATGCCCGGATTATCTGGACAGATTGAATCTCTTCATCCTTCCAGTGCCAGACATCGACGTTGGCGACTTTTTCCTTGCTTGGTTTTTCCTTTTTTTCCTGCTCTTTTATTCCCAAGAAGAGCTTGGTGCCATCCTTACTCCAACTTAAATTCCCCAACTCACTGACCACAAATCCTTCAGGGAAATCCTCGTCTTCGGAGGGATCATAGGATTTTAAATCCATCTCTTTGCTTCCTATCCCCGTATAGATAAACAGCACATTATCCTTTCGGACAAACTCCTCATTTTCTGTTCCTTTTAATACGGCCAAAACTGTTCCGTTTTCATTCCATGTCAAATGAGAGTAACTGGCTTCCCCTGAGTCCAGAATCCTTATGGTGCCATCCGCCAGATTCCGGAGCTGAACACCATTTCCCGCTTTATTATCCGCGTCTACAGTAAATGCCAAGTGCGTGCCGGGTTTGTTGAAACCGAATTCAGCGACATTTCCCATGTTGATCACGGACTCCGTAACCAGATTTCTTAAAATCAGGTCAGTGCCTGCATGTTTGGCGTCTCTGTTGGTCTTGACCTTTTTCACAACATAATATTTCGAGTTTTCCGCAAAAGAGAAAGATCCCGCTCCATCGATGGTAAATTTATCTCCTGTTGCGAGGTTGAGAAGCTCAGCCTTGCTTAGCACCGGTTTCTTGGCTTGCCTTAACTCATCGGCTTTTTCTTTAGGAAGATCGATGAGATAGGCGGCCCAGCTGCTGTTTTCTGAAAATGCCGGCTGTTTGGCTCCTGGGATTTCAAAAATTTTATCAGAAGCCAGGCTTTTGATGTATAAGGTTGCATCACCGTCATTGGGCCTGTAGGCAAAAGTGATCCAGTTTCCGTCAGGGGAAATAGAAGCGGATTCAATTCTTTTCCACTTGGGGTAATCCTCCAGCGTCAGGACCTTTTTTCCTTCCGACGCCGTTTCCTGCACACCTAAGGCACTGTTGCCTATCGTAAGAGCCAGAAATACAACCAAAAAAATAAAAAGTTTGTGTGATTTTGTCATGGTTCACTCCTAAGAGAATTATTCCTATACTATGGTGCTCTCTAAGGAGCTGTCAAGCAAAGAGTTGATGAAACAATTTTTTTGATATTTCACGAATGTTTCTGTTAAGATTCAATTTTCATCATGAATATATTTGATCGATACAATCAAAAGCTGGGAAAAGCTCTCATCAAAGATTTTGAGAATATTGATAAAAAGGAAGTTCGCATCCGCTACGGATTGACGGCAGGATGGATTTCCATTGTGGCTGCACTCCTGCTTTTTGTTGTCAAGATGATTTTGGGTTTGATGGCAGATTCCATATCTCTTGTGGCCAACGCCTTTCATCTCCTTTCCCATCTGGCCAATTCCATCATTCTTGTTATCAGTTTTTGGGTGACAGCGCGTCCGGCTACAGCGAAAAATCCTTTTGGTCATGGGCGGATGGAGCATGTGGCTCCGCTGATTATGTCTGTCTTTCTTTTTGTCTCTGGGATTCAAATTGGAGAAACATCGGTCCATCAGGTGCTGGTTCCGCATGAGGTTCACTACTGGTCTGCACTTCCCTGGATACTGTTGGCCACCATCGTTTTGAAACAGTGGCTCAGCCGTTTCGTGAGTTTTCTAGGGAAAAAAATCGATTCTCATGCCATCATCGCCAATGCCCGCCATCATACCATCGAGGCCGTGATGTCTCTGACTGTTATCGGAGGGCTTGTGGCCGGACACTATTTTCACCACCCCGAAGTGGATGGTTATATAGGAATTCTGGTCTCCCTCTGGCTGCTGTATCTAGGATTTACTCATGGAAGAGAGGCTCTTGTTCCCCTCCTTGGACAAGCCCCCAGCAAAGAGATGATCAGAAACATCAAGGATTCGGCCAAATCAGTTGAAGGTGTCGAAGATGCGCATGAGATAATTGTCCACGATTACGGATCCACTCATTCTGTCTCATTGCATCTTGAAATCCCAGAGAAGCTGGGGCCGGCGGAAATGCATGAGATTACCGAGCGGTGTGAAGGAATACTGAAAAAGAAATATGGAGGGGAAGTCGTCTGTCATACAGATCCCCTTATGGAGAAGACGCCCGAAATTCAAACCATCGAAGACCAGTTTCAGAAAGTTTTGGATTCCTTCCCTCAAATTGTTTCCTACCACGATTTCAGGGTTATTGCCGAATCAAAGGAAAAGAAAATTATCGTCGCCGATATTGATGTCCAAGAAGAAGTCCCTGAATCCGAATTCAAAAGTATTGTCAGGGAATTGAATACCAAGGTTACGCAGGAAATCCCTAACCTGGCCTACTGCTCTTTCTACATCACTCCTAAATTCGCCTACTAAAAAATCAGATCATTATCCATCTTTTCTTAACGTTTGACCGCAAAGTTCAGCTATGATATAGCTTAATATCTTCAATAAATCCAATAATCATCAATGAGTGGGAGGGACAGAATGAGGATTAAATATCAAACCTTGAAAAAAATTACTCTTTGGCTTTTAATGACCTTTCTTTTTTTCCCGTGTTTTATACAGGCACAGAACTTAAACGAAGATCTGCGCATAAAATCTGCACTCAATTTATTGGAAATGTGGGTGCAGGCTCAGGTTGACTTCGAACGTATCGCCGGGATTTCAATGAGTGTGGTTCATGATCAGGAATTGATCTGGGCTCGCGGATTTGGATATTCTGATATCGAATCCAAAAAAGCAACGACAGAGAGGACGATTTGCAGCATCTGCTCCATTTCTAAACTGTTTACGAGTGTGGGCATACTTCAACTACGTGACCGTGGTCTGCTTCGGTTGGACGATCCGATAGAAAAACATCTCTCCTGGTTCGATATCAAACAAAAGTATGAGCATTCACCCCCGATCACAATTGAGGGATTGCTGACCCATTCCTCCGGCCTCCCGAGAGAAGCGGATTTCCCGTACTGGACAGAGGCCTCGTTTCCTACACGTGAAGAGATGATCGATCATCTCTCGAAACAGGAAACACTTTATCCTGCCAGAGATAAGTACCAGTATTCGAATCTGGGCCTTTCACTTGCGGGAGAAATCATTGCCAAAGTTTCGGGAAAACCGTATGCCGAGTATATAAAAGAAAATATTCTCAATCCCTTGGGACTTAATGATACCACTCCGGACATCCCAGTCGAAAAACAAAAGGGACAACTGGCTACAGGATATGGCTCCTTCAAAAGAGATGGCACACGTCCTGCGATGCCGTTTTATACGGTGAATGGTATTGCTCCAGCCGCAGGATTTGCATCCACGGTTGTGGATTTGGGAAAGTTTGCGTCGTGGCAGTTTCGTCTTCTCGAAAGTAATGGGGATGAATTGCTGGCTGCCAACACCCTTCGGGATATGCATCGTGTGCACTGGATAAATCAAGATTGGACGAGCAAATATGGGCTTGGTTTTGCAGTCTGGCGCGACAAAGAAAAGACGTTTGTGGGACATGGCGGATCATGTCCAGGATATCTTTCACATCTGCTTCTTCAGCCTGAAGAAAAGATTGCGACAGTTTTTATGACGAATAGCCGAAGTGTAAGCAGTAGAATGTACACGCAAATGGCCTACGATATTTTGGCTCCGATTATCAAAGAGGTCCTGAAATCGCCTGATAAAGCAAAAACACCCAATCCGGATTGGGAAATGTACACAGGGTTGTATGAACGGCCGCTCGGAGGTGAGTCCCATGTCATTTTCTGGCAGGGGGAACTGGCGACAATTTCCTTGCCAACAGAAAATCCGATGCGGTCTCTCACCAAATTGAAACATGAGAAGGGACATGTGTTCAGGCGTGTCAGGGATGATGGTGAAGAGGGAACTCCCGTGACATTTGAAGTGGATGAAGAGGGCAAGGTTATTCGGATGTGGAGTACAGTGAATTACTCGGTCAAAATTCACTAAACTCCAAGGATAAATATCCAACAAAGGTTAACAGATGGACACGGAACATCTTTATCAGAAAAGTCTGACTTACTTGAGAAAACTTTGTGAAGAAATACCCAATCGAAGTGTTGGCAGTGAAGGGAATAGGATCGCAACACGATTTTTTGAGAAAGAAATGTCCTCGTTCGGTTGGGATACAGATGTTCAGGAATTCGATGCGATTGACTGGGAAGATGGAGGTGCTCATCTCCGGTCTGCCGAAAAAAACTTTAAGGTCTTTGTGAGTCCATACTCATTGGGCTGTGAAGTTGAAGCCCAGCTTGTGAGCGCATCAAACGTGGAGGAATTGGAACAGCTTAAAATGAGCGGAAAGATAGTTTTTCTCTATGGTGACTAGGATAGGAATTTGGTTTTTTTGTTGGTGATGATTTTTCCTCCATTTCATCAA
>CAZWHQ010000088.1:0-8836 GCA_964633715.1 uncultured Eubacteriales bacterium
AATTGGGAAAAATATTGAGAAATTTGTCGCAAGCACAAAAAGGAAATCTTATAAAATTTCAGGCTATTCTTGGATCTTTTTAGTCCCGGGTTTCTTTGCAAAACAGGAATTGATAGAGGAATCCCTGGAAAACAATGACAATCCTCTATTCATAAGAAGATTGAAGGAAGACTTAAAGGATTTCGAAGTAAAACTGGCCGAACTGAAAACCGCAATGGCCGAGGGGATGAAGAAAATAAAGGAGATGCAGGGGGAACGAAAAGATCCTGGTATTCACGGAATCACGGGACACTATGGAATACTTGGTCAAGAAAATCAGATCGTGGGGACATTCAGTAAACTGCATCCATGGCGGGATGAAACTGGAGGACAGGATTGAGGCGGAAAAGGTTTTCAAACATAAAACTCAGGTAATGGCTGCGACAGAGGCCGCTGCAGTGCTTGGTATGTGATCCTGGAGTTTGAAAGTACAGCAAGGGAAGTCCATTGATCCGATCAAAGGACGGTATTGTGTCTGGCGATCGTGTAGCTCTGCCGGCAAATCACTTCAAATTCCCCCGCTTCATTCCTCCTCAAGGTTTCCACTTTTTCAATCCCATCGACAAGGGACTTTTCGAACCGAAGCTCGAATTTCCGCAAGTTTTCGGGGGAGCAAAGGGAACCGATCAGACGATTTTCTTCGATTCGGATCCGGAAACATAACGGAACATCCATAATGTTTTTCAGCCGTAAATCTTTGTAGCCATACGCCGTCGTTGCATCTGCTCCAAGCGGAGTATATCGTGTCTCATCGGTGTAGAGATCCGCAGAATGCGGATGCCTTTCCACGATGCCCATCCCTGCCGCGAGCGCCAGATGGTACAGCAATCCTGAGAGCTGGCACAATCCCCCTCCGATATCGAAATCCAGCTGGCCATTTATAATATTGATCCCTATTTTGTACCCTGCTTTTTTTGTGGGATTCCCCACAAAGCGCCAAAATGAAAAAATTTCACCGGCGAAAATCGGAACGTTCTGAAATCGAGCAATGGCCAAGCGGAGGTTGTGTTTTTTGTTTTCGGCCCAGTTGCTGACATTGATCGACTGGCGGATGGAGATCCTTTCCGGCCAGGTTTCGGCTCTTGCCCGTTTCTCAGGGGAATTTTTTGCGAACTTCAAGCGTGTACCGCTGGCAAAATCGATAAATTCCGTCCAGAAAAGCCTCATGAAAAATCGGAGTTGCGAAGGGATGACAGCTTTTACGATTTTTCTCATCTTGACCAAAAACTATATTAGGAAGTATGGGATTTTTTGTCAATCCGAACTATTTCGATTTTCGTCTCACCGTTTGAAAATTTGCATTGACCAAAAAGGGTGTTCTTGCCAAGATGTAAAGGAATATGAATTGTAAGCGGAGAAACGATCATGACTGATACCGAAGCTTTTTTAGACCGAAGATTCATCGATATGGTCAACACCTATCTTAAAGGCAACACAGATCCCGGGGTTATGGTCACTCATCATCTCGCACCCGAAAAATTGCGGCCCAAGATAGACCTAACCCTTCCCGATGAGGGTTGTTCTATGGATAACCTTTACAAAGCCCTTGAGCAGTACCTGGCCTTTTCTGTAAGAACGGGTCATCGTCAGTTCTTCAACCAGCTCTGGTCGGGATTTGCTCTCCCGGGATTCCTCGGAGAGGTGATTACGGCTTTGGCCAACACATCCATGTACACCTATGAAGTGGCTCCTGTCGCAACTCTTATGGAGAAGGAGTTGATAAAAAAGATGGGAGGCATTTGTGGGTTTGAACACCCAGAAGGTCTGTTTGTGACCGGTGGGAGCAACGGAAATCTGCAAGCCATGATGATCGCGCGCAACAGAACAAATCCAGAAATAAAAAATGTAGGACTGCACGAAGCTCCCGACCTGATCGCCTTCGTATCCGAAGAAGCTCATTATTCCTTTGAGAAAAGTGCAAACATCCTGGGTATTGGGAGCCAAAATGTACGAAAAATCAAAACGGATTCGGCGGGCAGAATGAACCCGGAGGAATTGGACATGGCTGTCGAAGAGAGCCTTGGGCGAGGCAAACGGCCATTTTTTGTGGGAGTTACCGCTGGCACAACGGTCAAGGGAGCGTTTGATCCTATAGAAAAAGTTGCAGGAATTGCCAGGCGGCACGATCTCTGGCTTCATGTGGATGGCGCTCTGGGAGGATCGGTGATTCTTAGTCCGCGTCACCGGATTCTAGCGGAAGGCTTGGACAAAGCCGATTCCTTTACCTGGAATGCCCATAAACTGATGGGGCTTCCCCTGATATGCTCGGTCCTGCTGGTCCGGGAAAAGGGACACCTGTTGAACACTAACTCAGTTACCGGGACGGATTACATTTTTCATGATGAAGCCTTCGGCTCGCACGACCTGGGGCCGATGTCCTTGCAGTGCGGCAAGAGGGTCGATACCCTGAAACTCTGGCTGTCCTGGAAATTTTATGGGGATAAAGGGTTTGCCGAGCGGATCGACCGCTTTTTTGAGCTGGCCGCTTTTGCTGAGGATATTGTCCACAAGACACCTTCGTTGGAACTCATGGCACCCAGGTCATCTGTCAATGTCTGCTTCCGTTATCTTCCAGGCAATTCCGAAGACACCAACACATTCAACCTGCGTTTGCGGGAGGAGCTTGCGCGAAGCGGCAAATCCTTCGTCAATTATGCGCGCTTGGACAGAGATGTGGCCATCCGGCTGGTCATTTCCAATCATGAGTTGACGAGAGAGGATATTTCTCTCTTTTTCGATCGCCTTATCCAGACAGCCAAATTCCTTTAGCGAATTGGAAAGGTGCGGTTCTTGAACCACTGGCGGTAAGATTCCATCCTTCGGCGCTGATCGGCAGGAGCCCTTCGTCTGCAGGAAGAGAATTCCTCGCTTCCCTCGGGTGCTCCCCAACGCACTTCTACTCCGTCGTTAGGATTGTAGGCTATCTCCAACTTTTCTCTCCGTTTCAGGATATCGGTGAGTGACAGCGTATGAGGTTGGCCGTTGCTTCGTGTGTAAGTAATGGTGATCTCTTTTGCCCAAATTGCATGAAGACGATTCAATTCTACCTTGAGATCTTCAGGTTTTTTGGACTCGGGAATAGCAAAAGCATCCGGATTCCTCGCGACTTTATCTGGAAAATCGGTGAGCACATCCAATGCGATCAACAGGCGCATATCCCGGGCAGGAGTGGAATACTCTTCCCAGGGACCAGATGTCTGGAATATGCCGGCACCTGGGGGCATTGGAATAATTTCGAAGTTGGTTTCTTCCATGTATTTTTCCCCGTTTGCAATAGCCTGTGCACGTGCCTGAAGACGTTCATGGATTGCTTGGTGCAGTTCTTCGAAGGCTCTGACAGGATCGAGCGGCTGGGGATTGATGATGCGGTCCATCGTAGCATAGAACTCCTGAGGGCTCATATTCTGCTGCTGGAGTGCGAAGTTTCTGTAGTCTGCTGAATTAGAAATCTCATCATTCGTGAGGATTCTGAGTTTCCCCCTCTCCTGGACGATGGGCCGGAAGGCTTTAAATCCGGGCTCTCCGATCACCTGGTTTGTGGAAAAAAGAAACTGTCCCTGCCAGAATCTTCTGATACCGATGGTTCCATCGGGTTGGGCATCTACGGCAAACAACTGTCCGGATTTTATCTGAGTCTGTGGAATCCAGCGCACAAGCATCAAGGTATGTCCGTAAGGATCTGCAAAAATCACGCCAGGTCGCAGATATCTCCTCTGAAGAGGAATCGGGTAGAGGTCTGTATCGTTATCTGAAAATGCGGTGCGGGCACTTCCGGAATGGATTGTGTTTTTGATGATCCGTGCAAAATTTTGAAAGGCTTTTAGATCGTCCCACCCTTGTTTTCGGGGTTTAAGATTGGAAAACCACGAGCCGCATTGAGGAGCCATTCGAACACTGCCCCGGTCACAAGCATGATAGCCAAACGGAAGCCGGAGCTTCCAGGCAAAATAGGCCCGTAAAAAGAACGGGTTATCTGCACAGTCCGGGTCCAAAATCAAGGTGTCGTCTTCGTTCATTCCCAAATGATTATGCAAAAAATTCCGGCCGGCCTCCTTCAACACTTGATGGAGGAACTCCCATGTCTGGCCTTCCTCTGTGTCGAAGAAAAGCATATCGATCCAGGCTGAGTAGAGATTTTCCATCTGTGTTGTCCATGCTCGTTCCGTTGGCCAATAAGAGGAACTGGATTTACGTTTCAGCTTTTTTTGAAGGGCAGAAAAACGTTTTTCCATTAGTCGGGATGTTTCGTTTTCAATCCACACTCGGTGGTTACCAGAATTTTCTGCAGCAAACATTGCTGACCACCAGTAGGGAGGGCCTCCTCCGTTTTTTTGTTTACGGATGACCAATGGGCCGGATGGGCCTTCTGCTTGTATTGCAATGCGATTTTGCGGTTTTTCTGATGTCACAAGGACACGAAACGTTTGTCCTGCCCCTATTGAATCGGGAGAAATGAGGACAGAGTAATTGCGATCCAGATTATTATGCTGCCCTGCATTGATAGAGATGAAGGCGAGGAAAATAAAGACGACTCTTATTGGCCAAGATCTTATGAACGTAGCGTGCAAATTCTATCCTTTTTTCCTGACGCTATCCGGAATTATTTTCCTGGAGTTAGCATCAAGAATGAATCCACTCGTCTAGTCTGTCGATGGCTTTCAATACATTGCCGCAGTATGTTTTGAGGAAATGTTCACCGAGAGTCTGGTCTATGGGAAAGGACCGGACAGCTTCAAGGGCTGACTTCCCATCGAAATCAACATAGGCGATACGAGCGGTCATCTCTTCAGGGTGACGCCCGAAGTTGCTCCCTGGAAGCATGGCCACTCCTGTGTCCTCCAGCAGTCGGCGGCACATCTCTTCGCTCGTGGTGATTTTTTTGGCTCTGAGTTTTTCTTTAAACAGCGAAAAATCGGGAAAGATGTAAAAACCCCCATGAGGATATCTTACCAGCGCACCGGCATCTTCAAGTTTTTGGGTAATATGATTCCCTAAGGCTTTTACGATTCGGCGGGACCTTTTCAAGTAATCATCCATCTCCGGTCCTTCCCGAAAGGCCCGGATAGCCGCATACTGGACGGGTGCACTTGTGGATGTGAAGGTTTCGGTGCCCACCGCAGCCATGGCGTCCAGCAACCATCTCAAAGGTCGGGGAAACACAAAAACGCCTAATCTCCAGCCTCCTGCTCCGCACCACTTGCTCAAACCACCGCTAAAGATAGTGCCTTCCGGATAGAATGGAACGATGGATTCATGCTGGCCATCATGGTGAATTTTGCCATATATCTCATCTGACAACAGGACGACTCTGTTTTGATCGGCGATCTCTGCCAGGGATTTGAGCCGGTCTCGATCCATGGTGGTTCCGGAAGGTAATCCTTTTGAAAAGCATTATTCTGTAAGGCCTCCACTACTTGATCTGGGACAGGAAAGGGGGATTGGCCCAAGCCCAGTTTGTAGACTTCCTTTCCCTTTTGTCTTAATTCGTTTGAAAGGTCATTGATTGCCACTGTAGCTGATGGTTTGAGACCGCTCACACGGGGATTCAGGTGGACATCCAGCAAGTGTCCCTCATGTTTTCTCATTTCGGACCTCCTTCACAAGAGCTCTTTCCTTTTGCGCAGAAAAGGCCCTGCATGTTATCTTTCATGCACTGATTGTGAGAAGGGCATCTGCCGCAGATGCATTTTTTCATGCTCTCCATGGTGTCGGGTACTTTTGCCAATTTTAACTCCTTTACTTTTTTTATCGAATTGGTAAGTTACGATATAAATTTTAGACCCCAATGTCAAGATTTTCGTTAATAAAGTAGTTTGTAAGATTTCCATCTGAATGGAATGACATCGGAAGAATTGCCGTAATTCAGCGTTGGACAGGCTTGATATAAACATTGGGATCGACCATAACCTCGACAATCGCGGTTCTCGAAGATTTAAGGGCTTCTGACAGAGCTGAATCCAGCTCCTCGGGGTCTGAAACGCGGATTCCCCAACCTCCAGAAGATCTTGCCATTTCTGCGATGTTCGGGTTTGTGAAACTGACTTTGTATTCGGGGTAGCCATAGATCTCTTGTTCTTTTTTTATATTTTTCAGTTTGCCGTCATTGAATACGATGACCGTGATCGGAAGTTTGTTGAAAACAGCAGTCATAAACTCCATCCCTGCCATCCCGAATCCACCATCTCCCGTTAAGGCGATCACTTGCCTGCTTGGCTGTGCAAATTGGCAGGCAACAGCAGCAGGAATCCCAAATCCCATACCGGCCATGTTGGCGCATAAAAAGGTCTGGTGTTTTTCGCAGATAAATCGTTTGTAGAACCAATACGTGTGGTCTCCTACATCCGAACATATGATGGCGTTTTCCGCAGCGTTTTTTTTCATAGCTTGGATCACGGCTCCTGGATGGATAGGCTTTTGCATGTTTTGGAAATCCTGGTAAAGCAAATCTTTGTACTGCTTATGCGCAGAACGAATGGATTCAAGAAATCCGGGATCGATTTCTTTAGGTTCTGCAGCCTCTCTCAACATTTTAATGACCCGATGAACATCTCCTACAATCCCGATTTTCACGGGAAATGTCTTGCCCACGCGGCTGGCATCGATGTCCACTTGTATCACATCGATATTCGGGATTAGATTGCGCTGCCTGAAACCACTTCCCAGGATGATGATCAAATCCGATTGCGCCACGATCTTGGGGGCAAATCGGTTACCGATAGATCCCAATACACCGAGGACAAGTTCGTCCGATTCTGGGACCACTCCTTTGGCACGGGATGTGGTGGCGATAGGCGCCCCGATATGGCGGCCGAGCTCGAGCAGTTCAGATCCGCAGTGGCGGGCGCCCCAACCGGCGAACAGGACGGGCCGTTTACTCCTTGCGATCAAATCGGCGGCCTCCTTGACAGCTTCTCCCGGTCGAAGGTCAGGTTCGAAAAGGTGAGCTTTTGGAAGCCAGATAGATTCGTCCAGAGGTTCATTCAGGACATCTGTGGGAAGGCTCAAAGCTGAGGGACCTGGAGCCGCATAGGCCTTTTTGATCGCAAGATTGACGACCTTCAAAGCTTGGCCGGCTGCTCCGATTTGTTCGGTGTAAACGCAGAAGGTCTTGAAGATGTCCACCTCTGCGATCTCCTGCAGAGATTCGCTCCCCAGGAAGACTTCCGGTATCTGCCCGAGCAGGGCAAGCACGGGCGACCGATCCGTGGCCGCGTCCACAATACCCGTTATTAGATTTGTCGCGCCTGGTCCGGCAATGGACATGCATACACCGATCTCTCCTGTGAATTTGGCGTGGGCCGATGCCATAAAGGCTGCAGCCTGTTCGTGTCTCGTGAGAACCAGGTCTATGTCCTTGTTTTTACGTATAGCCTCTGTCAAGGGGAGGTTGGAATCTCCTGGAATGCCAAATATTCTTTTTACTTCATATGCGACAAGCTGTTCCACGATTTTTTCTGCGACATTTGTCTTTCCCTGGTAGGCTGTATCCTTCCCTTCGATGATCTGAAAGGCCGATTTCGGTGCCCCGCATTGCGGGCATGTCCAACCTTCGGGAAGATCCTCGAACAAAGTTGTTTCTTTCGCTTCATCATAGATATAGCCGCACACAGAACATTTCCATTTTTTCATGTCATTCTCCTACATTAAAATAAACTCGATGAGTACATAAAAATACAAAAAAAGAGTATGCCAAATACAAAGAACATGGGTTGTCCCTTTTCTTTTTCAGGTAGGAATTCTTTTACGATGACATAAAGCAGTATTCCTGCAATCATGCTCACCAGAATATTGTCCAGAATATTCGGGATGGATACAAGAATGGCGAGTGACACACCTAAAAAAGTGGAAAGAGAGAGAGCAATTTTCGTCACGAACTTCTCCCGAATTTCCCCATGTATTTTAAACAAGGATACTGTACTTAAGGCAGCATGGAGGGAGATGGGAATAAAGAACAAAATTCCTTCTATTGGGCTTACGATAGTTTTTAGAGATTGATAATTTAACGCTATCATTTCTCAATTATGACAATAATATCCATCTTGTCCAGCACTCAGCTGTCCCGTTTTATTTATCAGGGTCTTTAAATCTTCTCCGGATACATACTCCATCGTGAAGTAACAGGACCCTTTATCTTTATTCAGGTCATACATCTGACAGACATTTTTGTGACGGATCTTTCGGGCAAACTTAAGCTCATTCCGGATATTCTTGCACTTAGATTATGGAGGTCAACACATACTGTTTGTCCTAGCCATGCGCTTATTTGGAAGATGTTCATGGAATATATTCCTTTCCTCGACTCAAGTGAAAGTGCATTTGATTTAACTCTCTTTAGCTCTATTTAATATCTCTTAAATGATATCCAGGCCGCTAATGTTTTAATCTGATCTCTTTCCTTTTCTGGAGATTCTTTCCAAACTGCGTCCAAGAACTAGCAAGGTCGAAGTCACAGGTTCGAATCCTCTGTATTTTCGCGACACCGCTGGTTGTCAAAATATGCCTTTCATCGTCAACCTTTGATTACACTCTCAATAAGATTGTCAGACTTATCACTGAAGCATCCCAGGCGTGTTGGGCCTTTGAGGCTCATTTTTGCTTCCTGGCTTATTTCATGAATCATCTTCCCTGCCATGGCAGGAATCTATCGCGAGCGTCATCCGGAACACTCTGTTTTTTATCGGGTGTTTTTTCATTACTTTGAGCAGTTCCTTCATGAATACGAGGATCGTTTCGAGAAGGAGTACGGCCACCCCCGTCTCATCATGTCCAGAAGGATCTCCTGATGGCAGCTGAGGAG
>CAZWHQ010000089.1:0-8820 GCA_964633715.1 uncultured Eubacteriales bacterium
AGGCGGATTGGGCATTACCCAGGTCTCCCCCAAGATGATAAGCCTGCCCCAAAGCAAAGGAGATTCTGGCGTGCCCATCCCAGCCATCGTATTCCCCAGGCAGCATACTTTTTGCCCTAATCAGATGCTCCACAGCACCGGAATAATTCTCCCTCTCATGTTCGGCCAGCCCCATCAGATAATCATATCTTCTTATCGCTTTTTCATTCAATCCTGATTCAATAGATGCCTTAAGTTCATCAGCAATTTCCAGAGCATCCTGTATGGATTGAGTTTTAAGATAAAAGATACCTTTGGCGACCAAAAGACGCCACTGTTGACTGAGATTTTTCCTATCTACGGCAATTTGCAGCGCTTGATCGTATTCACTTCGGGCCTCATCCTGTCTGCCTAAATAAAGGTATATATCTCCCAGTTTTTTTCGAACGCTCACTTCCCATACCTTTTGGTTGAAAGACCGGCAGAGTTCGATTGTCTGTTTGGATCGTTCTATGGAATCAGAAATCCTCCCCTGCTGAGCTTCAATGAACAGCATACCCAAGCTCCCTATGACTTTTTCCACCGGGCCCTCTCTTTCTAAAAGCTTGGTAAACTCGAGCGCTGAAGCTTCGAAGTCTCCTCTGAAATAGAAGATTCTACCTCTCAAAAAAATATTCGAATAATTTGTCGGATCAAGAGTAAAAGCGTGGTCGATTTCTTCTAGCGCCTGATCGAACTTTCTTTGAAGAATATAGATTTCAGCAAGATCATGGTGTATGGAACTGTGATCCTGAATATTTTGGACATAACCCATCAGGACATCTCTGGCTTTATCCAACTCGCCTTTGTAAATATACATGCCGGCCAGACCGGAATAACCAATTATGCTTGGATCTTGATTCTGAACGGCCGCTTTGTATCTCTCTATTGCTTTGTCCCACTCTTCGAGGGCACTGTATATAAGGGCTGAGTTGTTATTTGCGATTCGGTCATCTGGATAGAGTTCGAGCAGTCTGTTGTAGGCTTCTATGGCCTTGTCATATGTTTCTTGTGACTTCCGATAGTAGTCGCCTGTGATTATATATCTCTCCCTGTCCGATAATCGGTCACTCAGCTCAAATGCCTTTTTCAAATACTCATCCCTTTTTGCATATAAGCGAATATTGCCGTAAGCCATCGCCATCGACCTGTAAGCCATAGCAAATTCAGGATCGGCGGCCAATGCTCTTTCCAAAAGAGCGATACTTTCTTCATACTCTCCGAAATTATGGGCCTGTCTGCCCTGAGAGTAATATTTGAAAGCTTCAGCAGAACTAGTCGTGATGGCTCCCACTTCTCTGTCGATATCTCCTGCTATCTGCTCCTGAGAAAGGTTAAAATCATGTTTAATGCTTTTCGTTATCTCATCGACCATGGTGAAAATGCTCACTTCTCCCTGTCCTTCGACTCGATCTGATCCTTGAGTTTTTCCTGTGGGGATTTCCTGGATGAGGTAATCGATCCGGAATGTCTCTCCAGCCTTGGACAAGCTTCCTGTAAGGGTATGGCTGACCCCCCCTTCTCTTGCAATAGCTATTAAATCCTCGGTAGCGTATCCGGCCGTTTCCAGCAGATTCAATTTTCTCAAAATGCTGAATATCCGGTCAGAAGACAAGACTTCGAAGTATTTGGACTGACTGAGGTCGGAGATAATGGAATCTGAAAGAGCGGTTCTCCAGTTGTTCAGACTTTCATCTCCTGTGTTGTTCTTAAAATAAAGGACAGCCAGTGCGGTTTTATCCGACACTGAGGGGACTGCAACTCTTCTTCCCCAAGGCTTCCAAATGAAAACTGCTGTCAAAAAAACCGCAAGAACAAGCAGCCCTGGGATCAGAGCTTTTCTGATATTTAAGGAGACGGTGATCTCCTTGGATGTCATTGATTTCTTTTTCGAGACGGGTCTCTCAGTTGTGGGAAGTCCCTTTTCGATTTTCTTCAATTCAGATCGTACTTCTGCTGCACTCTGAAATCTTTTCTCCTTTCCTTTTTCAAGGCATTTTAAAATCACTCTGGTAAGGTCTTCAGTTAATTGAGGATTGAAATCTTTGGGATCAGGCGGAGTTTCACTCTTGTGTTTAATTCCTAGGGCAAAAGGAGTGTCAGCTTCGAAGGGGAGGCGGCCTGTGGTCATCTCGAAAAGGATAACTCCAAGAGAATAGATATCCGAGCGCTGGTCGATATCCTTGGCCTCTACCTGCTCGGGGGACATGTACTCGGGAGTACCGATCATCACTCCGGAGCCGGTGATCCCTTTTCCTCTTATAGTGCGAGCGATGCCGAAGTCCATAATCCTGGCATTGCCATTGTCATCGATCATGATATTGTTGGGTTTGAGATCCCTGTGGATTATTCCAAGACCATGTGCTTCTTCCAAACCTTCACAAATTTGTTTAGCAATCTTAATGGCGGTAGCTACGGTTAGCTGTCCAGATCTCCGGATAAATCTCTTCAAGTCTCCGCCAGAGACATACTCCATCGTTATGTAGTGCTGCCCTTTTTCTCCACCGAGGTCGAACATTCTACAGACATTCCGGTGAGCGATTTTCCTTGCTGTTGTTAATTCATTGCGGAATCGTTCTATAGTATTTTTGTCGGCGGCAATTTCAGGATTAATCAGCTTGAGAGCAATCTCTTCTTTGGCCTTAGTATCTTCAACTCTATAAACTTTTCCCATTCCACCTTTACCAAGTTCCTCGATGATTTCATATCTGTCTGCAAATATACTCCCTCTCGTAAGTTCTTCGGTAGGAGCTTCAAGGGTCTTGGTGTGAATCGCCTCTTTGATCCCAGGGAGTGGAGTCGCACACTCCATGCAGAACTTAGACTCATCGGGATTACTGGTCTGACATTTAGGACATTCGTTGGCCACTTTTCCCCTCCTGGGGTGTGATATCAGCTTATTTATTTAGGGTGGAAGTGTCAAACAGAATTGTGAACATATTGAAAGATAGGTAACATGATGATGTAAAGATTCCCTTTTGGTGCTTGCGACAAATCCCTCTCAAATTTCCTCAATTTCCAGCCAAAATAAGATTACCACCCCGCAAACGGCAAGGTCAAATGATACTGACCCTCAAAAAGGCAACCACCTAGGTGGCTAGTATCAGAAAAGGATATCCTTATCTTTTTTCTTTTCAAGCATTTTCAGCCTCACAGCTCTTCTGAAACCGGCTTCATCTACAGCCAGCGTATAGATATATCCATTTTTAAAAATGAGCCCGGGAGTCGTGTGAAGTTCGATCTTGGCCTTGAACAGGAATTTACCGTCTGAGGAAAAAATATCGTAAGTTGAAAATCCCCTTGTCTGACCGATCACCCGGGGATAGTAATTCTCGACCGGCAGAGGATCGATGTCTCTGGAAAATTCCCATCGCGGGTTGCCCTCAGGAGAAAAGACGTGGATGGTATAATCTGTCATCGTGGCATACCATCACTCCTGAGTAAAAATGGTTTTGTTATTAATTACGGATTGGGGATGACTTGTGTTTAGAATTTATGTTCAATTGCTTGCGGAGGTCTGAAGCTGTGGTCACAGGAAGCTGGCAGGTGAAGTTTTCACAGACATAGGCTGCGGCCCTTCCATCTAAAAGTGTTCTTCCCCTGAGAAGAGGAATTTTTTTTGTGATGTTTTTTGTCTGGGTCAAATCTGCATCTAAAAAGGCCTTGACATGATGGGGAAGATATAAACTGTGGACCGTCCGGATGAGTTCTTTGCAGTCTTTGGAATTCCTTCTTCCCACAATAGCGATTTCCTTAATGGGATGAAAAGAAAAATCCGCGGCTAAGGAAAGAGACAGGTAGGCATGGGGATAGCGATCTAATAAATTTGCGTTGGCCTGGAGTGTTTGAAAGGCTTTTGAAAAGAAATCGTCCCTATTTAGAAGCCTGCTCAGCCGAAGGAGTGTTTCTGCAGCTACGGCAGTAGGAGAAGGGATAGCGCTGTCAGCAGCAGATTTTGTTCTAACGATGAGGTTTTTATGGAGGTGCCCTGTGTCGAAAAAGCCGTTAGATTTTTTGTCCCAAAATTGGTGAATCATTGAATCGGCTACATTTTCGGCAAGAAAAAGCCAGTTGGAGTCGAAATCGGCTTCATAAAGATCTGTAAATGCACGTAGGGTGTATGCGTAGTCTTCCAAGTAGGCAAACAACTTGCTCTGTCCGCTGCGATACGTGCGCAGGAGACAATTCTCATCGGTCCACAACTCTTTTTTGATAAAAAGGGCCGCCCTGGTGGCTGCTTCCAGATATTTTGAATTGTCGAGTATCTGATAGGCTTGTGCCAGCGCGGAAATCATCAGTGCGTTCCACGATGTGATGATCTTGTCATCGAGTCCCGGACGGAC
The DNA here is from genome assembly GCA_964633715.1 of uncultured Eubacteriales bacterium. Taxonomy (GTDB): domain Bacteria; phylum Acidobacteriota; class Aminicenantia; order Aminicenantales; family Aminicenantaceae; genus JAUWVG01. The sequence goes on from CAZWHQ010000089.1 coordinate 4,362, forward strand.
TCTGCAGCGGCGAAAATTTAGAAGTTTCTCACGCGAATCTTTAAGAATGTTTTCCAGTTTGTCTGGGTCAATTCCGAGATTTTGGGATAATTCAGAGGGGGTGGTTTGGAGATGGAGGATGTTTTTCCCTTGATGGTAGTCTTCCCGGGAGGAAAAGTTGCCTGATTTATTTATGTTGTATACTTTTGAAAAGATCTCAAAGATGTCTTTGCCCAGGACACTCAGAATCTCATCGAACGTCCAGGTATAAAATATGCCTTCCTGACCTTTGCTGTCGGCATCTTCACTCGAATAGAAGGCGCCGGATTTATCGGTCATCGTTCTTTGGACATAGGCGAAAATTTCTTCGGCTATCCTCGCATAGGGCAACTCTTTTGTGATTTGAAAAGCTTCGAGATAGACCGCGGCGAGGAGTGCATTGTCATAGAGCATTTTTTCAAAGTGGGGGACAAGCCACTCGTTATCTGTGGAATACCTGTGAAAACCTCCGCCCAGGTGGTCGTACATCCCTCCTCTGGCCATATTATCTAGCGTGAAGGTGGCCATTGCGAGAGAATCTTTATCACTCGTGTGGAAAAAAAATCGAAGGAGCAGACGGATGGCATTGGTTGGGGGGAATTTTGGAGCCGGGGAGAATCCACCCCAGTTGGGATCGAATGACCGTTTGAGTTGGTTGGCGGCCCTATCAAGAAGTTTGTCTGAGATTTGGGAATGGGGAGAACGGGGCGGAGTGATAGACGTCCGTTCTGCGATTATTCTTTGAAGTGATTCTGCATCGAGAAGTAGTTGTTCTCGTTCTGCTCGGCTCTGCCATTTTTCACTGATCAAAGAAATCATTTTTTTAAAACCTATCCGGCCCCATTTGTCCTCGGGAGGAAAGTATGTGCCGCCGTAGAAGGGCTTGAGATCGGGAGTGAGAAAAACAGTCATGGGCCAACCTCCGCTTCCCGAAATGGCGATAACGGCCGACATATAGATATCATCTAAATCCGGGCGTTCCTCCCTGTCAACTTTTATGGAAATAAAGTGAGCATTTAAAATTTTGGCGATATCCTCATTTTCAAAGGATTCATGTTCCATGACGTGGCACCAGTGGCAGGCCGCATATCCGATGGAGAGGAAAATTGGCTTGTCTTCTTTTTTGGATTTTTCAAGAGCTTCTTTTCCCCAGGGATACCAGTTGACGGGATTGTGGGCGTGCTGCAGGAGGTAAGGGCTTGTCTCTTTGCCGAGTTTGTTCATAAGGGAGGTTGATCAATTCCCGATTTTTTCAAGAAGGGATTTGAATTCGGGTTCGGGATACAAATTTTCAAATATTGGCCAGGTTTTTAGAAAAATTAGCCAGGGTGTGCGTTCTTCGAGGGCTTTTTTAAGGAGATCGAAAGCCTTCGCTTTTTCGCCTAATCCTGCATAGAGAGCTGCTTTGTAATAAGGAGGCACATACTTGTTTTTCGAGAGTTTATCTAATTCCAATTTCATTTTCTCTGCTTTTTCTTTCTCTTCAAATTGGGCATAAGTGATCCCAAGATATGCCGCTGCTCCGGCATCATCCTTGACAAGTTCTCTTGCATGTTGAAATTCTGATACGGCTTCTGAAAACATCTTCTTTTGAAGAAGAATAAGGCCGTAGACAACGTGCGCGACGTGATAGTTTGGATCCATCTCGAGAGCTCTTTGACAATGCTCCTCAGCTCGGTCATTCTCTCCGGCAAGATACAAAACCCAACCGGCGGCCGCACAAATGACAACAGAGAGTGGATCCAATTCCTGTGCTTTTTTCATCTCCACCAATGCCTCATCATGGCGCGCCTCTGCCGTTAGATAAAAAGCATACCAGTGATGAGCCGATGCATAGTTGGGATTACAGTGAATTGCTTTTTTAAAGGAGCCTTCAGCCGCCGGTAAATCCCAATCATAAAACAGATGGATGCATCCCAAAGAAGCATGGGCTTCTCCTAAATTGTCATCGAGCTCCAGGGCTTTTTCAACAGCGGTTTTGGCCTCTTTATAGACATCTTTTCCGGGGAGAAAGTTGTAGTAACCAAGGGAGTGATAGGCATCGGAAAGACCGACATAACAGAGAGCGGACATGGGCTCCCTTTCGACCCCTTCCTTAAAATACATTAAACTTTTTCTAAGTGCCTCCTCCGTTCGTTTGTTCCAGAAAAACCGGCCTTTTAGATAAAAGTTAAACGCTTCGGGATTCTCCTGATATCTCTTGGCGAGCGCCTCCTTCCTCTCTCCCAAAAGCTTGACTTTAAGATTCTCGAAGATGGCCTTTGTGATTTCATCCTGGACAGCAAAGACATCGTCCATCTCACGGTCATACTTTTCTGACCATATGTGAAAGCCGTCCGAGACATTGATGAGCTGGGCGATAATGCGAATCCGGTTGCCGGCTTTTCTGACACTTCCTTCGAGAATCGTTTTGACGTGGAGTTCCTTGCCGATTTCGATGGCATTGACATTCTTATTTTTGAAAGCAAACGCTGAGGTCCGGGCCACTACACGTAAGTTCTCGACATGAGCGAGGGCATGGATGATTTCCTCAGCGATTCCATCACAGAAATACTCCTGGCCCGAATCGGCGCTCATATTGGCGAATGGGAGCACAGCAATGGAGTTTTTCCATTCCGTTTGACTTTTTGCCTCAGTTTTAAGATCTCCGACCTTGTCCAGGTCATTCCAGATCTCCTCCGCTTCGTGATACCTCCTCTCTTTAGCCTTTTCCATACATTTTAGTACGATCCGGCAGAGAGATTCCGGAACTTGAGCGTTGATCTCCCTGGGATTGGTTGGGATTTCGCTCTTGTGTTTGATGCCGACGGAATAGGGGGTATCTCCTATGAATGGAACGACTCCTGTGACCATTTCATACAAGATCACTCCGAGCGAGTAAAGATCGGTGCGATGGTCAATCTCTAATCCTTCCACTTGTTCTGGCGACATGTACTCCGGAGTTCCAATCGTCATGCCTGATTCTGTGATTCCCTTAGACTTTATCGTCTGGGCAATACCAAAGTCCATGATGCGGACGTTCCCGATATCATCTATCATAATGTTTTTGGGTTTGAGATCACGGTGGACAATTCCATGTCTGTGAGCCTCGTCGAGTCCTTCGCAGATCTGTTTTGCAATGGCAATGGATGTATCGACCGATAAGTGTTTGGACCTTCTGATAAACCTTTTTAAATCTCCGCCGGGAACAAACTCCATCGTAATAAAGTAGTTTTCTCCGTCTTTGTTCAGGTCAAACATGCGGCAGACATTTTTATGGCTGATTTTTCGAGCCGTTTTCAGCTCATTCCGGAACCGTTCGATGGTCTTCAAATCAGAGGCGATTTCTGGTTTTATGAGTTTCAGGGCGATCTTTTCATTGATTCTTTTATCAAGAACTTTAAAAACACGGCCCATACCCCCAAAGCCAATTTCTTCGATAATCTGGTACCTGTCGGCAAAGGTTGTACCTGTTGTATATTCGTCTTTTGGGACTTCAAAAGTGGTGTAGTGGGAGACCTTTGTTTTCTCCAAGGAGGGGAGTCTTGTGCCGCATTCCCCGCAGAACTGCTGGGTATCCGTATTTTTCGCTCGGCATTTCGGGCACTCGGTTGTCACTGTTCCCACACTCCTATGTGATTATAAAATAAACGTTTGTGAGAGACCTGTCAACAAAATGAAGGGTGTTGTCTCTCAACATTTGACATTTCCTAATTAGAGGGACATCATACTTATCTCCTTAGAGGGCAATCATGGATTATTCCCCTTTGCTTGCTGTTATCACGGGCGTTTTTGAATTTATTGCTGCACTTTTTGTGTTTTTAGGTCCGGGACGGAAGCGGATTCTTTATCCTGTTGGTGTCTTGTTTCTTCTTCTGGCAGGATACCAGTTTTCGGAATTGGCCGTATGTTACAACCCAAGCCAGCTTCTTTTTGCCAGAATTGCTTTTTTCGATATCACGTGGCTTCCTCCTCTTGCCATGTGGATAGGGCTGCAGCTGATTTCGGATCGGAAAAAATGGATGGTTTTTATCCCTTTAGCCTATTTTTCTGCGGGATTGGCCCTTGCGACTTGGGTGCTGGTGGATCCAAACTGTGTGACAAAGTCGGTTTGTGAGGTTGTCATCGCCCGCTACATATCGCCGAATCCTTTTGACATTGTCTATGCCTTATATTATCAAAGCGGACTATTTGTGCTTATTTTTGGGACTGCTGTTGGTTTGGCTTATGAGGCAAATCCTGTGCTGCGTAAACACCTGGCCAATCTCCAGGTTGGAATTTTGGGGTTTGTTCTGCCGTCACTTGTGATCCGCATCTTGGTTTCAAATTCGGGTGAGATCACTGCTTCTGTGATGTGCCACTTTGCCTTGTTCTTAGCGGTTTCACTGGTCTTCCTTGTTTTACGAGAGCGCCGAGAAGGAGAAGGCTCGACATCTGACACAAATTAAGGTTGATGTCCCTC
>CAZWHQ010000090.1:0-8773 GCA_964633715.1 uncultured Eubacteriales bacterium
TCCTACGCCTTCTAGTGGATTTTTTCCAAAATGCCCCTTACTGTCTGAATTGCAGCCTGGAAGGCACAAAATATTGACACGTCTAGTGGCAATAAGTAAACTGTTTTCCTCACTATCATGAATTTTAATCTACTTGGGAGGGGAGTTATGACTTCTAAAAAATTGTTTCTTATTTGTCTAGTTTCTTTAGCTCTTGTCGTTTTTACCTCGATAAGCTCTGCGGATTTGATAAAATTTGCCAGATATCCGCATATATGCAATGGAAAAATTGCATTTACTTACCATGGAGATATCTGGGTCGCCAATGAAGACGGATCGAATCCGTATCGGTTGACAGATCATGTGGCGAAGGATATCTTTCCGCGCTTTTCCCCTGACGGCCAATACATCGCCTTCTCGAGTGACCGCATGGGAAACTATGATGTGTGGCTTATTCCGGTTTCGGGAGGGGAGGCCAAACAGCTGACTTTTCATACGACAGGGGATTCCATGTTGTACTGGACTCCAAACGGAAAAAATATAATTTTTCAGACATCAAGAAAAGGAGCGTTTTACAGTCCTCTCTATAGGACTGATTTAGAGGGCGGACTCCCTGTTCCCATGGACATGGACTTCGGTTCGGCAGGAATGATGTCTCAGGACGGGACAAAAATTGCCTTTAACAGGCAGGGTTTTAGGTACTGGAGAAAACACTACAGAGGAAACAACAACACAGACATCTGGATTCAGGATCTCAAGACAAAGGCTATTCAGCAGCTTACCGATGTCGACATCAAAGAATTTAGAACACATACGCAGGATGCATTTCCCATGTGGGGCAGCGATGGTTTGATATATTTCATGTCCGAACGGGATGATCTTTTCAACATTTGGAAAATATCACCTGAGGGAGGGGATCCGACACAGGTGACTTTTCATACAAAGGACGGAATTCAGTACCCCTCCATCAGTCCAGATGGAAAGACGATTGTTTATGAGAATGAGTTCGAACTCTGGAGATACGATATAGGCAAGGATCAACCCCAGAAAATTTCAGTCTCGATGGACTTCGATAATAAGGAAAATCTGATTGAATATATTCATGTGGATTCAAAAGCGGATAATTATGCCCCTTCTTTGGATGGGAGGTATGTGGCCCTCGATTATCATGGTGAGATATTTATAGTGCCGACCAATCCCGAAGAGGGAGAAAAGACTCAGGTGACATCCTCTCCCCGGCGGGATTTGATTCAAAATTATTCTCCTGATGGGAAATATTTGAGTTATGTTTCCGATGAGTCTGGAGATTGGGAGATATGGATTTATGATATATTGGCCGGAAAAAGCAAACAGTTGTCAGATAACGGAAACTCAAAAAGTGGATTACAATGGTCAAATGATTCTCAAAAATTAGCCTGGACAGCATCCAATAAACTCTATGTCAGTTTTGTCGAGTCCGGTAAAACAGAAGAAATGGCCTATAATCAAGCCAACGGATTTCGTCTGCAGGGCTGGTCATTGGACGGAGGATGGCTTTTGTATTCACGTCCGGATGATGATTCCAATTATGACCTCTATCTCTTTAATACTGAAAATAAAAAGGAACATAATTTGACTCAAAATCCCTTCAGAGATACAGCAGGTCGTTTGACTCTTGATAATAGATCCATGGTCTTTACTTCTAATAGGGATAATGGAGTCAGTCATCTTTTTGTGCTCCCATTAGAACGATTGGCCGAAGATCCGGATGATCCGATTGTCAAAGAACGGATGAAGCAAAGCGAAACAAAAAAGGAGAAGACTGAAGCTTCTGAAATCCCCAGCTTGAAGGTAGATATTGAAGGCATAGATCGGCGAGCCGTGCAGATCACCAGAGGCGAAGAAGGTGTCGGTTCATTCTTTTTGTCCAGCGAAGGAAAAAAAGTCTATTTCACAAGCAGCGACAGCAAAGGTCCAGGGCTGTTTGTCATCGATCTCGATGGGAAAAACCGGAAAAATGTCAAGGAAGGTACATTCAGAAACTTAAAAATGAGGGCAGACAGAAAATCTTTTCTTTTCACCAGGGATAACGAGATATATTTGATGCCGATTGCAGGACTAAAAGAAAAAAAAGCGACTTTTGAATTTTCAGTTACAGTTGATAAAAGAAAAGAATGGGAGCAAATTTTTGAGGAATGCTGGCGAGTGATGAAATACTATTTCTACGATGAGAATATGCATGGATATGATTGGGATGTCATAAGGGAGTCCTATAAGCCATTCCTCCCGTACGTCGGAAACAACCAGGATCTCTATGACCTGACCAACGAGATGATTGGAGAATTAAATGCATCTCATACCGGTGTATCAGGCCCGACACGGGAGAGGCCGGAGACATACCGTTCAAAATTTCTCGGTTTTGAGATGGAGCCTGGCGATACCTATTACAGGATTAGCCATGTGTACTGGAATGGTCCTGCCGATAAAGAATGGATCGATCTCAATAAAGGGGATTATGTTTTGGGCATCGATGGACAAGACCTTAAATCAGGGGATAATTATTGGAACATTCTCAATCACTCATTGAATGATTATGTCTCTGTTAAAGTCAACTCTAAGCCTTCTCTTGAGGGTGCTAGAGAAGTGCGGATAAAGGCTGTCACGTCACTCAGAAATATTAAATACGAAGAATGGGTCAAGAGAAACAGAGATTATGTGGACAGCCTCACCAACAGAGAAATAGCCTATGTTCATATCCGGTCCATGAACCAGAGCAGCCTCCGGCGCTTTGAAAACGAAATCAATCAGTTCCACAACCGAAAAGGGATTGTTGTGGATATCCGCTATAACGGTGGGGGCAACACCGATCAACAGCTGCTGGATATTCTGGAGAGAAGACCCTATGAATACTGGAATAACCGCTGGGGCTCCCGTACGATGGGACGGCGTCCCAGGCAGGCGATTGTCGGGCCTAAAGTGATGCTCATCAACTGGCGTTCGGCGTCTGACAGCGAGGTCACTCCAATGGGCTTCCGGGATTTAGGCCTTGGAAGGATTGTGGGAACACCAACCTATGGAGCGGTTATCGCGACAGGCAGCTACAGGCTGATCAATGGAGGAAGCATACGCAGACCGGGATCTCTTGTGGTCACCTATGACCCTTCAAAACCGAATAACTATGGAATCAATCTCGAAAACTACGGAGTTGCGCCTGATGTCTGGGCAGAAAACTCTCCCGATGACGAACTCAAAGGATTTGACCGCGAACTTAAAGCCGCCGTGGATGAAGTGCTGCGAATGCTAAAAGAAAAGAAGTAAGAGCTTATCGGTTTTTTAACAGGTCCGCTATTGTGCTTCCATCGGGGGTGCGGAAGTTTGGATTGATTTTATTCAATTCTTCCCAAACCTTTAGGGCCTCGTCTTGAAATCCGACATCGTAGTAGAGCACGACACCTTTATTAAAGCGGGCATGTTCGTGTTTTGGATCGAATTCCACAGCTTTATCAAAAGAGGAAATGGCTTCGGTTGGATTTCCTGCCCGGAGGTACATAACTCCAAGGTCTGTCCAGACGTTGGCATTGCTAGGATTTATCGATAAGTATTGAGTATAGGCACGGATGGCCTCCTGAGGTTTATTGGCATCAAAATACAAATTTCCAAGCTGCATCCATGCTGTTGCATTGTTTGGATTGTCCTTCAGCTGCTGTTCTAAAGCAAACATCCGAGCTGAATCCTGGATTGGCGTATCCGCAGTTGGATTTTGTGCGAGTCCTCTTGAATCCAGATTAGAGGGAGTTGTAATTCTCCCGATAAAAAATCCGATCAGCAGGGCGATGAGTCCGATGATGAGTGCCGTATTCAGAGAGACAGTTTTAATTTCCGCTTTTTTAACGTTTGTCATGAGGCCTCCAGATCAAAATAATCTCGGTATTATTGACTAATATTATAATATTTCTCGTTATTATTCCACCCCCAATTCTAACTTCTCTATCTTATGTTGACCAATTTAAAGAATCTCGATAGAATGCAAAAATTGAAACCGTGAGACATCTTTTGTTTATGGGAGATTTTTAAATGAAAAAATCAATTTATGTTTTATTTGTCTTTTTATTTGCTCTTTGCTCATCGACAGCCCTGTTTGGGAGATCGGTCAAAGATGAATCCTCCAACGTTCTTATCGATCCTTCTCTATTTAATGGCCTAAAGTACCGAAATGTCGGCCCCTCCCGCGGTGGTCGCGTAACGACGGTCACAGGCATTCCTTCCCAACCCGATACATTCTATATGGGTGCCTGTGGAGGAGGAGTCTGGAAGACAACCGATTACGGACAAAGCTGGGTCAATGTTTCGGATGGCTTTTTTTCGACGGGTTCCATCGGCGCCATACGTGTGGCTCCTTCGGATCCGGAAATTGTCTATGTGGGTACAGGATCCGATGGGATAAGAAGCAATGTCATCACAGGACGGGGTGTTTACAAGTCAGTCGATTCCGGAAAGACATGGACGTTCTTGGGCCTCCGTGAAGTTGGACAGATTGGAGCGGTAGAGATCCATCCCGGAAATCCGGATATCGTTTATGTCGCTGCATTGGGTCAGGCTTTTGGCCCCAATCCGGAGCGGGGAATTTATCGCACGTTAGATGGAGGGAAAACATGGGAGAAGGTCCTTTTTATCTCGGAGAAAACTGGAGGGATTGACCTGGAATTAGCTCCAGATAATCCCAATATCATATATGCTTCCCTCTGGCGGGGAGAACGGAAACCCTGGACCATTATCAGTGGCGGACATGAAGGTGGGATTTATAAATCCTCAGACGGCTGCACATCATGGAAACAGGTGAAAGCAGGACTGCCCTCGGGATTGCGTGGCAAAAGCGATCTGGCGGTCTCTCAAGCCGATCCCAGGCGTGTCTATGTACTTATGGAAGCACCGGAAGGGGAGGGGGGGCTCTACAGGTCGGATGATTATGGTGAGAATTTCCAGCTTATATCGACATTTGCACCGCTGCTGGATAGACCGTTTTACTACTGTAATCTTGATGCCGATCCCACAAACGCAAATATTTTGTACTCCAACTCCACCGGTTTTTATAAATCTGAAGATGGAGGGAATTCATGGAAGCGGCGCTCTACTCCTCATGGAGACAATCATGATATGTGGATCAATCCCAAAAATCCGGATATTTTTATCCAGTCAAACGATGGGGGAGCCAATGTCACACGGGATGGAGGTCAAACATGGTCCACGCAGAACAATCAACCCACGGCAGAACTCTATCAAGTGGCTGTGGATGATCAGTTTCTCTATTGGATCTATGCCGGACAGCAGGATAACTCCACAATTATGGTCCCGAGTTTGCCGCCATACTCTCCTTCGGTTGGCCCCACAGGTTTCTGGCAGTCTATAGGCGGATGTGAAACCGGGCCCGCTGTCCCAAAACCCGGAAATCACAACATCGTTTACGCCAACTGCAAAGGACGTTTCGGACGATACAACAAACAAACCGGCCAGGAGCAACAGTACTATGTCGGAGCGGCCAACCTCTACAGCCACAATCCTAAAGACTTAAAATACCGCTTTCAACGTGTCTCTCCCATCCATGTCTCTCCTTTTGATCCAGATGTGGTCTATCATGCTTCTCAGTATCTTCACCGCACAACGGATGAAGGCGTCACCTGGGAGACAATTTCTCCCGACTTGACGGCTAATGAGTCGGATAAGCAGGTGATTTCTGGAACACCTATCACCCGTGACATCACAGGAGAGGAATTCTACAGCACCATTTATGCCGTCCAGGAATCAACTCTGGAAAAAGGATTGATCTGGGTAGGGGCCAATGACGGACCTGTCCATGTGACTCGCGATAGTGGAAAAACCTGGAACGATGTGACACCATCCGATATGCCAACCGGAGGACGCATCCAAAATATCGAACCATCTCCACACAAACCGAATAAGGCCTATTTTGCGGCCTACCGCTATCTTCTGGGCGATTGGGAACCCTATATATACAGGACAGAAGATTACGGAAATTCCTGGAAGAGGATAACGACAGGAAAAAATGGTATTCCTGATGATTCTCCAACGCGGGTTGTCAGAGAAGACCCGGATCGTGAAGGATTGCTCTATGCGGGCACGGAATTCGGAATGTTTATTTCATTCGATGACGGAGAACACTGGCAGGAGTTTCAACTCAATCTTCCTGTGACTCCTGTCACGGACATCAAGGTTTATCGGGACGATCTTGTCTTGTCCACTATGGGAAGATCTTTTTGGATTCTCGACAACATCACACCTCTTCATAAGATATCGGCAGACATGGTAAAAACAGACAATTTTCTTTTCAGACCGAGGGATGCCTACAGGATGAGGATTCGCGGTTCTCGAGGTTCTTCTTCCGGGCCTGAGTATATTTCCCCTGGAGTTATGTTTGATTATGCCCTTGGAGTTGAACCGCAGGAGGATATCGTATTCGAGATCCAAGATTCTAAAGGACAAAAAGTGCGCACTTTTTCCAGTGCTGCCGGTCAACCACGGTTGAATAAATCGAAGGGGCTCAATCGATTTCTCTGGGATATGAGAGAAGAGCTGGTTGGGGAATCGCCTGAAGAACAAACCCGACGACCTAGCAGAGGACCCATGGTTGTACCAGGGACCTATTTGGCAAAAATCAGTATTGGGGAATGGAGTGAATCCGTTCAATTCGAGATTTTATTGGATCCCCGAGTTGCGGACGACGGAGTCTCTTTAGCTGATCTTGAAGAACAGGCAAATCTATACAGGGAGGTTTTGCTGCTGCAAAACAGGGCACGGAACACATCCACTCAGCTCGAAAATGAGCTGAAAATTCTGGTCTCAAAAACAGAAGGTGGCAAATCCCTGTCCAGCAAAGAGAAGACTTTAAGAGATGCGCTTGAGGAGATCAAAACAAAACTCACTACATCGAGAGGCCGCTATCAGCAGCCGAAAATATTGGATCAGATCAGCTACCTATCCAGCATGCTTAACCGGGCTGACCAGAAACCCGGAAAGGATGCATATATCCGATATGAAGAACTCAAAGAAGCTATTTCAATATGTGAGAAGGAACTCGCTGAAGCCCTCAATAAATAAGATCAGGAATTTGAGATAAATTTCAAAACAGAGAGAGAGGATTTATCTTGATCTAAAATTTCAAAAGAGGTATAATTATTCAAAAGAAAGCAGTAATTGTTCAAATGAATTGTTTAGCCCGCCAGGAAAATAATTTCTTCTAACAATCACTCCTTCATATTTACATTAAAATTAAGGATACTAAATGGAATTTTATAAATTGAATCTCGATTCCAAACTCCAGCAAGGAATTGTTGACAAAGGTTATACGGAGCTCACGGCCGTTCAGGAACAAACCCTCTCACAAACACTTCAGGGAAGAGATGTGGCAGTGCAGTCCCAGACTGGCACAGGGAAAACGGCCGCATTTTTAATCACAATGATGGATCGCCTGTCGAGAAAACCAAGGCCTAATCAAAAATTCGCTCTGATCATTGTTCCCACACGTGAATTAGCCGTTCAGATCGAAAAAGAGGCTCGTCAATTGAGCCGATATATGCGATGTAGGGTTGGCAGTTTCTTTGGAGGAGTTGGTTACGCTAATCAATTGGAATCCCTGCGAAAGGGGCTGGACATCGTAATAGGAACTCCCGGACGATTAATAGATCTCAGCCAAAAAGGGTATCTGCAGCTAAAAAATGTTGAAATACTTGTTATCGATGAGGCTGACCGAATGTTCGATATGGGATTTCTTCCGGACATCACAAAACTTATTCAGAATATGCCTTCACGAAATCACAGACAAAGTATGTTGTTCAGTGCCACTTTAAACCGATTTTCAAGGACAATTGCCTATCAACACATGAATGATCCCGATTTTGTCGAACTCACTCCTGACCAGATGACTGTCGATACAATCACACAAGAACTCTATTTTGTGAAAAGTCACATAAAATTAAATCTTATGTTGGGGATTCTTAAGGCTGAAGCCCCTCAAACGGCCTTGATTTTTACTAATACAAGACATGTCGCTTTCCGTCTGGCACAGAAACTCAAAGCGAACGGTTTCAGGTGCCAGCATCTGACTGGTGAGCTTCCTCAAAATCAGAGATTAAAAGTTATCGAGGACTTTAAAAAAGGAAAAATATCTCTGCTTGTTGCCACCGATGTGGCTGCGCGCGGTCTTCATATTGACAATTTGGACATGGTTTTTAACTATGATATTCCCCAGGATAGTGAGAATTACGTACACCGGATCGGCCGCACGGCCCGTGCCGGTAAAAAAGGTAAGGCCGTAACATTGGCCAGTGAGGGGACGGCCAGTCATCTCGAGGCCATAGAATCTTTCATTGGAATGAGTATTCCTGTTCAGCCGGAGAATTTTGAACTCATTGCCAACGACAGAAGTTATCAAGTTCATCACAAGAAAAGATCCCCAGATTTTAATAAAGCCAGAAAAGATAGACGCCCCCATTCTAAAGGGAGAAAATCGGTTCGGTCTTCTCCTTCCCAATCTCAGACATACGCGAGATAAATCACAAAAAATCTGACAACATCCTTCCTGAAAAATAAAAATATTTCTTCCTGCTCCTCGGTTGCTGTATTTAGAAATCGTGTGTGACATTTAATTTAAAATTACTTATAAAATGATCCCAAATAGTCAGATAAGGAAAATTCATCATAGAAGAATTTCCTTTTTGTGCTTGCGACAAATTTCTCAATATTTCCCCCAATTTTCGCCTGCTGACATCCTGGAATAGGGGTATCACACCAAATCCGACGA
>CAZWHQ010000091.1:0-8396 GCA_964633715.1 uncultured Eubacteriales bacterium
TTCCATTCTGAGTACAGGACAACATTGTTATTAAAATAAGAAGAATTATGGCTGAAATATATTTAGATTTCACTAAATCCCCAATTTTATCTGCATAGGATTATTGAACGATTTTAAAGGGCAAATAATCTTCCTTATTTTGATATGAATCCAAAAGAATTTTCTTGAAATTCTCATCTGTGTAGAAGAAGGCCCACATAAATCCCTGAGCTCTTTTTAAAAGATCCTCATTATTGTTCGAGAGCTTGAGTTGGTTTGCCAGTTTATTGTTTTCTGAGACCCGAGGTAGAATATAGCTGTCCTGTTTCTTTAGGATCTCATTAAATATGGCATGGAACGCAAAAGCTTCAAGATAGATATCTCGTTTTTCATAATCCTGAAATCCTTCTCCTGTCACACAAATGCGAGTTCCTATTCTTCCATCCTCGGTGACTTTGGTAGGAAAGAAGAATCTGACTCCTGTTGCCATCAAGTCATGAACTGAAATCTCCTCTTTAGGTTTTTCGACAAACCCGGAAATTTCTTGGTCTTTTGAGATGAGATAGAGCTCGAACAAATAAAGAATCTTATCCATATGCTCTTGATCTTGCTTTGTCATGTAATTGATGTAAAGTTTGTTCTCTTTGAAAAATCCATTGCCCAGAGCTGTAAGAGGGGAGTCAGATTCAATTTCTGTGGAAAACAGTATCCCGCCTTCCGGATGCTCAAAATGCTTTTTGATTTCCGCCCTGATCCCTTCTCTTTTAAATTCGCTAGAAAAAAGAGGATTTATCATAAAAATTAAGAACAATAAAAATGAAAGGTGTGATACTTTTTTTTTCATCTTCCCCTCCTGGGACCTTCTCTCTATCTCTATTACGATTATAAAAAAAATAGTGCTTATGTAAACCGTTATGTAACCTTTATTTCAAAGAAAACACTGGATCCGTCAACTTCTGTAATAATTGGATCGACATCAAAATTTGGAGTTAATGACTTAAAATCAGCGGGACTCATTGTGGTTGTCTTGAATCCATCCTTACAGACAATAATACCTTTACTCGTGGTTTCCTCATCTATCTCTCCAATAAGTTTTTGTTGGGATTGAAGCTGGAACCACTCGAGATGATCCTCCCAAAAGTCCTCGGAGTAGCTGGAAAACAGAACAGCCCCTCCTGAACGGGTGACACACACCGCTTCTTCAATGAGTTGTCTCTGATTTACTTTAAAGGCCGAGATTCCGTTTTGAATACAGACCACAACATCAAACCTCCGGTTTTTGAATCAGATAAAAAGGAAAAAATTCTTTTTTTCCTTTATTGTCATGGCCTGGATTATGCCAGGGAAATTGCCAGAACTTTCGAATTTAATCTCAACACAGTCCAGAACCAGCTTTTGAAATTGGAAAGCCATGGAATTTCTGCCGGAAGAGGAAGTCAGAAAATATTGCCGGCCCCGCCTGAGGCCCCGCGAACCGGAAAACCGCTATAAAACATGAATTTTTGAAAGATATCCATCTCATGAAGGCATGGAGGATAAATACCATATTTTTCTTGAGGAATTAAGCAAAGCTAATAAAGCATGACAGCAGTAGAGATTGAATGTTCTGTTCTTGTAGGATTTACGGAGAGCGTCCTTAAATGGCTTAGTACTTGATATCAGTTTCGACGATGAAGAATTTATAGTTAGTGAAGTTGGTGATTATTTCATTTCTGAGATATCTTTCTCCTGATTCTGATACAAGGAATTCTTGTATAAGTTGGCGATTGGGAAACCTGACTCCATTCTTCTCGAATCCATAAGTAACGTTAAACATCAATTCTGTTCTAAATTCTCCGGACCTTGAAGCAATATTCTTCCCATCAAAATCGGAAATGGACTCTGATCCCCATTCTATCTGTAGAATACAGCTGTCCTTCTCGTTTATCCATAATTTAGCAAAATTCCGATTCTCTTTATTGTTAGGTTTTGGAATTGCATGAATTATCGTTGCCTGAATTTTACTTAATCTCTCCCGCCCAATAATTTCGTAACTAAAATAGTTTTGCCAATATCGACTCAGAAATCCTACCGGGCCATAGACGAGATATTTTGTATTAAATCTTGTTTCTAATTTAGCGTTTTCAATATCTTGTTTCTTATTGTTCTTTTTAATGAGCGTTCGCTGCTCTTTCAGCTCCTTTCCCTTATAGATTAATTGGTAGTCATATAAATAAGAGGATATTCTTGTATTGTTTAGCTTAAGACCCCTGCCAGGCACAATCACCGGGTCTCCATAGGGAGAGGGTTCCCAAGTATTTGCATTACGATAGGAATTTGTTTTATCTTTTATTTCTTCCTGACACACATAAAACAGGGCAATACTTTTTACTCTTTCGCAATACTCAGCGCACTTCTTTAATATTATTTCCAGTTCTTCATGATTGTCTGTAATAGGATCATCTGCCTGGCTGAAGATCTGGGTTGAAAGAAGAATAATAAAAAGGGCTGAAATTAACACTCTCAGTTCTTTCATTTGATTTCTTTTTAATCCGCGACATACCCCGAGCGATGGGTGATCCTGTAATTCTGGCCTTTAACCTTGACCTTTATATTCTTGAATGTCCCGTCAGCTCTATAATCTTTTGGAGAGTAGTAGAGAAGGTAGTAGCTTTCTGAAAAATCAACAGCTCTCTCAAAAGATGCTCTGGCCTTTTTATCTCCCTATTTATAATCTGGGTTTTTCGGATGAAATAGACGGCTTCCACTTTTAGTGCAAACTCTGTGCCAATTTGGATCTGGCTAATTTATGAATTCAACTTATTTTTATGTCTCTTTATATGGACAACTGTAGCATCAAAAATATCCGATATTTGAAATGATCTAGGTGTCAAGACATTTTCCTTGCATAAAATACCAATTTGGAATAAATAACGTAAAAGTGTGATTGTTCATAGTAATAAAACGGTTTCCTGTTCAAGAGAACTGATCCCTGAAATTGGCTAACCTCAACATATGATGTTTTGAATATACATCCCTATCGGTCAATATATTGAAATGCTATTTTTGTGCTGATAAGATGGTTCAATATAATGTTTGGAAGTATTGTCTTTCCCTGGGCTGTCCGGTTCTTTTTGAACACGGGTTCTGAATTCAATGCTATGATTACAGTGGACAAGTACTTTAGTTTGATCCTGCGCGTCCATCTGGGTATTGCCATAATTTTCGAACTCCCTACGTTGACTTTCTTCCTTGCCCGCATGAAAATCATCACTGCAAAATGGATGATAAAGAATTTCAAGTATGCCGTGCTTGTGGTTTTTGTTATCGCAGCCATCCTCACTCCACCTGATCCGGTTACCCAGAGCCTCCTCGCCGTTCCATTGCTCGCCCTCTATGGACTCAGTATCCTTATTGCTCTGATTTTTGGGAAAAAGAAGGCAGAGAAAGAAGTCAGTCCTGAAAACTAAAGACATATTGCATCAAAATCCAAGATGATTAGAAAATAGGACTTGAATATATTTTTATTCCCTCTTATATCGGTTCTTCCATTTCCCATATTGTGCAAGCCGGGCGATAAAATCTCTTTGCTCTCTGTAAACATTCCAGTTCAATGAAGAATTTATATCCAGAATTGTCTGAGGAAGTGAGTTGTTTCGTGTAATGACCCTCCGTATTTTCTGAAGACTTTTTGTTGTGTAAGATTCATCGATATTTTTCCAGTGCTCTAAAGCTTCTAAATACTGTTCATTATCCCAGGCAGATCTTCCTAGTTCATACAAACCGATGTTTTTTGCCCTGTCTCCTAAATCTAAAAGAAGATTGTAGGTGCCTCTTTCCACCTCCTGATAGAAAGCCAGAACCTCATCGATTGTGTGAAATCCAAGTGCAGGAAGTTTTCTCACCAGATTTTCATAGACGTCTTTAATGACAAAACACTTTTGTCTTTTGTTAAACATTTCTGTTCGTTGATACTTTTGAGATAAAAAATCATTTGCCTCAGCATAAGCTTTGTGAAGAAAAAACAATCCGTTTTTTTCGAATCTGATATGGTTGACAATACATAATAAAAACTCCACTCCGATTTCCGATGTAGGATCCTCTATCCATATTTTATAAAAAAAATGATCCAAGGCTTTGTTGAAATAAACCTCTTCTATATAATCAAATGCTGATGTTATATCGCTTATATCAAACATAATGCTGCTTAGATTATTAGTTGTAAATTCTCGAGTAAGTTCAATCAAGGAAGGTTCATCAAAAGCCTGCCTGTTTATATAATCACGCTGGAATTTTTCTAACTGTTCAATCTCAGGAAGAGTCATAAGGTCGTCGAGTATTTGACGAATATTTCGTTCATCGATCTGCTTTTTATTGGATCCTATTTTTTTAACCGTGACGTCGGAATTTGCAGCAGCCTTGCTTTGGAAAGATTCTTCAACCAAAAAAACATCAAACAATTTTAGGTCTTGCAGCTTATATTCAACAGTATTTTCGTCCTCACGCTCTTTTTCGGGCTGTTCAAATTTTTTGTAAATGTTTGGAAATCCAGAGATGATATAAAATAGATCGGCTCCCTGAGCTAAAAGTTCTTCATAAGGGGAATTTCGAAAGAAATACCCATCAGGCACTATTCTAAATTCTCCTTCTTGAAGATCTATTCTGACTTGCTGACCAGAATAGTTAAAATCTTCTTTTGGGGCAGTGAATTTATCTGATAATTTATTAAATGCCTCCGATTTATCCTTTTCTAAAACATAAAATTTTATCTGATTTTTTCCAGGTATAGGGGGAGCTTTAAACAGTTTTGCCCCTGAGCTTAGCTCTAAATCCCCAATTTCATTAGAAATTTGTTCTTCACTGGATTCCATTTCAGTGGGCTCTAAGCTCGTGTGTCCTTTTTGTAATGCTTTTAATGTTCCCATTAAACCATTCGTCAATTGAGAAAGATCCTCTTGCGCCAAGGATGAATCTTGGATTCTAATTTTTTTTAATATATCTTCAAATTCAATTATTTGTGCCAATACTCCGCCTTCCAAGTCTTTTGACTGAGGGCTTGTTTGACTGGTCCTGGAAAAAACTTCAAAAAGAGATTCATTTTGATTTTCGGATTTGGCTAAATCAGAAGAGAAAACGGAGGACAGAAAAAGAACAAGGCCTAAAATGAAATGAAAAAACATGGATATCAGGAGCGCTTTGAATATATTGAATCTCTGATTTCTTAATAATCTTATGATGAAGTATGGATTTTTTTCATGAAGAAAATCAACAAACAAATCTTGCATGGGTATTCTGCCGGAAAGCCGGTCACATCCCTTTATCTCTATTACGATATTCAAATGGACTATGTTTAGTCAAAATTCTGAATGAAATCCCTCATATAAGGACATCTTTTCCGGATAAATCTATCTGGGAAGGACTCGTGCCTTTATTTGATCTCAGTTTATTCCTTCCCAAATCATCTCATAAACAACCAGTTCCTTAAATCCGCTTTCCTTTTCTTGTATACAGTATAATCTTCCTTCTTTTGCCTTTGCATACAAAAATCCATAAATTCCAATTCAAATGTTGAAGATAGTGGTTTATCGTTGTTTTCTGTAATAACGATATCTTCTGCATCCTCAATTGATATGGAGCTTTCAATGACATTTTTTTGACAGCAGTTAAACGCCATTATGAATACAAATATAAATATGTTGCGTAGATTTTTTCCCATGCTGCTTCCGAACTCCTCCTGCTTGATCTTAAATACGAATAACGAAAAAAAATCGTTTAATCAAACAATTGATACAATTCTTTTGAGCAGACATCCAAATGGACACATCGACTGGGGAAGCAGACGTGTTTAATTAGCTGGAGAATTCTCCACTCCAAAGCGCGTGAAAAAAATCTTTATATGGGAGAATGTCCACATTTTCAAATCTTCTCGGTCTCGGCTCAAGGCTCACACATAAATACCGCTTCAGCTTCCGTTCCTCAGCCAGCATCATAAGAGCTTTCACATCACTACGAGAAATATTCTCTTTGGCTTTAACTTCAACTGCCGTATGGTCACCGATAATAAAATCCACTTCAAATCCCGAAGTCGAGCGCCAATAACTTAAGGATTCTTCAGATTGGTAATCCCTATAACTGAGGAGTTCGTGCATAACTAAAGTCTCGAAAGCTTCCCCGAATTCGGGAGTTCCCGGACGGAATTCACGCCCTTGAAGTGCCGCCACGACTCCCACATCAAAAAAGTAATATTTCGAGGAGGCCAGAGGCTTTCTTTTCTTCGTTTTTTTCCATGCAGGCAGTTCATGAAGAATAAGGGTGTCTTTAAGAATTTCAAAATATTCATACACGGTGGTCCTTGCAACTTGAGCATCGTTAGAGACATTTGTAAAATTGACGATAGTGCCGTTACAAAAAGCAGCCACTTTTAAAAAACGACTGAATGCGGGGACGTTCCGGACAAATCCTTCAGCTACAATTTCCTGTTGAAGATACAACCCGGTATAAGCCTTAAGATCGGAGAGGGGATCATCCGAGAAGTAGATCGAAGGTAAAAGTCCTCTCTCAACAGCGCGCAGAAAGTCATACCGATCTCCCAACTCAGAAAAGGTCAATGGATGTAAGTATTTTGTCCGGGCACGCCCTCCCAAAAGATTGACTCCTCCTTGACGCAGCTTGCGGGCACTTGACCCAGTCAGAAGAAAATGAATACCCTTTTCTTCAATGAGACGGTGAACTTCATTGAGTAATTCCGGTAGACGCT
Source organism: uncultured Eubacteriales bacterium (assembly GCA_964633715.1). Classification (GTDB taxonomy): domain Bacteria; phylum Acidobacteriota; class Aminicenantia; order Aminicenantales; family Aminicenantaceae; genus JAUWVG01. Next base: position 6,716 of record CAZWHQ010000091.1, read on the forward strand.
GAACTTCATCGATAACAACTATTCGATCATCCGCCAAAACCTCCTGGGCAATCCGACCAGGGTTTTGACTGAGAGAGAGGTAAATCGAAGAGTCGAGAAGATCATAGACCCGGACTTTCTCCATAGTACGACGAATGAGAAAAGTTTTCCCTGTTTGACGGGGTCCAAAAAGAAAATGAGACTTTTTCTCAAGAAGAAGAGGCAGGTCCAACAGGCGATGCACATAATTGGCATCTTCCTTGGATTTCTTTTCTGGCTCTTTCATCGTCATTTATTGTGATATATGACGATGAAGATGTCAATAAGAAATATTTTCTGCAGCATGGACACCCTTTGGACCAAGCGTCTGGAAGTGACTCAAGTTGAAATTAAGTGTACTAAAATGGGACTTGATTTCGAAGACAGATTGCGCTCGCATTTTCTCAGGCTTGATATTCTATATAATTTAATTGCATCAGGGAGGAGATATGAAGGTCTCCTCTTTTATCTGATCTCAGTTTTAATAATTCCGGGTGACTTTGTAGCGTCTGACATATTTGTAACCGTCTTCGTCTTCTTCTATGGAAAAAAGTTTATTGTTTTTAAATGTTCCAAACAGAAATTTTTCATCAAGAGTAATTTTTGCTATATATTTTCCCTCGTCATCAAAAACATCAAAATAATGTTTATTGCTCTTTTCCACTTCCACAAATCGATGGACAAAAATTCGACCTTCTTCATCTAAGATAAATCCCTGGAAGGGAGCGTAATTTTTTGGAATGATTAAATCAAATTGTTTTGTAGTTGGGACTTTTCCAAACCATTTCTTCATCAATCTCATATATTCAACTTTGGTGAGTTCTATAGGAGTAAATTCCTTTGTGATTTTTTTTATATATTTTCCGTATTCATCATGGATAAAGAGATCATATTTCGGACTTGTCATAACACCCCATACAATTTCACTTTTTGGACCAATTCCCATTTAAGATCAGTGTTAAAGGTATAAATAAAGATATTAACTTTAGGGAACTTTAGCATAGGTATAGACGTGTAGGTGAAGACACTTTCCATCTCATTGTCCAATTATTTTAAGAAAATTTCCGTCTTTATTAAAAATTTTAATATTCGCTGCTTTTTTATCCAAAATATAAATATTGCCGGCGTCATCAATAACAAGGGAAACAATATTTTGGAACATCTCTTCTTCCGGTTCCGCAGATTTTCTCTCTATAGATAATTCTTCCTCTATGAAGAATACATTGTTTTTGTAAATAGGGTCTTTAGGATTGTTGACAACTGTCACTCCATCCTCTACGGCAACAATGGATTGAAAAGGAGTATGGAATTCAGGAAAAAAGGCTGCCGCCCTCATAAACTCAGGCAACGGATTTAAAATCTTTGTTTTGTAGTCTTCGGAGATTGGGATTTCTGCAAGCTCTTTTTGAATCTTTTGTATTATCTTTCCGTTCGAATCAAAGACCCAAATTTCATATCCCCTGTTCTCGTTGGCCACATAGATGTTATCTTTTGAGGAGCTCCAACAGAAAAATGGATCTGAAACCTTGATTTTTTTCGGATTCATTTCAAAGCTAAATTGATCAATGACATGTAATTCCTCGAAATCCTGATTCAGCAATTTTAAGGAAAGGGTATATACGGCAGTCTCATTGACCGGTTCAAAAATCATTCCCACAGCCAG
>CAZWHQ010000092.1:0-8366 GCA_964633715.1 uncultured Eubacteriales bacterium
TTGAGTCCGTGTGGCTGCTCATGAAAGTGTAATAATTGGTGGTATCAAAAAGCAGGCACTCCGGCGGCAGTGGCTGCAGCTCCCAGACTCTGGCAAAAAAGGCCCTGCAGATATTTTCGATATCTTCGGCACTGACCCTGTCCCACTTTTCCCAGTACCGCTGCGAAGTTAACTCATCAAGGCATACCGGCCGGATCTGTTGGATCGCCGTGTGACGGTACCAATCAGAAAGAGCCCGTTTGCTCTTGGGTGCAATTAACCGGTTGGCCCAGGCATAGAAAAAGTATTCCCCTATGCTTGGCCCCTTTTCCCTACTGGCCCGGGGCACGATGCGGTCGATGATGCCGATGGTATCCAGTCTTTTCTCTATTTCGTGCACAATGAACAAGGCCCCGAAGGAGCGAGACTGAAGCCGAAGTGGTTTTCTAGCCTGCTCGGCTAGCTGGAACTGCTTGGCGATCTTTTCGGCAGACCCGAGATAGATCTGAGATACGACCTTGGGTTTACCCCCGACTCGCTTGATCTCACGGATATAATAGTAGGGTCTTCCTTTTTTTATTTTTTTGTGTAAATGTGCCATACCCCCATTATACATGGAGGGTCTTACATGTCAAGCACAATATATAGTATTATATGAGGAATGATGACATATTATTGGCAGGGTATATAGGGGTCTTACGTCTGAAGCGAACTTAAACGACTGAAAAACAAGCATTTAGGATGGACTGTGGGATTTATCTCTTAAACTCCTGTCTTAAAAGTTCATTCAAGGATGAGAATAATAATGTTATTAAAGGGGATAAAATCTCCGTTGGAGAAAAGATTCCTTTTATGGTCTATTCACTTCCATACGCTGACCCTAACGGCAGCTATAAATACTGTCAATTGACAGATGAAGGCATTCCTCCTGAAAAATGGGGAGAACATTATAAGGTTCAACACTACATTATCTTTTATCTTAGAATAAGCGCAAACCAAAATTTAGGATAAAGACAAGGAAAAGGTTAAGGAGAGAGTAAGTCTTGACGTCAAATGAAGATGGAGAGACTTAGATTGCCAAGTTATAGCTGAATGTTGAATATCGTATTTACCAAATTATTTCATCTCCAGGATAAAGACTAAATAAGTATTCAATAAGATTATCCAATTCCAAGTCAGAAATTTTACCGAGCCAAGAAGGCATAAAAAGTGGAGGATTCGGTAAAGTCGGATCATCTTTTTTTGGAAAAGCTCCTTTTAATAAATACTCTTTTATTTCCTCTCTTGAGTATGCCTCTTTCACATAAACAATTGCCGGCACTAAATTCCCAGGAGCGTTTGGATTTATGACTTCACCAGTTCCACCACGTCCATGACATCCTGCACATCCGAATTTCTCGAAAATTGACTTTCCCGCTTTGATTTTATCAACAGGAGTCACTTGATTTAATTTGGCCACCACTTTTGGTGCTCTATACTCATAAGGGATATCCTCTTCGCTAAATCCATACATCAATAGGACTAAAGACTTAATCTCGTCATCTGAAAATGAATATTTGGGCATCACGGAACCAGGAGATATTTCTTGAGGATTTTCAAAGTGATCATAAAGCCATTGGGCATTTCTTCGACTGCCCACGCCCACCAATTCGGGCCCAATATTCCCCCCTTCTCCACCAATTGTGTGACAGCCAACACAACCTAAATCTTTAAACAATTGGTTTCCCTGACCGAACAAAATATTGGGAATTTGAGCATCTGTATGGCATTGACCGCAGGTGCCAAATACATAATCACCGGGAAGTAGAGGTTTATCCCACCACTCTGTTTCTCCGTGGGCCCCTTCAACAGTTGTTGCCTGCCCCTGACCTTCATGGCAGACTGAACAGCCGAATTTTTCATAATTATGTTGTAATAAAATATCCCCAGGATGGCTTTTTAATGGATGTTCACTTTCAGAATAGCGTTGATCTTCGATAGTAAAATGGCAGGTCACACACCTGTCCACCCTGTTTAAATCTTTGAGAACAATTTGTTTTATTTTTAAGGGGGTATTCAAAATTCTCTTTTTTGCTTCAGGAACTTCACTAGAATTGGCTTCATTTTGATAATAGAGTTTTTGATATTTTTTCCATTCACGAAAATTACTCTTAATAGGTGCAATTGCTAATACCAAAAAACACAAAACTGCACTGAGTGAAAAATAAAAATACAATTTATTCGTTGTCACTCTCTATATTCCCCTTTATTTTTCATTTTTTATATTATTTTTATCTTATCAATGTCTCAAAACAAAATTTGATGTAGTTACCATGGCCAAACCCAGTGCCAATTTTCACCTCTGAAAAAAGTTCCTATTGAAGTTAATATTACAGCCGCAACAACAAAAAATGTAAATATCGTAATAGCAAATTTTCTTTTTCGTGGCTTTGTGCTGGGATTGCGATCTATGTAGGGAAGCAAAAACAAACCAAACACAATTAAAGAAGGAATAAGAATCCCAGACACTATCGGGGGAAAATAGTGGAGCAATTCCTGTAATCCAAGGAAATACCATGGAGCTTTGGCAGGATTAGGAGTTTTGTTTGGATTTGCAATTTCTTCTAGGGGCGCATTAAAGAGTAAAGCAAGAACGGAAACAAAAGCAATCAAGAGCAACACAACGATAATTTCACGAAAAATTAGATGAGGATAGGACTCGACAGTATCTTCTGGTTTTTTCTCTACCTGGGGAGAAGTCCCTTTAACAATTTCCATAAGCCCATATGTCTTCTCCGGATCTCTTGGGAATATTTTGTTGTCTTTCATTTTTGTTTCCTATTTTTATAAAGGTCCTGAGATCCCGCCATCTTTTCTTATTCTCCAAAAATGAATGGCCATGAGAGCAATCATAAATACAGGTAAAACGACACAGTGAAGCACATAAAATCTCAATAGCGCATTTTCACCAACAATATTTCCTCCTAGAAGGAGAAATCTTAGGGTTTTTCCCATAAAGGGAAAATAGCTCGCTATGGTTGTCCCTACCGTAATCGCCCAATAGGAGAGCTGATCCCAAGGGAGAAGATAGCCGGTAAAACTGAGAAACAAGGTCGAAATGAACAGCAGCACACCAACAATCCAATTAAACTCCCGAGGTGGTTTGTACGAACCCGTATAAAAGACCCTCAGCATATGAAGAAAAACAGATACAACCATTAAATGGGCGGAAATTCGGTGAAGGTTTCTTAATAATACTCCGGACGACACGACATACTCTAAATCCTTCATGTCATTGTACGCCTGGGGAATAGATGGATGATAATACAGCATGAGCAAAATTCCAGTTACAGATAAAATAATGAAAAGAGCAGCTGAGATTCCACCAAGACAAAACGTGTAAGACATTTTCAGGCCATGTTTTTTGACTTTAACGGGGTGCAAATGCAAAAGAAAATTATTGAATACTCTCTGACTCCTATTTTGAGTGGAGTCAACAAAATCATGCCGAAAGATGGATTTAACAAATCGGTTGTTTAGAAACTTATTTTTTAGATTATTCATTTCTATGCTTTAAGTCTAAAATTTTCATCAACTTTTTTGGATTGATCAATTTGAATTTTTCCATCTCTGGCGAGTGAAACGCTGAACGAATCCAATCTTCGAATCGCAGGTTTCTTAAGAACATTTCCACTGTCGTCAAAAACGCTGCCATGACAAGGACAAAGAAAACCTCCCTGGGGGGGTCTTGTTACAAGGCAGCCTAAATGGGGACAGACGGCAGAGAAAGTGTAAAAACCATTGACATCACGAAATAGAAAGACTTTCCTTTTTTCAAAGAAACGGGATGATCCTACTGGAAAATCAGAAGGGATTCCAGCTTTAAAAGTGGCCAGCGGCTCAAAAAGTACATTTGGAAACAGGAATTTATACATGACAACAGCTGATCCCACTAGAGTCGTCCACAAGACACTAAACCCAATTAAAGAGAAAAAATTACGACGAGTAATCTTCTCTTTTTTCTTCATGAAATTCCTCCTCATACTCAAATAATTCCATAGAAATAGCTCCTGTAGGACAGCGTTTTGAACAAAGGCCGCACCGAATACAATTTTCTTCATCCTTGATCATTACAGTTCCGGATTGTCGCATTTCTTCTTTATTCATTTTTTCAATACTTGTTAAATCTATTCCTAATTTTAAGGTTATGAGTTTTTTTAGGTCTTCATCTAGCGAGATTTCATTGAGAGAGATCATTTTAAGACAGTGCTCGGGACAAATGTCGACACAACCACCGCACAGGATACATTTATCACCATTAAATATAGTATTTACATCACATTTAAGACATCTGCTGCCCTCAGATGCCGATTGTTCATCAGAATATCCCAGTTGAACCTCGCTAATACCCATTCTTTTAGCCAAAGCCAATGTGGGCACCTCCTGCCTAGGAATTTCAGTATATCCAGCTGGCATTGTATGGTTTTGGATTGGGGTCATGGTCGCTTTTGACTTTAATTGAAGTTTTTCTCCACACAAATAAAAATGAATGGATTTGGCCGCTCTCTGTCCATCTGCTATGGCATCAACAATGATTCGAGGTCCAAAAGCAATATCTCCGCCAGCAAAGATTCCCGGTGCCGTCGTAGCTAGGGTTTCGGCATTAATTTTTACTGTTCCTTGGGAAGTAAGTTCTATTCCATCCTCTAAATCAATAAATGAAAGATCCGATTTTTGTCCGATGGCCATAATAATAGTATCCGCCGAGATGACAGATTCTGTCCCCACAACAAATTTTGGATTGAACTTTCCATTCTTATCAAAAACAGAAGAGCAGTTTATGGTTTCAAGTCCAATCGCCCTTCCATTTTTACCTAAAACTCTCTTGGGCCCTCGTGAAGGATGGAGAATAATCCCCTCATTTTCGGCTTCATCGACTTCGTATTGAAAAGCCGGCATTTCTTTTCTCGACTCTAAGCATGCCACATGAACTTCTTCAGCACCTAATCTAAGTGCCGTTCGAGCAGCATCCATAGTTGTGCTCCCATCTTCTATCTGTAAGGAATTCTTTCTGCTCACACTTCTGGCAACATCAATAGCAACGTTTCCTCCTCCAATAATACACACTTTTCTTCCAATGTTCACTTTGTAACCTATATTCACATTGAGGAGAAATTCAACACCTTTTAAAACGCCATCCAAGTTGGCCCCTTCAATATCCAAATCCCGGCTTTTATGAGACCCTGCTGCAATAAAAACAGCCTGGTACCCCTTTTCTTTCAAGTCCTTAAATGTCAAATCTTTACCAATCGTAGAGTTTGTTCTCAGCTTTATTCCCAGGGCAAGCATGGCATCGATTTCCATATTAAGAATATCTCTTGGCAGCCGATAGACCGGCAGTCCGAGTGACAGCATGCCGCCCGGTGTCGATTGAGATTCAAAAATTGTCACACGATATCCAAGCAATGCAAGATCATGCGCACAAGAAAATCCAGCCGGGCCAGAACCTATAACAGCAACTTTCTCTTTTCTTTTTTTATCAGGGATTTTTAGAACAGGATCATGGCCCATTCCCAAGTTATGATGATCTGTAGCCGTTCGCTTAAGTGCATTTATTGCAATGGGTTCGTCGATAATTTTTCTGCGGCAGACATCCTCACAGGGATGAGCGCACACTCGAGCACACACATAGACAAATGGATTCGTTTTTCGTGCTAGATCGTAAGCCGTTTCAAAATTTCCCGATCCGACTTGCTGCACATATTTCCCGGCAGGAGTATCTATGGGGCAGGCAGATGTGCATTTGATGATCTGTCGAAAGTAGTCGACATCAGGAATCCTGACATTATATTTTTCCGAATTCGTGCTTTTCATTGCGCTTTAAACTGACATTCCCATAGGTCTAAGACATCATTTTTCTTTTTTCTGCTCTAAATAATATTTAAGAAAATCATATATTTTTTTTCCAGAACTTGTCGTGATGCCAGATCCCGGTTTTCTCATCATTCTTTTAACATACCGCTCCCACTTGTCCAAAGTGAAATCTGTATTGATAGGCCTTGCAATTGTATGGCATTTGCTGCATTTTTTGAAGAAAATTTCATAATACTCTTGCATCTGTTCAGGGTATCCAGATACATCTATAGATTCAGCGCCTTTGTCTGCCTCAAATGTTTGTTCACCCTGTTCTTGCTCTTGTGAATGCACAGCGGTCACACACACTAAAGCAATCACCATGAATGAAATAAAGACTGATATTAACAAAACTTTCCTTTTCATCTGATCCTCCTATACTACACCTGTAATATCTAAAATCCAGTCAAATAAAAATGTAATGGGAGACCGTTATGGTCTACCCTTTACATGATCAGCGTGAAATAGGCAGTAATTCTGTTATTTTTGTCCACTCCATCGGGTGTGCTCAGATTACTCCAGTACTCCACGCTCAATCTAACATTTTGAGTCACATAGTAGCTCAAGTTTAGGGAAATGTCAGTAAAAGAGATGTCACCATTTGCTCTTTCATAATTTTCGATGCGTACTAAAGGCACAAAAGAGGGACTATTCAGTGCAGTATTGTAGAATACCCAAAACATTTCGCCGTAAAATGAATTATTTTTTTCCTCAAGATTACCTGGAAGATCGTCCTTTGAAGCTAAGTATGCGCCTAGAAGGTTAAAACTCTCACCGATCTCAACCTGAAGATCTACACCGATACGTGTAAAATCAACCTCAGTTGCTTTGTTTTGCATTCCAAAAACTCCAAATCCACCGATAGATATATTGGCGGCAGTATCTCCAAATTCAGGAGAAAATTCATAGGCTACTCTGGCACTTACATCTTCTCCACCTTCACCCTCCGGATCACCTGTATCCCGATGATAACCAACACTGTAAAATAAGCCTTCAGCTCTTCCAAATAAAGAAATGAACTGCGTAGCACTTCTCAACCTAACGCCACTTGCATAATTTTTAGTGTAATCCCAAGGAGCTTTGTGCGAACGGGTCATTCTTCTGCCCCAATCTGCCAAAGTGTCAAAAGGATCAGAGAAGAAATAGGGCCCATATCCGGCTTGAATATTGGCATATTTTGAAAGATGAAAACTTACTATTCCCATTTCTACACCTGGAGAAAAGTCATTTTCATCTTCAGCTTCGACTTCGATCCATGCAGAAATATTTTTGAAAACATTTCCGGCAACAAACAGCTCTAATTCGTGAAACGATCTTGTTTTTGCATCTTTATCTTTTTTTTTGTCATACAAATAGCCCTTTATTAAACCGGACATGGGAAACTGCTTGTCCAAAACCAGATCATCAGCGATAACCTGATTTCTTTGAACTTCACCTTCCAGTTCTTCACTCAGCCTGTAGCCATTCGTTTTGTATTCACGACCCGCTCCATTCAGCTTTGGGAAAACCGTATGGCAAGCCGTGCACTTTAGATTGTGCTTTTTAGCAAAAGCAGGGATGGCTTTTGCAGTTTGGGGCAAACAAATAAAGAGCAAGATCAAAATGGCACTTGAAAGTAGAATTTTTTGTAGTTTTTTCACTTTACCTCCATAATATTTAATACTACTTAATCTTACTGTACATTATCGGAATTAAGTATATTTAAATAAAAATACGAAGTCAAGGATTTTTTAATTTAAATTATATGGGTAGGAATTAATACAAAATTTAAGGAGCGGTTCTTCTAAATAGGATCAATTATACAGGCAATCTAATAGTAAGATGTTCTATACATCTTCTTTTTCAAAAAATTCCTTTCTCCATCTCTCATTGGCCTGTATTTCCTTATTTTCCTTTTGGAGGATATTCTCATTTTTCTGTACCATGTCACTTAAAGTGTACTTTTCAAAGACATCTGAAAGAGCCTTTGTCGCTTCTTTCCAGATATCATAATTGGTGCATGAATCGACCTTTGAACAATACCCTTCATTTTCGACACACTCTACAAGAGCCCAAGAGCCTTCTAAGGCCCGAATGATTTCACTCATCTTGACTTGATCAGGAGGACGAGTGAGATAGTACCCTCCCTTAGCACCCCTATTGCTGCCCACCAGGCCTGCATTTTTTAGAAGAATTATGATCTGCTCAAGATAACGTGCGGAAATGTCTTCTTTTTTTGACACTTCTTTTAAGGATACAGGTTTTTTTTTGTAGTCAAGAGCTAAATAAAGCATGAGTGTGAGACCATTCGTGGTTTTTGTTGAGGCTTTTATCACTGTGATTTCTTCTTTATAATAGTTTTCTGTTTTATGTATTAATTTATGCTCATAAACATATATTATCGTATGCATTATAACGAATATTTCCAGGCAAGCAAAGAAATAATATATAACAAATTTTTAGAGTTCATAAGAATTTGGTTTTTGTACTTACCGTGCTTTACTCACATTTTTGTC
>CAZWHQ010000093.1:0-7588 GCA_964633715.1 uncultured Eubacteriales bacterium
GGACAAAAATGTGAGTAAAGCACGGTAAGTACAAAAACCAAATTCTTATGAACCCACTTCTGACATAAAACAGGATAAAAATACAGCAGGCAATCCCAACAGCCAGGCCGGATATGTTGATGAAAGAAAAGACTCTATTTCTTTTAATATTCCTAAAAGCTATTTTGATATAGTTTTTAATCATGATCCCTTTTCCTCTTTCTCCAATTTGTAATAGCAATAATTATGCCAATATTCTGCATGGGATTTTAGGATACTGATTGATCCAATGTGTCCATTTTCGAACAGCATATGTACACATCTGAACAGAAAAATAAATAGCAGCAGGTGCAGCTCCATGCTGAAATTCGAGTTGTTGTCCTTGACGTTTTCAGTGTGATACTATTGTTTCAAAATGAAAAAGGAAATCCGTTAATGAAAAATCAATATTATGCGAATGGGCAAAAAGCATATGAACAAAAGGGAAATATCCGGACCTATTTCTTCAAAACAAGAGACTTGAGGGCAAAAGGAAAATTCATTAAGGAATACATGGAAGGGAGATGGATATTCAACAGAATGAATGGAGAATTATGGCAAATCGGGCATTTTTTGCACAATGAAAAACATGGAGAATGGATTCGTTATGATAAGAAAGGAGCGGTTGAATATCATGCGGAATTTGATAAGGGGAAATTAATAAAAAAGATTAAATAACGAGTTCTTCTCCTTTCTCCATAACATTACATTTTACACCTGGAATCTCCGATTCGACCAAGTTTTTAAATTGAGAAAAACTGCGAAGTATCCCATGCATGGGAATAATCGTTGGCAGTGGGTTTTGAAATTTTTTTAATTCCTGAACGGCCTGCTTCGGGGAGGTTGTGAAAAGACCTATGAATGGAACTGCAAAATAATCCAACCGTTCCTTCGCAAAGCCTGAATATTCTTTAGCGTCACCTGCATGACCAAATCTCATATCATTTACTTCAACGATAAGACCGGTATTCAGTTCACCTCGTAATAAACCATGTTCTGCCTTAACAAATTGGAGCGACCATGGAGCAACCGTGATTCCATTCCCATCCTCGGCCAGGATGACTCTATCCTTGTATTTAGAAAATTTCTTTCCGACCTGACTATTACAGATTAGCTTGGCATTTGGATTTCTTTTCAAAAATGGGATAACTCCCCCTATATGATCAGGATGCCGATGAGTCACATAGACATACTGGCCTTCTACATCTCCATCTTTTTTTGACCTTGGATCGATGAGCAAACTGTGTTCAGTCGATCTAAGTAAAAAACCTGAAGTATTGAGATATTTTAATATCATATAGTTCCGTTATTATATCTAATTTTTTGTTGGAGAATAAACGTTTCTATGGAAATAAAGCGTTTATCCCTATATCATTCTTATCAATAATGAAAGAATCAAATTCAAGAAGGGATTTCTTAAGACTGATTCTGGCAGGAGGGACAGCGGCCGCGCTTCCTTCCTTGGGATTTTTACAGAGCTGCAGCAAAGCTTCCAAACCTCCCAATATCGTCATCTTCCTGGCCGATGATCTTGGTTATGGAGACCTGGGATGTTACGGGAATCCGATCAATCAAACTCCGCATGTGGACCGGTTTGCCACTGAAGGAGTACGGTTTACTGATTTTCATGCGGCCGGAACCGTATGTTCACCCTCCCGGGCTTCACTCCTAACCGGACGCCATCCTTATAGAATGGGTTTCTATTACATCTTGGGAGGAGGAGCCCATCTTAGAAAGGAAGAAATCACTATTTCATCTCTGTTAAGCCAGGCCGGTTATGACACCTGTTTTGTAGGGAAATGGCACCTGACCGACTTCGACAGCCCGGAAAAGGGACAGCCTGATCCCAGTGATTTTGGCTTTGACCACTGGTTTGGAACGGTAGTGAATGCTTTTGACGGACCAAAAAATCCCGGAAAGTTTTACCGAAACGGAAAACCGCTGGGACAACTCGATGGTTGGTACTGCGATCTTATCGTAAAGGAAGCCGCTGATTGGCTCAACTCCAGGGAAGATCAGGATAAGCCCTTTTTTCTCTTGGTTTGCAGCCATGAACCCCATACGCCCATCGACCCTCCGTCTCAATATTCAGAAATGTTTAATAATGAGAGTGTTGAACAGATTGAAGATTCTATCAAATACGGAAACGTCCCCCGTCCTGAAAATAAAGATATCGAAGACAACAAAAAATTCTACTATGGAACCGTGTCCCAATTGGATGCCGCCTTTGGCTCTCTGATGAAATCCTTGGATTTGGCTAAGCTTCGGGATAATACTCTGGTTATTTTCACCAGCGATAACGGACCCGAATATCCTGTCAATTTTATGGAATCTCAAGGAAAATGGGAGGATCCCATTCGAGACCGCAGCTTCGGTACTCCGGGCCAACTTCGCGGAATGAAACGTTTTACTTACGAAGGGGGACACAGAGTTCCTGGAATAGCACGCTGGCCCAGGCATGTTCCGGCCGGAGCAGAAAGCAGCGCGTTTATTAACGGCACAGATTTTTTACCCACATTGTGTCAGCTCACAGGAATTCCCGTTCCTGAAAATCGCACAATCGATGGTGAAAGTTTTGCGGCCGCGCTTAAGGGAAAACCTTTCAGCCGTGTGCAACCGGTGTGCTGGAGCGCTCCGGTGCACGAATACGAATTCGTTCCTTCCATAACCCTACGAGATAACAATTTTCTCTTGGTTGCTTGGTTCAACGATAAGGAACCCGATCAGCTCTGGATGGACTGGATCAAGAGTGCCGGTCCCCAGCGGTATGAGCTGTATGACCTGAATAAAGATATCGGGCAGGAGGTCGATCTGGTTAGCAGGATGCCCGAAAAAGTAAAAGAGCTGTCAGACAAACTGGACGTTCTCTGGAAGGATATCCAGGCAGAGGCACCCATCTGGCCAAACTGGAATGCTAAATAAACACTAGTTTACTATGGCCGTAAGAATATGATTATTTATTATTTGATTTGCCTGTGTGTGTGCCAATGATTTTTCATAATTTCCACCCGTAAGAACAATAACCAATTCCAGTTCGGGGCAGACCATTATTTTTTGCCCTCCATTTCCACTGCCGTAATAATAATTGATTTTCCTTTCCTTGATCTTAATCTTTCTGAACCACCATAGATAGCCATAGCCCCACTCTTCACCATAAACATGTTCTTCACTAGAATCATCGATCCATTGTTCAGAGATAATTTGTTTTCCATTCCATTTTCCTCTGTAGAGATATAACAATCCCAATTTTGCCATATCTCGGGGACGTAGGCGCAGACCTGATGCACCATCTGTGATCCCTCTCGACCCTAAAGCCCAATCGTAATTTTTTATTCCCAGAGGCTTAAAAAGGAATTCCCTTGCAAAGAATATTGCAGGTTTCTCAGTGATTTTACCGATTATCGCTGAAAGCAGGACTGGACATCCTCCACAATAATTAAATCCAACTTTGTCTGCAGCATATCCGGGAGGCCCGATCATTTCTCTCTCTAGAATAAATTTAAGCCAGTCTTGGCTCTCATACCGCTGCCGCTCAGTATTTTGTCCGCTGTTATAGGTAGAAGAAGTTTCATCCCATTTAAATCCTGCGGTCATTGTCAGTAGATGAAACAATTTTACTTGCGGATTAATATTATTCTGTGAATCTGAATATTCCGGGAAAAAAGAAAACATTTCTTCATCGACACTTTTAATTAAGTTTTGATCAATAGCAATGCCGATTAAGGCTGAAACAACACTTTTTGTTACAGAACGCAGATCATGTCTCTTATTATGATCGTAGCCATTATAATATTCTTCGAAAACCAATTTGCCATTTTTAAGAATGAGCAGGCTGTGAATTTTTGTGAAGGACTCCGCCAAAATCAAATTATTTAGTGCAATAATTCTGCTGCTATCTATACCTTGGGCGGATAAAGAAGACACTTCCAGGCCATCATTAATTTTCTCCGGCATCTGGTCTTTATAATCAATTTGAGTTTGACCGCTGCACTAAAATAGAACTAACAGTAAGGTAAATATTAACAGTGTTTTAATTTTCATATTTTGTAATAGTCCTCAGATCGCACTTTACATGATGCTAGCAAAACCATATAAAGAATTCGAGAAATTCTTATAGACAGCATAAACTCTTTATCCCAACTTGAAAAAAACAATAAGACCAAATATTATTCCTATCACTCATGACAAGGCCAAATTCAAGAAGGAAATATTGAGAAGGAGGAAACGCATGAAACATCAGACTATTCTGTCTAATTCTCAAAAGTATATAAGAATCACCTCTTTAACTGTTTTAGCAGCCGGTTTTCTTTTTGCTATTCTGGCGGTTAATTCCTTTGCTTTCCCTAGTCAGCTAAAGTCACCAGCGCGGGGTTTTATAAGTTCCGAACCTGCGGAAACCTGGCAGCAGGGACTTATCTCGGGAAACGGGACCATCGGGGCCAACGTGCTGAGCCGCCCTCTTGATGAGACTATCATTTTCACACATGAACGTCTATTTCTTCCCAAAGGACCTCCGCTGATGCCCCCCCTCACAGCCCCACGCCTTTTTGAGATACGCAGGCTTATCGATAGGGGACTGTACACACAGGCTACTGAATTGGCTTTTAATCTGTCTGAGCAGAAAGGCTTTATGTATCCCGATCCCTTTGTTCCCGCCTTTGACCTCAGTATAAAGATGGATACAGAAGAGGATATCTCCGATTATAAAAGATCCGTGGATTTCCAGACCGGGGAAGTGACCGTGCACTGGTCGGACAGCCACGGCGAATTCGAACGAAGATTGTTTGTCTCCCGAAAACACGGAATTGCCGTCCTCTTGATATCCGGCCCTGACAAAGGTGTAAGCTGCCGGCTCAAGCTCAAAACCCGGGAGCCCAGCCCGAAGCTGGAAGCACGGAAATTGGAATCTTCAGCCAGAACCTTCAAGAACAATATTACCGATGTAAATATAACAGCTGAAAAAACCGCCTTGACCTTTAGAAACAGCTTTGCCCAAGCCTATCCCGGCAGCATCCATGCCTTAGAAGGTGCGGCCCGAGTGGTCGTCAAAAACGGAACAACCGTCCCGGAAGGGGAATCATTGGTTATCACAGGCGCAGATCAGGTGATGCTTTTTATCGATATCAGGATGATCTATGATCCTGAAAATTCAAAGATGGAAGCCATGCAGGAATACCTGGCCGAACTGCCTCCGGATTATAAGAATCTGCTCCAGAGCCACGCCCTCATACATGGAGATCTCTTCAATCGGGTGCAGTTAAACATTGGCGGAGGCTCGGATCATGAACTCACGACCGAGGAGCTGCTGGAGAAGACTTCCAGCGAAGCCCTCTCTAAAGCCCTGATAGAGAAAGTATTTGATGCCGGCCGGTATAACATCATTTCATGTACAGGAGAGCTGCCTCCGGTTCTCCAGGGCGTCTGGGCCGGAACTTATTCCCCTTCATGGGCCAGTGATTTTACTCATAACGGCAATGTCCCATCCGCTATTGCAAGTATGCTCATGGGAAGTACTCCCGAACTCATGCTGGCCTATACAACTTATATGGAGTCTATTGTTCCTTATATGGAGCTCAATGCCCAACGCATATTTGGGGCACGGGGAATCATTCTCCCATCCCGTTCAACAACAACCGGTTTCAACAATGCCTTTGCTCCCAGATTTGCCGGTGCTTTCTGGGTGGGGGGAGCAGCCTGGGCCGCACATTTTTTCTATGATTATTATCTCTACACTGGTGATCTAAAATTTTTAGCCGAACATGCTCTACCGTTTATGGAAAAGGCGGCCGTATTTTTTGAAGATTATCTGTATGAAGGTCCTGATGGCAAATACATTTTCTCTCCAACTCAATCACCGGAAAATACTCCCGCCAACACAAAATCCCAGGGATCTTTTAATGCCACCATGGATGTCGATGCAGCCAAAGAACTGCTGCGGAACACGATCTCGGCCTCCCGGAAACTAGAAGTCAATCAAGAAAAGATTCCTCTCTGGCAGAAAATGCTGCAAAAAATGCCGGATTACATGTTCAGCCCTGAAGGCGCGATAAAGGAATGGCTCACTCCCAAGCTGGAGGATAACTTCGGTCACCGGCATTCATCACAGCTTTATGCGCTGTTTGACGATTTTCCGGAAGAAATTGCTCAAAGTTCTGAACTTCAAACTGCATTCAAGCGTCTCATCGAGATCAAACTCGATCGCCATTGGAAGGATAATCGATCAGGGTTTATGTCCTTTGGAGTGGTTCAACTGGGACAAGCAGCTACCAGTCTGGGTGAAAGCGAACTGGCTTACCAGTGCCTCATCCCTCTAGTCAACCGCTATTGGCTTCACAACCTCGCGTCCATGCACAATCATAAAACACTGTTTAATATGGATATCAGCGGAGGCCTGCCGGCCGTTGTCATCAAGATGCTGATGGCATCCGATCCCAACAAGATCCAACTTCTGCCGGCTTTACCGGACGCTTGGCCGGATGGGAAAATTTCAGGAATAAGTGCACGGGGAGGATTTGTAGTCGAAATCAGCTGGAAGGCCGGAAAACTTTCCGAGGCAGTTATCCACTCCAAAAACGGCAGTCCCTGCAGGCTGGTCTACGGCACCCATATCCTGGAATTCAGTACTGAACCTGGAAAGACCTACCACATTAACCAAGATCTAAAATTAGGGAAAAGTGAATAATTAGATTCAACATCTCCAGAGGAGGTATTATGAGAATTAATAACTTAAAAATTCTTGTTATCCTTTGTTATGCTTCTCTATTCTTCTTCTCGTTTTTAAGCGCACAGGACAACAGCAACAAAGACGTCGATAAATTCCTCGGTACCTTGATGGACACTCAATCGATATCCAGACCCTATTATGAACATTATGATATCTCTCCGGACGGGGAGTGGGTCGCTTTTACCATTGCCCGGAGTTTCAAAGAAGATGACATATATCCCCTTGGGGACCTGAGGAGGCTTCCCGGCAGAATTCCAATCACTTTCCTCCGTCAAGATATATGGATCGCCTCAACAAAAACAGGTGAGATCACTCGGATCACAAATGGCAAATCCTATAAGCGAAGTTTTTGGCATGCTGTCTGGGCTCCAAACAGTAAGGATCTTGCTTTTTACGGTGATAAGGATGGAAGTATTGCTCTTTGGATTTGTCAAAACGCTGCAGCCCCAAATCCCAAGGTCAAATCTATCCAGGGAAATCAGCTAAAATCTACACTCTTTAGAAGAGATATCCCCAGATGGACTCAGGATGGGAAAAATTTGATTGTTCCCCTTATTCCCAAAAGCGAGGAAAACGACAATCCAGGAATCGATGACAATCCTCTTTATTTAATTCCCAATATCTATGAAAAATTTCTGGATCGTGAAGGGGAAACAAGTACCAGCGTGCTCCGTTTTGACGATCCGGACGACACCAGCCGGTTCATACTCGCTGAGAGCCGTGTTGATCTGGGTATCCTGGATATCGCCGGCGAAAAGATGAAAAGGATTACAGATAACCTTAATGTTTTGAAATACATGATAAGACCGGTCCTATCTCTCAAGCGGCTTTCCTTTGATCAAGCCC
>CAZWHQ010000094.1:0-7503 GCA_964633715.1 uncultured Eubacteriales bacterium
ACCTGGGTTGAAGTCAAGCCATATACCCAATAATATTAAATTGACTTGACACTAGTATGGATGCTTTCGTTATCAAACCGGAAAAAATCCTTGGCGAGACAGGTTCATTGAGTGGAAACAAGATGCTCATAATTACGACTCCAAAATATGAGAGCGCTTTGGATAAATATGTAGTGTGGAAAAAGGCGGGAGGACTTGATGTGGAACTGGATACCGAATCAGTTGAGAAAGGTGTTGATGCAATAAAACAGAAGCTTCAAGAAAAATACGACAGTGAAGGCCTCATGTACATTATTCTTGTAGGAGATATCGATGATGTTCCCAGCATTATGCTTCGCGCTCCCAATTCAAGTCCTTACAAAGAAGAAGGGTATCCTTCAGATCCAAGTTACACCCTTCTGGATGGAGATGACCTGATGGAGATGCCTTGATATCGAGAATATCTGTAAACACGGTCACAGAACTTAAAAACCAGATTAACAAGATCATTAAGTATGAAAAAGGTGATTTTGAGAATTTTGGTTGGATTGCCAATGCTGTTGTTGCCTCAATGACAGGATTTGACGGGATTGACCATGCGGGAAAATTGGAAGTGGCTCTAAAATCCCACCCGGATTATTTCAAAAAAGTGATCAAAATAATGGAATCGGACAACAACATTACAGAAAAAATACGTGATGCGATTGAAAAAACCGGAGTAAATTTTATCGCCCATCACGGTCATGGCAGTACAACAGCATTCGCAAGCCTGCCTTTTTCACGAGAAGATGCAGCCAATCTTAAGAATTATGATAAAGGATTTCCCATCATCCATGGTGCGGCATGCAGCACAGGCAGTTTCTGGATCGAGAATGGAGACTGCCTCGCAGAGGCCTTTATGAAGGCCGGGACAGTCGAACATCCTGCTGTAGCCATCGCTTTTCTGGGAGGGAGTACCTCTATGGACCCAGGAGCCTGTATTGCCACTCAGAAAGAAGTTTTTATGAATTATTTTTTTGACGAGGAGGATTTTGATGCTACCGGAGAAATTCCACCATTGATAATAGTGGGTGTTAAAAACACCAATAGGTACAGAGATAACTTGCCAGCTGCAATTAGAGACAGAAGCGAAGAATGTTAAGTAGCACTATTTCCTTGTGAAGATTACTTCTAATATTAATTCATAATGGCCCTTTGAGTCTGGGTTTTCCATTCTTAATACTACTTTATCGGGACCTATTTTTTTAAATGTTTGTCTCAATAATGTGTCATGCCAATTCAAAAAGAGTGTGTCTTTATTTATAAATTTACAGGTTGCCGTCTGGAAATTCCCCGAGCTTTCAAACCACCAAAATCTAATTATTTCCGCTTTTTCATCCCAAGCGAAGATTGCATGCGCCTGCCCTTTTTTATTATCTATCAATGAAAAATAATCAAAATAAACATATTTATTTTCAAGGGCTCTTTTGAATATTCCCGTCCCGGTTCCTGAGGCTGCTTCACTAAATGTACTTTTTGGAATATTGTATTCCAAATCCCAATTCCCTATTAAAAAGTCAAATTTTTCCATTTTATTTGAATCCATTTAATCTTATGTTATCAAATTGACTTACAAGTGACTACTGCTGTCCAGATTGATTTAATTTATCGATAATCTTTGCGTCCACCCAGTAGATATCACGATTTCCTGATTTTGTGGCTGTCCAGCCATTTTGAATTTATTGTGAAATCAAGGTATTTCGGCTCTGTCCAACCTGTTTCAGTTTTTCTGGTCATCCAGATATTTGAAACCGTTCCTTCGCATTCCAATCCTTCGATAGGCACATTGGATTGAAAATAAAGGGTTTTTCCGTCTGGTGCAAAAACAAAATCGCCGTTTCTCATCATATGAGCAAAGGGAACAACGTTGGGTTTTGTCCACTGTCTGTTTTTGCGTTCCATTTCGTACGTGATGACTTTTTTGTCTTCTATTCGTTGAAATATAAAAAAAGTGCTGTCAACATTAAAACCAGAGGAACTTTCATGCAGTTCTGTTGAAATAATCCCAGGAGCAAAGATTTCCGGTTTTAAGCCTGGGAATTTCTGGCCAAGGTAGGGGCCTTTGAGTAACGTAAATTCCTTCTGTTGTGCACAAGAACAAAAAAAGGCAAATACCAAAAATATTGAAGTTATAGAGAGTATTTTTTTCATTTTCAAAAATCTCCTTATTTTTTCTTTTTATATTTCTGGAGTTCATCATCCGCTCGTTGCACCGTCTCTTGTGAAAAAAGGTCTCTAAGGCGAGTGGATTTGGTATTCTTGGCTAATTCTTCAGCCACATTGAGTTTTACGACTTCCTCGAACTGGTGCCAATAGTACAGATAAATGACACCATTTTTTAAGTCAAAGACGTTCGAGTACAGTGTATTTCCTGTAGAACTTTCAACATGAGCTGCATCGAGTATATCACGAAAATATTTAACTGTGAGGTCCTCCTCTTTTTTGATCTCACTTAACATCTCTTCAGCTTTATCATATCTCCAGCAGGGGTAACTTCCTCTGTAAGTATTTTTTGGATTGGCCCTGTTGAAATTTGTTGAAATCAGATAGCCATCTCCTTCTGCTTTCCTGGTGAACGCAAGTTCTCCATCCGATCCGGCACTGATAACAACTGCATCTCCTGTGGAATCAGCCAGAAGGACTTGCCATCTGAGCGATGTGCCCCAGTTGTGTTTTTTTGCCAAGGCAATGGCTTCCTCTACGGTCGCGCATGTTTGCTGGATTTTCCTCATGATTGCCCCCTTATTAGGAAGCTCTTTGTGTAGGTTTAAAGGAGTTTCCGGAAGGGCGTTGTAATCGAAGGCGAGTCCTTTCTCATTGATGCCGCCTTGAGGAGAAAAGTTGTCAAATCCGACATATACTCCACCATATATGTTTTTACCGGATGGCCTCACCCAGTAGTAGGTTTTTGGGTTATTGTAATCTTCGTTGTTGCCATATAGGGCCGTATTTCCAACCGAGGCGGCAAAAATAGTACACGATCCCGGAACGAGTTCTGAATCCAAATCGATACCACCAGCAAAAATTATCCCAATGAGTAATGCGATCGGAAAAACTTTTCCAATTATTCTCTTCATTTTTAACCTCCTCTCAGGATGAACGGATAATCTCTAACATTTTATTATTTGAGAAGCAATAATTATGCCAATATTATTGTAGGGACGTTCTTAAATTTTACCTCATACAATTTGTCCATTATCGAACAATCGTTGTTCTCATTTGAACAGCAATAAATCCAAATCCTTGTATCGCGTGGTATTTCTAGATCAATGATTTTGGTTACGGAATTTCACATCCTAAAGAGCAAGTCGCCGCCAAGTGGCACTACTGGCAGTGGTTTGCCGAATACATCTGGAACGAAAAGGATATTTGCAGCGGTAGTATCCCTGTTGATCAATATCAATAGCGCCAGACTTGCGTATCCTCCTCCTCAGGAGCATGGGCCGTGATGTGGCGGGCCATGGTCTGGAGAAGCTCAACCGACGATAACGGCCGCCAGCCGTGGCCGCCGACGCCGTAGGTGAAGGTCCCGGTCCGGTACGGATTCTTGGGGCCCATCAGGAACTCCTCCATGTAGCGGACGCCGATGTTGAGGAAGAAATTGTCCATTTCTCCGCAGATGACATGGATCTTGTCGACGAGCTTGGGGCCGAGCTCCTTCCAGCGGCTCTCCATGATATATCTGAGATCGTAGTTTTCTTTCCAGTACGAAGCCACCTCAGGATCGATGTTGCCCGTCACCTTATCGAAGAGAGGCTTTGTGTACCCGTCCTCACCTACCGGTCCGAAAACAGAGCTCCAGACGTCCAGTTGCTGCCCGGACCGTCCCTTCGTCCCGTTGACGAGTTCCATGGTGATCCGTTGGCGCGAGGTTAGGCGGATCTCGCCTGTCCCCGGAACCCGGGTGTTGATGATGGGCACTTTGTACCAGTCATACTCCTTCTCAAAGGCGTTTTTGTATTCGTAGATGTTGATCCCCTCCACGTTGCGGAAATCCAAGGGATCGGGGGCAAAGGACCACGTCCCACCGTAGAAATCAGGATAGAATACCTGTAGAGCGAAGGACTCCCAGCCGCCTGTCGATCCACCTGTGAGGACCCGGGCGTAGCTCTTGGGAATGCAGCGGAAGCGGCGCTCGATCTCCGGAATGAGTTCCTCATGGATGGCATCGCCGTAGGGTCCGTTATTGGCCGAGTTGACGGCGTAGGAGTCGTCAAAATAAGGTGTCGGGTGTTGGATGGTTACGGCGATGAACCTCGGGAACCGTGACGAATTCCAGGCCCCTGAGAACTCGTTGTCAAACCGTTCTGAGAAGCCGAAGGGATTCCGCCTAGAGAAATGGCCGTGCTGATAGATTGTTGGGTACTGGACGTCCGGGTGCTCCTCATATCCTTTCGGTAATAGGACCGTCGCACCAATAGTGATGGGGTGCCCCCAAAATTCAGTCAGGATTTGGCTCTGGATCCGGATGCGTTTGACCCACTCCGTGTCTTTTGGCAGTTCGATGGGTGGTATGACCTCGGTCGTCTCCAGTACGACAGGCCCCTTCCCTACCCCCTCCGCTGTGACGGTGAGCTTCATCGGTATGGAGAAGGCGTTGCCGGGTGATCGGGTCCAGCGCTGGCCCTCCCACTGGTCCATATGCATCCAGACGGTGTGGCCGTCGGCTCGGTCGAAACGGGTGTACTTGTTGAGAACCGCTTGGACGACGTAGTCCCCGGCCGGAAGGGCAGACATCTTCCTGGCGGGATAACCGAGGATAGTATCATCGAAAACGACCTTTTGCTCTGGCCTAAGGTTCTCGAAATCCACACCGAAGAACTGAACTCCGTAACGTCCGACCTGCATCCGCGGCTGTCTCTCGCCGTCGCGGGCCAAGATAACGAACATCCTTCCGGTCAGGGGCTCACTGCTGTAGTTCTCGGGAAATGAGACAACAAAGCGCAAGGTTTTGGCCGATTGGGTCTCCTCGGCGTAGACGGCCGAGAGAGAAGTAAGAACTATGGCACAAACGATAATGAAAAAAACGATCCAAACGTGGTTGCGGAACAAGGGGTATTTCATATCTATCCCTCCTTCAGAAAAAAACTCAAGAGGCCAGTTTATGGACTTTAGGGATGGGTGTAAAGCCGAAATATGAACTCTCACTATCTCGTTTCTCTCTTTACCCATGAGGTCTTGTCCTTGCTTCTCAGGAAAAAGCTCATCGGCCTCTCCTTAGAGCAGGACATTTTTCGCTGGAACTGAATGGGATTCAACTCCACAGCAAGTCAAATTAATGGTCAGGTCAAGATTATATGTCCTATCTGAAATAGATTTGAGGCTTTCTCCCTTCTACCTTGTTGGCGTATTCAAGAGAGAGATAGCCTAAGAACAGAATGGCTTGAATATGTCTTTTGTCAGGAATTTTTAAGATCTTTCTGGCCTTTGAATCGTGACTCAAGAAATATTTTCTTGCATTTGACTGTCGGGAACCGATTCCCCATGTCTTTGCATACAGCTGAATATTATAGAGAAAGATTTGTGCGCTCAGCTCTGTTAGTTTAATCCGTTGATCGGCAATCAAAATCATCAGATTAGAAGCTCCACAAAACAAGGTATTTTTTTTAATGTTTTCTTCGAATTTAACTCTTTGCTTGTCATATTCAGGTGACAAATATCTCCCGATGGACAGGATCCATTTGTGTCGAAAATACAAATTGTACATCCGTTTTGCCTTTTTCAGACATAAGGCATCCAATTCTGCAATCACATCCTCACTATCCACTAAAATCACATCGATATTGAAGTTGTTGGTGGGAGAATATTTTCCTACGATGGCTAATTCTTCTAAAACATCCCTTGGAATTTTTTTTCTCTTAAAATGACGTTCGGACCGTCAAGTAATTGGGCCATTTAATAGAAAACTCACTTGATTTTTATAAATCGAATCCTGAAATGATGAAGACCGTGTTTTTATTGGAAAAATAGAAAGAACTTCGTTGCTTTGAATTCACGATTTGGCTTTGCATCAGTACGATCACCTTTGTTATATTGAAGAGCGAACCGTGGGGTGAGGTAAACAGGGAGGCATTGAATCTCTGTCCAGATGCGTACATGAGTTGTCCGAGAATGGACAAATAGTATTGAAATTCTATTAATATCCTCAAGAGAATTTTTTGGCATGTTTATTGCTTATAACTTAAATAGAGGAATAAATAAAATTTTTATTTTTTGTTTCTCTTATCTTTTTGAACAAAATTTTCTTTGATTGGAGGAAAATATGAAAAGAATAGACAAAAAATTGTCAAGTCGCAGAGATTTTTTAACAAAAACCGTACCTGTTTGTGCCGCATCATGTTTGGCTGCAAGCCAGGTTATTGCAAAATCCCCAATTTTGCCCAACTCTTTTTTGCAAGAAGAAGTGCATAAGTTTGACAAGAAAATACCAGGACCTGATTGGACATACCGCAGATATGCGAGTATCAGTCAACGAAGCTTCATCAGGTTTGCCAGATTTTTACAAAAAGAAATCGGTGAGGAAAGAGTGATAGAGCTGATCAAAAAAAATACAGAAGAACGTATGCATGAGCAGGCGAAAGAAGACCTTAAAAGGCTTGGAAACTCAGATTTTAAATCCTACATCAGTATTTTTAGAGATCCTGGAATGTTGGCAAGTTTAACCATGGAAATTATTGAGGACTCTGATACAGTCTTTGAAATTAAAGTGACTGACTGTCTTTCTGCAGAAGCCTTTCTGCCTTACAAAGCCGGAGATATAGGATATGCAGCGGTCTGTTGGGGCGATTACAATTGGGCCTCGGACTTTAATCTGAAAATTAAACTGGTTCGGGATAAAACACTGATGCAGGGCCATGAATACTGCAATCATAAGTATATGTGGATCGGATAACTCAACTTGTTTTTATCTTGACACATGACTCGTTCACATGAGTCTGTGGATCCCTATGAAATTTTAACGATTGTGTCTCTCGGTGCTCATGGTATAGTATAATCTCTTCCAATATAAGAATCTTTGAGGAGAGAAACATGGCCAAAGTAAAACTGGAAGACCTCCCCTCTGAAACACTGCACAAAAGAAAGAAAATGTCACAGCGTTTATTTTGGATGATGCTTATTATTGGAGTTATAGGCCTCATTGTGCTGATTATCAATGCTTTTGCTTATAATTCGATAAAATACAGCCTTATTCCTGGGCCGTTAACCTGTTTGATGTTCACTATAATTCTCTATGATGGAACAAAAAAACTGAATGCAGAAATAATACGAAGGGAAAACACTCATACCAGCGACAATTCTTGACTGACCTTCAAACGATTCGGCAAAAGGGACTTCCCCTTTATCTTTATTTCCTTGTGGATTCGAAGGTGCCTTCATCTATCAGTTCGGTTCCTTCATAGACAGCCAAAGTACCGGTCATTTTATCTCCTTCGATCTTGCCTTCAATTTTCACATCAGTTCCCGTAGCCGTAAAGAGGCACTTAA
>CAZWHQ010000095.1:0-7355 GCA_964633715.1 uncultured Eubacteriales bacterium
CGGTGTTCATACTGCTCTAAAAACCTCTCAAAATTATGGAACAACACGCGGTACATCAGTTCCTCCAATAAGAATAAATGAGATTGTTCATGGAAAACGAGCTATTTCCGCCAATACAGCTCTCCGGTTATCGAAATATTTTGGAACCTCAGAAAGATTCTGGTTGAATATTCAAGTAAAATTTGAGGGCATAAAAAGTACTTATTAAACCACAATTGAACCACTTAGGATGAATTCCGTACATTATAGAAGTGAACCAATAAAATAAAAGAGAATTAATCATGAGACTAAAAACAATTTGAAACTTAGAGCTCCTCTAATTTGATGTCCTATAGACTTTTCAACACTCAATCAGGTGTGTGAAAAATAATGAGAGTTCAGATACAAACATGAAATATTCAAAATACTCTTCCAATATGAAAAAAATGCTTTGCTGGTCAAAGGAATGAAAAACATTCAAAGGGGTAATCGTAGGTCTGTGATTCTGGCATTACTGATTCTGCCTCAGCTCTTTATTTTGTCTTGCGAAGGTTTTGTTGCCAAAGAAGATGCTTCAAGTGGTGTGGCAAAGAAGACCTCCACCAGAGAAGAAGAGATCCGTTTCTCCAATGGGGAAGCACTCTTGGAAGGGACTTTGTTCTGGCCATCCTCAAAAGCTGATTGCCCAGCGGTAGTGATTCTTGCAGGCAGTGACAGAAGCAAACGAGGCCCGTTGAGGATAAAACTAGCCAAACACTTCGCAGCCAACAACATAGCTGCCTTGGTCTATGACAGTCCTGGAACGGGCACTTCAACCGGCAACGCACTTCTTCAGACTCGGGATGAGAGAGCCATTGAAGCGCTGCGTGCCGTCGATTATCTCCGAAAAATGCCCAGTATTCAATCAACATCGGTCGGCCTTTTTGGAGGTAGCGAAGGAGCAGACGTCGCACTAATGGCTGCCGCAAAAGCCCCCCAAGTCACATTTGTGATAGCGGTATCAGGCCCGATTGGTGGCTCAGTACTCGATATATTGAGATACAGCGCCGAAAAGATGGGCCAAAAACAGGGACTCACACCTGACGAGATAACAAAGGCAATAACATTCAAGGAGATCGCGTTTGTATTCCTGAGCGGTGCCGAAATACTCGATTGGCCCTTGATTGAAAACAGGACCCATCAATGGGAGGATGATAACTGGGTCGCATTTATTGACATTGCAAAGCAGCAAAGAGAGGATCTGACCAGGCAAAAAAAGCAAGTACTGTTGGATTCACTTAAACAGGTCATAGCTCGATTCGAGACTCAACGATGGTTCAGAACAGTGGAACTTGGAGGTGCTCTTCAACAAGCGGTTAACAACTTGAAGGTGGACGATTTTTTCTCGCTGATGGAAGGAGGGCGGTACAATCGTGACTTTGACCGAAATCTATTTCGTGAAGTATCCCAAATCAAGTGCCCAGTCCTTGCGATCTGGGGACAAGAAGATTCATTCCTGCCACCGAATCAGAGTGCAATGAGGTTGAAAAAATACCTCGCTGATTCCAATCATCCAGACTACGAAATAAAGATCTTCCAGAATGCAAGCCATTTCCTGACTGTCCCGGATTCGGATACTGAATTCATCCCAGGCTATCTTGATAAGATGACAGATTGGCTGAGAAGGCGAGTTGACCTTGAAAAATAGAGTTGAAGTATAATATGGCATCCAAATCCTTGAATTAAGTACTCAAATTGAAAAAATTTAACGCATAAACCAAGATTTAAAAACAGGGTCAAATCCACTTTGAATCTTAGTAGGGGAGATGTGTTTATTTCCGCGCAATGGTCTTAGAAGCCCGATTTATGGGGAAAAAAAGACTTTAAGATCTATTATCGTACTTGTATTTAGCTTATATCATTTTGTATGAACAAGATTGCTTGGTCTGACCCCGCAAATCCAATGAAGAAGGTTTGATACCTCATCTTTTTTTTCCAGGGGGAATTTTGGTCTTCGAGGCCATCTATTTGAGCTTATAAAACACCATCACTTCAGCGTCGTATCCCCCGTCGACGGAAATAATGTATTTTCCCGGAGTGAGGACCAGGGCGTTCAGTGGTCCACCTGATTCAAAGACTTGGCCCTCTTTGTTCACTAGATAGCTGTACACCCGGGATCCTGCAAAATCGTCTTTGTGGATGGTGAATCCTTCACGTATTACTTTTTCCCCTGTTTCACAGTTAAAACCGCTTTCAAGTCCGCTGTAGCGAAAGCCTGAGGCCTCCTGACCTACCGGAACAGTGAAATTTCCCCATTCTGCTTCACAATTTCCCTTGGTCCCAATGATGCGTGCAATAATTTCTGTCTCACCCTGTTTTTTGGCTCCTGCTGTTTCCTCTGGGGGGATGACCGGAGGAGTCTCCAAAGCCCACCCGCAGACTTCCACTTCAGCGAGAGATAAAATATTCGTACCAATTCGAGCGAGTACGTTTGTGCCGATGAGTTGAATCCTGACATAGCGGCCCTGGAAATTCACATCCATCCTTTGTGTTTCAGGAGCCTGACCATTAAATTTATATTTCCAGATATCCGGATCCTTGATGATTTCATCGAGGATGTCTTCGGGAAAGGGATCCTTGGAAACGAGCAGATAAAAGTTGCTCAGTCTGTAGGCATACTGGTCCGTTCGGTTCCAGAGATAGAGATGGGTGATTTGGCAGAGGGTTCCCAGGTCTACCTCCCACCAGGCTTCCTTTTGTATATCAGTTTCAGTGATCGAATTGTCAGAGGGGATTCCGGAAGTATTTCCATCCACGGCTCTCCTTGCTGAACGTCCATAGGCTGTGCTGGATTGGCGGGCGTTTTTTCGCAATGCCAGATCACATTTTGAGGACAATTGTCCGGTATCCTCTGGAGGATTTGGCTTCTTTTTTTCGGGTGGTGGCGGAGGTGGTGGAGTTCCTCCTCCTCCGGGCTCGAACTTGTAAACATACCGGTGCCCGTTTGTTCCTGTAACACCGGTTGCCCTAAAGAGGATGTGCATCAGCGCTCGTGTGTTTCCGCCAGGTACTGTCCATTCAAGATTCCGGCATTCGCTGCTGGCGTTGAAGTTTTTTCCGATGATTCCGGCTTCACATTTTGTATGAAAGAGATTCCCCCCATCAACCCAGGCCCCTTCTTCCGTCCAAAATTCCACGCCTACGTACATAAAAATTCCCTCGCCGTAGACCAGATAACCACTCTTTCCCGGTGTGCCTTCTATGGATACACCGATATTAAACATAATGGTCTCTCCGGGTATCAATTCAGCCGGGGGTGACGTCCAGGTTGAAGTGCAGGTGTAAGTGCTCACTTCTTGGGTCTGATGATGGTATATGGTTGCTTTTTGTGTTGTTGGAGTGACGGAATAGCGGTTTTTCCCCCCCTGATCCATATGAGCCTTATTAGCCGGGTGCATATCTTCAATAGGTGCATCATTTACAAGTTTCCAGACTCCCGTATTTTGTTTAGCAGGGGATGGGAATGCCATAATGGCCACAGAAAAAATCAATAGGAAACATCTTGTTATCTGTTTGATCATTTCAAAAACCTCCTTTGATGTGCCAACATGAAAATTCTAATTGTAAGAGATTTGAGTGTCAAGTGATTTAATGACTCTTGACAGGGTCTCATTCAATCCCCTATGATCAAAATTGATGAGAGGAATATCCCGGCAAGGCCGGCCCGGCCGGCTGTCATTCGGCTTTGAATTTAAAGCCAGCCGTTTTCTTTTATGGACTCTCTTCCTGGTTTTACTGGGATTTCCTCTGTGGGCAAACCTCCGTGCTCCTTTTCAGATGGACGGTTTATTCAGCGGCGCCTTAAAGCTGGAGAATGGAGAGCCGGGCCTTGTTCTTTTGGGAGAAGAGATCCGTGTTGTATTTCCGGATATGGACATCCGTGCCCTGTCCCCGGAAGATACGGTCTCCTTTACCGTGACCTATGAGTTTGACAGCCGGCTGCCAGGGGAAGTGACTCTTCCCGTCCACTTTATCGCCCTGGATATCCAGGCGCTGGAGGTGGCCTTGAATGGGTCTCCTCTTCCGGTCGAATTCTCAGCCGAAGACGAAGCCAAGTTGGAGTGTCTTAAATTTCTCGTGCACCATAGGTCCTCTTTTTTACCCGAATTTTACGGCCGGTTTCTCGATCGGATCGGCAAAAAGACCACACCGGACTTGACCGGGGAATATTTGGGAAATTTGTCCATCAGGGATATCTTCGATTGGCAGGCGCCTGTTGATACGAACAAGAATGATTTCCCGTTGGCCGGTTTCAGAATAACGTTAAAACCGGGACGAAACAGCCTCATCCTTACATACCGGCAGAGATTTTATGTCGAGGAGAGGGGCCACGGCTATTTCAGTGCATGGCCGGAAAAAGGGATAACCGGGATCGACTACCTGCTTTATCCGATCAGGACCTGGCCGCCAGCCGAGGATTTCAAGTTTCGCGTGAGTGTGGAGATACCAGACTTCCATAAAAGAAAGCTGTTTCTCCCTTCCTGGAAGATTCCCAGGATTAAGAGCAACTTATCCCTCGTCGCAGATTATGACAGAAAAAAACACCTCACAAGACTCAGGGGAGACTTTGATCAAATTCCGGCAGACATTTTCACTCTCCTAGTTTGGGTGGATAAAAAGGCTCCTGACTATCTGAAGTGAATCGTCTCTTCCATCACCAGGGCAAAAAGACCTAATTCTTCAGGAATTTAACCAGGCTGAGCCGCAGTTCGAAATCGCCGTACCCGCGTGTGCCGCAGACAATAAGCCCATCTTCGACTTCTACGATGGATGCGGGGTGATAGTCAAAGCCGGACTGCGTGAATGTTTTTTCCCATTGCAGAGTTCCCCCCGCGTCGATATTGACAAGGTAAATGCCGGATCCGGATGAACCCTCCATGTTCCATTCTCCGGCAGCAAAGAGGCCTCCCCCTGCGGCCTCGATGATGTAAACGCCGGATTCAGCCGCGTTTGTTCCAAAGGAATGGATCCATACCTCCTCGCCTGATTCATCGGTCCGGACGATGTAGAGATCGCCGTTTTCGTCCTGAGCTGATTCAGTCACACCTGCGGCGGCAAAACCGCCGTCCTGCAGCTCGATAACGAAAGACCCGCTTTCCTTTCTGGGGCCTCCGAAAGTCTTTTCCCAAACCTTGGAACCCTGGGCATCGAATTTGACCAGAAAAAGCTCCTTGAATCCGCTCCCTGCATACTGGACTTCTCCGGTCAGGATGTATCCTCCGGTGCTGATCGGGGAGATCCAGAAAGTTTCACTCCCGCCGCCCGCGTATACGGCCGTCTGTTCCCTCTCGCCGGTCAGCTGTCCGTTCCGGTCGATCCGGAGAATCGAAAAAGTGCCGTCTATCACAACAGGAAGATCGAATCCTCCCTCCTTTGTTTCGCGGGCCGAAAAAACCCGCTCGAATGCCGCCTGGCTTTCATAAGCGGTATCCCAGAGTTTTTCCCCATTCCGGTCAATACGGACAAGATAAATATCGGAGCTTTCTCCAAGAAACTGGGCATACATCCGCTCTCTTTCGCCGATCAGAAGCCATCCTCCGTCTGAAGCCGGGCAAATAGATTTCAGTTGTTCAGGCTGTTCTGTTCCGTAGGTGCGCTCCCAGAGCGGTATCCCGGAATCGTCCGTCCGGAGGGCGTAGAAATCAAAATCCGTGACCATCTCCGTATTAAAATTGTTTGAGTGTCCGGCTGCCAGATACCCGCCATCCTTTGTCCTCTTTACGGCCGCGCCAAAACTGGAACCGCCCTCCTCCTCTCCACCGAAATCCTTTTCCCAAACGGCTGGAGTGCTGGGAACAGACTGTGCGTCAAAGGCGGGTTCCTTTACAACGGTCTCTTGGCTAGGGACGGAACCAGAGGAGGCGGAGCCAAACCAGGCCGCTGCAGCCATGAGGATAAGGGGAATCACCCAGACCAGTATGAAGACCTTCTTCCGGCGTGATTGCCGCAAATTTCCTTTTAAGTTTTCACCGTACTTCATGCCGATGGATCGGATGATTTTGGGCTCCTCCTTTCTCGGAACTCCGGCTTTTTCCAGGGCGGCCGGAATGCTTTCGGCCCGCTTCAGGGCTTGACTTCCCATCTGATCGGAAATCCAAAGATACCGGGTCGTGCCGTCCTTAAGCCCAATGTTTACTCCCTGGTAGGCCGTCCCGCTCAGAATCAGAGCCCGGCCCACTCCTCCCGCTGCTGCTGATCCTTTCCCGGCCATGGCCCCCAGCCAGCTCAGGATCACAAGCCATTTAGGCGGCTTTGCAACCAGCGGCTGATAAAAGGAGAGTCTGGTAAAGGGGAGCGAATCCCTGCCGTCTATTGTTTCCAGTTCCAGTCCATCGGGGTGAATCTGAAGGGAGAAAGCCCCGAACCATCCCATAAGCCAGAGCATCCACAATCCGAGCCCGGCCAAAAGATAGAAAACCGGGAGAAGGAAAACTCCCAAAGTGAAAGCCTGCAGAGTTCCTCCTGCAATCAGGATGGGCAGAGTAAAAAACGGCACCGTCACCAGAAGAGTGAGAATGTCCCCAATAATCAGCCTCCACCGGGGGTAGAAAACGGCGTTCTCCTTCCTTTTGGGACCAGGGAGAAGGAGATAGAGGGCCAATCCAGCGAGGAGAAAAACCAGGCTCAGCGGGCGGTAGGGGTGGAACATATAGTCCGGTGGTTTTGTCGAGTTAAATCCTGAACCGAGAAGGAAATTGTTATGGCCGTAGTTCCGGTAGGTCAATTCCAGGTAGTCCTTTTTCCCGTTTCGGGAGAGAAATATGTAGGACTGCTGCAAGTCGTATGTGAAGTGGGACACAATCTGATCCATAGGCGAATCATTCCGCCGGAAAAAAAGAGTCCGGGTCGAATAATCCCAGTCCCTCTTATTGCTTGGGATATGACGCACCCAGTCCTTGCCGGCTTCCGGCCAGCCGGTGCTGGCGGCTGTCACACCGTCGAAAAAAGCCTCCCAAACCGGACCCTCGACTTGAAGAACTTTATCCTTAGTGATCTCGGAAATAAAATCTTCGAGAGGAAGCTGGGCCAGGTATAAGCCCCGCTCAGTCCACTGGCTTTGATTTTCCTGTTCCTCGACAAAATCAACAAGATCGACCAGGACGACAGGTTTGAGGGAAACCCACATAAAAAGGGAAACAGCCCCCAGGATTCCAAAGACCAAAAAAACGCGGCGCCAAAGTTCCATGATATAACCCTCCTGTACTTCGTTTTTACGGGATTGAACGGTGTCGGGATGAATCATAAATCAAACAAAAACGGGATGTCAATACAAGAAACTTTACCCAAATCCACCGCCTAAATTTCATATTCCCATTTTTTAAGTTTTTCAGTGATAA
>CAZWHQ010000096.1:0-6966 GCA_964633715.1 uncultured Eubacteriales bacterium
ACGGCCACCCCCGTCTCATCATGTCCAGAAGGATCTCCTGATGGCAGCTGAGGAGAGCGGGAAATATTTCTGAGAGACTCTGTGGCTGTTTTTTTTCTGATTCAAGGGCGGAGTCTAGCTATAACTTTATGGTTTGTAGATTTCAGGAGATTTGTGTCGCTTTTTGAGTCATTGCCCTCGTCGGATTTGGTGTGATACCCCTATTCCAGGATGTCAGCAGGCGAAAATTGGGAAAAATATTGAGAAATTTGTCGCAAGCACAAAAAGGAAATCTTTATAAATTTAAAACTTACAACTACTTCTGGTTCTCGATTGATACCAGCGAATATTCATCGCCTGATTTTTTTGCCGTGATCACCACTTGCAGCTTGCTGGCAGATTTATTCAGGAACTCCTCAATCTTCTTGTTGCTTTCCACATCAAATTTGTGAAGTTTGCCATCGGCGTAGATCGAGAATCCGCTGGCGACACAGTGAGTCATCAACGCACATTCTTTTGTGTGCGTTTTTACAAACTCGGCCAGATTGTCTTTACTGGCATTGGCGCACATATTGTCAATGATATCGCCTCTAAGAGTGACAACTCCCTCCTCAGAGGAAAAAGCGTCAAGTTGTAACGTCATGGCGAGGATGGCCAACATACCAACAAAAAAAATCCCAAACATTGTTCTTCTCATGATACTCTCCTTTTAATTTAATGATAATTTGTATTTCATAGCTTACTAATTCTATGTATATTATAGGCATTATTTCATAATTTATATTTTTTGTCAATCACAGCTACCCCATGCTCAGTAAAAATAATAAAATTTGGGCTGTGTATTGAGTTCTTCCTTAAGAATCAAGATCCTCTTTTTTTCAAGAATGTACCTGATTTCACTGTTTGGATCCAAAAGATTTCCGAATTTTCTGGCACCAACCGGACAGATCTCGACGCAGGCAGGATAACGACCCTCCCTGACTCGCTGGATACAAAATGTGCATTTCTCAATCCCTCCTTTTTATCTGGGGCGATTACCAAGATAATGGGTATGGGGATTGACATCTCCTGGATCCTAGTTAACTTTTCCCCAGTTGAAATGCCGGGCACCATAGGGACAAGCAGTCATACAGCTTCGGCAGCCAATACACCAATCGTAATCCACAACTACAATGCCATCCGCTTCAGTCCATGTCGCCTTGACGGGACAGCTTTTCACGCAGGGGGGATTCTTACATTGCTGGCATTGTATTGGCAGGTAAAAATGACCTTCATGCGGGACTTTTTTGCGCTCGTAATAAAGGTCTGCGTGTCTAAAATCAATGCCTTTTTCTTTTTCCATCTCCAAAACCTGAATCCAGTGGACTTGTGGTTTACGGGATTGGTTGTTCTCTTCGACGCATGCATAGACACACCTGCGGCAGCCTATACATCGGGCGAGATCGATGGCGTATCCAAAAAATGTTTCAGGGAGGGGCTCTTTTACCGAAACAGTAATTTTTCTGCCGTATTGCCGGGTGTATTTATCCTCCAATCGCCCAATGATCCGATCGATCTTCTTTTTTGACAACGACCGGAAATCTTTTTGAAGATATTCTTGCAAGGCATCATTAAATCCGCACACACTTAGAACTATGGATGAAGATGCCACTGCTGTAGCTTTAAAAAACGCTCTCCGTTTAAATTTGTTGGGTGATTGAATATTTCTTCTATTCTTCATCTTCCCTTTTCCAGTTTATGACAGCCAGGCCCCCGTATCACTATTTTCTCGTCTAATCACTATTCTAGATCTAATGAGCATGAAAAAATCCGCCAAGGATCGATACGCTAAAAATTTCCGATCTAGCTTCTTGTATTCCGGCATCTTTTCTGACTCTTCTTCGAAGTTAACAATTTGCCTTTCCTTTATTATTTTCCCATGAGGTATTGCTTCGCAGCTAAAGCCGCCTTAGCCCCTTCTCCAGAGGCAACAATTATCCTACGGGCAAAAACATTTGTAACATCACCTGTTGCAAACACGCCAGGAGTTTTAGTGCTGCAGTCGGGATTGATTTCGACCTCGCCTTTATCATTTAGGTCAGCAAGATTTTTGATAACGGATGAATTGGGAGAAAAACCGATGGCCACAAACACAGCTTCAGCATCCAATCGAATCCGCTCATTCGAAAATAATTCCTTCATATGAACACTTTCAATCTTATCCCTTCCAGCAATTTTCAAAATTGTGTGATGCTCGTATATTTTGATGTTTTTTATCGCCAGAACTTCATCACGCAATCTGGGATCACCGGTCAAGGACTCTATCGAAATGATTGCGATCTCACTTTTATGCTTTTTAAGTTCCAAAGCGATTTGAAGGGCTGAATTCCCGCCTCCGACAACTATGACTTTTTTCCCTGCAAGGATTGGGATATCTTGGCCAGCCGTATAGCAAACTCCTTTTCGACTGAATTTTTTCTCTCCAGGAACCCCCAACTTATTGCGATGCATACCAGTGGCCGCGATCAAAGCCCTAGACCTATAATCAAGGCCTGATACGGTTTTAACGATAAAATCGTTTCTCTGTTTGCGGATAGAAATCACGGTTTCGAGTCTGTGATCAATGTAGTGTTCATGCAGAAGTTGGTTTCGGAACTTTGCAGAGAGCTCTGGTCCTGAAATAAAGTCGAATCCCATATAATTTCTTATCTTAGTGCTGTCGACAGCCTGGCCTCCGATGTCTGTTGATAGAAGCAGCGTATTTATCTTAAGAATGGAAGCATACACCCCTGCTGTCAGTCCTGCGGGTCCCGCCCCAACAATAATCAATTCGTACTTTTGCCTTGTGGGATAACTGCTAGGATTCCTCGTGAATTTTTCAAGACAACCCAGGGAGCAAAAATAGATTTTTCTTCCTCGATATGTAAAAGCATATTCCTGGTTTTCAACCTTCATCTGGCATACAGGATCCTTGAACATTTTTCACTCCTTAAAACTTAAATTTCGAATACGTTCCGGGATATTGATCCAGTCAGTCTCCTATTCATGCATCTCCTCTTTTATCTTTCCTACGGTTGCGGCCTTTTTGAGTCCCTCCGTCATAAACATATGGCAACCAAACAGAAGAAAAATAAATATTAAAAAGGCCTTTTAATCTGGGACATCCCATCGACATCCCCAACGCTTGTTTATTCATTGTTAACCTCCAGAGTATCTAGCCGATGATCTTCATCGGAAAATAAGCCGGCACTTCTTTTTTATACATCAAAAACTCCCGGCCAAATTTTGCCTCCAGTTCCTTTTCCTCTTTCCTGGCAAGTTTATGATAGGCAAATATCAATAAGGGCCCCATAATTGCGGTGCCTAGAGAAGGCCATTGGATCAAGAAGCCTGTAGTAACAAAAAACAGTCCGATATACTGAGGATGTCTGATTGTCCTGTAGATGCCGTCGGTCACCAACCTGTCTTCTTTTCCCTTATAAATCTTCATCCATCCTCGATACATCAGATACAGTCCGAAGAAGATGAGCCCGTTGGTGATGACATGAAGGATCACCATAGCCAAGGACCTGTGAGCCAATCCTAAAAAGACCAGAACCAGATGGCCGCTTGGATGTGAAAACGGTTCCAGAGCCGGATAGCTCTTTCCCATCCACGACGTCAGCAAAAATATCGTCAATGGAAAACCGTACATTTCCGTAAAAAGTGCCACCAAAAATCCTAAAAATGCGCCCATGGACCGCCATTCGAATCTTTTTTTAGGTCTTAAAAAGCCCACGGCAAAGAAGAGAAAAAGGATAACATTGAATATGACAACCGGCCATAGACCGTAAGCATATGCTGAAAGAGTTTCGCCTGTCATTTAAGCCTCCATATTCTTCCTTCGTTAGATCCTAAACCCTCCCTCTCCACTGGAGTTCTTCTCTCCTACAGCAATATACGTAAAGTCAAAATAGAATTCCTCGAGTGAAAATCTGGCGAGATATCTGGAAACAGATTCCCACGGATGTCTCTCAGCCAGTTCGAGGCTGATTCCAAAAGGACGGGTAAGGAACACGGCCAACTTGATCAGCCACATAGGCATGTTATCTGGCTTTTTAAAATCCAACACGACAAGTTTTTTTCCTGGGCTGAGAGCTTCTGCTCCATTTTTTATGATTCGGTCGTATCCCGGAATCAAAGTGATCGCAAATGTCGAAAGCACGCCACCTAGATCATCAGGAAATTGAAAAGACGTTGCATCGCACCGGACCAATTCAATATTGGTCCAGCCTTTCCATTCTATCCTTTTTCTTGCTCGATCAATCATCTCATCTGTCAGATCGACGCCTATAATCTTTCCAGATGGGCCAACAGCTTTTTGGAGCAAGGAAAAATTAAGACCTGTGCCGCAGCCGATATCCGCAACGGTATCTCCAGGCTTCAGGTTGAGTGCTTCCACAGATTTTGTTCTGTAAGCATGTTCCCGGAATCCAATGAGATAGTACAAACTTGCTGAAAGATCATACCGTTTTGCTCTTTTACGATAGAGCTTTTTGATCTCTTCTTTGTTTAGCACCACTGTAGCCTCCTTTGTCGCTAATCAATTAATATCACCCCATACAGCTTTGCCCGTGTCTGCCCGTATTCAAATTCGTGTGTCTTCTATCTGACTCTCCTCCCCTTCTTTTTTTCTCTGTCTGGTAATTTGTAAGAATATTCAGGTTTCGCGTACTTGCCAGGATTTTGCTTAAACTCTTCCTGGCAAAGGGGGCAGCAGAGAAAATAGCTATATCCCTTATGTTTAATAAGAGCCTGCGCCTTCTGGCGGTTTATTTTCTTCCCGCACACAGGATCCCTGTAGAATTTTTGCTTCATTCGTACATTCCTCCTTTCCGGACCACGATAATTCTTCAAAAAAAATCGGATTGTTTGCGGGGGATTATTTCTGTGCTTCTTGTTCATGCGTTATGTATCTCTCAGGATCCGCTGCAAATTTTTCTCTGCATCCAAGGCTGCAAAAATAATAGGTTTTTCCTTTGTACTCGAATGTGCCGCTTGCTGTCTCCCTATCAAACTCCATGCCACACACTAAAATCTTTCACTCTTTCTGCCACCTAAATCACCTCCTTTCATAATATTTTTTATCTAAGATCTCTCTTTTTCTGCTCGAACTCATTTCTATCGATATCCCCTTTAGCATATCTGTGTTTCAAGACCTCAACCGCACTAGCTTGACTTTTAACTTCACCCTCTCCTTTCCTCTGAAAGCTCTCTTTAAACAAAAAAGCAATACCGACTAAAATTAGAATCCATAAGATTCCCATGCCGCCCATTAACATTTTTTCCTCCATATATTGGATTTAGTTTCGTGATCTTTACTATACCCGACTATAGTATAATAGATACTTAAAAATTTTTCCCTTGCGTGATACAACTATTACAATCCCGAACATTTCCTTTAGGATCATTGCAACATGATGATAATGGAGCATTCAGATTATCCAATTCATTCTGCTCAGTGAATTTGGCCATTCCCCTTTTGAATCTTTGGAAAAATTTCTGAGACAATTTTAAACCCAATTCTTTTATCGGATTCTCTATAAGCTCAAATTTTGTTTTCCGCAGATCATATTTTAATCTGAGGGCATTTTTTCGAACATCTACTTCTACGGAAATCATTCCGGCTATCTTCATCAGGTTCTCTTCAATCCGATTAATGTCTGAAAAACGGGCCAGATTTTCAACAACAATCTTTCTTTTTCTCACAATCGGATCTTTCATTTTTATTCACCTCCTATATAAAAGTCATTTAACTTCTATTCAATTTCCTAATCTAAAGATGGCAGGACTCCATTTTTCCCCGTTCTGATACTGAGGGCCTCTTCAACAAGTGAAATGGCAATTAGACCATCGCCTTTATATCCTGTTTTTGCATACTTCAGAATTGTCGCTTTTACTCGTTCCACGCAATTATCCGTGCAAATGATCTCAATCTTTACCATCGTGGTATATGTAGAGCTTAATTCTGCAGAAATTTTAAGATCACTCGGATCAATCTCATCTCCGAGTGCTTTTACATCAATAGCCGTGATTCTCGGTGCCTTAAGATCTTTTAATGCATTAATGACATCATCGGCCATAAAAGTTCTAATATAGGCCTTTACTAACTTCATTATCCCTCCTTATTGATATCTGGAAGATATTTTTTTCCCAAAAATAATCCGCGTTGTCCCAATCAGAATTTCGTCGCCTTTTCTTAGCGTGGCTTCTCCCAGGATTCGCGCTCCATTTAAAAATGTTCCGTTTTTACTCTTATTATCTCGAATGATATAGCCCTTTTCGACAGCATAGAGAAAAGCATGATGACCTGAACAGAACGCATCCTTTAGACGAATGTCGTTGTCCGATAATTTCCCTACAGAAATATTTTTTTTCGAAAGAGGAAATTGAAATTCATCTCCTTCTTTAAGATAGATGAACAGATTTTCCACTTAACTCACTCCCTAAAAAAAATAACTTCATGATAATAGGTCCTTTTTCTTCTGCTCAAATTCCTCCTTATCGATCTCACCTTTTGCGTACCTCTTTTTTAACACATCCAGCGCATTTTCCTCTGGTTTTTTGTCGCTAGGTTTTTGTTGGACTACCCATTTGATAAGGAAAAATAGTGCAACAAGCACTGCAATCCAGAACACCCACATAAAACCTCCAAACATCATATGGTCTCCCCACATTTTATTTGCCTCCTTACGTTTAATTTACTGCTTCTGATCAATCTTTAGTCTCCTATCAATCATAATATACCATACCCCCCCCTGCTATGTCAAGCATTATATTAAAAAAATGGCATCTTTTCTGCATCTGTGTCGATGGGCATAAGGCTAATCAAAATTCGAATTTAATCCCGACACGGAGACTTATACCATTAAGGCCGATATACAGCGCCAAATGGTGTTTTTCACCGAGCCCGTCGTTTTCCTGACGAGATTATCCAAGAAATCTTCACCCACAAGGTTTTCTCCCTGC
>CAZWHQ010000097.1:0-6873 GCA_964633715.1 uncultured Eubacteriales bacterium
TTGTCGATGTCTTTCAGATGGGAGCCGGGACTTCTTTCCACATGAACTGCAATGAGGTTTTAGCGAACAGAGCAGAGGAAATATTGGGGGGTGAAAAAGGGCAGTACAGATTGGTTCATCCGAATGACCATGTGAATATGGGACAGAGTACAAATGATGTCTTCCCCACAGCTTTGCGTTTGGCCATTCTTTTTTTATTCAAAGATGTCTTTTTTAAGGCTCTCGAAAATTTCGCCAAAACATTCACGAAAAAAGCACAGGAGTTTGATTTGGTCTTGAAATCTGGGAGGACTCACCTCCAGGATGCTGCTCCTATCCGTCTTGGACAGGAATTCAAGGCATACGGAATGACTTTAAGAAAATGTAAAAATTTTATCTCGAATGCCTCGCGTTCCCTCCTTTCTTTGGGAATCGGGGGCAGTGCGGTAGGAACGGGATTGAATACTCCTCCTGGTTACGCAAAAAAAGTGGTGTTCTATCTTTCTGAATGGACAGGTTTTGATCTGAGCCAGGCTGAAGATTTGAGAGAGTCTATGCAGAGCATGCGCCCGATGGCTGATGTTTCAGCGGGATTGAGAAATTTGGCTTTGGAGCTTACTCGTATATCCAACGACCTTCGCCTACTTTCCTCAGGTCCTAAAACAGGTTTGGCAGAGATTCAGCTGCCTGCAGTCGCACCGGGCTCCTCGGTCATGCCAGGGAAGGTCAATCCATCCATGCTGGAAATGTTGAATATGGTATGCTATCAGGTGATGGGGTGTGATATGGCTGTATCGGGAGCGGTCCAGGCGGGACAGTTGGAACTCAATGTGATGATGCCCATTATAGCTTATAATCTCTGTTTTATGATCGATATCCTAAGTCATGCTCTAACAGAAGTAAAAAAAAGATGTTTAGATGGCATTCAAGCTAATGCCGATAGATGTCAATCTTATGCTGAAGACAGCATGGCGTTAGCCACAGCTCTTTCCCCGCACATCGGATATGCCCAGGCCGCCGGAGTCGCCAGGGAAGCCTTTCGGACGGGCAAGTCGATCGCCCAAGTCACCGAGGAAAAAGAACTGCTGAGCCCGGAAAAAATCAAGGAAATCCTCAATCCAAAAAACATGACTTGAAGCCTATCCTGCTTTCAAGGATTCTATTCTGCGATCACGTTTTGGTGGCCCATTCTTTGAGTTTTTCATATTCAAACTCACCGCAAATCACATCATCCGTTTCTGAGTTCAAAAAGGTGGGGACACGGAGTTGACCGCCACAATTGGCGGAAATGAGCTCCCTTTTTGACCGCATCAAATCCGCATTTTTTTCATCGTGCCACACCTCTCGCCTGTCAAATTTTATTCCGGTTTCTTCTTCCAGCCGATCGATGAGAGGGTGCATTTTCTTGCAGTGAGGGCATTCTCTCCCATGAAACATAATGAGTTCAGTCATATTATTTTCTCCGTACAAAAAGTCCACACCAACACTCCCCATCGTTTTTATCGTTGTAAGTATCATGGATGAGAAAGTTGCAGGGACAGATGAGTTTAAGATCTTCAACCCTATCCTTTGTGATAAGCCTGCAGGGGCAGTATCTTAAACCGTGGTTTTTCTCGTTATTGAACATACCTTCAAGAAGCATCGCCACTTTTTCTTTATCAGGATTGACCTGAAAATCATTTTTTTTTGCAAAGGTCTCGATAGCCTGAATGAAGGCCGCTTTATCCATTTTCATTTTGGGGACCATGACTTGACCCACCTCTACAGACGATGCTTCGATATACGCGTTTTTGACCTTACATGTCGGACAAATATCAGGAGGAAAAAGGCCGAAGTGAATATCGTTGCAGACAAAACAACGCCAATATTTTTTCATCCTCATAATCTCCTTACCGAGCCTTTCTTATTAAATAAAAATCTATTCTAATAATAATCCATCGACGCTTTCAAAGTCAACTAAATCTATAAGAATTCTAAGTAAGCCAAAAGGTCTGCCATCTCCTGGGCGGTGAGATCCTTAAATGAAGGCATAAATGAAATGGGATTAATGAGTTGGTTTTTGACATTTTCCACTGTGGCTGGACGGCCGCTGTGTGGGAGCTTTTCTTTTTTCAGCAGACCCTTAAGCCCCGGTCCTGTTTGAGCCTCTTCTCTATCCGCATAGTGACAAAAGCTGCACTTGTTCTGGAAAAGAACGGCTCCTGTATCCGCAGATCCTTCGATAGAATTTGCTGAAGGAGGGGGAACGTCAAGAAGATTTGAAGAGCTATAGGGAGATCTGAGAAGATAAAATCCTGCTGAAGTAGCAAAAACAACAAAAGCCAGCGTGAGGACAATAATCCCTAAAACAGGAACAAATTTTAGGAATTGTTTGAAGAAACGAACAATCATAATTTTTATGAAAAAAATCATTAAAAGAAAGAGAGCCAAAACGCTGTGGGAAGTGGCCCGAGGGGAGAGCGCTCCACCCACTCCGGCCACATATTTGATGCAGATATAACTGATGACAAGGAGCAAAAGTAAGAAAATGAATCCGTGGATCTTGTGTAGTTTTTTTAACAGCGGTGGTTTTAACTTTTTATTCTGTCGTCCCATCAGCGTGAGCATCGAAAGTGCGGCACCGAGAGCCGCAGCAATAAAGAACAAAGACATAATCGATTTTAAAAGCAAAATTGGCATGAAAAACCTCCTGTTTATACTCTATGCACGGCCTTGATCACTAAATCAGAATCGACAAGAAATTCCACGAGTTGTTTTTTTGAAATCCAGAAGTTCAGTCCAAATGGTAATTGGGTGCTTCTTTGGTAATGATGACATCATGAACGTGGCTTTCTCTGATTCCGGGAGCTGTGATTTTTATAAATTTTGCTTTTGTTTGAAGTTCTTTGATTGTGCGGCATCCGGCATAACCAGACCCTGATTTTAATCCGCCGACAAGCATCTGTGTGATTGTGGCGGCACTGCCTTTAAAAGGTACACGTCCTTCAATACCCTCCGGTACGAGTTTGCTTTCGGTAGTAATAAGATCCTGAAAATATCTGTCGCGGCTTCCTTGGCGCATGGCTTCCAGTGATCCCATACCGCGGTAGGTTTTGTAGGAACGACCCTGGAAGATTACAACTTCGCCAGGTGATTCTTCAGTTCCGGCAAAGAGATTACCGATCATGACAGAGCTTGCTCCGGCCACGATGGCCTTGGTGACATCTCCCGAAAACTTGATGCCGCCGTCGGCCATGAGTGGGATGTCCTCTTTCTGTGTGACCTTGAAGACGTCGGCAATGGCTGTGATTTGAGGGATTCCTGCTCCGGTCACAATCCGGGTAGTGCATATCGATCCTGGGCCAACTCCGACCTTGACGGCATCGACTCCAAGCTCGATAAGATCTTTAGCGGCCTCTTCAGTCCCGATATTGCCGGCGATGAGTTCTTGACTGGGAAATTCAGACTTTAGGAGCTTAACGGTGTCCATAACTTTTTTAGAGTGGCCATGTGCCGTGTCCACAACCAGTACATCCACTTTTGCTTCGATCAACGCTTTTGCCCTCTCCAGGGTATCATCTCCCACCCCTACAGCTCCCCCGACTCTAAGCCTCCCAAATTTATCCTTAGAAGCGTTCGGATATTGAATTCTTTTGAGGATATCCTTGTAGGTGATGAGGCCTTTTAGATGATAGTTTTCATCTACCATCAAGATTTTTTCGATTTTGTGTTTGTGGAAAAGTTTTTCTGCTTCACCCAACGAAGTGCCGATAGGGACAGTGATGAGATCTTTTGTCATGACTTTGTTTATTGTCAGATTGAGGCGGGTTTCGAACCGGAGATCGCGGTTTGTCAAGATGCCTACGAGTTTATTCTGTCCGTCCGTGATTGGGAG
Source organism: uncultured Eubacteriales bacterium (assembly GCA_964633715.1). Taxonomy (GTDB): domain Bacteria; phylum Acidobacteriota; class Aminicenantia; order Aminicenantales; family Aminicenantaceae; genus JAUWVG01. The sequence continues at coordinate 3,854 of CAZWHQ010000097.1, forward strand.
GCCTGAAATCTTATATTTTTTCATCACCTCTTTGGCTTCGAATATTTTATTCTGCGGTCTCATGGAGATCGGATCGACGATCATTCCGCTTTCATGGCGCTTGACTTTATCGACTTCTTCGGTCTGTTGAGCCACAGGCATATTGCGGTGAATGAATCCAATTCCTCCTTGTTGGGCCAAGGCAATAGCCATATGAGATTCTGTGACTGTGTCCATGGCTGAACTGACGATGGGAATATTAAGCGATATATTCCGGGTTAACTGGGTTGACACATCAACTTCGATAGGAATCACGTCCGTTTTTGCAGGGAGTACAAGCACATCGTCAAAGGTTAAACCTGACTTTATTTTTTCATCCAACATAATCCCCCCATTATCTTTTCTTTTTTTTCTTTTTTCTCTTTTTTGGGATGACCGACCTGGCCTGCTTTCCTGTTTGTACGGGCACATTCTGGGCTCGCTGGTAGTAGACTGGTTGTGCTTTCCTTTCGGGCAGCTCTTTTTCTACAACGGGCTGGAGGAGAAACAAGTAGCGAATGGTCTCGTCCTCGATTCGGTCCATCATGGCTTGGTACATATCATAGCTTTCTCTTTTGTATTCGACGAGTGGATCTCTCTGCCCATAACCACGGAGGCCTATTCCCTCTTTGAGGTAGTCCATCCCAAGGAGATGATCTTTCCATTGAGTATCGATAATCTGTAGCATGATGATCCGCTCAAATTCCCTCATCTGGTCAGAGCCAATAATTTTTTCTTTCTCTTCATAGAGTTCTGTGAGCCGGGCGATGATGGTTTCTCTCAGCTCTGGGTGATTTATAGTGTTCCAGTCTACGTTTAAGGTTTCAAAAACCGGTCCGAATTGAGCACTGATAGCTGTTGTAAAACCTTCTGTATCCCAGTCTTCAGGGGATTTTTCCTTATCTGTAAAGTTTTCCATCCGCCAATCAACAATAGTTGTAATGAGTTCAAGAAGGAACTCCTTCATATTCTTGCCCTGCAGAATATCACGTCTCATGGAGTAGATGGATTCTCGCTGCTTGTTCATAACATCGTCGTATTCCAGGAGGTGTTTTCGGATCGAGAAGTTTTGGCCTTCAACCTGTTTCTGCGCTCGTTCGATGGCATTGCTGACCAATTTGTGCTCGATAGGTACGCCTTCTTCCATACCGATACGTGTCATCAATCCCGAGATTTTTTCACTCCCGAATATGCGCATCAGGTCATCTTCGAGAGAAAGGTAAAAACGGGATGATCCGGGATCGCCCTGCCTGCCGGCTCGTCCTCTGAGCTGATTGTCTATCCGCCGGGCTTCGTGCCGCTCAGTTCCAATGATGTGCAGACCTCCCATGTCCAAGACTTTTTCCTGATCGATATCTGTTTGAGCCTTAGCTTCTTCAAGGGCTTTTTCAAGATCTTCCGGAGAGACATCGTGATAATCGATCCCTCTTTTTTTCAAGGTTTCACGGGCAAGATACTCGGGATTTCCTCCTAAGATGATATCCACACCTCGACCCGCCATATTAGTGGCCAGAGTTGCAGCCCCTATCCGTCCAGCCTGGGCGATGATCTGGGCTTCTTGTTCATGGTACTTGGCGTTAAGAACCACATGATTGATCCCCCGGCCTCTGAGGATTTTACTGAGGTGTTCTGAATTTTCTATTGAGATTGTTCCAACAAGCACAGGGCGGCCTTTTGTATTGTTGTCTTTGATTTCCTGAACAACGGCTTCCCATTTTTCTTTAGCTGTTCGGTAGATGACATCATTTTCTTCAAGCCGTATAAGCGGTTTGTTTGTCGGGATTTCTACGACATCTAATTTGTAAATAGATTGGAATTCTGTAGCCTCGGTCACAGCCGTTCCTGTCATCCCGGACAGCTTTTCATACATTCGGAAATAATTTTGGAACGTCACAGAAGCAAGTGTCTGGTACTCTTCCTCGATCCGGACTTTTTCTTTAGCTTCAAGCGCTTGGTGCAGTCCGTCACTGTAGCGGCGGCCCGGCATCAAACGTCCTGTAAATTCATCGACGATAACGACCTTTCCTTCTTTGATCATATAGTCGACATCTTTCCGGAACAGGTAATGGGCTTTGAGAGCTTGATTGATCGCATGGATGGTGTCCATGTGTGAGAGGTCGTAAAGATTCTTCACATGAAGATGCTTTTCCGATTCTGCAACTCCCTCTTCTGTAAGATGGACTGTTCTAGTCTTTTCGTCAACGTTGTAGTCTTTTGTCTTTTTGAGGCGTCTTATGAGGTTGTCTGCTTTATAGTAGATATCAGTGGATTCTTCTGTGGGACCTGAAATAATCAGAGGTGTTCTGGCTTCATCGATAAGGATACTGTCCACTTCATCGACAATACAGTAGTGGTGATCCCTTTGAACAAGATCTGTTTTTCGGAATTTCATGTTGTCGCGAAGGTAATCAAATCCAAATTCATTATTTGTTCCAAAAGTAATGTCACTATTGTAGGCTTGTTGCCTTTCAAAATCGTTCATTTCGTGCTGGATGGTTCCGACTGAGAGTCGAAGAAAGTTATAGATAGGACCCATCCATTCTGTATCTCTTTTAGCAAGGTAATCATTGACAGTTACGATGTGAACGCCTCTTCCTGTTAAGGCATTCAAATAGGCGGGAAGAGTGGCGACAAGAGTTTTTCCTTCCCCTGTCTTCATTTCCGATATTTTTCCTTGATGCAGGACCACGCCCCCGATCAGCTGCACATCAAAATGCCGCATCTGCAGTACACGTATGCCGACCTCACGGACTACGGCAAAGGCTTCGATCAGCAGGTCGTCGAGTTTTGCCCCCTGGTTGAGTTTTTCCTTAAATTCAGCTGTTTTAGTGCTGAGCTGGCTGTCAGAAAGCTCGTGAATCCTGGTCTCTAGTTCATTGATAGCGGTGACGTAGGGCTGGAGTTTTTTCAGGTCTCTTTCATTCTGGGTCCCGATGATTTTTTTTATAAACCATTTATACATTTGAATCATTTGTAGCAGAAACCCCTGGAGATGTCAAAGG
>CAZWHQ010000098.1:0-6718 GCA_964633715.1 uncultured Eubacteriales bacterium
TGGACAAAAATGTGAGTAAAGCACGGTAAGTACAAAAACCAAATTCTTATGAACTCACATCCGGGCGTTTTGACGGCTCAAATCCTCCAGGGCCTTGTATCCTTTTTTTGTCAACTTGTAGTATTTGATCGGCTTTCCAATTAGAGGAAAATTTGGTTTTTTCACATAAGAGTCGAGAAATCCATTGATAAGCAGCCTGTTAAGCGGGGCATAGATTGTGCCAACGGAGTAATATTTTCCAGTGTATGTTTTTATCTGCTCCCGGATCGGGATCAGATAGGCGTCTCCTTTGAGAAAATGAACGGACAGCAGAACCTGTTCTTCTCTTCGAGTAAGGTTTTCCATGACATGCTCCTCTGTAGCCACTTCGAATAATTCGAAGTTCATCGCATATTGAACACAACCACTTCGAAAAATTCAAACTTCCTGGATGTTTTTTTATTTTTTATTTTTGGAGGCGAGAAGGGCCGCTCCTAATGCACCTGTGAATTGAGGATTTTTGGCAATTTTGACAGGATATCCCATGGCTCTTTCCAGGGCCGTTTTCATTCCTGGAATGAGAGCGACTCCTCCGGTAAAAATGACGGGTTCAGTAACCTTCCGCCCGGCCATAGACATCAACCTTGAAGCGATGGAGGACTGGACGCCCGCCGCGATATTTTCCGGACTTTCTCCTGAAGCGAGTAGTCCAATTATTTCGGTTTCCGCAAAAACTACACACATGCTGCTGATTGCAGAGGGATTTTCGGCCCTCTTTGCAAATTCTCCCAGTTCTTTGAGATCTATCTCGAGTTGAGTGGAAACGATTTCGAGAAACCTGCCTGTCCCAGCCGCACAGCGGTCATTCATCACAAAATCACGGACACATCCACTGTGGTCCAGTCTGATGAGCTTGCTGTCCTGGCCGCCGATATCGATAATCGTTTGGACTTCGGGGTGGAGGTGAAGGATGCCCTTTGCATGGCATGTGATCTCTGTGACAGTGCTGCCGGCAAAATCAAGCGCATCCCGTCCATAACCCGTGGCGATGGAAAATTTGATGTCTTTGCGAAAATATCCGGCTTTAGCGAGTGTGCTATAAAGAAGATCGGCAGCCAGGTCGGCTTGTTTAACTCCCTGGTCCTGGATTCCAAAACCGACAGTGTCCAAATTCTCATCCAGCAGGACCACTTTAATGGCTCTGGATCCCGCATCGATTCCAGCATAAATCATTGTTGTCTCCGTTCTCGTGTCACTTCAAAAACAGCCTGAATCCGATTTTTAATCGAGGGGCGAAGGGCATCGCTGACCGGAGGAACCTCTATCTTAAGCACCGGCAGATTGAGGGTTTTCCGGACTTCTACTGCGATAATGTGCCCTTCATAGGCGCAGTGACTCGCTCCCGGGATTTTAGAGATGATGACTGTTTCTGCGCCGAAGCGCTGGATGTCCCGGCAGATTCGGGCGGCCCTATCTCTGGCCGTTCCCACCATGGGATCTGCCAGAGCCATTTGAGCCAAAGCTTCCAAAGGAGGCAGTTGCGCCGGGATTTCTTCTAAAGCGTGTGTAAATAAATATTCCGTTCCACAGATACGCCCGCCACATTCCTCTATCAAATTCATCACTCTGATGTCAGCCACAGGATTGACCCAAAAGATACGGATATCTTCTTTACTGCCGTAGCCAAGGTTGTGTTCGATCCTGTATTTGACTCTTTTTACAAGGGATGACAACACCCCGATAGACTCTTCCCGGTCTGAACAGAAATGAATGGCCAGCATTTCCGCGATAAGCATTTCAAGAGCCGGAAGGGGACAGAGTTCAGCAGTATATGTCAGATATCTCAATTCATCAAGACAACTCCGAAGTTGGTTGGCTGCTTTGATTCCCTCCTCAAGGTGCCTGTTCTCGAGTTTATTTCCGGAAAGTTCTTCAAGCTTTGTTTTTATATGGGTTATTTGATTATGGACAAACTCGACCTGGGAAACAGGAGCCTGGAATCCACCCGGCAGAGTGGTGGATTGTTCGTCGAGATCGGGATGTCGCCTGTGCGGGATCTCCCACCACAAAATAGGATAACCAAGAGCGTTTAGTCTCTGTGCTATGACCGAAAAGTCATCACACACCGCTCCGACACTGCAAATGAGATAATCGGGGATGGGAAAATGAGCCTCCGTGACAAATGCTCCCAGCATGGCCCTGACCGGACAGAATGACTCATCGATACCGAGGGAATCTGCGATTCCCAACAGTCCGGCGCTCAATTCCATGATACAAGGGATCCACCAGGCTCCGTCCGGATAAAACGCAATCACATTGGGGAGAGAGTATGCCAATACAGGAATTGTTCCCAGATCCTTCATAGTGCCGACAATGATTTTTCCTTTTTCTCGGGCTTCTTTGAGCCGGTCTTCTTCGGTGAGGAGAAAGTTCCAAAGGCGCAGGGACTCGATAGAATTGTCGAATTTAAGTTTCCGAAGGCGAAAGTCTCCATCCTCGATATGTCTTTCCAGGGGACCTCCGTAAGATGGCTCTTCCAATCCTGTTCCTTCATTTTTAAGCTTCCAATACAGGTCGTCCCATTCCTCAAGGGAGATTTGCCTGGGATTGTTTTTCATTGGAGCGTTTCCATAAAAGCCTGAATCCTGGTCTTAATCCGTGCATAGGGAATATCACCATCCAAATCGATATCCAGGAGAGGAACGTCCACGTATTCTCGAAGCCGGCCGACTTCTCCATGCCATACATCGCACCATATTCTCCGGACAAGGATAACGCCTTCAACTCCTCTTTCTCTAAAAGTCCTCTTGATCCATTCATAAAGTTTAATGTTGGGCCGCCGAAAGGCGTCGGGGATAGATTCGAAATAGGCACGTGCGAGTTCTCTGAGAGGATCTGATATGATTTTTTCTCTATCAAAGGAGGATGGCAGTGTCCTCTCTCCTGTTTCGGTCCCATCGAGAACAACCCTCCCGCCATTTTCTGCAATGATATCAAACAGTTTAAAGTCAGGGGATGTGAGAGGTCCTCCCAGAAGGGCAATGGGAGTGTCCTCGGATTCTCCTCTGTTTTCATCAGGCTTAGGTTTGATGTGACCTGTTCTGTGAAATTCTGCAATGATTTCAGAAAACTCTCTTGCTGAAACGCGATTTCTTTGGGCTTTTAACATAAGGCGGAGTTTTTCGAATTCTCTCATGAACTCTGTGAGTTTGTCTTCGGCAGGAGAATTTCCGCCGTGTTTTTCAAGGAATCGGCCTAGCCTTTTGAGTTCCATCAAATAAAGATTGTGAGATTCCGGTGTGTTCCAAGTTGCCGGAATATTCATAAGAAAGCTCCTCTGTCTCGTCTCTTCCGCTGGGTTTTCGAAACCCCTGCGCATCTGGTCGCACTCTGTTGTGAATACAAACAGAGAAGAGTTGTTAATTTGACCTGTTTCTTGGATATATCGGGAGACAAAAGGGCATGTTCCTCCGGTGCTGTCCGTTGGATTGTAATCCTGAGATCCCAACAAAACCCGGCTTGGAGATAATCCGAAAGAGGTTATCCATTCGGCAGGAACATAGGGGCTTGTATAGATAACTTGATTCACAGGAATAGTTGTTATTCTTTTCTCGCGACAAAACGGCTCTGGGCGATTTTGCCTTCATGCGCCAATCCCTGCATAAAGACCATTTCCTGGGCCATTGCCTTCATCATGTCTCCGTCAAAAGCAATGATTTTCAGGGCATCATACGTCAGCTGCTTATTCAGCATGTCAAGATACAAATCCACGTGAGGTGCAAATTGACCGGTGTCCTCAGCGGCAAGAATATTGCAGCTGTTATGTTCGAGCAGGTCTTTATAGCCTTGGATATCCAGGATATTCGGGAATTTCATGAACTTGAGAAACCGTTCCGCTTCTTCAGCGGATAAACCGGCAGGTCCTTCTACCCAGTCAGTAAAGGCAATCGTTCCACCGGTTTTAACCAGGCGAGCTGCTTCAGAGATAAGTTTTTCTTTGTCTTCAACATAACACCAGGCGTCCTCTCCCCATACAAAATCTGCTTCCTCTTCCGGGAGGCCGCTGGATAAAACATCGGCCAGAACAAAACGAATGCGGTCGGATAAACCTTCCTCGGTCTTAAGTTTTTTACCGCGAGTAACAACCGTTTCCGTTGCGTCAACACCTATCATTGAGGCAACATTTCTAAAACGAACTAAAAATCTCATGCCTGCACCATTGCAGCAGCAGAAATCGACTCCTTTGGATCCCTCTCTAATACCGGCTTTTTCGGCGAGTGCCATGGATGAAGAAAATCCGCCTATATGGATCTGTTCTCCCATGATAAGTTCCCAGAGATTGCCTTCAGGCCCATCGTAAACAGCTTGAACATCCTCCAAACTAATTCCTTGGGTCATCTTCATATACCTCTCCTCTAACTCTATAAATTCGATGAAAACAATAATATATATCACAAACTCTGAATTCACACAATGAATTATCTTTTTTTATGAAAAAAGGCAGTCAAAAGAGCGGAAGGATCTTAAAAAGATTATTGTCGTCGGCCGGGCTCTTTTTTAAAATTAAGATGGGCTCTGAGGTTTTCTGCAGCGGTTATTACTTTTTCTTTCAGATGGTTCCACTCCGCATCATAGGGGGACTCGATTTGAGAGGCCAGTTTTTGAAGGGTTCCTTCCGGAAGTGACGATTTCCCAAACGTAAAGAAGGAATTCATTCCGAAAGAGGGAGAAGGCCCCTGGGAAGGCTGAAAAACAAGGAAAACAGCAAGAATAACCGTAGCCAATGAGATTGAGACGGCTGGTATCAATTTACCTGGCTGTCTCAGTGTTTGTCTATTATGTTCCACTTTATGGAGGGGCTGTGTTTTTATTTTTTCTTGGAGGAAATCCGGTGTCTCATTCATGATAATATGGGCGTCTTCGGCGGCTTTTTTTTCTAATGTTTGAGAGAGATTGATAAAATCGCTGCACCCGGTACATCGGTTTGTATGTTGGCGAAGAAATCCGGGAATGGCCTTGTGCGAATCAAGTGCACCCGATATTAACCATTTAGAAAGTGAACAGATCATCCTCTATTCTCCCTGTAAAGCATATTTAGCCCTTCCGGATTGGGCTGGATAAGATTTCGCCTGAACTCGGGGTCTTCCTGGAACTGTTTTCCAAGATTAAGGCGGGCCCTGTGAAGCAGGATGCGGGCTGCGGTATGAGATTTTTTCATAATACCTGCGATTTCTTTTAAAGACAGTTCTTCAACATAGCGCAGCCAGAGGTTTTCGTACTGATTGTCTTTGAGTTTCCGGGCTAATTTCCACATATTCTGATTCTGTGTTTCCTGGATCAGTGTATCTGCAGGATCTGTATCATAATTCGTTTGAACCATTACTCCTTGGAAAGTTTTGCTTTTCTTGGATCGGTAGTGGCTGATGGCTTGTCTGTTGACTGCCGTATAAATCCAGGTCGAGAATTTCCATTGGGGATCATATCGAAAAATGTTTTTATATAGTTTCACTAGTGTCCGATTATAAATCAAATAATTTCAATTGTTTACGAGAATCGTAATCGAAAGTTTGTAATGAAGTGTCCGTAAGTAATTGATAAATAGGGACTTGCTCAAAAAGCGACACGCTAAAAATTTGCAAAATTGTGTAGAGATTCAACTCTATTTTTTCCATTTTTCTAATAATTGCAATCATGACATAGATGCTTATCGCAATCCATATCTGGGTTTTCACTGCATTTGGTGAGGTCCCGAAGAAGCTTTTTATTTTCAAATGCTGTTTTATCCACTTGAAAAACAATTCCACTTTCCAGCGGTTACGATATAATTCTGCTACAGTAAGTGCCGGAATGTCAATATTGTTCGAATGCCTTTTTAGGAGTGACAATCTTTCTAAGTTTTACCACAATATCATGACAATTTTTGTCATTTCTTGCTGAATCCTCTCAATCTTGTGCGTCGTCAAATAATTCGGGCCACTCTGATATTCTCCAAGCGATTAGAAACTTCTATGATGATTGAGGAATTGTCTATGGCCGGATAGGATCGTTAAAGAAGATGGACATCTCCCCGTGTGTCAAATAAGTGCCAAATTGTACTGATTTTGGCTGAAAATATGGCAAAAGGGCTGAAACTCTGTTTAAAATCATGGGATATTAAAGTAGAAAAAACCTGAAAAATAGCCTTTAGTGATACAAAATCCTCTGTTTTTGAGCCAAAATGGGACGAATTTCAGGAATAAAGGAAAATAATATCCTATTTTTCATATAAAACTGTATCTAGTTGAAATTGAATGAGTTACAAAATTATTTAGTTGACATAATGGTTAGGTTTCTTTCTGATGCAGGAGTGTCAGAAAGAAAATATTGGACGAAGCCGTTACGCGACACCTATGGGATTTCAATAGAGAGACTTATTGGGTGATTAGTACTCGTACTGCCGGATTTTTCTTACAGGCGATGTTCTATGAGCTTGACCTTTAAAATTTTTCAGCAGCAAAATACTCATAAGGTCACTTTCAAGTAGACAGGTAGTATAAAGGGAAAAAAGTCCGGAAAAATATGTATGATTTACCATGCTGCCATCTCTTGTGGAGGACTATGACACCTTGGCGGCTCAATGACTTCTTTTTTTATCATTCTGCCATTTTTGCAAAAAGGGCAGGTAATAAGGTCCATCCCACAGGCTCTAAGCAAGAACTCCTGCCATGTTTCAGTATCATTTTTTTTCTTTCGCTTTATC
>CAZWHQ010000099.1:0-6311 GCA_964633715.1 uncultured Eubacteriales bacterium
TTTTTCGGCGCACAGTCCATACTTTTTCACAAAAAAGTAGGGACTGTCCCCACTTTTTCGAACAGGCCCCAAGCTTGACAAATATTATGATTTGATGTTTATTAGGGATTACATTAATATGGCAGAAGAAGACCCATCACCACCCTTTTAATAACATGGAAAAAATCGAACACCCTTACATCCAGAAAAGTGCGTTTTCTGGAGTTTTAGACAAGAATTTGCGCAAGATGGAAAAAAGGCTGGGTGTCAAACTATCCGTCCGAGGAACCAGTTTGCTCATAGATGGGCCGGAAGATAAAATTGAACAAGCCAAATACTATTTTAACAAACTCAAGGAGCTGGAAGAAAGAGGAAATTCTCTGAATCAAGAGGACTTCCACATTGCACTGGATCTGTTGGAGGAGGGCCAGGAGGAGGCCTTTACGGACTATGCTCCCCCCCAATCCCTTGACCTCTCCCGAAAATCAGTAAGGCCAAAATCCCTCAATCAGAAAAAATACATAGATGCCATCAAAACGTACGATCTCGTTTTCGGAATCGGGCCTGCAGGAACCGGCAAAACCTACTTAGCTATGGCTGTCGCTCTGTCGTTTCTTCAAAATAAATCGGTGTCCCGCATCATTTTGACCCGTCCTGCCGTGGAAGCCGGAGAAAAACTCGGTTTCCTGCCGGGAGACCTCGTCCAAAAAATAAATCCCTATCTCAGACCTCTTTACGACGCACTCTTTGACCTATCCCCTTCTGATCAAGCCAACAGCCTCATAGAAAAAGGCATCATCGAAATAGCCCCTCTAGCTTACATGCGTGGACGAACCCTCAATTCGGCATTTATCATCCTGGACGAAGCGCAAAACACAACCAAAGAACAGATGAAAATGCTCTTGACGCGAACAGGATATGATTCCAAGTTAGTCATCACCGCAGATGTTACTCAGATCGACCTCCCTCAACCCCAAAAATCCGGTGTAATAAATGCCATGAAGATACTTTCAAGTATAAAAGAGATTGCTTTTATTCATTTTAATGAAAAAGATGTCATGCGGCATCCGCTGGTCCAAAAAATCATCAAGGCCTACCAAAAGTCTGACGAACGTTCAACAAAAAGAAAATGAATAACCTATCCTTTAAAAATATCAAGTTCTTCAAGGCCAAAGAAGTGCCAAAAAAGCGAATTCCCAACAACACACCCCCTGCAAATAATGGAAATAAACCCAATTTTTTGGAACGACTCATAAAAAATCCATTTTTTTATCTCTTTCTTTTTGTCCTTGTCATCACATACATCATAGCCTATGTCCCATCCCACTCTCTTCCTCAGGTTGAAGTTGGGGACATTGCAGGCTTCGATATCGTAGTCCCTTCAGATATTAATCTCTTAGATACAGTGGCCACTGAAGAAAAAAGGAGAGAAGCCGTTAATAGCGTTCGACCTGTCTACACTCTCGATAAAAATGTCTTCTCTTCAACTGAAAAAAAAATTCGGAGTTTTTTTCAATCCGGACGGGAACTTATTGAAAGCTCTCCGACAGAAAACACGATAGAGAATTTCAGAGTCTCGCTGATCGACCTATATGATCTGGAACTCGAAACAAACCACTTAAATACCCTGATTAAAACAAATTTTTCTTCAAGTATGGAAGAAAACCTCATCAGCCTCATAGGGAAAATTTCAGCCCAAGGGATATTTCTGACAAAAAATCTTTTCCATCGCGGCGAACAGGAAAAAGGATTGACTCTGCTTGAAGAGGGCAAACCTGAAAGAAGGCTTGCCATTGTGGACATTCAAGACAGTGAAGCAGCCAAGGAAAGGATGACTACAGAAATCGGTAATCTCGACATTTCACCGGTTGAAAAATCGCTGCTTGTGCTACTCTCCCATGATTTTGTTTCCGCTAATGTCACATATAATGGAATTGCCACAGAAACACGTAAAGAAGAAGCAAGGGCCAGCGTTGACCTTGTCTTCCTCAAAATAAAAAAAGGTAAAATCATCGTTCGCAAGGGCGACGAAATCAATGAGGAAGCGGCCAATCAAATCAACCTCATCAACCAAAATATTGAAGAACAGGCAGGATGGCTGGTCAATGCCACCGGCACATTTCTCCTTTTTAGTCTGCTCTTTCTAACAATATGGTATTACATAAAATCCTTGTTTAAATTCCATCTGGCTTTAAAGTATTTTCAAATGATGGGATTGACTCTTCTTGTTAGCCTCTTGATCTATAAATTATCTTTCTTTTTGGCCGGGACCTTCAGTCAGACCAGCAACTTCTTCCTTTTAAAAAATCTTGAACCTTATTATTTTGCCCTTCCCCTTCAAATCGGGATCTTGATTTTTGCCTTTCTTTCAGGTATCCAAGTAGCCCTCATCTTTACCGTCCTAAACAGCATCCTCATAGGATACCTTTATCCTACGAATTTTCCTCTAATGGTTTTTTGTCTGATTGGCGGATTTGCAGCCATCTATGGAGTAAAATATTTTGGTAAAACCAGCCGGACTTCAACTTTCCGAGCCGGTCTTTTTATTGTCGCTCCAGTCAACTTATTTCTCATCGTCTCCTTCCACCTGATTCGAGGACAGGTGGGAACGTTCAACATTTTTTCCAGTGAAATTGTTATGGGGCTGGTCGGAGGACTCCTGAGTGCCTCTTTCGCTTTCCTGTTCCTGCCAGTTTTAGAAAATCTCTTCAGTATCATCACCCCCTCCAAACTTCTGGAACTGACAAGCTCTGAGCTTCCAATATTCCGTCAGATGGCCATTGAAGCCCCGGGATCATTCCATCACTCTTTGATCGTTGCCGCCCTGGCTGAAAATGCGGCTGAAGATATCAAACTCGATCCAATGCTGGTAAAAGCCGGAGCTCTTTATCACGATATAGGAAAGAGCAAAAGACCTGAATATTTCATAGAAAACCACCAAACTAGAAGTCTCGATCTGCACAAGGATCTTAAACCCAGTATGAGTGCCCTCGTTATCCTTAACCATGTCAAAGAAGGCGTAGAAATAGCCCATAAACTCAAGCTGCCCAAGCCTATCCGTGATGTCATCGAACAGCATCATGGAACCTCCATTATGAGGTACTTTTTCGAAAAAGCTAAAATTGCTTACGATCCGGAAATGCAGAAAATTGGAGAAGAGAGCTACAGATATCCCGGCCCATCTCCCCAGAGCAAAGAAGCCGGCCTCGTCATGCTTGCCGATGCCGTTGAAGCCGCCTCACGAAGCCTCAAGTCTCCCACGAGTTCCAATTTAAAAAGAGTCATCAATGACCTGACTAACAACCTCATCCAGGATGGTCAGCTTGATGACAGCACCTTATCACTCAAAGAACTTAAGTCTATTGCAGCCTCTTTTCTTTCCACTCTCGATAACATCTATCATCAAAGAGTGGAATATCCTGGTTTTGACTTTGAGATGAAAAAAGCGAAAAATAATAAATCTGCAAAATCACCGAATGATAGAAATAATAAACCAACAGAAAAGATATTGGATAAATCCTGATACTTTTTCTAACCTGTTGGAAAAACTCATTGATTTTTACAAAGTTAAAAGTCCTGCAATCACCCTGGCTTTTATCACCAATGCTCCAATGAAACGGCTGAATACAAAATTTTTAAACAAAAACACATCCACAGATGTTCTCAGTTTTCCGCTTAATGAAAAGGGAGCAGACGGGATATTTTATCTGGGGGATATCATTATTTCCGCACCTTACGCCTTCAAACAATCTAAGGAAAAGGGGCACAGCTTTGAAAGAGAGCTCGGAATACTGATCCTCCACGGATTTCTCCACCTCCTTGGCTATGAACACTCCAAAGGTCTGGAAGAAGAGGAAGAAAAGATTCAAAGACTTTTCCTAAAGGCTAAAAATGGACATTGACGTCTCTTCTCTGACTTTGATCGGTTTCGCCCTCAGTATTCTTGCGGCCTTTCTTTTCTCGCTGTTTCACATTGCACTGGCGACTTCTTCCAAAATCTCCATCAGCCGGATCCTCGAAAACAAACGCTACCGTTTAAAAATTCTTGATATCTATGACGAGCTCAAAATTGCTGCCGGCTACACGCGTTCCATATTCCTCATCGCCTGCCTCGTGTATTTGTTCTCCATTTTTCCCAGGCTACATTTTTGGCCGCTCTGGCTGTTTCTGTTCTCCTTAATCGTTTACATCCTTTTTTTCGAACTGCTACCCCGTCTGCTTAATGTTTTTTATAAAAAACATATTCTCTCGCTTCTGACTCCCGCCTATCGTATTCCTTTTGTACTCGCCAAGCCCATCCTCCTGCTGGATAAGATCAAAGCAACCGAAAAAGAACCGGACGAACAGTACGAGGCCTCTGAAGAAGAAATCGATGCTCTCATCGAAGAAGCCGAAGAAGAAGGGATTATCGAAAAAGACGAAAAAGAGCTCCTTAAAAGCGCAGTGGAATTCGGGGATACAGTAGTTAGAGAAATCATGACCCCAAGAGTCTCCATGATTTGTATTCAAAAAAAGGCCTCCATCCAGAAGCTCAGGAATGTTGTGATCGAAGAAAAACATTCCCGTATTCCTGTTTACTCGGAAAGTATCGACAACATCGAAGGGATTATCATCGCAAAAGATCTTTTGGAGTATTCAAAGGATATCCACTCCGATGACCCGGTCGAACAACTTATCAGGCCGGTCTTTTTTGTTCCTGAGTCCATGCGCGTCTCTGAGCTGCTCAAAGAACTCCAGGAAAGAAAACAGAAGATTGCCATTGTTGTGGACGAACACGGGGGTGTATCCGGTTTGGTAACCATGGAAGACCTCATGGAAGAAATCGTCGGGGAAATCCAGGACGAGTATGATAAGGATAAACCCCAGTTTATCGAACAGGGGCCTTTTGACTACATTGTTCTTGGTGACGCCGAAGTGGAAGAACTTGAGGATCTCTTCGACATGGAACTGGCATCGGATGAATACATCACGGTCGGGGGTATGATCACCAATTTTCTTGGACGGTTTCCAAAAATGGGAGAAAAGCTATCCATGAAGGGGCTGGAACTTGAAATTCTCGATGTCGGACAAAAAGCGGTCAAGAAGCTAAGAGTCAAGAAAAAAAATCAATCGAACGAGAGTATCGACTGAAAAAGATGAAAGTTGGGTATGTCGCACTCATTGGCCGACCCAATGCGGGAAAATCAACTCTGCTCAATAAAATACTGGGAGAAAAAATCGCCATTATCTCCGATAAACCCCAGACTACACGCACGAGCATCCTCGGAATTAAAACCACGGAGAAGGGACAGATCATCTTCCTCGACAATCCTGGAATCCATAAGCCTCTTCACAGATTGAACAAACGGATGATGAACTTTGTCTTTTCTTCGCTGCAGACATCCGATCTTATCTGCCTTCTCATCGATACAACCCTGCGTTTTGGACACGGTGACCAGTTCGTTCTCGATTCTCTCAGGGATATCAAAACTCCCGTTATTCTGCTGATCAATAAAGTGGACATCATTAAAAAAGATAAAATTCTTCCTCAAATCAAAAAATACAATGAGCTCTATCCCTTCAAAGAAATCATCCCCATTTCCGCCCTTAAGGGTACAAATGTGGATATCCTTGAAGAGAAAATCTATGAAAATTTACCTGAGGCAGAAAAAATGTACTCAGACGATGAAGTGTCCGTCCAATCCCAAAAATTTCTCCTTGCTGAAATCATCAGAGAGAAGGTCCTCCATCATGTCCGAGAGGAACTCCCCTTTGTCACGGCCACCTATATAGATATTATCGAGGATCGTCCGCAAGCAAAAGATGGCAGGGAAGGAAAATACATTCAAGCCAGAATTTTTGTAGAAAAAGACAATCAACGCAAGATTATCATCGGCCGACACGGCAGCTTGATAAAGAGGATCGGGACGGAAGCCAGAAAGGAAATTGAACACATTCTCGATGCCAAAGTTTATCTTGATCTCCAAGTTCGAGTTAAAGAGAAGTGGCGTGACTCAGCCAATGTCCTCGATCTGATAGAAAGCCAATAAGAAAACCGCTTTACTTTCAGTTAGCAGGCTCATTCATTGACTTTACTCCCAGTTACAAAGGAATTCGCACTCTTGACTTAAAAACAAAGATTTGCGAAAATGACTTCCCTTTGTGTGGTGAGTGTAGCTCAATTGGTTAGAGCACTGGATTGTGGTTCCAGAGGTTGGGGGTTCGAAACCCCTCACTCACCCCAGCTATCTTCTTCATTTTCAATGGATTAGCTTGGACTGATTTACCTGCGTCACAGACCCGACTTTCGCCAATATAATTTACACATCTCTTAATTCAATTATTTTCAATCA
>CAZWHQ010000100.1:0-6219 GCA_964633715.1 uncultured Eubacteriales bacterium
AAACATCGTGATAAAAAGGAAGGGGGTTAGGATAATTTAGTGTGAAAAATTACAATAGGTTGTAAGGGATGTCGGAGGGCGGATATTGGACAAAAATGTGAGTAAAGCACGGTAAGTACAAAAACCAAATTCTTATGAACATGCGGTCTTTTATGATTTTGGATTTTCGACAATACCGATAACTGGGGATTATCCAATTTATTTTGAGTACAGAATAAAAAACATCCCTGAAATCTTTAATTGAAGTCAAAACTGGGGCCGGATAAAGAATTAAATCCCATCCCCAGTCGATTTATCCACAAACAATTTGAACTAACTGGTTGAAGAGGTATAATTAATTTGTGGGGGGAAGATGAAAAAATTCATTTTTATATTATTCTCAGTATCTATTTTACTTCCATTTTACCTAAATGGAGAGAAGAATGATTTGCGTAAGTATTTAGAGCAAGAAACCGTTATTGTTGAAAACAGTGGTGATGGACTTTGGGAGGAGAGTAAAACAATTTATTTTGATGAGACACTCTCTATCGGAGAAGAATCAGGAAATGAGGATTTTATGTTTTATGCTATCAAAAGTATAGCGGTTGATCAGGAACTCAATATTTATGTTTTAGATTCTCGGAATTTTCGAATTTCAAAGTTTGACAAAAATGGAAGACTCCTCTGGAAAAAAGGAAGAGAAGGACAAGGACCTGGAGAATTCCAAAGACCTAATAATATATCCGTGACCCATTCAAATGGTGTAGCCATATTAGACAATTTTCGTATTCTGTCGCAATTTGAATGTCAAGGAAATTTTCAAAAAACAATTAAACTACAGAAAAGCATCACAAGTTGTCAATATCTTCCAGATGGGCGACTTCTTGTCACTTTATCCCTCCGTGGTCAACCTGGAGTCGTTGCCGAATATTATTCAGGAGAGGGAAATTATATCAAGAGCTTTCCTCATGAATATTACTATGGGCCTAAACTTTTGCCCAATCATGGTGCTTCTATTGGAGGGGAGTTCCTATTACAGGGAAATAAGATTTATCTGAGTCTTCCTGATCAGTATGAAATTCATGAATACGATTTGGAGGGGAAACTCCTTAGAAAAATTAGAAGAGATTTAAAATTAAAACCTCCCAATATTATTGAAAGTAAAAGCAGTGTATCTGTTGGTTATTCAGATAAATCTGGTCCATGTTTTGTAATTAAAAACAATATGATAGTTAATTTTGTCACAATATATAAATTTAGAAATAGGAAAGAGAAAGATAGAGTAATTGCTGGCCGGGTATTTAAAGGAGTTTTTAACGAGATGGAATCTATACGACGATTCTTTGATTTTTTCAATGAAGAAGGACAGTTTTTAGGTTCCAAGAATATCACCAATGATATCTCTTTTGGCACTGTTGACCATGAGGGAAATTTTTATTTCATACAGAGAAGCCCTTATCCAAGAATTAGCCGTAGGATGTTAGTACTGAAATAGAGTGATTTGTGCCTATTTAGGAAAAGGCACAAAAGGTTTGACCTCCCCAGTCGATTTATCCACGAAAGATAATTACTTTCATTTGGCTAAACGGCATTCCCCTAAAAAACGTAATATTGAATAAGATCGGTCTTTGGAGGGAAGAATGAACAAAGGAAGAGATTATTTCATTAAAACACTCGTTTTTTTCATTGTACTAGGATTTCCTATTTTCTGTTCCGGGCCGAAAGTGGTCAAAGAAATGGATGGGGATGTTGCGGTTGTCAAAAATCAGAAAGATCCAGTTAAACTCCCAGGTTTTGCCAAGGAAGTGAAACTGACAGAAGATCTCTGTATTGGGCATGATGCGCCGGAGGGGGAATATATTTTTGCGGACCTAAGAGCACTGCAGGTGGATGATGAGGGCGATATCATTATCCTTGATTGGAAGGATAATCTTATCAAGGTTTTTGATCCGGATGGCCAACTGATCTACACATTCGGAAAGCACGGACAGGGGCCGGGTGAAATCCAGAGTCCAGGTAGATTGTACCTTAAAGACGGTAAACTCATTGCATTGATGGACAGTGGAAATAACCGTTACTCCCTTTATTCAAAAAAAGGAGATTGCCTCAAAGAGATCGACATGGGAAAGTACCGGGTCTTCCGTACAATTCCGGATTCTCGGAATTTTGTTTATGGAGACAGATTGAATTTTTCAGGAGATCCTATCCCCTCCATTCAGTTGCTTCGAATTTCCCCGGATTTCAACGGCGCCGAAATCATAGTTGAATACCAATTCGAGAGTCGGTTCGGGATGTTTGCCGCTGTGTTTGATCGCCTTGCTTATGCCGTTGCGTTCGATGATAAATTTCTATGGGCCCGTTCGACAAAATACGTGATTCATATTCTAAATCCTGATAGGAAGGAAATTCGGAGAATTCAAAAAAATTACGATGCTGTTCCGATTACTGATGAAGAGAAAAAAGGTCTCGGAGAAAGTTACATGGGAGATGTCAAATTACTTCCCAATCAATACTCTCCATTTTTTTATTTCATCTGCGACGACCTGGGCCGGCTCTATGTCCGTACTTATGAACGGAATGAGAAGGGGTGGTTCGGTTACGATATCTTTGATAATGAAGGACAATTCTTTTCACGGCTCTTTCTTCCCGAGGAGGAGATACTGATGGTTGTAAAAAAGGACAAAGCTTACTGCATGATTACCGAGTCTCCTGATGAGGGGATTCCGCTCGTTAAACGCTACACAATGGATTGGAACTGAATCTATTCAATAATCAGAAGTTGTCGATGCAAAGAAGTGGCTGGTTGGATTGAGGGGAGAGTAGGACAGCAGCCTAGATAAGATTGATTTGTAAACCTGAAGTCTATTAATAACTTGAGGTGGGTGATGATCCTCTCCTATTTGGCCCCCCACAAAGAATTGGATTCTATGGAACTAAGAAAAAAATCAGAGGCCTGTATCAAATAGATTTGAAATGAATTGTTTCACAATGTATATTTGAATAATCAGCAGAAAAAATGAGAAATAATTACGCATTTATTGATTCGCAGAACTTAAATCTGTCAGTCAAGGCACAGGGTTGGGATCTAGACTACAAGAGATTCAGGATATACCTTAAGGATAAATTTGGAGTTACTCAAGCATTTTTATTCATTGGCTTTATTCCAAAAAATCAGCGGCTTTACACGGCTTTACAAAAAAAAGGATATCTTCTTATTTTTAAACCTACGATGATACTTCCATCAGGGAAGGCAAAAGGAAATGTAGATGCAGAGCTTGTGCTTCACACAATGATTGAATGGCCAAATTATGACAAAGCTGTCATTGTTTCTGGGGATGGAGATTTTTCCTGTTTAATTGAACACCTTGAAAAACATGATAAATTGGAAAGGCTGATTATTCCAAACCAACACAATTACTCCTCGTTATTGAGACCATATGCAAAATTCATGCTGCATCTTTCCCCGTTAAAATCAAAATTGGAATACAGAAAGCCATAAAAAAAGCCGGCATTAGCGCGGGACAAAACCCTTTGCCTAACCGGCAATCGTGATACATTAATAATGTAAGTCTTAATCCAGAATTTGTCAATAGCCATGTTGAGCAGAGCCTTAAAGGAGACGGCTGTTCTCTTGCATTCCTGATCACAGGATTGGAATGTTACAGGGGAATAAATTATTGCTTGATATATAGGAAGACCTATGCACAGCTACTATTCTCACAAATTAGCGGGCGAACGGCTTAAAGATTGCTATGATATGGCTCCTCTCCGGATCAAGCGCTACTTGGACGCCGAAATCGAGTTCATTCTTGGCAGGACAAGGCCATCTGATCTGGTTCTTGAGCTAGGATGCGGTTATGGAAGAGTGCTTAAGAAGATATTAGAAAAAACCAAAACAGTCGTAGGGATCGACACGTCGCATGACAGTTTGCTTCTCCTCCGAGATTCAATCATAAAGAACGAGTCCTGTCATATTTTCGAAATGGATGCCGTTCAGCTTGGATTTAGAAACCATTGGTTTGATGTTGTGGTTTGTATCCAAAACGGCATCTCGGCTTTTAAAGTAAATCAGAGAAACCTCATTGAAGAGGCATTGCGTGTCACCCGTCCCGGGGGGACCGTTCTATTTTCCAGTTACTCTGAGAGTTTTTGGGAAGATCGTCTCACGTGGTTCCGGCTTCAATCTAAACTGAAACTCATCGGGGAGATAGATGAGGAGGCCACTGGTGACGGCGTTATTGTCTGTAAGGATGGATTCAAGGCAACCACAATGAGTCCCGATGATTTTGTCTCTTTAACTTCAGGCTTAGATGACGATCCTATTATTACAGAAGTGGATGGTTCAAGTGTTTTCTTTGAAATAATTGTCAATTCAAGATCCGGTACTTAACGACTGAATAAATACCTTCTTCATCCTCATTTCTCGCGAAAAGGATATCTCCATGCACGGACATGAAACTGATCTTTTCTGGGATATAGAAGGAATCTAAATATTCGCCATCAGAAGAGAACACATCAAACAGCATTCCCCTATCCTTATCCTGCGTGGAGGTCCAGATCCAGATCTTGTCTTCATTTCTGATCATGTATCTGATGTCATACAGATACTTCCTGTCCGGCCGCGTATCTCCGGAGCGGGGTGGTCGTTTTGGAGCAGCTATTCGCTTGTATTTCCTTGAAAAGATTCTCAAAATCTCTCCGGTAGATATGTCCAGAACTTTAATCCTATACTCAGGAGAATCATTGATGAACAATGTCTCCCCATTTTTACTGAGCAGAGTGTTAAAAGGAGCATATGAGCTTCCGTAGCCAGGCATTACATAGGGAATCGGAAAGGCCTTTATCAAGGTTTCGTTCCCAGATTCTTTAGATATCAGGATAAGATTGTGATTGACTTCAACCATCCCTGTTCTTTTCTCTTCAATTGGCATTTCATAGGCAGAAAAAATTAGAGAATCTCCATAATGCCCGGCCATACTCATCCCAAAATGCTGCTCCGGCCTAAACTCCCGAAGGAAATTGCCATCCAGATCATAAAAGACAATCTTCCGACTGCGTGAATCATAGACATTAATGCTCTCTCCTTGGATGTGATATCTTAGTACTTGTACTTCTCCAGGGCCCTGACCACGATGGGCAAGATCCTTCACAAAATCTCCTTCTGGTGTGAACTTTAGAAAGAAATCTCCATCTTGGAAATAGATGAAACCATCTTGATCGAGACTCAATCTGTAAGGACGTTTGAAGAAAAATTCTTCATTCTCATCTGTAATCCGCATGAGTTCTTCGAATTCTAATATCCGGCCGGCATTTTCATTTTTAGCTTTTGAGGAATTTTCAATGAGGTTTTGAGATGAGGCAAACCAGGGCAGAAGGATGATACTTAAAATTATTCCCAATATTTTTTTCATGTTCCTTTCCTGAAGGAGGACGCTTTACTGTTCATTCCCTTTTTAGATTGCAATAAGTAAACGATGTAATCAAAATCACGTTATTCTTCTCCTTTATTACTCAAGTTATTCTATTATTCGTATCGAAGTAGATTCAGACCGTTTCGTTTCAGCTAAATTTGAACCACTCATCCTGTGCCCTTGCCCATCTGATTAGTCCAAAGGTTTAACAAGAAAAATTGAATACAACTTCGATTTTATTCTAAAGAATATTTTAGATTTTGATCGTGGTTCTGAGCCCTCTTTTCACTGACATTTGTTGTCCATAACCTGATTTTTCTCCAAAAAATCCTTCCATACCAAAATATCACTGAGAATAACAATGCCTGGAGGAAAACCATAGAAACAAACATAATCATATGAAAATACTCATTGTTATAAAGATGACTTCCCGGAAGTTGAGAACTGGCATATTCTTCGAGATTATTGGCTAAAATTCCAAAAGGGATATTCAAGGCATCAAAAAGGGATTGACCTATTTCAACACTAAATCTTAAAACGCCCAGAAACCAGTCGATAAAGAAAAGGCAAGTAAAGACAATTGCAAATATTTTAAGAAATTTCTTAAACATGTTCCCCTCTCTGTATTAACCTTTTTAAAACGACCTGTCATCAAACAGATTCTGTTTCAATTTTACACTTAGCTCATAAGAAAATTCAAGTTCACTATTTATATCCAAAGGGCCTCTTTAAATGATCTCCTCATTTGACTACTCTCAGGTCTTTGTCTCTGCAGGAAAGAGACACTTGTCAAATACTTTAAAGCGGTTGCAGGCAGAGAGATTACGCC
>CAZWHQ010000101.1:0-6158 GCA_964633715.1 uncultured Eubacteriales bacterium
GATCGAATCAGGCAGGTGATTCTCCTTACTGAGGAGGAACTGATGGAGGGAGTCCGTTACTGCCTGGAAGAACTTCACCTGGTTGTGGAGCCTGCGGGGGCAGCAGGGATATCCGCCCTCTTGGCCGGGAAGGTTGAGATAAAGAGCGGACCAGTCTGTGTTGTGGTAAGTGGATCGAACTTGGATAAAAAGTATTTCAAGGAAGCGTTAAGACTGTAGTGTAAAAGCTATAAGATCAAATTTTCTTGTGAATCAAATGAGAAACGTGGATATCATTATTGACCGGCCACTGGAATTAATTCATCACACCTCTTTCTCATGGCTGCAAGGATCTCCCTGTATTTAGGATCGTCCGCAAGATTGACCAATTGATCCGGATCAACATCTAGGTCATGCAGAAACTCGTAGACCGGATCCTGCTCAAAATAACGGGCGTAGACATAACGCTCTCCCCGTATCCCTTCCCATTTGGGAATATCAGGATTATCCATCAGGTGTTCGCAAAAGAAATCGTGACGCCAGTCGGGGATCTGTTTTCCCCGCAACAAAGGAGAAAGGCTGTGGCCCTGGTAGTGTGTCGGAATTTTGACTCCGGCGAGCATGAGCATTGTGGCGGGAATATCAACATTGAGGGCCATCTCATCCCGTACCGCTCCACGGTTCGTTTTTGGCTGTCTGGGGTCATATACAATCAGCGGCACTCTTAGGGACTGCTCATAATGGGACCATTTACCGGCAAACCCGCGATCGCCCATGTAATATCCGTTGTCAGCCATGTAGATGATGACCGTATTGTCTGCTAAGTCTCTATTTTCCAGTTCGTTACGAAGACGGCCGATCACCCGGTCGATTCCGCTGAGCATTCGGAAATAGGCTTTCATATTTTTCTGGTATTTCTCCGGTGTGTCCCAGCGCCAGAAGTAGCGCTTCCGGTTCATGGAGGTTTTCAGAAATTCCGGGTGATTTGCGAAGATCTCCGGATCGGAGAGCCGGGGAGGCGGGATATCCACATCCTCGTACATGCCGTCCACTGCTTTTGGCCAGGGAAAGTGGTTCTCCAGATCCCAGTCCGCAGCGTGACTTGCATTGAAACTGATCGAGAGACAGAAGGGCTGCCCCTTGGGATTTCCCTCGATGAACTCTATCGCCCGGTCGCCGGCCACTTCGGTTTCGTGCCGCAGGGTTCCATCCGGCTGTTTCTTGAAATAGGGATTACCAACGTGCGGTTTGAAAAAATCGAACATGGCAGATTCCGGTTCTCCCTCGGTGCTCACTCCATACTTCCCGATGAACCCGGTACGGTATCCCGCCGCCTTCAGCAGGGCCGGATAGCTCTCAGCGATAAGAGCGGGACTGAGGGGCGGTGTGCCGAAGGTGTACTGATGGGTTCTCTCATACAATCCAGTCAAAATAGACGCTCGGCTGGCCGCGCAGATAGAGGTGGTGACAAAAGCGTTGCTAAAACGAATTCCCTCGGCTGCCAGACTGTCGATTACCGGCGTCTTGATGATAGGATGACCGGCACAGCCCAGTGTATCGTTCCGTTGATCATCCACCAACAAAAAAAGGATGTTGGGTTTTGTTCCGGATTTTTGGCAGGAAAAAGAACTGGGTGCCAGCATCGCTGCTGCCGTCCATCCGGTTACCTTCAGGAAATCTCTTCGATTGTATTTGATCATTTTAAACCTGCACTTCGTCCTTGCAGCTTATATATCTCCATAAGTTCGGATAGATGTCGTACTATTTCCGGTCGTTCATTATAGAGATTTTTCTGTTCGGACGGATCTTCTTTGAGATTATAGAGTTCGCCTTTTTGTCCTTTAAGCTCAAAATCTTTGATTTGCTCTTTTGTATATCTTCTATTGAGCCCTCCTCTTCCTCTTCCGAAAATCAGCTTCCAATCTCCCTGGATAATAGCCCGATTTTCGATGACGATTGCTTCCCGTATGGGTTTTTTGAATTCTTGGCCGACAAGTGCCGGAAGAATATTGAAGCTGTCTTCCTCAGCGTTTTTCGGCAATTCGTCTCCCATCAATGCTGCGAATGTAGCCAACATATCGGTGAAACAGATATTCTCATGACTTATGGAATTGGGAGCTATTTTCCCGGGCCAGCGCGCTATAAAAGGCATTCGATGTCCGCCTTCCCAACCATCACCTTTCATTCCTTTAAGAAAATGAGTCGATTTGTGATCATAGCGTTTGACATCCTGTTCATACCACACAGGGCCATTATCGCTGGTAAAGAAAAGTAACGTGTTGCTGTCGAGCCTTGTTTCCTCTAAGGTTTTCATGATTCGACCGATGGCTGCATCCACCTGGGCCACAAAGTCACCGTAGTCTCCGGCTTGGCTTTGTCCTTTATACTTTTCCGTTGGCAGCCACGGGGTATGTGGCGCTGTCAAAGCGAAATAAAGAAAGAATGGAGCTTCATGTGTTTGCTGGTTTTTTATAAAAATAGTTGCTTTATCTAAAAACGTGGGCAGGACTTCATCATGCTTAAAACCAGGGGCAATTTTGCCTTCACGCCAAAATGCCCCCTGTATCGGGGTTACGCCCTCACTAAAACTGGCTTCGATCCTATCTGTTGGCGGCTCAACGCAACGGTCGTTTTCGATGTAGTAATAGGGCGGGATATCAAGAGAGGCATGCATGCCAAAAAAATAATCAAAACCACGGTCAACAGGTCCACCGCGGAATGGTTCTGTATAATCGATATTACTTAGATTGTCGAATCCCAGATGCCACTTGCCAACACAAGCTGTTTTATAACCATGTTTTTGCAGCAAAGAGCCCAGTGTTAAACGTCCGGGTTCGATGAGGCTTGTCCCCCTATTTTCTTTTTGATCTCTCCGAAACGGATAACGCCCGGTGAGCAACCCGTATCGGGTGGGGACACAGACAGAACCTGGTGAGTGGGCATTTGTGAAGCGGATGCCTTGGCTGGCCAAGCGGTTTATGTTAGGCGTTGGTGTTTTTGATTGAGGATTATAACATCCCGGATCCCCGTATCCCATGTCATCGGCCAAAATAAATATGATGTTTGGTGAAGTTGATTTTTGTTTACAGGCGGAAAACATATTGCCCAGACAAAAAGATAGGGTTCCGATACCCAATGTGTTCAAGAAATCACGACGATTTAAATTCACTTCAATTCCTCGAATACGTTTTTATACTTTTCTTCGGACCCAGCGCAATATATAAGCCATTCTTCGTGTAACGACTTCAATGCAGCAACGACGTTGGGATGTTTAGCCGAAAGGTCGGTTGTTTCTGTTTTATCCGTCTCCATATCAAACAGTTCCCAATTATCCTTCTCGTCCTTCTTCTTTGAGACCAGTTTCCAAGTGTCCTTCATTATGGCCTTGCCATTCCTCCACTGCCAGAAGAGGGGTTTCTGTCGTGGGCGTTCTTTTCCATTAAAGACGGGAACAAGGCTTTCCCCTTCATAAGGTACAACCCTGTCGCCTCTAACTTCAAGGGGATACTTGGCCCCGGTGATATCAACAACAGTAGCCATGATATCAATGAAGTGAGTGTTGTAGTCCGTGATTCGTCCGGGTTTTTTTATCCCTTTTGGCCAGTAGCAAATCAGAGGAGTGCAAATACCTCCTTCGTAACTGTCATTCTTGAAGTATCGATATGGTGTATTGCTGGCGTTGGCCCAATTGCGGCCCAGCGATGACCAGCAGGACATGCTTCCTATTTCCCCGCGTGAGTTCTTTGGTATCGGGACTTCGGCCGAACATCCATTATCTGAAGCAAATATAATGAGAGTATTTTCTAGTTCCCCAAGCGTCTCCAGTTTTTTCAGGACCTTTCCTATATTCAAATCCATTCGGTCAATCATAGCAGCGTAAACTGCCATTTTCCTGGCTTCCGTTCTCCGTTGATCCTCACTCAAATCATCCCACTTTATGTACACGGGCTCAGATAGCGGCATACTCTTGTCGACAATGCCGATGTTCTGCTGACGCTTAAAGCGGGAATTTCGCAATTGCTCCCAGCCATCAAGGTACCTGTTCTCGTACTTTTTTATGTCATCGGGCCAAGCTTGCAGGGGATCGTGCGGTGCATTGTATGCCAGGTAAAGAAAGAAAGGGTTGTCTTCGTTTTTGTACTTTTCCAGATAATTCAGGGCGTAATTTGTGAAATAATCCGTCGTATAGAAATCCTTCTCTTTGGGCGTGTAGGGGATATAGGTCTTTTCGTCTATGCACCAAACCCTCTTCTTGCCTTCCGGTGGGTGCTTGTCGCCAGGAACCGGTTCGCCTGGGCGCTGTTCTCCCGGGTTGAAGTAATTGCAGGCTCCGTCACGCAGCCCGAAATAATGGTCAAATCCCATATCAAAGAGGTTCTGGGTGCTGTGGTGCTTGCCGGAGGCCAGTGTCCGATATCCTGCAGAATGTAAGACATCGCCCAATGTTGCAGAATTCCTGAATGCTCCTGGTGTCTTGTCCATTCCACATTGTTGGGCATACAGTCCGGTCAGAAGGCTTGCCCTGGAAGGAAAGCATTTGGCCGTATTGTGGGCTTGCGTGAAACGAACACCTTTTTTTGCTAATCGGTCAAGGTTGGGGGTTTCTATTTCTCCGCCGTAGCATCCGAGATCTGACCATCCCATATCATCTGCAAGAATCAATAAAATATTGGGACGATCCGGGTGGTTTGAATAGTCAGTACATAAAGATGTCTTTAACGAAAGAACTCCAAGCCCCATAGCTCGGATAAAATCTCGTCTCGTCGTCATGGCCAATGTTCTCCTTCCTCAAATTTCTGTGTTGACAAAATTTATGAATAATTCAACCTAGTTATTTGTATCCAAATATTCAGGATTTGGGCTTGTCGGTATCGGAGCCTTAGTCTTTATTAGCCAATCCATAAGCTCTTTAAGCAGTTCGTCTCTTTTATCGGTGTTGATTTTTGCCAGGTTATTTTGTTCTGCTATATCATTTTCGAGATTGTATAATTCGACGGCATTGTTTGTATCTAAATTATTACGTCCTCCATCCAATGCCCACTCTTCGTGAAACATCAATAACTTCCAGTCTCTTTTCCGGATTACACTGACCGGCCGTGTTCTGAATAAAGGATCTCTGGATTCATCGGTCATGCCTTTGTAGGCCTGAAGGTAACAGGGGAAATGCCAGAATAGGGATTCTCTGTTTAGATTTTTTTCCCCTTTTAATAGCGGCAGAAGACTTGTTCCATCCAACTCATAGTTTTGTGGGGCGCCTATCCCTGCTAATTGAAGAAAGGTTGGATAAAAATCGGTGCTTATAACAGATTCTTCACATGTGCTTCCCGGTTTAATCTTTCCAGGCCAGTACGCAAACATGGGGACTCTGATCCCTCCTTCATAATACATGCCTTTTCCACCCCTAAGGGGTTTCTGACAAGTGTATGTCCCATGTCCTCCATTATCGGAAAAAAATACAAGGAGGGTATCTTCCTTTAATTCCAGATCTTCCAGTACCTGGTTAATGCGAGCCACACTCTCGTCGACACTTTTAATCATGGCCGCATAGGTCGCATTGTTATGACAACCATCGGGAGGCTTCTTTTCGAAGTCTCCTATTTTATTTTTCTTCGCGCGAATAGGAGTATGAACGGCATGATGAGACAAGTATAAAAAGAAGGGTTTCTTTGTAGTGTGGGAATTGTTTTTCCTTATAAAAGTTATTGCTTCATCGGTCAATAGGTCAGTAAGATATTCTCCGCTCTCGGAAAAATGTCCTTGTATTTTTAATTCATCTCTATCGAGGCCAAAATCAAAGCCATGATGCTCAGGTTTTTGTCCTATGTGCCACTTCCCAATTGCAGCGCTTACATATCCTGCATTTTTCAGGGCTTTGGCTATGGTTATTTTAGCTTGATCCACTTCTGTACTATTTTCGATAGGTATGAGCCGTCTATCTTTTGATTCTCCCCTGGCAGAAGAAGCGACTGTATAAACTCCGTGTCTAGGAGAATATTGACCGGTCAGCAGGCTTGCTCGAGTGGGTGCGCAATTGGCTGCATTGGCATAGGCATTGGTAAATACCATCCCTTGTTTAGCTAGCCTGTCGATAATTGGTGTTTCATAGTAATTTGATCCCATATAACCTAGTGCTTTGTCAACCCGATAATGTTGGATAAAGCCTTTTCAATTTAATTCTG
>CAZWHQ010000102.1:0-6107 GCA_964633715.1 uncultured Eubacteriales bacterium
CTGTCCCCAATTAATGTCCCCAATTCATTATCTCAAGGCCTGGGGCCAATTCTTGTGAAGTTTAGGGGCGTGTGCTATATTCAAATTCTCGCGAATATTTAAGATTTGGAGATAAAGAGTTGACTGAAAAACTAAAAGTGTCATGTCCTAACTGTGCGGCTACAAATAATTATCCGATCAACGAATTGGGAAAAAAGGTCGTGTGTGGACGCTGCAAAAGTCCGCTTCCCAAACCTGGAACTGTTTTTGAACCAACTCCTGAACAGACGCATAAACTGTTGAATGAAGCTTCGCTTCCAGTTCTTGTCGATTTTTATTCGCCGACCTGTGCTCCCTGCAATATGATGTTTCCCATTGTCGAAGAGCTCGCGGCAAGACGGGCCGGGGAGATTTCTGTCATAAAAATCAACGTCGATCACAACCAACAAATGGCTGCAGGCTTCGGCATACAAGGAGTGCCCACATTTGTTTTAGTCCATAAGGGGAACGAGAGAGATCGGATGAGTGGAGCCGTTAGTGAGACCGATTTTTCTCTTTGGGTAGCCAGCCGTATTTAGATATGAGAAAAGTTGAATAAAAAAATTTAGGAGGGAAAAGGTGGGAAAATATTTTAAAAAAAAGTTGAACCGAAGAGATTTTATTAAGAATTCAGCCGTTGGACTGGCCGGTCTTTCTGCTGTCAATATTGGCTCTTTAATGTCCTATCAGAATGCTGGTAGGACTCAGGTTGTCGTCTTTAAAACGGATGACAGGAAGGACGGTGTTAAGCAGGTTTTGAAGGTTCTGAACTTTCCTTCTCCAAAGGGAAAACAAGTCTTTATAAAACCGAACTTCAATTCAGCTGATGCGACACCAGGTTCGACTCATAATGACACGTTGAGTCAATTGGTGACTGAGTTGCACCAATCGGGAGCAGCAAATTTGACACTTGGTGAAAGAAGCGGTCCCCCAGTGACTAAAGAAGTGATGGAAGAGAAGGGGATTTTTCAGATGGCGTCTGATCAGGATTTTAAGATAATAAATTTCGAAGAATTGGAAGAGAAGGATTGGGTCGCATTTCATCCTTCGGGAACCCATTGGAGTGAAGGATTTTCTATTCCTCGTTCCGCTGTAGAAGCGGAATACTTTGTTTCGACATGCTGCCTGAAAACCCATGCATATGGGGGAATATTTACAATGTCTCTCAAATTAGCTGTGGGATTGACTCCAAAATCCTTGATGAGGGAACTTCACCGCTCCCCTGATCAGCGCCGTATGATCGCAGAAATCAATCAGAGTTATGCTCCAAAGCTCATTGTTCTAGATGGTGTGGAGGCTTTTGTTGACGGGGGCCCGAGTACCGGGGCTAAAAAACAAGCTAATGTTTTTGTGGCAGGTACGGATCGTGTAGCCGTAGATGCTGTCGGTCTCGCCATCCTCAAAGAATTGGGATCAAATGATGCCATTATGGGAACAAAGATATTTCAACAGGAGCAGATTCAGCGTGCCACTGAAGTGGGATTGGGAATAAGTCGCCCAGATCAGATTGAATTGATCGGTCCAGACAAGGCCAGTAAGGAATATATAAAAACTTTAAGTGCAATATTATCAGAAGGTTAAGGAGAGAAGGACGTGAGTATTTATGAACTGATTCTTTCGAGAAGGTCAATCAGGCAGTTCAAGCAGGATTCGATTGAGCGAGAGATTCTTCAAAAGCTTGTCAATGCAGCCCGCCTGGCTCCATCCGGAGCCAATCGACAGCCTTTGGAATTCGTTGTTGTGGATGAGTCCCCATTCAAGAGCCATCTATTCCCGAGTTTAAAATGGGCGGGTTACATCACTCCAAGGGGGAATCCCAAACCTGGTTATGAGCCTACAGCCTACATTATGGTCCTCGCCAACACGACCATCAGAGCCAAAGGATACGAATGGGATGCGGGTGCTGCAATAGAAAATATTATTCTTGCAGCCTGGGAAGAGGGTATTGGAAGTTGTTGGATAGCATCTATAGACCGTGAACAGATTCGCCATACATTTAAGATCCCAGAAATCTTTCAAATAGACTCTATCGTTGCATTGGGGTATCCCGCCGAACAGCCAGTAACAGAAAAATTAGAAAAATCTGTCGAGTACTGGAAGGATGAAAAAAATCAACTGCATGTTCCAAAAAGAGCTCTGGAATCAGTCATCCATTTCAATAAGTTTTAAGAATATGGATTTATTCTCCCGCAACTGTCATTTCTGCAATTTTAATTGTTGGGCCAGTCACAGTACTACGGAATTCAAGGTCGTTTCCAACCTCTTCGATCGTATTGAGGACAGCCCCTAAATTCCCGGAAATTGTGATTTCTGAAACAGGATGAACGATTTCGCCGTCTTCAACCCACAGGCCAAATGCACCTCTAGAAATATCTCCTGTCACGGGATTAAGGCCATGTCCGATCGTTCTTATAAGAATCAGGCCCTTGTCCAAAGTTTCAAGGATTTCTTTAGGGGTTTTTCTACCGGATTCGAGATAAAAGTTATTTGGACCGACTGAATTTCCTTCGGCATTTCCTGTAGTTTTCAGCTTGAGCTTTCGTGCGGAATAGGTGTCACAAAGAAAGTTTTTCAAAACTCCTTTGTCTATGACTCGAGTTTTTTGTGAATGGACTCCTTCCGAGTCAAAAGGACGCGTACCTAGTTTTCTGGGCATAAGCCCATCATCCACAACAGAAATATTTTCGTTTCCAATCCTATCTCCGAGTTTATCTGAAAGAAAGGAAAATTTCTGATAGACAGATGTCCCTGTGATACAGGAAAAGAGAAAGCCAAGAAGCCACGATGTCATTTGGGGCTCAAAAATGACAGGAATATTTTGTGTTTTGATTTTTTTGGGATTCAATTGACGCAGTGTCCTGTCGACAGCAAGTCTAGCCGTCTCTTCAGGTGAATCGAGTTCATGAAAAAACCGAGTTGAAGAGCCCCAATAATCTTCGACTTTTTCGTCCGTGTCTCCTCCTTGGAGTCCGATTCCCAAGCTGAAAAATGTCTCATTATATCCTTGAGAAAATCCTTTTGAATTGGCAAGAATAGTCTGCACTTCTCGAGTTTCGAAGCTTGCGCCATGTGAGTTCGTGATCTCTTTATTCTTGAGCGCGATCCTCTCTGTTTCCAGGGCCAGATCGATTTTTTTCTTTGATGCAAGGGATAAGATTTCCGGATCATAAAGTTGCAGAGAGGTGATATCTGAGTCTAATTCCTTCATTTCTGGTAAACCTGCAAATTCATCCGGATTGGCAATTGATGCTCGTTCAATGGCGTTTTTGGTTAATCTGAAAAGAGTTTTTTCTGTCAAATCAGATGAGGAAGCAAACGCAGTTTTTTGATCCTTGATAATTCTTAAACTCAATCTGCACGACCCTGCTTCGACCAAATTCTCGATTTGGCCAAGGCGGATATCAACGCTGAATTCGCTCCCCTCATAGACAGAGACTTCGATCTCATCCGCTCCATTTTTGCGTCCATATTCCACAAGATTTTCGGCGAGAGCCTGGAAATCGGTTGAGTCTTTTTTGAATTTCATTTCTTCCCTCCCACAGTCATAGCTGATATTTTGAGTGTGGGACATCCATCGCAAACAGGTGCAGCCTGTCCTTCTTTTCCGCACGTACCTGTTTGAAGACCAAACTTGAGATCAGAGCCGACCATTTCAATCTTGTTCAAAATGTCGATATTTGTACCTATGAGTGTGGCCTGTTTGACGGGTTGAGTTAACTTCCCCTTTTCTATTAAAAAACCAGAACTTACTGAGAAAGTGAACTTTCCAGAGTCTTCTACCTGTCCTCCCTGGTATTTATGGGCATAAAATCCCTTATCGACAGACTTTAAAATATCTTCCGGATGTTCGTTGCCTTTATCGATATATGTGTTGCTCATCCGGGGAATAGGAATGCATGTATAGTCCTGTCTCCTCCCGTGTCCTGTTAACGGTTTTTTTAAAAGACTGGCAGACAATCTATCCTGCAACATTCCGGAGAGTTTTCCTTGTTGAATGAGGGCTGTCTTTTTAGGCGTTGTGCCCTCATCATCCATATTGTACGAACCACGAAAGTGGGGGATCGTTGGATCATCGTAGATGTTGACCTGAGGGCTGGCAACATTTTTCCCGAATTTGTCCCAAAAAATCGACGTTTTTTTGCGGATGAAATCGGCTTCAAGCAAATGCCCCACTGCTTCATGAATTAATACTCCACTATGGCCTGGAGCCAATACAACGGGCATTGCTCCAGCCGGAGATGGGGATGCTTCCAGGAGATGCAGCGCTTCTTGCGCCGCATCTCTCCCAATTGTTTCGGGTAGAAGCTGTTCCTGGAAGTACTCCATCCCCACACGACCTCCTCCACCTGAAAAACCTGCTTCCCTTAAGTTTGATTTTTCGGCTATGGCCAGACAAGTGCATTTGACAAGAGGGCGGACATCAAAGGTTATGAGGCCATCGGAATTGATAACCATGATGTGCTGGATTTGGTCCATATAGGAAACTTTGATTTTTTTTATTGCTGTGTCGGTGTTTTGCGCGGATAAATAGACCTTTTTAACGATTTCTATCTTTTTTTTTAGATCCGTGTCCTGGGCGAGTTTATCGATCGGATAGTAGTTTTGATTTTGGGGCCTAAATTTGAGCAAATTCGAAGTCTTTTTGGGTTGATTTTTCTGAGTGATAGAAGATGCGGCAATGGCCGCTTTTTTCATTTTAGGAAAAGATAGGTCATTCGTATATCCATATCCTGTTCGGTCTTCAGCCAGCACACGGATGCCCATTCCAAGGCTGATGCTTTCGGCCGTTTCTTTGATAATATCCTCTTCCATGTTGATGAAGTTAAAGGTTTTGTATTCCAAAAAAATTTCAGAAAAATCTCCGCCCTGAAGAAGAGCGGTGTTTAAGATTTTTCTGAGTTCTTCCTCAGAAATGTTAAAATGATATTCGAACTTTATAGGTGATTGTATTTTCATTTTTTTGAGAAAGGGAGAGCAAGAAAAAGAATACTCAAAAGACCAAGAATATATTCGAACAAGTTTGTGACAATGTGAATGCCGCTGGAAAGAATAGCAATCCGTGTTGTGAAGCCAAACAGTTTAAGTGTCATTGCCCAGCCGGTTTCCCACGATCCAAATCCTCCGAGTCCCTTTATGGGAGAAAAACCTGTCATCTCTGCTCCTGTAATACCGAGAATGGTTTTCCAGATACTCAGACTTCCCAGAGTGTACCCATAAACTTGAAGAAGAGCAAATAAAAGAATGAATAAAGATCCGTACTTGGCCATTCGAATCCCAAGCGAGAGAAGGAAGACGGGCAAATCTTTACGTCTTTTTCTGATCTGTTCGATATCCACAACTGTCTGCTGAAATTTTTCGATCGATACAATGGCCCATCTCTTTTGATCGGATTTTAAAACACGGAGAAAGATTTGGTAAATTGTTATACAGATTCGGCAGAGTCCGAGAAGTTGCCAATATATAACAAGTAAGATTACCAAAAACAAAATGGAAAAAAGAAGCATCAAAGGGGTTGAGAGAGAGGTTGTCCCTAGGTCGACAGCGAGAATGGCCAGTATAAGAAAGGGACAAAGAGAGATAAAGTCATAGACGAAGGCCACAATGAAAGAAGATGTGGCCGCATTGAATGGGATATCCATTCTTTTGTTAAGGATGTAAATATAGGATAGAGAGCCTATCCGTGCTGGCAGGAAATCGACGAAGAGGTTGCGGATGAAGGTGACGAGGAACATATTTCCCCATCCAATTTTTTGGGGATAGAGGAGCAGTTTATAACGCCAGGCACGCAGGAAGGATCCACATAAAGATATGGCAAAAAAAACCAAAAGAGCAGGAATAAAAATATTGGAGAATGTATAGAGGAAGTCATTTGTATCGACCTGTCTGAGCCCTATCCAAATTAAGACAACAGAGATGATGAAGGAGAGGAGGATGTACCCCCTCCTTTTTTTTGACATAGCCCATATCTTAAACAGACTCTCTAATTTAAGTCAAATGAATCGGGGCCTGGCTTTGAAAACTTGAAAAACTTTCTTGGAAATAAGGGGACATCAACCTTAATTCCAAGAAAGTTTTTCAAGTTTTCAAAG
>CAZWHQ010000103.1:0-5948 GCA_964633715.1 uncultured Eubacteriales bacterium
CAATTGTTAGATACAGCATGTGTGTGTGATGCCGATAAAAGCCTCAAGGTTATGGATCCGGGAATCCAGCCTCTCTCATCTTTTTTTCAGATGATCGGTATGGCCTCCACTGTCCACTGCCGTGGTGATTTTCTCTCCGTCATCAAAGCTCTTGATGAGTCCCGGGAAAACGAGGTCCTTGTCATCGATGGAGGAGGCGAAAATATCGCACTTTCGGGAGAACTTTTTTCCTATGAAGCCAAAAGAAAGGGGCTCGCAGGAATTGTCATAGATGGAGGCTGCCGTGATTCAAAAAATATTCGCAAGCTGCGGTTTCCCTTTTATTCACGTTCCATTACACCCATGGCTGGAACAGCCTCCACCATTTTTGCAACTCAAATCGATGTGATCTGCGGAGGTGTTCAGGTCCTCCCCGGAGATATCCTTTTCGGTGATTCTGACGGGATCGTCGTTATGAGCCCAGCTAAAGTTGAGACCATTCTCGACGCTGCTACCCAGATCCAATTGACGGAAGAAAAAGTTCAGGCGCAATTAGAGAAAGGAAAAAGTCTGATCTCACTGCTGAATTATAGAGAGCACTACAAAAAAGTGGGAAAGGGGGAGGAAAGCAAACTTACTTTTTCAGTTTAATTGGTTATCTGAATTCCCTTATTGTGACAATTGACCTATTCTGCTTACAATATGTGCTGCAGACAGCTTTTTTTTTATCTGTAAAAAACCCTTTTGGAAAGGCACAAATTTTGCAATATGTTAAAAAACAGAGTGAATGTTGATATTCTATTACAAAGTGGAAGGACACCTCTCAGATTAGAGCTCCGTCCCGATGAATCCTACACTATCGAATTCAGAAGAGAAGGTTATCAGACCGAGGTCCGCCGGATTCAAAACAAAGTAGGTGTGGGCTGGATTGTCCTGGATGTTCTTTTTGGTGTTGTTCCTGTGTTGGTCGATGCCCTCACAGGAGCCTGGTATGAATTCGACCAAAAATATGTCAATGCCCTTCTAGAACGCCAGCAACTCCGCTTGAACTAAAAAATAATATAAGCGCCGATACCGGCAAAAAGGCTGAGGATGTTGTCGGGGTCGGCAAATAGATAGACAAAGCGGACATCTGCGAGCACACCAAAAGATGAACTCAGGAATAAATTTATCCCTCCGCCAATTTGGGCAAAAAAAGCTGTAGTTTTATCAGGAATACTCAATTCTAATTCATAGCCATATTCAGAAATGTAAGAGCCAGTTTCCACTACAAGTTTGTTAATCCCCCCGCCAACGAGAACATATGGCCTGAACTGGTTCAGGAAGAATTGGTAAACAACATTCAGCGAAGCAAAATACTGCTTGGATGTATCGATTTCGAGGCTGTCACCATCTGAGGGATCAAAGAGTGATATTTTTGAACTGAAAACATATCTCCAATCCAGTTCAGCTTTGATATTTTTTTTAATAAAATAGGAGAAAAACAGGCCAAAATAAGGCGGTGTGTGGAAAGGGGTAACAGGAAAATCATTCTCTCCCGAGGAATAATCCTCAATAGAACCATATTCAAAAATAGGGCTGATTCCCCCAAAAAGAGAGAACTGAAACTTTTTATCCTGCCCAAAAAAAGTTCCCGCCGCAATCCCAAAAACAAGAAAAAAGACAAGGCCTTTTTTTGGCATGTTTTTTCCCTCTATTTGATCTGTTCCCTAGCATCGGAGATCTCGGGGAACACCTGGTCGGAATTCCCAAAGAAGTCGAGAAAACGCTGAAAATATCCTAAAGCGAGTTGATCATTCCCCACTTGTTGTTCTACTTGTCCAAGATTATAAAAACTTAAGGCAAACACATCCCCACAGTAGATTCTTCCCGTTGTTTTTCCGATAATCTTTTCGTATTCCTTGCGCGCCTTGTTGAAATCAGCGGTCTTTTGAAAGGCCGAAGCTAGTGAATAGAGGAACATCACTTCCCACTCAGAAGATTCACCTCCTGCAGGCAGCAGAGACACGGCATTTTCAAAAGATTTTAGGGCTAATGAAAAATTCCCTTTCGCCTCTATGATTTTTCCATTAAGATGATCATAGTATCGTACTGCATTCCTATTCATTCCTCTGTCTACTAAGCTTTTTAGTTCCTCCGCTGTCTGTTCCGCTTCATCCAATGAATTCATGGCCACTTGTGTGATCCCCTTTATGTGCAGGAGACGCCGCTGCCGGTCGAGATCTTCAGCCTCCACAGCTTTCTCAAAACCCTTTGCGCATTCATCCAGAGCTTGAGCGAAATTCTTGGAGCGTAAAAAGAGATAGGCCAGATTTGTATGGTACCAGGCTTGCTGACCTTTCTCATCCAGCATTTCAGACAGCTCAATCCCCTGCTGAAAATATCCTTCCGCATCTGAATATTTTCCCTGCAGTAGATAAAATAGCGCCAGCCGAATAAACCCCATGTGATGGACGGCTGGCTCTGTGGTCTCAAGGAGTTTAAGATACCTGTTCTCCACATCTTCCAAATCTCCCCGATACAATGCCAGATCACCATTCAGCAGGTCATTCCGAAAATGAGAGGGATCTATAGTAAAGATTTTTTTCGCCTCATCCTCGGCAAGATCCAGTTCTCCCTGGCTGATGTAGTTTAGAGCCAAACTCGAACGAATAGAAACATTGTCCTCCACATCTCTTAAATAGGATTTAAAGACTTCATTGGCCTTTTTGTATAAACCCTTCCCCGCATAGGCCGCCGCAAGAGTGATATAGGGTTGGACGGAGTCATCCTTGACTCTCCGGTTAACCTCGAGAACCTCTATGGCCTTATCCCACTGCTCTAAATCGACATAGATCATACCAAGGTTGGCATTGCCAATCTCATCCGTCGGGAACAGCGCAAGGAGATTATCGTAGGCATCAATTGCCTGAGTGTAAGTCTCTTCTGACTGAGCAAAAAACAGTCCCTGAATAAGGAATCGTTCTTTCTCAGATACATTCTCACTCAAATCATAAGCAAGCTGCAGCCGATTTTTGGCCTCAGAGCCATATCCCAGATTTTTGTAGGCCACAGACAAGGTTCGGTAGGCCATGGCAAACTCAGAATCCAAACCTACAGCCATCTCCATCATAGCAATGGAGTTGGTGTAATCTCCTTTATTAAAAAATTTAATCCCCTCACTGTAATAGCTGTAGGCCTCCGGTGAGCTGGTGGAAAGAGTGTTGGCGGCGGCATCTATATCCGCGGCAATCTCTGCACTTGTGAGCTGAAAATCTGATTTGATCTTTGTGGTCAGTTCATCCACCATGTCAAAAATACTTTCAGCACCTTCCCCTTGTACAGAGTCCGATCCCAAGGTTTCTCCTGTTTGGGCATTCTGGAGCATGACGGAGATGCGGAAGGTTTCTCCGGCTAATGCATATTGTCCAACCAGAACATTAGCCACTTCTCCTCGTTGGGCCACCTCCTTCAAATCATCCGAGGAAAAGCTGTTCGACTCGAGAATATTCATTTTATCCAGGATGTTGTAGAGCCGCTCACCGCTGAGCACTCTGATATACCTGGACTGGCTGAGATCTGAAATTAAAAGATCGGAAAGAGCCTTTCTCCAGTGATCGAGAGCAACATCTCCTGTGTTGTTTTCGAAGTACATCACAGCCAGTGACGGCCTGCCATCCCCTTTTGCAGTAATCATTCTTTTGGGAATGAATTTTATTATCATAAAGATCAACACAGCAGCCGCCAAAACAATAAGGGCCGGTATCCATATTTTTTTTGGCTCGACATTTAATGTGATTTGCTTGGACGTTTGAGTCTTTTTTTTTGGGATAAATTTCTCAGTTGTAGGCACACCCTCTTCAATCTTCTTCAAATCGGAAAGAAGTTCTTGGGCACTCTGGTATCTTTCCTTTTTATCCTTGGCCATGCATTTAAGAATCACACGGTTAAGATCTCCTGGAATCTGAGCATTGATATCTTGGGGTGCTCTCGGCTCTTCGATTTTATGTTTTACGGCCACGCTGAGGGGCGTGTCTCCTTCAAACGGCAGTTTCCCCGTGACCAACTCATAGAGAATGATTCCTAGAGAATAAAGGTCTGATCTCAAATCGACCGGCTTTCCATCGACCTGTTCAGGAGACATGTATTCGGGTGTGCCGATGATGACTCCTGTTCCGGTGAGCCCTTTTGTTTTGATAGAGCGGGCGATCCCAAAATCTGTGATCTTGGCATTGCCTTCCATATCGACCATGATGTTTTGAGGCTTGAGGTCACGGTGAACCACACCCGTTCGGTGGGCCTCAACTAAACCCTCACAGATCTGCTGGGCAAGATTTATAGCCTTTCCAACAGAGATCTGACCGGCACGCTTGATCAAGCTCTTAAGATCTTCACCGGCAATATATTCCATGGTGATGAAGGGCATACCCTCGGCTTCGGACAGGTCGTACATCCGGCAGACATGCCGGTGGGAGATCTTGCGCGCAAGTTTCAGTTCGTTCCGGAAGCGCTCGATTGTCTGTTCTTGGGCGGCGATATCCGGATTGAGGAGTTTGAGGGCCACTTTTTCATCGACTGTTTTATCGAGGACCTTGTAAACCCGGCCCATTCCACCCAGGCCCAATTCTTCTATGACCTGGTAACGGCCGGCAAATGTATGGCCTATGGGAAGGTCCTTAAAAACCGTAAAAAGCGTTTGTGTCGGCGAAGGATCGACTTCACCAGTGGGGATGAGTTTTTCGCCGCAGCTGGCGCAGTACTTGCTCTTTTCGGAGTTTTCTTCCTTGCACTTGGGACATTTCATATTTGTACACGTCTCACTCTATATATACGTTCATATATATAGATTGTTTGACTCTGGAAAAGGTTGTACCGGATTAGGATAAAGTTATCCTATCTAAAAAGCAAGAATTGGAACTGATATAAAAAAAAAGGTCAGACTCTTTCCTAAAGAAAGTCCGATAATTCAATCGGACTTAAGAAACAGCCTGTCCTTTTTTAGCTCAAAAATAATTACTTAAAAAACACGCGTGGATGGAGACCATGACCGCGATTATTTCCTAAATTGCGAGAAAAAGAATTGTAATTTTCTAAATCATCTGGAGTTAGAGCAATCTGTTCTAGAGTACCTCGAAAATCATTGAATCCAATGGCATTATCAAATAAAACTGGGTATGGATCTGCAGAAGTATCATCTCTTGTATCAGTTAATTCAAAAGCCACAACATCAACAACAGCCGGGTTATCGCTCATTAGACTGACTTTATTCTTAATCACTCGATTATTCTTTATTTCAGATGCACCAGCCCCGCCCCAACGAAAATCTGCATAGAGTACAATTCCAGAACCATCGTATCCTCCACCGTCAGTAGGCGAAACATGTAACGTTCCATAAACCTTATTATGAGAAATTATATTACTTTCAACTATACCTCCAGTATAATCCGCAACAAGAATTCCAATTCCGCCTCCATTATTTGTGCGCAAGTCAACAATTTCATTGTGAGTGATCAACCAACCGCTCCCTCTCCAATTGGAAACCGCTTGAACTGCATTAAAAAAAGTACAATGATCTATGATCACATCATTAACAGCTGCACCATTCATAATTGCTAAATCAACTTCGAACTGAAGCTTACTAATTGTCGCTCCATCTGAACCTGCCAAAAATCTAAATCCCATAGATAAGCCAGCAGGATGCATTGGCCCAGAGTCGATAACAGCATTTCCATTACCTCTTATCTCAACAGATTTTGTAACAAAAGCACCTGCATGATTCCCTGAACTGACTAGAATGGTATGTCCATCTAAAACATTCGCATCGTCGATTGCATCCTGAATTGTAGGAAAGTCCCCTGGAACTTCCCACATTGTTTTAACTAATGCACTTCCTTTCTTTTTTCCCTTTCCCTGCGCCATCGCTTGGTCAGATGTTATTCCGATAAAAAACATAACCAAGGCCACTGCCAAAAAAATTGTTAAAGCTTTTT
>CAZWHQ010000104.1:0-5935 GCA_964633715.1 uncultured Eubacteriales bacterium
AGCTTTTTCCGGAGAAGCAGAGAAAAAATCTCGTGGGTGAAGATTTCTTGGATAAACCAAATAGCTCGCTCTCGATTAAAGTATCGCTCAGGTTAGCACAGTTGATTTTAATTAAGGGATTATTTTTTCTATTGCTGGAGTAATGTATCAATTGGGCGGCGACCTCTTTCCCAACGCCGGTCTCTCCTAGGAACACTGTAGTGGCATCCGATTTGGCTGCTTTTTTTATAAAATACCGAAGTTTTTGGATGGGAAGACTTTTCCCGATTAATTTAGGAACCTGCTCCATCTTAATTTTGTTTTTTTGGATTTTTCATCGAGGATTTGTTGTTATTATTTATCTCTTTTTTATGAAGCTTTTTTAATCTTAAAGTTATTTCTCTCCAAATAATTTTGTTTTCAATATTAATTATTTTAAAATATTGAATTTATTTAGGAGTTCTTCTAATAATTTATAAGTAATTAAGTTCCCATTTTGTACTCTAAATTCCTGTGGTGGTTCTCCAATAAAATATTTGAAATCAACGAATCTTTAATTTTTTTTAACATCATATAGGTGGATGTCGCTTGCTTTCCTACTTTAAAGAGATTATTTCAACTTAAGAACAAATCCTTTTTTAAACCAGTATGATTAGTTCCCGTGAAAAAATACTCCATATATATAGACGATTCAAAATAACAATTTTTCTCATTTTTGTGAATAAGTGGCAGTTTCATCCCGCTGGACCTATCGGTGCCTCTTCAGGGAATTGTTGTTACTTGATCAGCAAGTTATGAACAATCGTATGGCTAGTGTCATGTCAACCTTCAATTGTCGGATAAAGACGCGATAATTTTATTCGAGCATCATTGGTGGTAAACTGCCACTTGACCTTGGCATCTTTGTTGTTTCTGAAGTTCTGCCACGCCAGCACTTCTTTTCTGACAACCTCGATGTCGTCGATTCTTCTCTTCAAACATTGTCCTGTGAGCACGTTCAACTCTATCTCCGCCATGTTCAGCCAGCTTCCA
The DNA here is from genome assembly GCA_964633715.1 of uncultured Eubacteriales bacterium. GTDB lineage: Bacteria > Acidobacteriota > Aminicenantia > Aminicenantales > Aminicenantaceae > JAUWVG01. The sequence goes on from CAZWHQ010000104.1 coordinate 1,012, forward strand.
TGCTTTGGAGTGTATACAAATTCAAATCGGTCCCATAACTCTTTTGCTCTCTCCGGCTGAAATGCTTCATAAAGTGCTCCAGGCTCATGCGTGTTCAGGTTATCCATAACCAATGTTATTTTTTCCGCCCTTTCGTATCGGTCAGCAATCTCTTCCAGAAAACATGCCCAATCCTGTTTAGTTTTTCTTTCAGTAACTCTCACGATACGCTTTCCGGCCAAAGGTTCACATGCAAGGAAAATATTACACACACCGCAACGTCTGTATTCATAGTCGTGCCTGGCCACTTGACCAGGCGATGCCGAGATAGGGAGCTTTCTCTCAGCGATCAACTGCTTTGGGGATTCGTCCATGCAGACAACCGGATGAAGAGAATCAAACAGGCGCTTGTATACGTCCAGCACCATTTCCATATGCGCCACAAAGCTGCCGTTTTGCTCCGGTGGGATTACCCATCCTTTTTGCCGCTAAGGCTTGATTTCGTTTTTTTTAAGATGCGGCGGACCGCTTCATGGGAGATGCTGTCGATATAGTTGAGTTCGACCACTTTGTCCGCCAACAACCTCAGAGACCACCGAGCAAAACCTTCGGGCGGGTCACTACAACTCAAAGCAACCAAATGAGCTTCAAAGTCTCCATCAGCCTTTTTTACATAAACGCGGTCACCCTTCCTTCCGTTGAGAGCAATATCAAAACCCTCCTCAACGAATCGCTTCTTTACTCGATCGATTTTTTTCATACTGATGTTCAGCACCCGGGCTATTTGTTCGTTGGTAGAACGCTTTGTCTGATATTCACTCCTGTCGCATCCAAGTAAAATCAGAGCATTAAGAATTTTTTGTGATTTATGTTGCCCTTTGGATGCAAGCTTGCCAAGAACTTCGCGTTCATCTTCGGTGAGGGTCACTGTATATTGCTTCATATTCAATCCTCCCAAATTGACTATGAAGAAAATATATCATATTAATTACGACATATCAAGGTTGACGTGACACTAGGAATATGTCTAATGAAGTATAAGCCCGCAAAAGATCGCTGCTACCAGAACGAAAAATGTCTGGATCATGGAAAGTTTGATAGAGGGAATACGATTGCCAATTGGCAAGACCTTGCTTGTCAAGCAGTTGGTAAGTTTAACGATCATAAACTCAGAGGCACTGAACTAATTGAACTTCAGGCTGATGAAATCTGCATTTTTGTCGGGACGAAGAAGAAGTTAATTTGGATATTCGTAGCACTCGAAGTCTGGTCTCGGATGTGGATCTCAAAGGTTGTAGGCAGCCGCAATTACAAAAACGTAAAAACACTTTTGAATCAAGTGATCGATTCTTGCCGGATTGTTAATCCATTCATTTTCACAATAGATGGTTTTGAACCTTATTCTTGGGCTACAAAAAACCTTTTGAACTATATTTGTTTGTATGCTCAAGTTATCAAGAAACGCAGGAAGAATCGTGTCGTTAATGTAGAACGTCGATTGATCATTGGGACCAAACAAAAGATGGAACAACTCCTGTTTGAATCAGAAAATTCCACCACAATCAACACATCATTCATAGAACGACTTAATCTTACTATCCGACAGGGCTGTGCTTATTTAGGACGCCGAACGGCTTGTCATTCCAGGCGTAAAGATCTTCTTGCTGACAATCTTGCTCTCCAAATGTGTTATTACAATTTTGTTAGACCGCACTCAGCTTTAAAATTCGGAGATAAAACACGAACACCTGCGATGCAGGCCGGATTAGTCAAATAACAACTCGGCCTTCGGGAAATCTTCATGGCAGTGGTAATCCCCTTTTAATGCTTATCCATATTTTTGGGAACTTGGGTCAGCTTTAGATCTTTATGGGGATTTCGGCTTAGTAATAACAGTTGCCTGAAGAAGCACCTCAAAACCGTTGAATTAATTTATACATCTTTCTCAATTATTTTATATTCATAAATACAGGCTTCAAAATATGGATCAATAAGATACAGTGTATCCCCATAAATACGCTTCTTATAGAATTCTATCGGCGCCTGTATCTCTCCAAGCAATACTCCTTCTTTATCATATATCTCAAACTTCAACCATTTACAGTTCTTGAGAGTAGCCCCTCTGGAACCCTGGCTTTCAGGCTGCTCATCATAGGTTGTAACCCATAAACGCCCCTTTCCATCAATTCTAATGTCTATGGAAATATACGTCATTATGGGTTCACGAATATTATTATTGACCACAACCCGGTGTATAATCTCATATTTAAGGGGACGTTTAGAGAAAAAGATAGGTTTACCTTCAGGAGAATATTTTTCAATTCTGTTTTGATAGTGAAATGTCACGTATATATTGTCATGTACATCGAGGTCAAAACTGACATTATTGGCCCCATACATTAAGAAATATTCATCGAAAATTTTACATTCCACAAATCTCTCTATTATTTTACCATCCAAATCAACAATGGCAAGCATCGTAGGATTTTCGCTATCAATGATTTCTTGACTACTCGAATGAAAACTTCTTACAGTTAAAACAACTCTACCTGAGCTCTGAACAGATCCACCAAAAGACTGGTGATCCGTCCTAATGCTATTTTTATACGTTCCATCTGAATCAAGAATTTGTACCCGCATGTTTCCTCGGTCAAAAATATATATATTCGAGAGGGCATCAATCGCTAAACCACTGGTGCGCGATACTTCTCCCGGTCCCTGCCCATTTCTTACAAATCTTTTTATATATTTCCAATTGGAATCAAACTTCCTGATACGAAATTCTCCTCTGTCAAGAATATACTTGTTACCTTTCGCATCTTGTACAAGGTCAAGCGGCATGTAAAACATGTAGTTTTCGTCCTGAGTATCCAATCCCCCAATTTTTCTCACAAATTCCAATGTAATCCTGGATTCATCTCCCCATTTTGGCATGAGATTTTCAATTATTTTAATTCCATTTTTGATCTCAGCTTTATAGGTTTCGTTGTTTTTACTGCAAGAAATTTCTAGAATTATAAAACAAAAGAAAATTATTAATAAACATTTATTTCTCGAAGATCTTATTTGTCTTTTACCCATGTTTCTCTTTCTCATAATTTAATATTTTTTATAATCCGTTTTCTGGAAAGAATATACAAGAAAATGATATAAATTGCTAATCGGGATAGGGGAAAGCCTCTCAGCTTTCGTTCTCCCGCAGCACCGGGCATACGGGTCCGTACACGGCGGTTCATGTCATTTCAGATAAAGAGCCATAATGACGAGAGAAGGAAATGAGGCCTCGTTCGGCAAAGAAACAGTTCGGCATCGCCACCTTGACGGGTTTTATGTTCGAGATGACCAAGGGGCCTTTTCGGGAGAAAGCCACGGACAGAGCGCTCTTTTCACTGACACCAATATTCCTCAAGCCTTTTTAACGCGCGTTGCATTTCTTGATCCATGGGTTCATGACAAAGCATCGCATCCAGCGGGATCTTGTATCGTGCGAGGTCAGAGCAGCTGATATAATTGTTAGTTGGAGGAGTCTTTGGACTTTTATAACTGGAGGCCTAATAAGATTTTATAGCGGAAGGGCAACGTGCATTGGCTTTATCTCCTTTTAGGACGTTTCGATCTGGCAAGGTATGGGTTTATCCCTGCCTTGCCCCGAGTTCGATAATACCTTGCCCTTCTCGAATTCTTCGAATATGAATATTTTCGCAAATTCCTTCTGCGTCTTCGTTTCTTTGGTTTCCTCAGTGGGGATATTCTTGGAAAGAAAAAACTACTCACATAGCGTCTATGTACAGGTCTCAGGAAGATCCTATTATTCGAAATTTTACGCATTATTTAAGTCCTCCTAATTTTATCTCTCGCTGGATACATTGATTTTTGAGAAAACGAATTCTTTCTTTCCATTGAAATCTATACGCAAAGTATCACCTTCCATATAGTGTCCCTCTAAGATTTTGAGTGCTAAAGGATTTTGCACCTCTTTTTGGATCGTCCTCTTCAAAGGCCTTGCTCCATAAACCGGGTCATATCCTGTTTCAGCTAGTATTATTTTTGCTTCCTTACTCAACTCAATATCAATCTTTTTCTCCTGAAGCCTAATGCGCAGCTCATCGATCTGTAGGTCAACTATCTGAAATATGTCCTCTTCAGAGAGAGATGCAAAAGTAATGATCTCATCCACACGATTGAGAAATTCCGGCTTAAAATGAGCTTCCAGAATTTCCTTTATCCCTTTTTCCATCTCTTTGAAATCATGACTGAATTCCTTGATGACATGACTCCCCAGATTTGAAGTCATGATTATTATCGTGTTTTTAAAATTTATCGTCCGACCCATGCCATCCGTCAATCGACCATCATCTAAAATCTGAAGAAAAATATTGAAAACATCAGCATGAGCCTTCTCTATTTCATCAAGGAGAATTATTGAATATGGTCTCTGCTTTATTGCCTCTGTTAACTGGCCGCCTTCTTCGTATCCTACATAACCCGGAGGCGCTCCTATCAACCGAGAAACAGTATGTTTTTCCATGTATTCAGACATATCAAGCCTTACCATTGCCTTCTCATCACCAAAAAGAAATTCTGTCAGTGCTTTTGCAAGCTCGGTCTTGCCAACTCCAGTGGGCCCTATGAAAAGAAAAGAACCCAGAGGCAGGAAAGGATCCTGGATCCCGGCTCTCGCCCGCCTAATAGTATTAGAGACAGCTCTAAGGGCCCGATCCTGGCCGACAACCCTTTTGGTAAAGATAAGAAATTCCTTTTTGGTCTGGCTCCAAAACTCTCACAATTTCCCGTGAATTCCATTCGTTGACACTCTTGAACGAGAGTATCACACCCAAAAGGACACTTTCAACTATTCATAGTACGGTCCAAATCAGCTGAAACTTTCAAACCATCCAGCGTGAAATAGACTCTATCCTTGAGTCAGCACAAAGCAGCCAAAAAG
>CAZWHQ010000105.1:0-5824 GCA_964633715.1 uncultured Eubacteriales bacterium
AAATAATCCTTGACATAGGCAAAAGTCAATAAATATAATGTGTCCCTTAATCAAATGGAATATATCCTTTTCTTTCTACTGGCATTAATTTGTGTGGGTTCAATTCTGGGGATGATTTTGATCAAAAATCAAGCCTATAGCGCTATTTTGCTTATCCTTGCATTTTGTGCGACAGGAGGACTTTTTGCCCTTCTCGATGCCCCTTTCATTGCAGCCGTTCAGATCATTATCTATGCCGGAGCCATAATGGTTCTATTTATATTCGTGATTATGATGGTCAATGTTCGCATAGGATTGCCGCCCGAAAAAAAGAAATGGACGCTGGGTTTGGCCGCTGTTCTTGGTATTGTCTTAGTTATTGAGCTTATTCTTTCCATTAAAGGAGCTTCAACTCCTATCGTGGGGAAGGGAATAGAAAGTATTGGAAGTCCCACAGACCTGGGGCACCTCCTCTTCACGAAATATCTGTATCCTTTCGAAATCACATCCATTTTAATTATCGCCGCGTTGGTTGGATCCATCGTTTTAATGAAAAAAAGAGATAAAACATGATACCGGCAAGTTATTTTATTATCCTCAGTGTTGTTCTTTTTATTCTTGGTATCATCGGATTCTTTGTGAAAAAGGATCTGATCACACAGTTCATGTCTATTGAAGTTATGCTGAATGCGGCAAATCTTGCCCTTATTACTTTCTCAAAAACACATGCTTCTTTAGATGGACAGATTATCGTATTTTTTATTATCACCGTTGCTGCTGCTGAGGCAGCAGTTGGATTGGCCATTATTCTTCTTGTCTTCAGAAAGAAAAAAACAATAAAAACGGAAGATATACATTTGATGAAGGGGTGACATGACTGAAATTTTTTGGCTGATACCGCTTATCCCGGCCGTGAGCACATTCGTTCTGGCTGTCTTTGGACATAAATTATCGAAAAAATGGGTTGGTGTCCAGGCCTGTCTGGCCGTATTTGCTTCTTTTGTCATAGCCCTCATTTCATTTTTTGGAATTCAAGGTGCTTCTTCTGAGCATCCACTGGTCAAGAGTCTTTTCAGTTGGATTGAATCTGGGACATTCAAAGCCGATCTAGCCCTGCAATTTGATCCGCTGACTGCCGTCATGTGCCTTGTTGTGACAGGTGTAGGTTTTCTTATCCATGTCTATTCAACAGGCTATATGGCTGAAGATCCCGGATACACACGTTTTTTCACCTATTTAAATCTCTTCATGTTCGCCATGCTCATCCTTGTCATGGGCGCAAATCTGATTGTGATGTTTGTAGGTTGGGAAGGTGTTGGCCTCTGTTCTTATCTCCTGATTGGTTTCTGGTTCGACAAACCCTCGGCTGCTAAAGCCGGGAAGAAAGCGTTTATCGTCAACAGGATTGGAGACGCAGGCTTTCTCTTGGGAATCATGTTCATCCTGGTCAACATCGGCAGCACCAGCTTCACAGCCATTAACGAAGCCGTTCATGGAGGCGAAGTGACTGCGGGATTAGCGACTCTCATCGGGATACTGCTGTTTGTAGGCGCATGTGGAAAGTCTGCCCAGATTCCCCTCTATGTCTGGCTTCCAGACGCCATGGAAGGCCCCACCCCTGTCAGCGCTCTCATCCATGCGGCTACAATGGTTACGGCCGGAGTTTATATGGTAGCCCGCATGAACGTGCTCTATTCCCTTTCACACACGGCCACTGATATCATCGCCCTGATCGGTGCACTGACCGCTATTTTTGCTGCCACTATGGCGTTAACACAGAACGATATAAAAAGAGTTCTGGCCTATTCCACTATCTCCCAGCTGGGGTACATGTTTATCGCCTGTGGCGTAGGCGCCTATTCAGCTGGCATTTTTCATCTCTACACGCATGCATTTTTTAAAGGACTTCTGTTTTTAGCTGCCGGAAGTGTCATGCACGCTATGTCCGGTGAACTCAATATGCAAAAAATGGGAGGATTGAAAAAATACCTCCCACGAACATATCCAACCTTCCTCATTGGAGCCATTGCCATCGCGGGAGTTCCGTTCCTATCGGGATTCTTTTCAAAAGACGCGATTTTGACCAGTGCTTTTGCGAGCGGCAAATACTTCATCTGGGCGCTAGGGATTTGTGGAGCTATCCTGACGGCATTTTACATGTTCAGACTTATCTTTTTAACTTTTCACGGAAAAGAGAGGATAGAACCGGAAGCCAAAAAACATCTCCACGAATCCCCTCCCTCGATGACTATTCCTCTGATGATCCTGGCCTTTTTCGCGATTGTCGCCGGTTATGTCGGACTCCCTGTTGTTTTTGGGAAAAATCTCGACAAATTCGGCCATTTTCTCGAACCAGTCATTCACCAAAGCCATGAAGCCCATTTGAGTCTCGGTACAGAGTGGGGTCTTATCGGCATTTCTGTTGTTGTGGCGCTGGCTGGAATATTTATCGCTGGTATTTTCTATCTCAAAAAGACTGAGATCCCCTACAATCTTGTTAAGCGCTTCCCCTTTGTCTATAAGCTTCTCTTCAATAAGTACTACGTGGATGAATTTTATGATGCCACCATTGTCAATCCTATGGTCAAAGGATCGGAATTTGTCTATAAACACTTCGACCTTGCCGTCATCGACGCCACCGTCAACAACACGGGAAACGTCACCAATTTCTTCGGAAAAATGCTGAGTTATCTTCAGACTGGACTCATAAAAGACTACGCTCTCATATTCCTCTTAGGAGCCACTATCCTGATAGGATTTTTACTGTTTTAAAATGAATATACCACTATTAAGCATCATCACATTCCTTCCTTTAGCCGGAGCCATCCTCCTTATTTTCTTCAACAAAGACAAGAAGGAATTACTGCGCAAATTCGTACTCATCATAGCTATTGTCAACTTCATTATTTCACTATTCCTCTTCTTTAATTTTAATGCTGGAACAGCCGACCCTCAGTTTGTTGAGAAGGCAAATTGGATCGGGTACGGCATTAAGTATCACGTCGGAATTGATGGGATCAGCCTGTTCCTGGTGCTTCTGACCACGCTTCTGATGCCCATCGCTATTCTGTCTTCATGGACCTCGATCCAGGATAAGGTCAAAGAGTACCTGATTTTTATGCTCATTTTGGAGACAGGGATTATCGGTGTGTTTGTTTCCTTGAATCTTTTCCTCTTTTATGTTTTCTGGGAGGCTATGCTCATCCCGATGTATTTTTTGATTGGCATTTGGGGAGGAAAAAGACGAATCTATGCGACCGTCAAGTTTGTCCTGTATACCATGGTCGGGAGCCTTCTGATGCTGGTCGCCATCTTTGTTCTGTACACCCTTTATTTTAAAGTGACTGGCACTTATTCCTTAAATATTTTTGACTTCTACACAATGATCCTCGATACAAAACTCCAGATCTGGCTGTTCGCCGCTTTTGCATTGGCTTTTGCCATAAAAGTGCCTCTATTTCCTTTCCACACCTGGCTTCCCGATGCTCATGTCGAAGCCCCCACAGCTGGTTCGGTTATCCTGGCAGCCGTCCTCCTTAAAATGGGAACATATGGATTCCTCCGGTTCGCCATGCCTCTTTTTCCTGACGCTCTGATGAAACTGCTTCCCTATCTCAGCATACTGGCTCTTATTGGAATTATATATGGAGGGCTTATGGCCCTCATCCAAAAGGATATCAAATCTCTTGTGGCCTACTCGAGTGTTTCACACATGGGCCTTATCATGCTGGCTATTTTTGCCATGAATTTCGAAGGGCTCCAGGGTGGAATCTACCAGATGCTCAACCACGGATTGAGTACAGGAGCTTTGTTTCTTTGTGTCGGAATCCTTTACGAGAGAGCCCATACACGCCTGATCAAAGACTATGGAGGTGTCAGCAAACAGATGCCCATCTTTGCTGCATTTTTCCTCATCTGTATGCTCTCATCGGTTGGGCTGCCCGGGCTTAACGGTTTTGTGGGTGAGATTCTCTCTCTCTTTGGTATTTTTAAGGCCAGTCATCTTTTAGCTATACTTGCGGTAACCACGGTTATCCTGGCCGCTGCCTATCTGCTCTGGATGTTCCAGCGAGTGATGCACGGCCCCATAACCAACGAAAAAATTCATTCCTTCAAGGATCTTAATTTAAGAGAAATTTTATTTCTCATTCCCATCATAATTTTAATGTTTTGGATGGGCATATTTCCGAAAACTTTCCTGAGAAAAATGGACACATCTATCAATCACTTGCTGAACCAGATCAAAAAACGAGAAATTGTACAGATGGAGCACAGCGGAGAAAAATTCACCGTACTTTCTCTAGATAAGATTGATGGAAACATGGTGGCTGGCGATGTTGAATTGGAGGAGGATCCAAGATGAACAGCTTTGGAGCTCTTCTTCCGCTTTTAATCCTGGTTGCCGGAGCGCTGCTCGTTTTACTGCTCGAGGTTTTCCTCAAGCAACAAAACAAAGATTATCTGGGTTATCTGTCAGTTCTCTTTCTTATAGGGGCCGTTATATCCTGTGTATCCCTCTGGAATAAAAGTCTTTATTATTTTGACGGATATCTTTCTCTAGACAAAATCGCCCTTTTCTTTTCAGTGCTCCTCTCTATCGCAACCGTTCTGGTCATCCTCATTTCAATGAAATACATCGCTCTTCAGGATGTCAATTATGGTGAATACTATGCCCTTCTTCTTCTCGCTCTGTCCGGCATGTTCATCATGGTCTCCTCTCAAAATCTTCTGGTTATCTTCCTGGGTTTAGAAGTTTTATCCATGTCCAGCTATGCACTAGCAGGTTTGAAACGAAATGATCCCAATTCAGTGGAAGCAGCTGTAAAATATTTCCTTCTTGGAAGTTTTGCCTCAGCATTTCTCGTGTTTGGCATTGCTTTTCTCTACGGAGCTACGGGGACAACAGATATCAATATCATCGTCGCTTTCTTCCAAGCCGAATCTGCAATGGGATTGACAGCACTTGTGGGTTTGGGGATGATCCTCATAGGTTTCGGTTTTAAAATTGCTTTTGTACCTTTTCACATGTGGACGCCTGATGTCTATCAAGGTGCGCCTACGCCGATCACGGCCTTCTTTTCTGTCGGCCCAAAGGCTGTAGGTTTTGTTGTCCTTCTTCGTATCTTCTATCCCTACTGGAAAGTCGTTCTCGATTCTCAGGTTATCTTCACACTCCTCTGGGTTTTGAGTGTTTTAACAATGGTCGTTGGGAATCTGATCGCCCTCAGACAGACAAATATCAAGAGAATTCTCGCCTACTCAAGTATCGCCCACGCCGGTTATTTGATTATCGCCATCCTATCTCAGGACAGTTCAAGCTTGGTCTTCTACCTGACCGTCTATGCCTTTATGAACATCGGTGCATTCAGCGCCGTGATTGCCCTCAGTAAAAAAGATAAAGAATACCTTGAACTGGATGACTATTCGGGTATTGGGTTCAAATACCCCTGGATTGGGGCCACACTTATGATTTTTCTTTTGTCGCTGGCTGGATTTCCACCTACAGGAGGATTTCTTGCCAAATTTTACGTTTTTTCTTCCGCTGTCCGTCAGGGGCTCGAATCCCTGGTCATTATCGCCGTCCTAGCCAGCTTGGTCTCCGTGTTTTACTACCTGAGGATTGTCATCTATATGTACATGAAGGAACCCAAAAATGACATCGATATCCACCTTGAAAATCCCGCCCTCTTTTTTGTCATGTTTCTCTGCCTCTATTTTGTACTTCAATTAGGCCTTTTCCCGAGAAATATCCTCGTGCTGATCAATCAGGCCATCCAATCCCTTCCCCTCTTTTAAATTAGAGGGACAAATTAAGTGGGGACAAATTAAGTGGGGACAGTCCCTA
>CAZWHQ010000106.1:0-5791 GCA_964633715.1 uncultured Eubacteriales bacterium
GTAATTAAATGAAATCCCCATTTTTAAAATTATTGCATCAAGTATTTTGGGAATAGACATATCACTATCTCCTAGTAGATTTATTCGAAATATCCTGTGTCCCTTTCAATTTGTTGATAATAATTAAAAATTTTATTAATTTAACTTGTCTTCAACTTGACATTTTCCTTTCCGTTAAGTGTAATATTTTTATCACTTGTATGGAGGGGAATGTGAAAAAGCTGTCTTGGATTATTTCATTCATGCTTCTGCCTTGTTTTACCTTTGGATTCCAGCAGAATGAAAAGGAAGCAAAGTCCTCCATTGAACAAACCAAGATAATTTTTGTATCGGACAGAGACGGGAATTTTGAAATTTATATAATGAATACAGATGGGAGCGAACAGAAAAGACTCACGAATAATCCTGCAATTGATTGGCTCCCCCGGTGGTCTCCAGATGGAAAGAAGATAGCCTTTGTATCAAACAGGGATGGAAATGAAGAAATTTATATAATGAATACAGATGGGAGCGAACAAACAAATTTAACAAATAATCCTGCTGTTGATATGGGTCCCCGTTGGTCTCATGATGGGGAAAAAATATCTTTTTTATCATTAAGAGACAGGAGGAATGAAAAGTATATTATGAGTGCAGATGGAAGTGAACAGAAAATACTAACAAATAAATCTGCAAGTTTTAGGAGCTCTAGTTTGTCTCCTGACGGGAAGAAATCTGTTTTTTTTAAAAATGAGGGCATCTTTGTCTCGTATTTAGATGGGAGCGAACCGAAAAAATTAACGAATTATCCTGGGGATAAGAATTGTTCCTGGTCTCCAGATGGAAAAAAGATTGTATTTGAATCAAACAGAAATGGCGACAGAGAAATATATATTATGAATGCAGATGGAAGTGAACAAAAAAGATTAACAAATAATCCTGCAGATGACAGGAGTCCAAAATGGTCTCCATATCTAGCAACTGAGAAATAGCAACTTTACAAAAAGATTAGCCAAAGGGACAACATTTTATTAAAAAAAGGTTCCTCTCATAATTTTCACTTTTAATCTATCTCTCTTCGATGAGAGAAATTATGGCTTCAAATGCATTGTGGGCAAGGAGAAACAGCCAGCCGTAGATGAGATAAGGCACACCCTCGATTGCATTGTCAAAGTTGTTTCCTAGAGGTCCTTGTTTGAGGATAATCCAAATAAATGCTGAAATTACGCGAAACATACCGAGAAAGATTGAAATCCTTCCAATTATCCCAAACCAATATGCTCCCCTTTTTACGCTCTTCAACCTGTCTTTTTAGTGATATTTCTTTAATTTTGCCCATTTGAACCTCCTGTTTAAATCCCAACCTGTTTTCTGTCCTTTTTGCCTGTATATTCTATCTGTGTCACAAAAAAATTACATTTAGTGTTTTATGTCTAAATGTGTCACCAATGCATCTGTACGAATTCACCAAATGAGATCAAGGGGATATCGGTACAGATGGTCTATTTTTTCTTTGCCGTCCACTCTCGGGCGCCGGCATCACCCCTGTTCGTCTGCAGCTGCATTTTACCAGACATATTGTCGCCATCGACCGTCCCGGTATAGGTCATTGTAAATTCACGCCCCCCCATCTCACGTTTGATTTTCCACTCGATTTTGTTGTCCTTGATTGTGCCTTCTCCGCGCTCCTCTTCCTGCAGGCCTTCCATAGTAACGGTAATCTTTTCGCCGTCTTGTTCAATTTTGAAAGTCTGTGTCTGGGGTCCCTGAACGCTTTTAAAGTTGATTTCCCATTCGCCCGCAACGTCCTGGTCAAGAGCCAATCCTGAACCTGCCAAAAGGAGCAAGATTACTGAGAGAATAATTATGTTTTTTTTAACCATGCTGTGAATCTCCTTTTTAGATCCCCACCTATTTTCAGGCCTCTTTACTTTTTCATTCTACCTGAGCCCCCAATAAAAACCAACGTTTTAGTTATTGACCTTATCGATTTTATCATGATATGTTCAATTCAACATACTTCTGGATGAGAATCCTTCTTTATTCATTATCTGGAGGCTTTGGTGGAAAATAAGAAAGGGCCTAAACCCAAAAAAGGGGCTCAGACTTTAACGGTTTCTCCTTTACGAACCCAAACACAACACCCTGAAGGACATGTGGATACATCGATTCCTGCCGGCGAGCAAATCGGTTCCTACAAGATAATTCAACTGCTGGGAAGGGGAGGAATGGGGGCGGTATATCTGGCTGAACAGGAAAAACCGATTCGGCGACAAGTAGCCATAAAAATAATCAAACCGGGTATGGACAGCAGAGAGATCATTGCCCGATTCGAGTCTGAACAGCAGGCGTTGGCTCTTATGAACCATCCTCATATCGCACAGGTTTACGATGCTGGCGAAACGGACAAAGGATATCCCTATTTTGTGATGGAGCATGTCCCCGGGGACTCGATTACCGACTACTGCGATAAACACAAAATGACAACCCGAGAAAGGCTCAAGCTTTTTGAGAAAGTCTGCGATGCTGTCCAGCATGCCCATTTTAAGGGAATCGTGCACCGCGACCTCAAGCCGTCAAACGTGCTTGTCACTTTTCAAGACGACAATCATGTTCCTAAAGTTATCGATTTTGGTATTGCCAAGGCACTGGCCGACCAAAAACTCACAGAAAAAACCTTAGAGACCATGCCTGGCCTGGGTGTGGGGACACCTACTTACATGAGTCCTGAACAGGCGGAACTTTCCGGGAAAAAAATCGATACACGCACGGATGTTTATTCACTCGGATTGATTCTGTATGAGATGCTGGTGGGAGTTTCTCCTTTTGATAAAAAAATACTCGAGAAAGCTGGACTGATGGAAATGTTGAGGGTTATTCGAGAAGATGAACCCCCAAAACCCAGTGCTCGATTTAATACTCTCGGGGATACTTCGACCGAGATCGCAAAAATGAGGAAAACAAGCCCGGTTACTATAACGAGACAGTTGCACGGCGATTTAGACTGGATCGTTTTAAAAGCGATAGAGAAGGATCAGGACCGGCGGTATAATTCACCCACAGACCTTGTAGCAGACATTAATCGGTATCTCAATCGAGATCCAATCCAAGCGCGTCCACCAAGTGTTATTTATAAAGCAAAAAAATACATTCGAAAACACAAAGCGGCTTCAATCGCAGCAATGTCCATTTTTCTCATTATCGTTCTTTTTTCTGTTTGGAATGTTGCCGAGAGGCGGAAAGCTGAAAAGAGTCTGTATTTCAATGATATCGATCTTGCTGATCGGGAGTGGATCGCCAGCAACATTGGACAGGCCAATCGGCTATTGGCCGAAGCACCAATCCGTCTCCGCAATTGGGAATGGCATTATTTGTGGCGTATGACTCATCCAGAGGAAGTGTCAACATCTTTTGAAATTAACAGCATCCCGGGGGCGCTGGCGTTTTCGGCGGACGGGCAGCGAATTTATTCTTCCAATGCCGACAAAACCCTAACGACGTGGGAGGGCAAAACAAGCGCAGAAATTAGTACAGTCAAGCTGGATTTCGATGGTCGTTTTGTAGAAGCAAGGTTCAGTAGTGATGGGAAATTGCTTGCGGAGCGATACATCCTCAATCCGTCAGAGCAAATCGGGACTCTAGTAGTCTGGGACACGGGGACCGGTCGACAGTGTTGTGTTCTTCCACAATTCGAATCCATTACAGCCTTCACCTTTAGTCCTGATGGAACCCGTCTCGTGACAGCCAGGAGTGTCGGTCCTAAGTACCGTGGGCTGCTCGAGGTATGGTCCACAGAGACAGGCAACAAGATCTCTGATCTCAGCCAAGCCTCAAGCGTGGTCACTGAGCTGTCGTTTTGTTCTGATGGCAAACGGTTGGCCACCGTCGGCAGAGCGTTTCTTGATGTGATTGACGCCACCTCTGGCGAAAAAATCATCGGCGTCACTCCCAATGATCCGCTTACTACAATCAGTCGGTCAGTCAAATTCAGCCCTGATGGGACTCTTCTGGCTGAAATCAACAAACGTTATGGCTTGAGAGCATGGAGCGCAGCCGACGGCAGTGCGCTCTGGACCTTTAATCCTGGTCCTGAAATCGGCCTTGTGGAGTTTGGACGGAATGGTGCTCTTGTCGCTATCCTTTCAGACCGCACTCTCCGAGTGCTTGATCCTGCCACTGGTGAACAAACCGCACAACTCACAGGGCATGCTGCACCTGTGTTTTCGGTCACTTTTTCTCCTGATGAAACGCGGCTGGTATCGGCCTCGGTTGATAAAACGTTACGTATCTGGAAGCTCGGAGAACCTTTGGTCAAGGTGGATCTCAATCAGGGACAGTCTGAATTGGCGCAAGCTGCTGCCATCAGTCCGGATGGAGGTCAGATCGCAATCCTGACCAATACTGCCGTCAAACTATGGGACCTTCGGACACGCGGCGAGATTTTTGTCGTTCCACATCCAAACTCTTTCGAATTTCCCTTCTCGTCAAAGCTTTTCTTTAATAGAGACGGAACGAGTCTCGTGTACCCATTGACACGGCGCTTCAATTCTGATGATGGACAACGCATGAGTGATAATGTGTTGGTAGTCGTAGATACTCAGACCGGCCGTAAGGTTACAACTCTGTTGCCTCAAGGCTCGAAACGCCACAGCCCAGTTGATCGCTTTGTGGGAATAAGCCAGCAAGGAAATCGTGTGGCATTGATTTCAAACCTGCAGCTCAAGCCCAGGTGGGTGGATGAATTTGAGATGTGGCAATTGCCGGATGGCAAGTCCCTTTTTAGGATTCCTCTTTCGCAAGTTCTGGGAGGACCATGGTTTGCTCCGGATGGCCGCGCGGTTGTTGTGGCCACTCTATCTCCTGACAACGAACAGATCTTCACAGTGTATGATGCTACCTCCGGACGTGTCGTGCACAGCTTTGATAGGGGACTACCACCAGCTGCGTTCAACAAAAACGGGACGATCCTCGCCACAACGACAGAAAACAATCGGATAACGTTGTGGAACACTCGCACCTGGAAAAAGCGAGTTGTGCTCCCGGAGCACAGCAGTTCGATCGATGCGTTGTCTTTTAGTCTGGGCGGAACTAGACTCGTTTCTGTGTCGAAGGACGAGACGGTTAGGGTTTTTGATGTGTTGACCGGCCGTCAGACACTTATCCTTCGGGAATCAGGTGGGGCCTTGAATGTCCAGCAGTGGCTGTTCGTGGGATCACATTCCGGTTTTGGCAGCAGCTCAGTGGGATTCAGCGAGGATGACACTAATATCGTACTGACGAATTACTTATTTGAAGGAAAAGGATTTGGGATCCAAATCAAGACGTGGGATGGATCGCCGCTTGGCACTCGCTAACGAACTTCATGAAGGATGTTTTTCAAAACGTACACAACTTTTCTCTTTTAGGAATCTTAATGAGATTATTTTATGTAACGCAGGTAAATGGTGAAAGCAACTGCAATCATGAGGATTGTGACTAATATATATTCTAAAATCTTTATATTTTTTTGACCAAACTTTGGTCTCAAACGTTCCTTGAATGCTTCAAACATAAAGTACAAACCAATAAAAACAGTAAAATGAAAGAAATCTTCCTTGTCTATAAATAAATCTATTGAGCCAATAATTAAAAAGCATATCCCGAGAATTAATGAATTTATTTTCACAGGCACACGAGTTTTGTTTCTTGGGGATCCGTTATTTTCCATGAGAACCTTTTGAATATTGTTGGTATGGCTGTAATACTTTATATTTCAGTTCACTGCTGTCCTATTAAAAAATGTAAAAGTCTTGTAAGCCATTGAAAATAATAA
>CAZWHQ010000107.1:0-5644 GCA_964633715.1 uncultured Eubacteriales bacterium
CTTCAGGCTAAATCCAGATAAGAACATGAACGGAATCGACAATGCCGTTGTAATAGAAAAGAATCCAAAAAATTGGCTTGATGCGATGATCCTTTATCAGTCCGAGATCGATACTGAAGAGGTTTTAATAGCGGATCCCCTGGATGCCAACTGCAATGGTGCAGACATTTCATTGGCTTGGGCCAAGTACTCTGCTCTCAATGCAATAGTCGCTGAACGTATCCTTAAACCTCCCGCTGAAAGCAGGGGTGACATCGAACAGGCCGCAATCTGGGAAAATGGAACCTGGTATACGGAAATATCCAGAAAACTTGTCACAGGTCATGTTGATGATGTCCAATTCGACGACCTGTCCAGGACATACGCTTTCGGAATCGCCACCATGGATAATACGGGTGGGGAGGGACATAACACACATGGTTCCACCATATATCAGCTCGCTTTTGATATCGGGAGCAAACCTCCAGTTACTGTGAAGAAATGAATTGTCCATTGGACTTATATTATGATATAAGGAATTGAGGATACTGGGAGGAGGTGTTTTATGGATTCACATGTTATTGAGAAAGCCCTGGAAGTCTGGATACTTCAAAATCTACTGAATTTTTCAATTATGCTCGGCATTTTGGCTTTAGGACTGGCCATTGTCAAAAAGTACTACGAATCCATTGAAAAAAAACTAACGCTCAGAGTCTCTATTGAGATATGGAATATACTCACAATACTCATTGTCGATATTCTGCTTGTGTTTATCGCTGTAACCGGGTATCTGGTTTTGAATCCGGACATCATGGCGGACATAAAAATTGCTGTTCCATTTGTTCCTATTGCCACTATTCTTTTCACCATCGCACTGGTTCTTCGATTATTTCATGGCGGACATAATATCAAAAATCCAAATTTCATGCGGGCTGTATGGTTTATGTTTGCAGCAAATATCATAAATATCATTGGATTTACTTTTATTATGGAAGCGCCAAGCGGCGAATATCTTGAGATTCATCCCAGCTCTTTCTGGATTTTTCTTAAGACCCACCTCCGCTCCAATGCAAACCCAGGCGGCTTAGAACTTTCGCAGGTGACTTTTTATATTTGTTTTCCAATCCTGATTCTTGTCTTTATCTGGGGATTTATTTCGGCAATACGCCAGTTGAAAAAATGAAAGGTGAAAAAACCGTGGCCTGGGAATGGAAACTTATTTTTCAAAACTGCACGGGGTGTGGGATCTGTGCGGATGTCTGCCATGAGGAGGCTATAAGAATGACAAGAGACATGGCATACCCTGAAGCCGTGCCGGGAAAATGCAATGGATGTATGGCCTGTTTTAAGCAGTGCCCTTTTGATGCCTTAGAAGTTAAAGATTCTTTATCTTCTGTTTCTCACCCCTAGTATTTCTTTTTATTTTCAGCTCACCATTCAAAGGGAAATAAGGAGAATAGAAGTATAAAAAACAGGAAAACGGGAATGAAAAAAAAACTCACTTTTTGGCTGCTCACCACCTTCATCTTTATGGGTTTGGCGCTCCAGGCCAATGCCCAAGGGAAAATTTCAGGCCTGGCCTACATGGATTTCTACACCATCGGAGACCACCACAATAAAAATATCAAGGGCCGCAACGGCTTCTGGGCGAGAAGAATATATTTCACTTATGATTATGAGCTCAGTCCCTCATTTGATATCCGATTCAGATTGGAAGGAAACAGCGCCGGTGATTTTAAAAGCAGGACAAAAATAAGCCCCCACATAAAGGACCTCTACCTGGAGTATAAGCTCAATAAGACCTCCTTCTTTTTTGGACTGGCGAGCACGCCAACCTGGGACCAGTTGGAAAGGTACTGGGGATACCGCTCTGTAGAAAAGACTCCCGTCGACCTCTATAAAATGGGATCCCCCAGGGATTTTGGAATTGCAGTCAAAGGCCATACTGCAGGCCAAAAAATATATTATCACTTTATGCTGGCCAACGGAGAAGGTGTAAAGGGAGAAATTAACAAAATGAAAAAGGCCTATGGAGCTTTAGGATTCAGTCCCTGGGAAGAAGTGTATTTCGAGTTCTACGGGGATTATTCCCAGGGAAATGAAACAAATCCCACAATATCCACCCTTCAGGCGTTTTTGGCTTACAAAAAGAAAAAGTTTACTGCAGGTTTACAGTATGCTTATCAGGCACATTCAGGGAGCGGGGAAGATTTTAATCTCCAGGTGGCCTCGGGTTTTCTGGTTTTTTCCTTAAAGGAGAACGTCAATCTCTTTGTTCGGACAGACAGAATGTTCCGGCCGAATCCCTATGGTGAGCAAATCAGCTATTCTCCCTTTGACCGCACATCTCCCTGCACCGTTTTCCTGGCGGGACTTGACTTTAAAGTGAACTCCAATTTCAGTTTTATACCCAACATCGCCTATGTCCATTATGATGACATCTCTGCCAGCGATTTATACTTTAAATTCACAATGTATATCCGGTGGTAAGTTGAAAAAGAGTGCTCCGAAAGTGTTTTTCGACTGCGACCAGTATTCAGCCAATTTTTCGGCCAACCGCATCACACCGGCTTCGAAATTCAGGATGGGGCTGGCTATCGATTATGAAAATAACAAATTCGATGTGGACGGAGAGGAAATTTCCAGCATTCCTGAAAGAAGGCAAAAATTCGGAACTGTTCTTTTATATTTGCAAGCACGCCGGAAAATTTGTCTGGAGAAAAGTATTTCACATACATGTAATTAAATGACCATCAATCTCTTCTTGAACTTCATCCCCCCCACTGAAGGAACCGTCTCCATAGAAGCTATAGACATGATACAAGAGCCATTAAAAGCAAAGGATTTTGTATCCTTTGTTTCTGAAAATGTCATGCTGTACGGAAATTTTTCGGCCTACCAGAACATCCACTATTTTTCCAAGTTGGCCGGCAAACGAAATCTCACCAGAGACGATTATGCCAAAGTCATGAAAAGTGTAGGGCTGCAGGAAGACGCCTTCAACATGCGCACGAAAAATTTCTCCAAGGGAATGAGGCAGAAGCTCGGCATTGCCATAGCCATTATCAAAGACGCCCCTAATATTATTCTCGATGAGCCGACCTCCGGCCTGGATCCCAGGTCCGGACAGGAATTCCTCGTGCTGCTGTCCTCTCTGCGGGATCAGGGAAAATCCATCTTTATGTCCACTCACGATATTTTCCGCGCCAAATTTGTCGCCGACAGAGTTGGATTTATGCAGAAGGGAAAACTGATCATGCTGAAGACAAAAGAAGAACTAGCTGGAGAAGACCTCAATCAGCTCTACATCGAGTACATGCACGAACACCCTGACAAATAAGTTTATCTCAATTTTTTCTGCACTGGATAGCGGATAAGGGTTTTCTGCTCAGGCACTCCCGGCATCGTGAGATACTCCTCCTCATGAACTCCCTTGATCTCATATCCCATTTCCGAGATAAAATTCATAAGAGTTTCAATTGTGGCCGGTTCTGTCTCGAAGGGACCGATATGGAGAATCTGGGCTACGGTGCCATACTCCCAGATTTCAATTTTGACTTCAATATCCTTTGTCGTTTGAGGGATTGACTCGATTTCTTCAGGAATGGGCAGGCCCCAGATTCCAATCCATTCGTCTCGAGGCGCGCTCTCAGCATTGGGCCAACGGGCACACGGAGCTCCCATCTGGAATTTAATCCCTTTTTTTGCTAGTTCAGCACTCAGTCCAAACACAGAACCGTAGAGTGCGGGCATGGCCTGCTGGGCGGTCACATTGGGATCTCCTGTCGTATAAACCACAGCCATCTTACGGGAGGGCATTTCAATAATTTGGGGATCTGTATCAGAAATCGAGTCTTGGAGCTCATCCGGCTTAGGCTCCTTTGATGGAGCTTTTGTGAGTTTTATATAGGAAGGAAGACGATATCTCGTGTTGTTCGCAACGGCTGAAGCGACCCCAACCAAGGCCTTGTCAATAAGCATCAAGTCGATCAGTACGGCATGCTTCTCTCTGGAGCCATCTTCTGTAGGAAACGGTATTCTGAAGGAACCATTAAATCCATCTTTCCTGAAACTGGGCCGTCCTACAGGATCCAAAGGTTTCATATCCGTATTCTCTTCTCCCGTAAGTCTGCTCGCAGCCTTCCCGTCTTCATTAAACTCGATCTCTACAGGTACAGCCCCGCTGTGAGTATAGATTTCACCTTTCCATACACCCACAAGCTCTTGTGGAACTGGTATTTTTTCCGGTTTTTGCTGAGCTTTTTTCTTGACTCTACTCCGCTTTTCGGCAAACTCCGGAAGCAGCGCAGCAAAGATGTCCTGGGCATATGAGCTGAGATTTCTATTGGAGGAGTTGCTGAGGATAACGACCGCAACATTCTCTTCAGGAAGGAGTTGGAGAGTGGTACTCACTCCCGGCATTCCTCCTCCGTGACTGACAATCTTGTATCCATAGAGGTCACCTGTAGACCAACCCAACTTGTATCCAATTTCAGGCAGTTTCGGATCCACATCCTCCTGCATTAAAGTGATGGTCTTGTCCTTCAGGATGGATTCCTGGTCCTCAAGATGATTTTTAAGATGAAACATCCCAAAGCGGACAAGATCATGGGCACTCGAGTAGACGGCCGACGCTCCACGGTGATCAAAATCGTAGAAAGGAATAGATGTTTTCCCCATATATCTTTGGGCTACATTGTCATGAGCGGCCTCATCCGGAGATAACAATATGTCCATATTGCTCAAGGCCAGTGGTTTAAAAACCTCTTTCGTCATGAAATCGCGATAGGTCATGCCTGAAACCTGCTCGATGATAAATTCCAAAATCCCAAAACCAAAATTGGCATAGTTATAGAGAACCCCGGGGGGGACGACCAGAATTCCATAACGCCGGATGGATTCTTCCATATTCGGCCGTTTGTATTCATCTCCTTCGTAGAAAAAATTCCAGTGAATGGCAAGTCCGGCCGTATGATGAAGAAGGCGCCTCACGGTTGCATCGGAAACATCACCGGCAAAAGCTGTTAATTGTGCGGTCCCAAGGTAGTCATTAGCCGGATTGTCCAAATCGACGAGGGCGCGCTCAAACAGCACCATCAACCCTGTGGCGGTGATCGGCTTGGATATCGACGCAAGTGAATAGAGAGTGTGAGGAGTGGCCTCAATTTTTTTTTCGATGCTGGCCCACCCAAAGGATTCCTCCCATATTATCACACCATCATGAGCTACGGCGACTGAAAAAGACGGGATACGAGATTTATTGACAACATCGGCCATCCTGGAACGGACATTGCCAAAAATATCTTCCTGAGCTACCCGTTCTGAATTTGGCGAGGAAAATCCAATAGGGCCGAGGCAACAGACAGCTAAAACCAGAAGAAAGAAGGACGGAGATTTTCGTTTATTGTTCATTGTTTTGCCTCCCCGGTGTTGATTTTTGACGTTTTTGCTCTTGTTTCGATGCAGGCCATCAAGGCTTCTTCTTCGGTTTCTGCCTTAAAAAAACTGCGGCTGTTTGCGCATTGGACTCCGAACCGATCTCCATCCTTGCTCACGATCATTTCAATTTTATTGATACCAGTATCTTGATACATCTTCAGCCTGTCACTCAGAGTTCATAAGAATTTGGTTTTTGTACTTACCGTGCTTTACTCACATTTTTGTC
>CAZWHQ010000108.1:0-5523 GCA_964633715.1 uncultured Eubacteriales bacterium
CCTTGACGACAATGGTCGGAGTCATTGAACTCAGCATTCTTTTGTAGGGTCTGATAGGGTCTGATCAAGTTGGCATCAGCAACCATTTTTTCCTTTTGATATGTTAAATACTTTGTAGAATAAATGAGATGTTTTTTTGTTTTTTTACCATTTATATAAAAATATTTAACCAATTTTTTTTTATATGTAGGAACATTTTCAGAAATTAAATTTAAAAATGATTTTCTAAGTTTACAGTTTTCACAATATTTTGTAGTACCACATTCTGCCTTTGCTTCCACTGCAAATTCACATCCTAGACCGTTACCACGAAGTTTATGGACAAGATCAAACTCCACTTTTTGAAACACTGCTTTAAATGAATCATTAAAACTTCGAATTCTGTTATCCTTATTAAGAATAAAAATAGCAGTAGTAATATTTTCAAGAAGAATATTTAAAAACTCATTTGAATCTTTTAATGCTTCAATATTTATTTTCATTATTAATCCTCAAAATCTACAAATAAAGATTGTAGAAATAATATCATTTTTTTTCAAGATTATATGAAATAATTCGAACTTTTGAAGCTTCTTCAATTCTCTATGAGGATATATTCTGTTGACCTTCTCCACAGCTTCCTGGGCAACGTCCCTCCTGAGGTATTTGCAGCGCTGGATAGTCCAAAGGAGGTCGGGATAAATATGGTTCCTGAGACTGTCAAAAATGACTTGCAAAATTATAAGCTATCTTAGAAAATGGGCGAGAAACGGGGAGCGCTTCACGTCCAGCTATTATAACTTAAATACTGGATCGATTTGAGGGGGTCAGGTCAAAAAGATAACATGTCTTGTTAAAAAAATGAAGAGAGTATCTAAAGATTTCATCCCTCAAATCTGCTATAATGAGCCCATAAAAAAAAACAATTCGCCTGTAGCTCAGGGGACAGAGCGACGGTCTGCGGAACCGTTTTAGGGGATTATGCTAACTTGTTGGAAATGCTGTAAATATATATATTTTCAGAAATAATGCATTGTTTCTGTATTGATTCTGTCATGTCTATTAATGCCAATTTAGGTGTGTTATGGACACTGTGAGGACACCAGCTTTACATATGTAATTTTCTACTCTATTAAAGAATAAAACACGCTGGACTCAAAATCCAGTTCACTTCACGGTGAGTGTGGGTTTAACTCCCTCCTCCGACACTCTGTTGTCCCTTTAAAATTCCAAGATCTTTTTGTTTTCTTTTTGAGCAATCGTACGCAATTCTAGGCGCTATTAGTCAAAATCTGTTACCCCGTTACACGGGGAGTTCTCTATTGCAGATATCTAATCAAATAAAAAATCAACTATTTTCAACCTGCAGTTATAAATAACCATCTTTAAAGGTAAGAGGAAATCACCTTTAAATTCCTCCCAAGGGACGATTGAACCATTGTGACGGCTTTGACATAATTAATGCCATGATAAACTCATCAAAGAGATAAAGCATTACATTTATCCTCAAGGTATTATGAAATTACTTTCAATTTCAGGAGCTGCAAAATGAATGAGCAGACAACTAGACAACCGTTGATACATCACAAGAACCTAGAGGAATACGTCGATGAACTCACAGCTGGGCAAAGAATGCTCCATGAAAAGCTACAAAAGGAAATCGCCAAGCGGAAGAAGACAGAGAAGGCGTTACGAGATTCAAAGGAGCGATACCGTGCCATCTTCGAGCAAGCGACCAGCTCAATTGTTCTTGTTGAAGCAAAGACTGGAGAATTAATTGAGTTTAGCGACAAGGCGCATGAAAATCTTGGTTATACTCGCAAGGAATTCGCTAAGCTCAAGATTCCCGACTTTGAGGTTGTCGAGTCTTCCGAGGAAGTAACGAAACATAAAGAGAAAATCTTCAGAGATGGAGCGAATACCTTTGAGACAAAATACAAGACAAAACGCGGGGAGATAAGGGATATTCTTGTAAACAGCAGGGAAATTACTGTTGGCGGGAAAGATTTCAACTATAGTATGTGGACTGACATCACTAACCGCAAGCGAGCGGAAGAGAATCTAAAAAAAAGTGAGGAAAAACTGCGCAACATATTTGAATCTATTGGAAATGGGGTTATCGTTACTGATTTGGAAGCCAATATTATAGATGTAAATAATGCAACACTCCGCATGGGAGGATACAGTCATAAGGATGAGCTGATTGGACGAAATGCCATTGATTTTGTATCTCCTAATGACCGCGCAATGGCGATGGAAAATATGAGTAAGGAATTAGAAATAGGGCACAGTATAAAGGATGTAGAGTATGGACTACTAGCCGCAGATGGTAGCGAATTTTATGTCGAGTCGAATGCCACTGTACTATGTGATAACTCTGGGAATCCAGTGGGACTCATTAATGTTATAAAGGACATCACCGAGCGAAGGCGGATAGATGAGACACTAAAAAAGAACGAAAAGCAGCTCTCAGAAGCACAGCGAATTGCTCATATGGGCAGTTGGCAGTGGGATATAGAACAGAATTCAACACGATGGTCTGATGAGCTCTATCGTATCTTTGGGGTCGAGGCTGATCAATTCGATCCAAACGCTTATGAAGCGTTTATGAACTGTATCCATCCCGAGGATCGAGAGCGAGTCTCACGAGTTATGAATGAATCAATTAATGAAAAGTCGAGATTTGAAGTTGAATACCGCATAATCCTTCCAGATAAGACGTTGCGCCATATCCTCTCATGTGGAGAGGTGATTTGCAACAAAATGGGAAAAGTGTCCATAATGCTAGGGAACTCTCAGGATGTCTCCGAGCGTAAGGAGGCAGAAAATAACTTAAGGATCAGCGAGGAGAAATATCGTTCTCTCGTCGAGTCTTCGGATGATCTAGTTTATCTCGTTGATAAGAAATGTTCGTACATTTTTATGAACAAAAAATATGCAGAGAGATTTAATCTTCCCTTGGAAAAAATTATTGGAAAATCCTATTTTAAATTCCATTCAAAAAAAATATCTGATCTTTTCAGGAATGATGTAAACGAAATAACCAGAAGAGGCCATCCAATAACAAAAGATCATAAGAGCGAAAGGGACAATAAATATTACCTTCGCACTTTTAGTCCTGTAAAGAATGAGAAAGGAGAAGTAATAGCGGTCAGTATCATCTCTAAAGACATATCTGAACTCAAGCAGGCAGAGGAGGAACTGCAGAAGCTGGCCTCCGTAGTTCACCACATTAGCGAGCTGGTCAACCTTGCGACTCTAGACGGAAAGATGATTTTTCTGAATGATGCAGGCAGCAAAATGTTGGGAATCGATCCAAAAGCAGTCAAAAAGCACAGCATCATGGAGGTTATCCCCGAACATCTGGTTGACCTGGTGACAAATGAACTCCTGCCAGCATTGATCAAAAAAGGGAAGTGGGAAGGAGAGCTGCAGTACCGCAACATCAAGACCGGAAAGCTTTCAGATGTACATGCCATATGCTTCACGGTGAAAGACCCAAAGACAGGTACTTCAAAATATCTCGCCAATGTTTCTCTTGATATTTCCGAGCAGAGGAAGAACGAATTAGAACTCCGTGATTCCGAAGAACGTTTGAAAATATTATTTGAATATGCACCAGATGCTTATTATCTAAACGATATGAAAGGCGTATTTTTAGATGGGAATAGAGCAGCAGAGGAATTAAGCGGTTACACAAGGGAAAAATTAATAGGAAAAAATTTTTTAAAATTAAATTTATTGCCTCCAAATCAGCTTCCTAAAGCTGCCAATATACTTATGAAAAATCTCCGAGGAAAAAGTTCAGGCCCCGATGAATTTACTATTATTCGGAAAGATGGGGTAGAAAGGCATGTCGAGATATCTACTCATCCACAAAAGATAAAAGGGAAAAAGGTAGTGCTTGGAATTGCCAGAGATGTTACTCTCAGAAAGCAAATGGATGAGCAACTTAAAAAGACTTTAATAGATTTAAGAAAAACATTAGGAGCAACTGTCGATGTCATCGTACAAATTGTTGAAATAAGAGATCCATATACTGCTGGACATCAGAAACGTGTTACTGACCTTGCCCGTTCATTAGCTAAAGAGATAGGGCTTTCAGATAGACAGATTGAAGGAATTCGTACAGCTGGGATGATTCATGATCTTGGAAAAATATCTATTCCTACTGAAATCCTTAGTAGACCTGGAAAGCTGAATGATTATGAATTCAGTCTGATAAAATTACATCCTCAAATTGGATATGACATCTTAAAGAACATAGATTTTGTATGGAATGTAGCTGATATTGTTCATCAACATCATGAGAGATATAATGGCTCGGGATACCCGCAGGGTTTATCTGGTGAAGAAATTTGTATCGAGGCGAGAGTAATAGCTGTGGCAGATGTTGTGGAAGCAATGTCATCTCATAGACCATATAGACCTGCCCTTGGAACCGAAATTGCACTAAAAGAGATAAAACAGAATAAAGGTCGACTTTTTGATCCTGAAGTAGTTGATGCTTGTATCAGATTATTTGAGAAGAAAAAATATAGATTTATATAAATAGTCTGATATTCATGTCCAAAAGGTCAAGATCTACAAGTCCGAGTTATTTCGCTAGAAATAAATAAGCCTAAATTGATCCCGGCCTCCCTGAAGTCGAGGATGCCAAAAAGAGGCTGGCCGGATTGAAATAGGCTCGGATAATCTAAAGATTTCATCCCTCAAATCTGCTATAATGAGCCTTCAAAAAAAGTGCGCCTGTAGCTCAGGGGACGGAGCGACGGTCTCCGGAACCAAAAAAGCGTATTTTCTAACCTCCTGAAAACAAAGTAATAGTCAGTCTTATCAGAAACTTACCGATTATCTGTAGGTATATGGAAGTATACGTAAGTATACGGAAATATATCTCAGATGGACACAATATGGACACAATTTAAATGATGGAACAGCCTATAAATCAATGATATGCGTCACTCCCTTAGTTTTTTTTCTCTTTATCATTTTGTATGAATTAGTTTAATTTCGCCCGTTACCTTCATAATTCGAGCCAAAATTTTAGGCGTATGGTATCATTAAATCAAAACGAGAGAGGAGTACTATGATGGCGGAATTAAAAACTCGGAAAAATGATGCTAGTGTTGAAAAATTTGTAAATTCTGTTGAAAATAAAACCCAAAAAGAAGATGCAAAAGTTCTTCTAAAACTATTTAAAGACATAACAAAAGAGGAACCTGCCATGTGGGGTGATAGCATTATAGGTTATGGGTCTTACCGTTATAAGTCCGATCGCAGCACCCAAGAAGGGGATTGGCCACTTACTGGATTTTCTCCTCGTAAACAGAACTTATCTATTTATATCATGCCTGGATTCAAGGATTATGGTGAACTTTTAAAAAATTTGGGTAAATATAAGAACAGTGTATCCTGCCTTTATATTAATAAACTGGCCGATGTAGATATAAAAGTACTAGAAGAGACTATAAAAAAAGGTTAAATCTATTTCGTTTTGGCCTTGAGGCAAATGCCTCGCAAATTCACCCCACTTTCCCCCTT
>CAZWHQ010000109.1:0-5436 GCA_964633715.1 uncultured Eubacteriales bacterium
TTAAAAAAATAGTGGAGATGTCAACTAATGGTCAACAGTAGATTTGACCCCTTTTCAACTCGAGATCTACCCCTATGAAAATGTACGGCAATTGATGGACAATGCCAAGGTATTTTGCACTCACGATTGCATCTGTCGCAAGGAACAGGGGTTGATAGGGAATCCATGCGACAAGCCGATCGGCAACTGCATTTCCATGTCCACATCAGAGCACGCCTTTGACATCAACTACAGAGGACGAATCGTAAGCCGTGAGGAAGCCGAGCGGATTATGAAAGAAGCGGAAGATGCAGGCCTTGTTCACGCAACCATGAATATAACGGACAAGACCTACCACTTCTGTAATTGCTGCGCGTGTTGTTGCGGTTTTCTTCGAGGCGTGAGCCAGTTCGATGCTCCGGGAATGCTCGCAAAATCAAATTACTGGGCTTCGATCGATCCCGACACATGTGCTGCCTGTGGGACATGCGCAGATGAACGCTGTCCGATGGAGGCAATTTTGGAAAAAGACGATTATTACAAGGTCAATAGAGACCGCTGCATAGGTTGCGGTGTGTGCGTGTCAACTTGTCCTACAGAATCAATCTCCCTTGTGCGAAAACCCCCAGATCAATGCATCCAACCCCCTCCAAACATGGTATCATGGATGGTAGAACGCAGCAAAGATACGGGAAAGCCGCTTAATAAATTTATGTAGATATTTGAAATCAATTAATTTTTAATGGCGGATAATTTTATGGGTAATGGGGGTCGGACCACAGCAACATATTGAAATAATTTATAAAATATTAGATTTTATCTTTAAATCAGGCCTTAAATGACCATTTTGGAGACTCAAAACACACTTTTAAGAGAAAAAACAAGGGGGCCAGAAGGTACATATCATCTTCGTGAAGCACAGGATCACTACAATAGCGATTTAAGATCTAATAACGCCTATTTTTGGAGCAATAATCCATAATACAATTAATAAGATAGCCTAGCCCGACCCTAATCACACTGTCTAAAAAATTAAAGAAAAACTTTTAACCTGCAAGGCGTCTGCGCCAGGAATATGGATAAAATACTAAATTGATATCACATTTTTTTTAAGATTTAAGGTACTCTCATTATGTCACTATCGACAGGTATTCTCGATTATAGTTGACAAAGCCCATCGGCTTGGGCATACATCCATATAAACTATCTCTGATTCTCCTATTCCAGCTGACCTGAAGCGATTCTCCGCTTACAGAATTGAATCTGATTTCCCATCTGATTTCTGTGCTCCTTCGAATAGTCAACATACTGAGTTCCTCTGTTTGAAACCTTAAAAGGGGGTGCCGCTATGGCAGAAGATGGTTTTAAGCGTAAACTCACTGCAATCCTCAGCGCCGATGTCGAAGGCTACGACCGCTTCATGGGCGAGTATGAGAATGCGACGGTCCACACGTTGATCATCTATCGGGAGTTGATGTCCACAATTATTCAGAAACACCTTGGCAGGGCCACGGATTCACCTGGAGATAACCTGCTGGCAGAGTTTTAAAGTAATTTTATCCAGATATCTCTATCCAAATGCAGTATCGGTGCTAAGTGAGCATAAAATAACTGCAGATTAATCAACGAGGATTGGGCAATGTCTCGTCTGTACAAGGCAGTAACCGTTGGCGTGCTGACAGGCATTTTGGGACTGATAGCCAGCCTTGTTACTGTTGGGCTTGATTTGGAAGAAAACATCGGTCTGGGTTTGTTGTTCAAGCTGAGGGGAGCGCGGGAAGCTCCATCTGATGTCATTATAGTGACTATGGACAAGGACTCTGCCGACAATTTCAACCTGCCACCAGAGCCCGATAAATGGCCTCGCTCTTTACACGCCCGCCTCACTGAATATTTGGTGAAAGAAGGTGCCGCGGTTATTGCCTTTGACATTGTTTTTGACAAAACCCAATCCACGGAACACGACCAATTATTTGCCGAAGCGATCAGAAACGCGCGTAACGTCGTCCTGTGTGAGTACCTCAAAAAGGAGACGGTTCCATTGACGAGTGAGGGGGGCGCACGTAAGGGATATGTGAATATTGAAAGACTGGAGCCACCTATTCCCTCGCTTGCAAGATCTGCTGTTGCCTTAGCACCTTTTCCCTTACCCAAAGTACCTGTCAGGGTAAGCCAGTATTGGACGTTCAAGACAGGTGCCGGAGATAATCCGACTTTGCCTATCGTGGTGTTCCAAGTCTTCGCATTGAAGGTGTACGATGAATTTATCCGGTTGTTGGAAAAGGTTAGTCCATCTCAAGCCGAGAAACTGCCTGATGACAAGGAAACAATCATTGCGACCCAGGGCGTTGAAAAGCTAATCCTACTTCTGAGAAATATCTTTATAAATGAGCCGATGATTGCAGGAAGAATGGTGGAGGAATTGCAAAATCCAAAGTCCATTTCTTTAGACGCGAAAAAGATTCATATCCTCAAATCACTCCTAAAGATGTACCAGGAAGCCAATAGTCACCACCTGAATTTTTATGGACCACCCGGCACTATTACCACTGTTCCCTATTATCAAATTCTGCAAAGCCAGAAAAAATTGCCTGTCAACCAGAAGCAACTTGATTTAAGCGGCAAAGCTGTGTTTGTTGGGCTTTCAGAACGGTTGCGGCCGGAACAAAAAGACGGATTCTATACAGTATTCTCCCAATCTAGCGGATTAGATATCAGTGGCGTTGAAATTGCAGCAACCGCTTTCGCAAACATTTTAGAGGATATGTCTGTTCAGCCTATCTATTTTCTTTCGCATCTTGCCACTGTTTTTCTCTGGGGAGTTGTGCTCGGCATTTTTTGTCGTTTTTTTTCTCCCGTCATCGCCGCAGTGAGCGTGATAGGGATGAACTTAATTTATCTGGCCGTAGCCCAGTACCAATTCAAGAACACCGGCATTTGGTATCCGCTGGTTACACCTGTGTTTTTTCAGGCACCCCTTGCTTTTTTTGGAACTGTCTTTTGGAAATATTTCGAGACGCATAGGGAGCGTCAGAATATCAGAAAAGCCTTTGGATACTACCTGCCCGATAAGGTGGTGGATCAGATTGCAAAAGACAGTGTCGATATCAAAAAAGATGGTCAAATAGTCTATGGCACATGTTTGAGTACGGATGCGGAACAATATACCGCTTTATCAGAGGCCATGGATCCAAAAGAACTCGGCGAATTCATGAATAAATACTATGAAGCTGTTTTTGGCCCGGTAAAGCAACACAGTGGGATAGTGTCGGACGTCGTTGGAGATTCCATGCTGGCAATATGGGCGGCAGGGCATCCTGATGACTCTCTCAGGAACCAGGCCTGCCTCGCAGCACTGGATATTGAGAGTGCAGTGAACCGGTTCAATCAGTCTTTTGATACTTTGCAGCTTCCAACTCGCGTCGGTTTACATTCCGGACGCATGTTGCTTGGAAATATTGGTGCTATCGATCATTATGAGTATCGCCCTATTGGAGACATCGTCAATACGGCAGCAAGGATAGAGGAACTGAACAAATCCCTGGGTACTCGTATATTGGTGTCTGGAGATGCGCTGCATCAACTCGATGGTTTCCTGGCAAGAGAGCTTGGGGAATTCCTTTTAGCTGGGAAATCAAAACCAATCGTGATTTATGAATTAATATCCCGTATTGAAGACTCGAACGAAGAACAAAGAAGACTTTGTGCGACTTTCGCCGAAGCACTCAGAGCTTACAGGAGGCAATCCTGGGAGGAGGCGGTCAAAATATTCTATGAGTCCTTGAAAATCTATGGGGATGAGGGACCTTCTGTATTTTATTTAGAGTTTTGTGAGAAGTATAGAGAAAATCCGCCAGGGGAGATATGGAATGGAATAGTTTGCCTGAATAAAAAATAGAAGAGAAAAGGGGAACTAATGAAGCAAATCAAAGGTTGCATCTTAATCCAGACAATATTTATCAGTATATTAGTAAGTTATATATCTCCCAGCGCTGAAGCTGGAGAAACGTGTGAGAAATGGGTGGCCAAGGTTGTATCGGCTCAGAGTGGGGTCCAGGTTCGAAGAGTAAGTGAAACAGAGTGGATACCTGTCAAATTGGATGATACAATTTGCCTTGGCGACATGATTCGTGTACAGGAGCGAAGCCGGGCAGCCATTTTCCTGAGTAACGAAACAATCCTCCGGCTTGATCAGAAGACTACGATTACTTTCTCTGGTTTGGAGAAAGAACGAACTTTCTTGCTAGATCTCCTCAGAGGTGCTGTCCATTTTTTTAGCCGGATTCCCCGGAGCCTGAAAGTAGCTACACCGTTTGTTAACGGTGCAGTGGAAGGCACTGAATTCGTAGTAAGGGTTGAGCGCGACCAAGCTTTCATTTCGCTATTTGAAGGAAAGGTAGCAGCCACAAATGAGGCAGGAAGTCTTACTCTGACAAGTGGCCAATCGGCAATAGCCAAGGCGGGAAAAGCACCGGCCTTACATATTGTAGTACATCCCAGAGATGCTGTGCAATGGGCGTTGTACTACCCTCCCGTTCTGGAATATCGCCCGGCCGATTTTCCGGGTGGCACTGAAACCGATTGGCAAGGGATGGTTCGAAAGTCCATCGAATTCTACTGGAAAGGTGACTTGGACCGGGCATTTTCCAGTCTGGAGGGAGCGCCCGAAGATATCGCTGATTCGCGCTTTTTCATCTATCGAGCCGCATTGTTACTTTCCGTTGGTCGCGTTGAGGAAGCAAATGTTGATCTTGAGAAGGTGCTGAGTCTCGATTCACGAAATAGTCATGCTTTCGCCATTCAGTCGATCATCGCTGTGGCACTAAACAAAAAGGGCAGAGCCCTTGAACTGGCGAAGAAAGCTATCGAGCTTAATCCTAAAGCCTCCACCGCAAGGGTTGCACTCTCATACGCAGAGCAGGCCCATTTTAACCTCCAAAAGGCAATGGAGAGTCTCCAGGAAGCAGTCAAACTTGATTCAGAAAATGAATTGGCTTTGGCGAGGCTGGCCGAGTTATGGCTCTCTGCCGGGAATCTTGATAAAGCGTTGGAGGCTGCCAAGGAAGCTGTTGCCCTAAATCCGAATGTTGCACACACACAAACCGTTTTGGGATTTGCTTACCTTACCCAGATCAAGATCCGGGATGCGAAGAACGCTTTTAAAAAGGGGATCGAATTCGACCAGGCGGCTCCTCTCCCGAGGTTGGGTCTGGGATTAGCAAAAATAAGGGAGGGTGACCTGGAGACCGGCCGCATAGAAATTGAAATTGCCGCCAGCCTTGACCCAAACAACTCGCTGATCCGCAGTTATCTGGGCAAAGCCTACTTCGAGGAAAAACGAGATAAGCTGGCAATGGATCAATTGGCCATTGCCAAAAATCTCGATCCGAATGACCCAACGCCATATTTTTATGATGCCATTCGAAAGCAAACGCTAAATCGTCCTGTAGAAGCACT
>CAZWHQ010000110.1:0-3992 GCA_964633715.1 uncultured Eubacteriales bacterium
GCATCTTCGAATGACAAAATAAAATTCCCTTCTGTTTGGACAGCAGTGGGTTGAAGGATCACAAAATAGACAAGGAGGAAGAGGAAAATTATAAATGCGGCAGCACTGTAAGCCCATTTTTCAAAGCCCTTAAACCTACTTTTTTGACCTTGCTGTCGCTGCTCGTTCAGGAGCTGTCTTTTTAATTTATTTGAGAACTCCAAAGCGTAACCTTTCGGCATGTCCTTTTTTTCTCTCTGCTTTGCAGTCGAGCTAATCAAGACCAGGTGATTTTTATAGTCTCGGCATGAGGAACACGAAGAAATGTGATTCTCTAAAATTGTTGTTTGTTTGTCCGAGAGCCTCCCATCTACAAAATCTGATATCATCTTTTTTTTATGTCTACAGCTCATGACTCTCTCCTTTTATATAAGGGCCGAGTTTGGATTGAAGTATTTTTCTCGCTTTGTGAAGGCGCCAAGATATTGTGTTTTCTGAACATTTCAACACAAAAGCGGCTTCCTTATGGGACATGTCTTCAAATTCCACAAGTATAAAAGCTGCCTTGTAAAGCGCGGGAAGAGAATGGATGGCCAAATCCAAATTGTCGCGGAGCTCTTCTCTTAAAGAAGATTTTTCAGGATTTGATAGAATTTTCTCTGAGGATTTTTCTTTGAAGGACGCAGAAGCGACAGCTTCATATTTCCTTTTTTCGCGCTGGGATTTCTTAAAAAAATTCATGGCTCGATTGACCGCTATCCGGTACAGCCACGTATAAAAACTGGAGTCCTGCTTGAATCTCTGTAAGGACTTGTAGGCCATTAAAAACGTTTCCTGCGCCAAATCGTCGGCATCAGAATGGTTCTTTGTCAATCCTATAAGCAAGTTGTAAATCCTCCCTTGATAACGGCGGGCCAATTCTGTAAAGGCCTCCACGTCTCCCTGTTTGGCCGCCTGTAAAAGTTGATCCTCTGATACATCATCCATATAGCTCTTCCATTCCATTAGACAACCATTCTACCAAATCCTTTGGGGCCTGGCTTCGAAAACATCGAAAACTTTCATGATTTTAAAGTTTTCGATGTTTTCGAAGCCAGGCCCCAATTTATCTAAAAGTTTGACAGAATGAGAAAGATGTTGATAGAATTCTGTCTAACAATTTTCAAGGATAAATTCCATGATTGAACGCTACACACTTCCTGAAATGGGTTCTATTTGGACTGATCAAAACCGCTATCAAAAATGGCTGGATGTGGAGATTGCCGTCTGTGAAGCCTGGAGCCGGTTGGGAGAAATCCCTTCCACAGCTTTAAAAAGGATCAAAAACAAAGCTGGTTTTTCCGTCGAACGGATTGATGAGATCGAAAAAGTGGTCAAACACGATTTAATCGCCTTCCTCACATCAGTGGCCGAACATGTGGGCAATGACTCCAGGTTTGTCCATCTTGGACTGACATCTTATGATGTCGTCGACACAGCCTTTTCTATGCTCATAAAAGAAGGGCTTCAAAAAATCCAAAAAGATCTGCTTGTTCTCCTCAAGCTTCTTAAAAAAGAGGCCCTCCGCCACAAAAAAACAGTTATGATCGGACGAACCCACGGTGTTCATGCCGAACCCATCACTTTTGGGGTAAAACTCCTCGTTTGGTACGAAGAGATCAAACGCCACCTCGTCCGTATCGACCGGGCTCTCGATATAATCAGCTGCGGCCGAATTTCCGGTTCTGTCGGCACATATATCCATTTGAATCCAAAGCTGGAAATTTATGCCCTTAAAAAGCTTGGACTCAAACCAGCAAAAGTTTCTACTCAGGTTCTCCAGAGGGACCGGCATGCTGAAGTTCTCTCCACGCTCGCTCTGATCTGTGCCTCTTTCGATAAATTTGCCGTAGAGATACGCCTCTTACAGAAGACCGAAACACTGGAGATGGAGGAATCATTCACCAAGGGCCAAAAGGGATCCTCATCCATGCCGCACAAGAAAAATCCAGTCCGCTGCGAAAGGATTTCAGGAATGGCTCGACTGACCAG
This sequence comes from uncultured Eubacteriales bacterium, assembly GCA_964633715.1. GTDB lineage: Bacteria > Acidobacteriota > Aminicenantia > Aminicenantales > Aminicenantaceae > JAUWVG01. The sequence continues at coordinate 2,011 of CAZWHQ010000110.1, forward strand.
AGGCAACCTGCAGATCGCTCTCGAAAATATTCCCCTCTGGCATGAAAGAGACATCTCCCATTCCTCTGCTGAAAGAGTCATTTTCCCAGATTCTTTTATCGTTACAGATTATTTGCTGTCAGAAATTACTAAAATAATCAACAGTTGGAAAGTTCATCCCGATCGGATGCGCAGCAACATCGATGTGACTCGTGGTCTTGTCTTTTCTCAACGTGTTCTCCTCGCCCTAACCAAAAAGAAACTATCCAGAGAGCAGGCCTTTGAACTCGTTCAAAGAAACAGCATGAAGGCATGGGATAATAATCTCGACTTTAAAGAGCTGTTACATAAGGATAAGGATATTACGAGAGTTCTCAAACCCAATGAGATCGAAGAATGTTTTTCACTTGAACCCTATTTAGATAAAATTGATTATATTTTCGAGAGAGTGTTTGCCAATGAAAGTTAGAGTGCTCGTTTCTTTTAAAGACAGTGTTTTAGACCCACAGGGACAGACCGTCAAGAATGCGCTCCATACGCTCGGATACAAAAACATCAGCGATGTGAGACAGGGGAAGGTTTTTGAGATCGACATCACGAATATTTCCGATACCGACATAAAAAGTATCATCCCTGAAATATCAAACAAGGTCCTGGCCAATCCCATCATAGAAAAGTTTACCTGGGAGATTCTTGAGTAGATGAATTTTGGCGTAGTCATTTTTCCCGGGTCTAACTGTGATTACGACACTTTTAATGTGCTCCGAGACGTGTTCCAGATGGAAACCGTGTTCCTCTGGCACAAAGATCACAATATCAAAGATGTGGACTGCATCATCCTGCCTGGTGGATTTTCTTATGGAGATTACCTCCGGTCTGGAGCGATTGCCCAGTTTTCTCCTCTGATGCAAGAAGTCAAAGAATTCGCCTTGAAGGGCGGTCTTGTCCTCGGGATTTGCAATGGATTCCAGGTCCTCCTTGAACTTGGGCTTCTTCCAGGGGCCATGCTCAGAAACAAAAACCTTAAGTTCCTCTGCCAGCACGTCCACATCCGGATCGAAGATGAGAAGACACCCTTTACGAATAAGGGAAAAAAGGGGCAGGTTCTCCGGATCCCGATCGCTCATTTTGATGGCAATTACTACGATTCTGAAGAGGGCATTGAGACGCTCATAGAGAACAACCAGATTGTCTTTCGATATGCAGAAGAAGACGGCACTATCTCAGAAGAAGGGAATGTTAACGGATCTAAAGAGAGTGTCGCAGGAATCATCAACAAAACTGGAAATGTAATGGGGATGATGCCGCATCCCGAGCGGGCCTCCGAAGCAATCCTGGGAAGCGAGGATGGGAAAATTATCTTTCAATCCATCATAAATTGGTTGGCTTGATATGATCGATAAAACAATCATTGCAGAACATGGTTTGACCGAAACAGAATATGAAAAAATTGTCGAACTTATCGGCCGGGACCCAAATCTCACCGAACTCGGCATTTTTTCTCTCATGTGGTCTGAACACTGCAGCTACAAGAGTTCAAAAAACCACCTGAAAAAACTTCCGACCACCGGAATTAACGTCATCCAAGGCCCTGGAGAAAATGCAGGCATCATGGATATTGGAGACGGGCTGGCTGTTGTTTTTAAAATAGAGTCACATAACCATCCCTCCTTCATTGAGCCTTACCAAGGCGCTGCGACTGGAGTTGGCGGGATTCTGAGAGATATTTTCACAATGGGCGCACGCCCAATCGCCGTTATGGACTCTCTTCGCTTCGGCCCTCTTTCTCAGCCTCAGAATAAATCCATAATGGATGGCGTTATCTCCGGTATAGCCGGTTATGGCAACTCCATCGGGATTCCGACAGTCGGTGGTGAAATTTATTTCAATAACTGTTATTCACCGAATCCGCTGGTCAATGTTTTCTGCATCGGGCTCGCTCGGAAAGAGAAAATTTTTTATGCCAAAGCAGAGGGAACTGGAAATTCTGTTCTCTATGTTGG
>CAZWHQ010000110.1:4092-5305 GCA_964633715.1 uncultured Eubacteriales bacterium
ATCCACATCGGACATGTTACAGATGGAGATAAACTCCGGGTTGAAGCAAACGGTCAGGAAGTCGTTAATATTCCCGTTGACTCTATCGTCAATCTTTGTCCGATTTATGACCGTCCATTCGAACGGCCCGCATATCTTGACCGAGTGAATCAATTGGAACCTCTTTCTCTCCCCGCAGATCTCAACCAGATTCTCCAGGATCTTTTGACATCCCCAACACATGCCGACAAAGAATGGGTCTTCCGCCAGTACGACCATATGGTGCAAACCAACACAGCCCTCCTCCCAGGAGGAGATGCGTCTGTGATCCGGATTAAAGGCACAAAAAAAGCCCTTGCTACGACTCTAGATGGCAATTCTCTGTACGCCTATCTGGATCCAAGGACCGGAGGGAAAATTGCCGTTGCCGAAGCCTGCCGGAACCTCAGCTGCGTGGGCGCCCAACCACTGGGTGTCACAAACTGTTTGAATTTCGGCAATCCAGAAAAACCAGAAATCATGTGGCAGTTCAAAGAGGTCGTTGAGGGAATTTCCGAAGCCTGCTTTGCCTTTAACATCCCTGTGACAGGTGGAAATGTCAGTTTCTATAACGAAACAGACGGAAATCCCATTCATCCCACACCTGTTCTGGGCATTGTAGGGATTATCTCGGACATCGACACATCCATTGGCCCGGGATTCTCGGATGAGGGAGAGGCCATCGTTCTTCTGGGTGAAAACAAGGATGAAATTGGGGGAACGGCCTACCTGAAATCTCAATTCCAACTGGAAAAAGGGCGTCCACCTGAAATCGATTTAGAGAAGGAGAAGCACGTCCAGGAACTTTGCCTGGAGGCCATTGGAGAAGGCCTTCTCTCTTCCGCCCACGATATCTCTGAGGGAGGATTAGCGCTCTGTCTCCTTGAAAAAGCTTTTCTCAGCTCCAAAAAGATAGGCTGTGTTGTCCATCTCGATGACAACATTCGAGCAGATTCGCTTCTTTTTGGTGAGACCCAATCAAGAATCCTCGTTACAGCATCATCCCAACACCTGGCCAGGCTTTTGGCCCTGGCCAAAGACAAGGGAGTGTCCGCCAGAAAAATCGGCGCAACCGGCGGTGCAAATATACGGATTATCCACCTAAACAATACCCTTATCGATCTCGATGTCCAATCCGCCTTCAAGGCATGGAAGAAAGCTATCCCCGAGTTATTCAAAATTCGCTAGTGTCTTC
>CAZWHQ010000111.1:0-5234 GCA_964633715.1 uncultured Eubacteriales bacterium
CCCCGACCTACTGATTACGAATCAGTTGCTCTACCGACTGAGCTACACTGGCTCTAAAAAATTTGAACCCCTTGAAAATAGTCGAAATAGCCTCATCTGTCAAGACTTCTTAGTTTTCAATCATATTTAATTCTCTTTAGAAAAAACTATTTTGTTTTCCGTTGATATCTGATATAAATGGATGTTTATTTTCAAGCTCATTTTCTCTACAATAACAAGAAATAATGAATATCAAGAAACTGGAACTCCAAGGATTCAAATCTTTTTCTGATAGAACAAAACTTAACTTTCACGAAGGCATCACCGCCATTATTGGTCCCAACGGCACCGGGAAAAGCAATATCGTTGATGCTCTCCTCTGGGTATTGGGGGGGAAAAGAATCAAAGCACTCAGAGGAGAACGGAGTGGGGATGTGATCTTTAACGGCAATGCCAAAGTCGCTCCCATGGGCATGGCCGATGTCACACTCGTTCTGGCAGATGAGGACGAAGAACTCAGTTTCAGCCACAGAGTCTTCCGCTCGAAAGAAAGTGAATACCGCTTGAATGGAAAACAGGTCAGACTTAAAGACATTCAGGATACTCTTTATAAAAAGGCCATTGGCGATTCACAGTATTTTGTGATCGAACAGGGAAGCATAGGGCTTTTTCTTTCCTCCAAACCCATAGAAAAAAGAGCTCTTCTCGAGGAAGCCGCAGGAACAGCTTTTTATAAAGATAAAAAGCGTCAGGCAGAACTCAAACTGGAAAACACAGAACAAAATTTATTACGTCTGGAAGATATCATTGCAGAAGTGTCTAAGGCAAAAAATTCCTTAAAAAGACAGGCCAATTCAGCTATTCGCTATAGAGAGTTGAGAGAAAAAATCCGTGAGCTTACTCTCCTCTACTACAGAGGGAAAATTAACATAACAGAGAAAACTCAGCACGATTCAATAACCGCCTACCAGAATACATCTAATCTCGAACAAGAAACGCAACGCAAATTGAAGGACATTGAAAAATCTCTGGCAAATAAAAGAAAAGAATTGTGGGAACTCGAAAGATCAAACAAGAAAGACCAGGAAAACGTTTATCTTTTGAAAAATCAACAATCTCAACTGGAGACGGAAAGAGAAAGAGAAACAAAAAGAATCGAGCTTATCGAAGAAAAGAAGAATCGGGACAAAGAAATACAGGAAGAACTCAAGCAAGAAGACTTATTTATAGAAAAAGAAAAGGAAGACATAAAAAAAAGCATCCAAATATTGAGCCGTTCTCTGGAGCAAAAAATTGAGAGCATGAAATCTTTTGATAAAACCAGCGGGACGCTTCAAGAAAAAATCGAAATCCATCAAAAACACATCGAAAAACTGAGGGCCGAGTCCCTCGAGAATCTCGCTCAGTTGACAGAAACCAGAAATTCGAAAGCCAAATTAGAAAAAGAACTGGAACTCTTCCTGCGTCAGGAGGAAAAACTCAATTCCAATCTGGAATCGGAACAGACACAGCTTAAGCATGCACAAAAAGCTCTGACGTCTATAGATAAAGAGATAGAGCAAGAAAACAAAAACCTCGAAGAAAAACAAAGGAATCTTGCAGATAACAAAAGAGCAGCTGAGAAACTGGCCGATTCACTTGAAAAACTCAAATCTCAACATTCAAATTTTGAGACACAGAAAGATAAGGCCCTTCATCATATTCACGCACTCGAGCAACTCCTCAAGAAAGAACAAAATACGGACTCTGCAGCTGAGATTCCTTCATCCCTAGGTCTTTTGGCGGATTGGATCGAGAGCGATCCACAGTACACCACTGCCGTTGATATCTTCTGGAGAGAAGAAGCAAAAGCACATGTCATCGAATGTGCTTCTGATTTTCTGAAAGCACTGGAAGGAAAAAATCCCGAAGGAAACTTTCTGATCATAAACAAGGAGCACAAGGAAAAATTCCATTCAGAAGTTTTTCAAGATCAACGGATTCTCGGAAGATTAAAAAGCAAAATAAAATCTGATCCAAAAATTAAAGATCACCTTTCTCCTTTGAAAGATGCGGCCATCGTCAAAGACATCAAAGATGCCGTGGAACTCTGGCTTCACCATCCAAAGACAAACTACATAACAGCAAATGGGGACGTTCTTTACTCTTCAGGTCTTCTCAATATGGGAGAAAAAAAAGAAGGCATTCTCGCTCTTAAACAGGAGATAAAAAATCTCGCCAACACAATAGAGTCGGTTGAAGAAAAAATCATTCCACTTGTTTTTAAGACCGAAGAAAAGCAACAAGACAAACAAGAGTTGGAACTTCAGAACGAAAAATCTAAAGAAACTCTGCTCCAGCTCGAAAAAAAAATCGCTGCCAAAGAGAAAGAAAAAAGCTACATCCTTTTAGATAAGGAAAAAACTGAGACCAACCTCATTCTCATCAAAAAAGAAATTGGCCTATTATCCCAAGACAGGGATTCCACAAACGAGAAGTTTTCCGTTATATCCACTAAAGTGGATGATTTTGAAAGCAAGGACAAAACCTTAATACAGAAAATTGAAGAAGAAGAACAAGCGATAAATCAGCTCCAAGAAAAAGCAGCGAATGAAAAAAATGATTTTTTTGAGCTTAAATCTCAAACCGACATACTTAAGGAAAGGATAAGCATCCATAAAGACCGGATACGATCGATTGAAAAAAGGACAAAAAGCATATCGGACAAAACGCACACCCTAGACCTAGAAATGCTGGATTCTGAGAAACAAACTTCTGGGCTCCAGGATAACCTCGTACGAATTTCAAATGATATCGCCAAACTTGGCAATCAGATTAAACAGAAAGAGAAAGGACTGGCTTTAAGCGAAACCAAACTCAATGAGATTCAAATCGACCAGGTGAAATTGGAAAATGTGTTGGACAAACAAAAGATAGAGTATGAAAGCACTAAAAATAAACGAGTTCAGTCTGAGATAAAAAAAGCGGAGATCGAGCGGGACATTGTCAACCTGGAAGAATCCTGCTGGCAGGAACTCCGGAAAACTCTCCAGGAGGTCAAAGGAGAGATTTCGGGAGACATTATTCCTGATGAAAATATCGAGGAAGAACTTGAATCAAGTAAAGACCGGCTTCAAAGAATTGGCAATGTTAATCTCATGGCAGAAGAAGAATATACCATTCAGCAGCAACGCTATGACTTTCTATTACAGGAACAGAATGATTTAAGAGAATCCATCGATTCAACAAAGATGGCCATATCAAAAATCGACAAAGAAAGCAGAAGCCAATTCGTGGCGGCACTGGAAGCTGTGAACAAAAACTTTAAAGAAGTTTTTTCACTTTTATTTGAGGGGGGAAGCGCAGAAGTAAAACTCACCGATCCCAACAATCCCCTGGAAAGCGGAGTGGACATAATCGCTCAACCCCCGGGAAAGAGGCTGCAGAGCCTCAGTCTTCTTTCAGGAGGGGAAAAGACACTGACAAGCCTGGCCTTCTTTTTTGCTCTTTTCCGGTATAAACCCACTCCATTCTGCATTCTTGATGAAGTGGATGCAGCCCTGGATGAGGCCAACCTGAGCCGCTTTCTCAATCTCATGAATAAGATCAAGACTCAAACACAATTTATCATAATCACTCACAACTCAAAAACCATGGAAGTGGCCGACTACATCTATGGGACCACGATGGCCGAACCCAGTATTACATCCATATTTTCGGTCAGAATGGAAAAAAATAAAGCGGGATAGAACGTGAAAGTCCAACTTTTCGTCCCCCCCGGGGGGTACTTTGCCGAACGTTGGTCTAAGGGATCCTCCATGCCTCCTCTGGGACTGCTGTATATTGCCGCTGTATTGGAAGAAGACGGTTTTGAAGTCCGTGTTATCCCGACAGATATAATGGAGTGGAAATGGGCCCAGATCAGAGATGAGATCAGGAAATATCGTGCCGATGTCATCGGTGTCACAGCCACAACAGAGAATCGGTTTCAGAGTTTTCAGCTTATAAAAGAGGCAAAAAAAGCCAATCCCGATGCTCTGACAGTTCTTGGTGGCCCACATGCATCCATGGCGGCCGAAGACTGTCTCGAACACATCCCTGAACTCGATCTCGTAGTCAAGGGCGAAGGCGAAAAAACCATGCTCGAACTCTGCCAAAAACTAAAGGAGGACAGAGACCTCCCAAATTTGAATTCAATTGCAGGCCTCGTTATCAGGAATAGAGGAAAGATCCTATCCACTCCTTTGCGTATGCCCATTCAGGATCTCGACAGCCTCCCCTACCCGGCATTTCATCTGGTCCCTTTTGAAAAATACAATTTTGTTTTTGAAGTGCCTGGAGAGGGAAAACTTCCGGCCATCAATATGATGACCAGCCGCGGCTGTCCATTCAACTGCAGTTTTTGCGCCACACCTATCAACTGGGGAAGAACCGTCCGGATGAGGAGCCCTCAAAACGTCATCAAGGAAATTGAGTTTCTCAAAAACAAGTATGATATCCAGGTCCTTTTCTTTTTTGACGACACCTTCAACGCCAGCCCCAAACGAGTTGAAGACATCTGTGATCTTTTAATCGAAGACAACCTTAATATCTATTGGAAGTGTGATGTCCGTATGGATATCCTCGAAAAATCTTTGCTGATCAAGATGAAGGAGGCCGGACTTTTTCATCTGTCTTTTGGTCTGGAAGCTGGCTCAGAAAGGATTAGAAACGAAATCGTCAATAAAAAAGTGGATCTAAAAGATTTCCAGCATATGGTCGAGTGGTGCCAGGAATTGGATATCATCCCCAATGCATTTTTTATCTTCAGCCATCCCACAGAAACATGGGCAGAAGCTCAAGAGACAATCCAAATTATCGAGTTGTACAAGGAAAAGATCGAAGGAAGCGTGGCCATCCTTCATATCTATCCGGGAACACCGCTGGAAAAAATGGCTAAAGAGCAGGGCATTCTTCCCAAAGATTTTTCCTGGACTTCGAAACATCACTCTCAAATAATCACTCTCCCCACAGCTCAGGGGGATGTCCCCCTCTATGTCGACAAACTGACTTGGGCACAGATCAGCGAACTTGTTTTTCGATGGTCCTTCAGCAGCAGTAAATCCTCAGTAATAAAAAAAGTCCCTCAGATCTTTAAAAACATTCACTCAATCAGCGATATTAAAAAATATGCCATTATGGCATTTGTCTACCTCCGACTAAAATTTGGGGCCTGGCTTCGAAAATGTCAAAAACTTTCTTGATATTTTTCTAAAGAAAGTTTTTGACATTTTCGA
>CAZWHQ010000112.1:0-5067 GCA_964633715.1 uncultured Eubacteriales bacterium
AATAAGGTAATTTAATGTGAGAATTATGGGTTAAAATAATGTGAAATTTAACAGAGGGCGCTCAAAAGGCTCTTCCGAGTGGAGTGAGACATGAACCTTTGTTCCACAGCACCCCACTCATAAAGGATGATCCCATTGACCACGATCACGACTGCTGAAGTCATGAGTGTTTCTGAAAATTTCTTCGCTGTTTCTAGCTTTTCTGTGGAATAACCCAGGTCTTCAGGTTTTTCAGCTTTGTCCCAGGTCTTTCCTGGAAATCTCTCCTGTGCTGCGGAAAAAGGGATAGCAAGAAACAGTGCAAGTAGGAAAATAAGTATTGATTTTGATTTAACGATCTTCATGTTCTCTCCTCTGATATTAATTCATGTATTTCAATTTCATACCACAGGGAAAATAATTGGTCAATCTGTGAATCCAACTCTCCACAAAGTGTTTTTACGTGACTTCAATTTCTTTGAGTGCAAATCGAAAGAATCAAAAATCCCCAGATTCGGATTTTGAGCTATAAAACTATCGTATTAGGATGCGATTTTGTCGATACTAGAAACAGAACGGCTGCCGGGGATAAAATCCTAATTTTACAAACGTTGTTGCTTAAAGATTTTTATCCTTTTTTCTTTTTATCAGTCCAAATATTCCCGGCAGGATGATAACAGTTGTCAGAAAGCAGGCGCCCACTCCCAGAAAAAGCGCTCCTCCGAGCTGCCCGAATCCCCTCCAAATAGAAAAGACCAGGGACCCGAACGCAAACATCGTCGTCAGCGAGGTCAGAAAAATCGCCTTTCCCGTGCTGGAGAAAACGGTCTGGATCTTTCCTGATCCCTCATGATTCCAACGGTGAATAATATGAACACCATCATCAATGCCGATACCGAGAATCAAGGGGAAACCCATGACATTCATGACTGTCATCATCATGCCCGACAGTTTCATGAGCCCAACCATCCAGAATACACCTAATGCCAGAGGGATCATCGCCATAAGAGCATGAAGAGGATTTCGGAAATCGATCCACAGCAGGAGGAATACGACCACCAGTGTCAGCAGCATGGCATTTCGCCCATCGCGGCCGATGACCTGAATGAGGGCTGAAAAGATTGGGGGCATTCCAGTGGCTTTGTCACTGACCAATTCAAGATCGGCGACAAAACGCTTGAGAAATTCGGCATCTTTCCATACATCATTGGCGGGAAAGACCGTCACGAGAAATTGATCGCGGTTTTTGTTGCTGTATCTGTCCAGAATCGATGCGGGCAGATCGGCCATTTGGATGGATTCGGTCGAACCCATCTGAAACACTGATGCCGCAAAATAAGGCGCAAAACTTTTTTGAAATTCAGATAGTCCCTTTGAAACGAGATCCTTATCCAATGTTAGAAGTTCCATCAAGTCTCGCATAATATTCGGTGAGTCTGGGATGTCGGGATCTCCGACAATCTCCTTGCATTTGGTATCCACTTTATCCTGCCCGCCAAGAAAGGCCATGTCTTGGATCTCCATGATGTTCATCTGAAGCCGGTCGATTTCCCTATTGAATTCTGAAATGTCACTGGTATTTATGGATTGTTTGATGGGAGCAGATTTTAGGCTTTCGAGAACCTCTTTGATTTGAGGCATTCTTTCCTCCTGCTGCTCAAAAGAGGGAAGATAGAGTGAGATGTCCTCTGTCATCGCCACGGTTCCCAGGCCCCGTGTTTTTTTACCCAGCAGCCGCGATTCTTCAGGATTGCTAGTAATAATCAGTGCATAGTCCATGCTCATGTCAAATTTTTCCATTACAGTGTCCTGAAGGGTAATCGATGTGAGCCCCTTAGGTTCAATATTCATGTAGTTGTGATCAAATTTGATTTTTAGCCCTGACAAGACAAAAAACGCCGTTAAAAGAACAGATACGAATAACGTGAACAGATAGCGTTTTCCCATCCAACTGCACGCAGTGCCAAGAAACCGGAAGGTGATATCACGCTGCACGTGAGGTTTGAGGTCTTTATCTTTCGCCAGTTTTTTTTTGAGCCTCTGCTCCCTGAATACCAAAAGGGTAGGCAAAAAGAGCATGGTGGAGACAAGAATTGCCAGGAGCCCAAAACCTGTCACAAAACCCAGTTCTTTCATTCCGCGTGAGTGACTGATGACCATTGCGAGAAAAGCAGCGGCCGTGGTGAAACCGCCCGTCAGTATGCCTTTTCCTGTCTTTACATATGTTTGTTCCAGGGAAGCTTGGATGTCTTTTCCTGCAGCACGATGTTCCGTAAATCCCGACATGATATGGATCGAAAAATCTATACCTAAACCCAGGAGGATCACGGCGAACATTTGGGTCATGATGTTGAGCTGGCCGACCACGACTGCAGCTAAACCAACCGCCCATATCAAGCCCACCAGCAGATTGCCAATAGCGAGGAGGGGAGCGACCCACATCCTGAAAGACACCATAAGGAGCAGCATGATGGCGATAACGGCGATTATAGTCGTCACTCCAAGGCTTTTCTCTGAATAGTGCATTTCATCCCTGCCTACGGCGATAAATCCTGTCAAGCCGGCTTCGACTTTGGGAAACTCCAAAAGGAGTTCATCCATAGCGGCCTGAACCCTATCTGTCCCTGTGACGACGAGATCAATATCCATCATGGAGAAGTTGGGAATGGCGTTCATCACGAGGGCTTTTTTATCATAGGAGAGAAAATAGGGATCGCCAAATAGGAGTTTGTCTGAAACTCCTTGTATTTTTTTTTCGGAGAGCGTTTTTCCCTGCGCCGCCTCTTTGAGGGACAGCACGAGATCCTCAATGCCGTTTAAGAGAGAGACAGCCTGGTCCTCTTTTTCTCGTGTGGAGATGGACTCTTCCCGTCCGACATATTCTTTCTCCATGGAATTATTGAGGTTAAAGAGCAGGCCGTTGATGTTTGGATCCATAAACATATCTTTGATATTGTCTATGTCTTCCTTTTTGATGAGCAGCAGACCATTATTTTTTAAAAAATCGACCTCGCTTTTATAATCGACGCGGTTAAACAACTTGAGATCTATCCGGTCTTGAAGCGCTTCGATCTCTGTTTGCAGATCTTTAATCTTAGAATCCTTTCCTCCTTTTATCTCTAACTTTTCGATGGTTGTTTGGATTTTATCAATCTGTTTCAGGTTCTTTTCATTTTTTTCTGTATCGACAAGCTCCAGGATTCTGGGGGCCAGACTGTCTGCGAAGGCCTTGATCTGGGCCTTTTCTCCTTGTGCAACCACAATCAGGCTTGTGGCGGAAGTGAACTCATCGATGACCTTGTTGAATTGCTCTGTTCTTTTATCGCCAGAAGGGAGAAGATCAGACCAGCGCATAGTGACTTTTAAATGTTCGGCAAAACCAATAAAAATTACTGTCAGGACAAGAACGACGGCCAGCATTCTCCACGGATGTGTAGCCTGCAGGATGGCCAGTTTTTTAAGCATCTTTTCCCTCATCTTATCTCCTCACTCTCCATGTTATTTTTGTCTTTCGAGTTTGTTAAAAATAGATACGGGCACGGATCATCCCGCCTCTGCCCAGAGATTTATCATATTGTTTTCCTTCTTTCCCCATATTTAAATTGAGATAGGCGTATATGTCGACGTTATCGGACAAGCTGTACTCGAGGGTCGGGAGAAGGATAAAACTTCCATCTGTAATACTAAAAATGGCCGACAGACCGAGATTCATTAAATCGGTCACAGGATGCTGAATAAGTGCATAGAACTGGTCCCTAGAGATGGCTTTTTGCTCTGAGAACATCGTCCTCATCCAGCCGTTGAGATCATAATCCAGGTGAGTCGTCTTCCCCAGGCTGTTCCTGTAGTATTCAGCCAGAACATAGGTTTGAAAATCGAATGTGTAGTCGAAGCCGGTCACGAGTTCGTAAAAATTGTCTGTGATTTCCATCCAGTTGTAGGCATATTCAGCCCAGATTCCAATTCCAAAGATTTCTCCGGCTGTGCTGAATCCGAGAAGTTGTCTATTGTCGGGAATCTCTGGGAAATTCATCTGAAGAAAATCAAATGTTGTGTAATCATGGAATACCCAAACTTTTTTTATGGCGACCAGTGTCAAGTCAAAGCGTGCAATACGGGTTTTGAGCTGGATCATTTTGGCCGAGCCTTTCCAATCATTTTCAGGAGAGTAGAGGGTCGAAAGGGTTGTAGAATTTGTGATTGGAATATCCACTCTCAGGGCATTTTGGCCGGGCTGCTCATAAGTTGGGTCAACAGGGTCTTTAATGTTGAATACATCGATGGGATTCCAGACGTTTCCCGTGCCGAGTGAGATCTGCTGTTTGCCAGCTGTTATATCGAAATATTTAAAAGCCAGTTTGAGATAGGCATTATCCAGGAATATGCGGTTGGAAAGCGGGATCACATAGACAGGTTTTAAAACTTCAGGAACGGCAGCCCTCACCTGTGTTGGAAAAAATTGAAGGAGTTCCCAATTTGTTTTGCCGTGATAGGTGATGAAGTCGAAATTGGCGGCAAAGGTGATGTTGTTCAGGGGGCCCCACTTCAGATCTACGCGCAGCTTATTGGAGAAAAGTTGATAGAACTGGTTTTGTATCCTGATCCCCATATACTGCGGTTCGAAATAACCGAAGAGGTCCACTTTATCTTGTGCGGTAAGAGGAGAGAGGCACAAAACCAGAAGAAAAAGGATAAAAGAAAATCGTCTCATTTTTTTAACTCCCTTTCTGTAAACATGCTGTCCTCCAGTTCGATGTTAAATTTGACTTCGAGCATTTCCATCTCCGTCTGGGTGTTGTCATTTCTGTTGGTCATGACAATTTTCATAGCCGTGGGGAGGTCATCGATGACCTGGATATCACTTTGCACCAATGTTTTTAGTATGCGATCTGGAGCGTCTTCATCGTGATAGTCGATAACAACAGGGACAAAGTTTTCTTTGATGACCCATAGAACAAGCTTGCTGTAAGAGACATCAGCTCCCTCATTGCGATTGAGTTCAACCTTGTAGCAGTTGTATCCTTCTTTTTTTTCGTCGGTGAGTCTCTCGGCAGTAAAATCCTTTATGAACACATCACCGCTGCCCAT
>CAZWHQ010000113.1:0-4915 GCA_964633715.1 uncultured Eubacteriales bacterium
CCACAGTATAAGGTGAGCCACTTCTATTTTCCATCACGGTTTTGGAGATGCTTCCTGTTCTCCCTAAGAGATCTTACGAAAATGTAGACTGCTTAATTGTGAATTGATGATATAAAAAATTACAATTGAGGTTGAAACTCGATGCAGTAAAACGGGAGACTCCCTCCCTCAAATCTGTTATAATTACGCCACAAATTTAGGTGCGCCTGTAGCTCAGTGGACAGAGCGACGGTCTCCGGAACCGTTTTAGGGGGTTATGCTAACTTGTTGAAAATGCTGTAAATATATTTATTATCAGAAACAATGCATTGTTTCTGTATTGATTCTGTCATGTCTATTTATGCCAATTACGGTGTGTTATAGACACTCTGTGGACACCAGATGATATGCGCTGGACTCAAAATCCAGTTCACTTTTAGAGTGTGTGGGTTCGACTCTTTCCTCCGGCGGATTTCCCGTGACGAAACGACGGCAGAACGGAGATGATAAAGAAGGTTTCTGAGATCGATCCTCTAATTTGTCCAAAATACGGAGGTAAGATGCGCATCATAACCTTTTTTGAAGATTATAATGCCATAGATAGGATTATCCAGCATTTCCTCTGATTTCTTCTCCTAATCGCGAATTCTTTATTGACAGGGTACGTTTTCTTCTATCTACTATTATCTGCAGATCAGGTCAGAAAGTGGAAATTGAATAAAAATGAGCCGAACTCAATGCAGTCCAAGAAAACCAGGTGATTGGAGGCAATGATTAAAGGCATTTTAACCGCAGAGAGTGCAAAGGACATCATTACCGCTGCCTTTCCACGATTCCGCGGAATGCAGGTGGAGTTACTGGATGAGGGGTGGGATTTTCAGGTCTTTGAGGTCGATGCCGGGTGGCTGTTTCGCTTTCCTAAGCGCGAAGAGTGCGCGACCAAATTGAGTATGGAATGCAGGCTCCTACCGGACCTTGCAGATTGTGTGTCGCTGCCAATCCCCCGTCATGAGTATTGTGCAGAATTGCATGAAAGTTTGGATCGGCCATTTGCCGGATATAAGAAGCTGCCGGGTATCGCTGGTGATGTCTCCAAGACGGTCGATCAGCATGGGATTGCACGACAGCTAGGACTTTTCCTGACCAGGCTCCACTCTTATCCTGTCGACAAAGCTAGAGAGGCCGGAGTACCTGAAAGGAGTGACTTAATTGCGCACTGGCGTAACAAGTCCCGCGAACAGCTTAATAGAATTGATGCCCTAAATGTGGATCCAAACAACTTGCGCCGCTACCTCGAGAATGATGTGCCCCTGTTTTTTGAGGATGAACCGAGACTCGTCCACAATGATCTGTGGGCGGAACATATTCTTGTTGATCCTCGTTCGGGGAGTGTGAGCGGGATTATTGATTGGGGTGATGCCGCTATTAGCGACCCTGCGGTAGACTTTGCAGGCCTGTATACCTGGTACGGAGAGAAGTGGTTGGAGGGCGTTCTGGCCTACTACTCTAAAACTCCAGACACTGAAATCATTTCCCGGTCACGCTATCTGGCGACTTGTCTCGCAATTCATAATATCACACTGGGTCAAGACCTTGGTCGCCCCCAATGGATCAAAGCAGGGCAAGATGCATTGCGGTTGATCTTTGCGGCTTAACCCTTACCAACCAGCCGCATATCCTTGATGTTATCAGGCACTTTGCCAACTCATCTTTTGCAAATAGTCACCAGGAAAAAGAGCATTCCCAATCTGGAGATGGGGGGGATCTCTCTGAAATTTAAAATAAAAAATCTATACTTTTTCAAATACCAATCTGTAGTGGTCCATTATCTCTTGTTCAAAACACACTCTGTTGGGGCTTATTCTGAATATAGCTACTCGATGTCTAAATTCTTTATCAGTTATGTATTTAGGAATAAGGGAGAGGTACAGCCAATACTTTTTCAGATTAAACTTTCTGAACTTCTTCTTCCATTGGCCGATTGTCTCTATATAATCTAATCTTCCACTACTTTGAGAAATTAATTTAAAATGAGGTTCAGCATTTCTTATTACCATTTCAGGGCCATACGGGAGCCACGAACCAGGGAACTCTTTAACCATTAATGCGCAAACATGAGCAGCCGATCCTTTTTTAGCATTGATATCAAAATCTTCAAAATCAATCATGTTTTTACTAAAAGTCATCGTTTGCATATAAAATCTCCCTCCACTTGGTAATAGGTTGTAAAGTGTTTGAAAAAAATCGCTGTATATTTTTTCTTGCTTGCCCTCTTTCCATTTTTCAACGGAACAGAAATGTTCTAATCCTCCAATGCAAGTGATGGCATCAAACATTCCAAAGTCGTCTGGTTTTACATATCGACAATCTTGTACTATTACATTCATTCCATTTTTTTGACATGCTTCTGCTTGTCCGCTCGCTAAGGTTAAGCCAATGCTTGTCGCCTCCCTTTCTTGGGTAATATATTTGGAAAAAGGTCCCCAGCCACAAGCCATATCAAGCACTTTGCTTCCCTTATTAATGTTAAGGTTATCCGCTATAAATTTGTGTTTTGCTCTTTGTGCTTCTTCCAGAGACATTGAAAAGTTGCCATCATATTTGGCTCCGCTGTAGTCTGCTGATTCCCCAATACTCAATCGGAAAATTTCATCAATAGTGGTGTATGTAAAATCCATATCCTTTTTTTCTGCCATTTTCCTGTTTTTTTTACTGCAAAGTAAATATTGGCTATAAATCCATACAAATTATAGCAATTTATATTGAGGTTATTCTAGAAGTAATGATAGAGATCTTATAATGGGAGTACATTAAAATCGTTTCATTTCTTCTGTACATACATCAAAATACACATCAATTATTGAATCCCACAAATATTTTCTAAGAGATTCTCTTATATCTTTATTTACTCTATATTTTTTAAATTTATCAATTCTAGACACAACATCGTATACATCATCAAAATCTGTTATATAGTTGTGAATATTATGTTTTTTAAATATCTCTGCTACACCCATATTATTATTAATCAAGGCCGGTGTCCCTGTAGCAACAGATTCTATGGGAACATTTC
Source organism: uncultured Eubacteriales bacterium (assembly GCA_964633715.1). Classification (GTDB taxonomy): domain Bacteria; phylum Acidobacteriota; class Aminicenantia; order Aminicenantales; family Aminicenantaceae; genus JAUWVG01. The sequence continues at coordinate 3,053 of CAZWHQ010000113.1, forward strand.
CGTAGGTTTCAAAAAAAGAAGGGCTGATGATAATGCTCCTATCTCGATAAAAATCTCTAAGATGTTGTGTATCCATAGTAGAAAATATCTTGATATCTGCTTTTGATAACTTCTTTCTTAACTTACTCTTTTCATTTATGTTACTAACCATATAGATGTCTATATCCATTTTTTGTCTTTTTAATTCATCTTTTAGTGTTAAGAGATATTCTGGGTTTTTAGTTCTTGAACTTCTACCCACAAAACCAATACCACGAGAGTTATCTTTTGGCTCTAATTGAAAAAAATCTTGTGATATGCCATTTGGGACTATTTTCACCCTATGTAATTTACCATATTCCTTCTCAACCGCAGATCTTGTAAGATCTGAAGGAAATAGATACATTAACTTCGGATCTATAAACTGTTTTTCCATTTCTATCATTATCTTTTGAGTATCTTCAGGATAATGTTTAGTCTCATATTTAAGAATTCCTGCATACAAAACAACCAAAGGCAAACCCATTCTATCTGATGCTGTACGAAGACACCAGGGTGCATAGTATGTGCCCTCTGTTAGGATCACATTCACGTTCTCTTTATCTAATATCTTTTCTATTTCTTGGATTGTTGGTTCCCATCTGTGTTGTAGATCATCTATCGATCTTAGTTCTCTATATATAGTCTTTTGCGTTATAGAATTCGGAAATGGTATCTTATAAATTTTTGTATACCTGCCTTCTACTACGGATCTTTCTAATGGATTAATTTCTATTGTGACTAATTGATCATTCCCGTCACTTTCATTTATTTTTCTTTGCATCTCTCCTACTCTTCTAGCAATTCCACCAATAGGAGAGATACTAATATTTGTAGCAATTTTCATTTTCAACCAAAAATTATATTCAAGGTAAAATTTTTAGTCAAAGGTAGAAAAAGAATAATTTAGATAAAGGAAGTCAAAACTATCCCATTTTACTAAATTAATTGAATTAGATAGTGGACCACAACCGAATACAACGAATTAAAAAAATACTTTTTCCACAATTTTTGTGAATAAATGTGCTAAAAAAAGGAGGATGTCGCTTTTAATGAATTGATCCAATTATAGTTCTGACATATTGCACAATTTTTGGGCACAACGAGAAGCCGGCTGTTGTCAGAAAAAGGAGGATTGATGACATTTAAGGTGAGTGCTCTCTCCAGCCGACTCATTAAGCTGAATCTATTTTATCTTTTCGCAATAATGGTTTTTAATTAATTTAAAGTAAAGTTAGCGAATTTAAAAGTGTATTCAAAATAATTATAACGATTCCTTAAATGGCATCTCTCCTTCAGATTATTGATCGAAATAAATCACAGATTTTTATCATAAACTTGTTAATCCTAATATTAATTTGGATTCCCAGCGGGAGTTTGGTTGACATTTTTTCCGTTAAAGAATTTAATGGTGAAAATGAAAGATCTTAATAATTCCTTCAACGATTCATCTCAACAACTCACTTTAAAAGGAAAGAAACAAGGATTTCTTTTTTCTGAAGGAGTAGAGAAATCCTTCCGGGATGCTTTAAATACTGAAGAGAGTTTTGATGATTTTCTGAGTTCTATGGATCACCATGGGATAAAAATACTCAATAAAAACAGAAAAATTCTTCCTAAAAAAGAAAAGAGCGATTTTGTTTCTTACAAGAATCTGGAAAAAACCACTGATCCTGTGAAGCTCTATTTTAAGGATATGGGCAATATCCCGCTCTTAAAACGGGAAGAAGAGGTAGCTGTTGCAAGGAAAATTGAAAGAGGCGAAAAGACTACGATCAAGGCAATTTCCAAAACACGATTTGTTCTTACAAAGGTTCTTTCGCTAGAAGAGAAGATAAGGGAGAA
>CAZWHQ010000114.1:0-4840 GCA_964633715.1 uncultured Eubacteriales bacterium
TGGACAAAAATGTGAGTAAAGCACGGTAAGTACAAAAACCAAATTCTTATGAACCGTGGCCGAAGTGGATAGAATCTTTCCTGCAAATCCCTCACGAACGAACTTGGGAATTAACCCGCAATGGTCGATGTGAGCATGGGTTAATAGAACATAATCGATAGAAACGGAGAGACGGGAAAGGGGTCCCAATTCCGGCTCAGATAATCCCGTTCTTGATAGAGTCCGCAATCGACAAGCAAACGCAGGCCGTTAGCTTCCAGAAAAAAGCACGAGCCTGTAACCTGCTTACAGGCGCCTAAAAATTGAAGCTTCATGGTGCAGACTTTATGGAATTGAATGCACAAAGTTTATCAATTCTCCCTCCAAGAGTCCACAGGCAGGTTTTAACAAGCATTTTGATTCCCGCTGGGAAAGTCAGGTCGCCCCTTTTTTTTCTATCACGGGAATCAAAACACTTCCTCTCAAACCGATAAAAGGATTGACCATCAGGTAAAAAAAATGGCTTTAGGTAAAAATTTGATTTATGGGGGATTTGTTCATTAATCAAGGACTTTGATGGATCCGTTGGTCGTTTTCAGGGTAACCAGCGGACCTCCTTCACCAATCCTCCCTTCAATGCTTCTCTTTGAACTCCATCCTCCCTGGATAGTGACGGGAAAATCCACCTGGATTCGGCCGTTTGTTGTTCTGGCTTCCAAATCCGCATCGATATTTCTGGATTCTATGTTTAATGTGATACCGCCATTTGTAGACCTGGCGGTTATTTTGTCTGTAACAGAATTAACGGTCAGATAAATGCTGCCGTTTGTCGACCGGGCCAGGATTTCACCATCGACATCCGTGGCTTTTACGCCGCCGTTTGTGGTTTTCAGAGACATCGTTCCGGAGACATCACTGACGACAACATTCCCGTTGGTCGAAGAGGCTTCGACATCGCCAACCGGCCCGGTGACGTGGACACTGCCGTTGACCGATCTGACATTTTCCAGCTCGATGCCTTCGGGAACTTTGATTTCATACTTGACTCTTCCCCGGAAATTTTTAATTTTGGGGTAAATCGTGTCCACACGGACAAAGCTGGATCCGGAATCGATTTCGATTTTAATTTTATCCAAGTTTTCCCGCCGTCCCCGGACGGCCTTTTCAGCATAGATGTCCACTTGATTTTTACTCCATGTTTCAACGGTGACACTACCGTTTATATTCTTTAGACTGAATATCCCTCCTGCCCTGAGAGGCAGTGTTTTGTGGATTTCTTCTCTTTTTTCATAATCGCGATCACGTTGGGCTCCTGCATTCAAAAAAACAGCCAATGGAAAAACCAAAAGAAGGAAAAGCACGATAGATATAAATAGAGTCTTTTTTTGCATGCTATTTCTCCTTATACTGACCATCAAAAAATAAGACGCAAAAATCGCCCGAAAGGTTCCTTTTTTCTTTTTTCGATTTAAACAGGAAATCTCCAGACCTGTTTTTATGTGATTTGTGAAACAAAATTGATATATAATTGGAAATAACATAAAGAGAAAGAGGCAAACATGAACCGTATTCTGAGAATCCTTCTGATCCTTATTTTTTTCAACCCGCTCCTAAGGGGACTCGGCCAAAACCAGGAAGAGGGAAAAGATACCCTTGTTCAACTGGCACGTAAATTCGTGACATTCCTGGTGGAGGAAGATTTTGAAGGTGCGGTGAAAAACTTCGATGAGACCATGTCCCGGGTGTCTCCACCGGGCAAATTGAAAGAAGTTTGGGAACTGGTGCTCGGCCAGGTCGGCCCTTTTCAAAAACAGTTGAGAACACGGACAGAGTCCGTCTCCAGATACGATATTGTGTACGTGACCTGTGCTTTTGAAAAGCAGACACTGGATATCAAAGTCGTCTTCAACAGTGACAAGAAGATTGCCGGGCAGTTTTTTGTTCCGACACAAGCCCCGGCAGAGTATAAAGCGCCATCCTATGTTCGTCCTAAGGACTTTTTTGAAAAAGATGTGGTCATAGGCAAGGGAGAATGGGAGCTTCCGGGAACGTTAACTCTCCCCAGGATGGGAGAGCCTTTTCCTGTTGTGGTTCTGGTCCATGGCTCCGGTCCTCAGGACAGAGACGAGACCATAGGGCCGAATAAGCCTTTTCGTGACCTGGCCTGGGGTCTGGCCTCGCAGGACATTGCCGTTCTCCGCTATGAAAAAAGGACAAAAGCCCACAACAAAACCATCGCCGGAGACAAAAATCTCCGGTTTACAGTCAAAGAGGAGACGATAGACGACTGCCTTGAGGCTGTCAAGATAGTAAGGAAAAATCAAGCCATAGATGCCTATAAAATTTTTGTGTTGGGTCACAGTTTGGGAGCGACACTCATTCCAAGGATTGCCGAACGGGACTCGGGTATAACAGGATTCATTTTTCTGGCCGGTGCCACCCGCAATCTCGAAGACATTTTTTTGGAGCAGCTCAAATACATTTTTTCGCTTGACGGTCAAATATCAGACACGGAACAAAATCAACTCGATGAAACTCAGAGACTTATCGAAAAAATCCAACGCCTTAAAACAACCGATATTGAAACACACAGAGAGATACTTCTGGGTGCGTATCCTGAATACTGGCTTGATCTGCGCGGCTATAGTCCGGCAGAATCGGCCAAAGCCATCTCACAACCCCAACTTTTTCTTCAGGGTGGAAGAGATTATCAGGTCACAGAAAAAGATTTCAAAGCTTGGAAGACCGCCCTCTCCTCCCGGAAGGACGTCCGATTTAAACTTTACCCAACTCTCAACCACCTGTTTATTTCAGGAACCGGGAAGAGCACTCCTGCAGAGTATCAAAGAGCCGGCCATATCGCCCCTTCCGTCATCGACGATATCGCCGCCTGGATTAAAAATCGATCGATTCGTTGAGAAAAAGATCTGCTTTTTTTGTCTATTCTACAGAAATCTCAATAGGTGCGCTTCTCCATACGCCGTGAAGATTGCATCGTATTTTAGCCGACAGGGGATGTTGATGGTCCAGGGCTACAGTGAACGTGACTCTGGGCTGTGTTAACCGAGGCACCAAATCCACCCGGGCTAAAAAAGTCTCACCGGAATAGAGCTCTACCCACTCGATATAGTGTGCATTCTCATTGGGATGAGCGAGATACTTCCCCACTTCAACACTCACTTCGAAAGCTTCTCCCTTTTTCACTAAATCAGGAGCTCCAATCACGGGGGTATGCTTTTTTTCCAGATCACTCATCTCTGCGATATCGGTGGACGCAGCCGCATTGACTCCACAGAAAAGATCATCTTCACACATTCTTTCCTCCTCTCAATCTCTTTCTTTTTCACGTAAATCTCAATAAACGCAATACATATGAATGCAGGTTCCATGCCAAAAGGATATAAATTCTAAGACATTGATATTAAAAGAATTAATAAAAATCTATTTCAGCTGCGTCATTTATAAAACCGAAATCTCAATTCTTCCGGATATTTCGGTACAAATCCCCTTGGCCATTCCGGGAAAATCGATAACGGGTTGATTCTATTCTCCAGATCCCTGTTCTTTCTCACTCTTTTTATTCTTTTTCCAGTGATCCAGACAGCTGATATCGCAAAAATGAAGGACATATCCCTCTCCTTCCGCAGTTAATGCTGCGGCTTTGGGGATCTCTTTTTTGCAGATGTGACAAGGAATTTTTTTCTGTTTTTCATTCATCGTTTATTCCTTTCTTTCACGTGAATTCCAAAACTGACTTATTCATGAAAACTAGAAAAACAGCCAGTTTGTATTTTCCGGTTCTCCAGTCTTGAGTTTAATCAGTCCGTATCGCCCGGACAGCCGTTGGCCATGGATATCTATCACTTTTTTTGTATGCGTATCCTCGATTAGAATGTAATCCCCCTTATCCCAGATTTCAACCGTTCCGGCGCCATACTCCCCTTCCGGGATGATTCCCTCAAAATGCGCAGCCTCCAGGGGATGGTCCTCGGTCTGTACGGCCAGCCTCCTGATCCCCCTTTCAACGAGAGGCTCTTTAGGAACAGCCCAGCTCTTAAGCACTCCCTCATTTTCCAAGCGGAGACCGTAGTGAAGATGAGAAGCCTTATGCTTCTGGATGACATACACTCTTTTTTCGGAGTCCTTGCCTTCTAGATCTCTCCCAGGTTCAGGAGTTTGACTGAAATTTCTTTTTTTCTTGTATTCCTTCAGACTCATCTTTCAAGACCTGCCCAATTATAAGAGCAAAGATCCCAAATTACAACTGACTCAAGAAATAGTGCTGAGCTACAGTGGGTGGGATTATGGATTATGGATCAGGTAACATGTTGTCTTGTAATCCATACCCCTTAATCCTTAATCCTCTCTTCAATAAGCATTGTTTTGGGATTATGGCTCAGAATCAGACGAGTAAAGGGTATTGGAATGTTTTAGGAGCAATTCAGGCTAATGACTCCGGGAATCCCTGTCCAGTAAAACCCAGAGTTCATTCTGAACATCAAAAGAAAGATCGACAAATTCGCAGCCGATATCATACCTGAGTCCGGAATCAGGAGTCTGTTGAATTGTGGCAATCCTAAGAACGGGTTTGCACGGATCAAGTGTAAAGATTGCGGTACTGAGAGGTTACTGATGTTTTCATGCAAGACTCGCGGATTCTGTCCATCTTGTCATTCTAAAAGACGTGAGGAGTGGGCCGAATGGATGAAGTCTATATAATTTCGAGCTTTCTTCATAATATTCTCTGTGATTATATCTTTTCTCCCGATTTATTTGTCTTTGACCACAAGGTTTCTCTATGATATAGGTGTTAAATTTCACATTATTTTAACCCATAATTCTCACATTAAATTACCTTATT
>CAZWHQ010000115.1:0-4836 GCA_964633715.1 uncultured Eubacteriales bacterium
TAGTGATTTGGCATCAGGCAATAGGCTGAAATTCGGATGTTCCACATCTCTGTGGTCTCCTCAAGCAGCGCGATAAACATCTGGAAGTCTTTTCTTCCGGAAAAGATCGCTTCGGACCGTCGGCCCCGGTTCATGATATGATACCATGCCTCAGGATATGCGATTCTCAAAGGTCTTGACATGGTCTTATCCTATATCACACTATCACAACAACAGTCAATGGCAGACTTGACCCCTTTACATGCTTCCTTCAGACGCTCCATTTCTGGAAACTGCCCTTGCCTTGTCGGCGTGGCCCTTCCGTCCGGTAACGGTGGGCGTTTTATGACTTCCAGCTCCCGCCAGAAGCTCGGCCAGTGCGCCATGCCAGGCACACGTGAAACTCCCCGACCAAAGGTCGGGGCTTCTTGGTGCTTATTCAAACATTTTGAGTTGATCTTGAGAGAAGCTATGATGCTCAATGTATTTCCGTATTACATCGTCTGTAACTTGTTCTCCAACTGTCGGTAGAAGTAGCCTTGTTCCCAGAAATGGCCTCCCCAAAGTTTCTCTTTAACTTTCGGGAACTCTTTAAAAATCTTGCTTCCCGATATGCTTTTGATTATCCCAACCACTTTCGATACCGAATATCTTGGTGAAAAAGAGATCAATATGTGAATGTGATCTTCAGATGCTTCGCATCGATCTATCTCAAAATCAAAATGATTCGCTATCTCAAAAAAAAACTCCTTTACTCTTGGTTGAATTTCTTCATCAAGGATCTTCTTTCTATACTTCGGACAGCCAAATCCGTGATCCTTCTATGATGGAATTAAATTTGGATCCAATTATATCTTATATTCTCAGATAGATATCAACAGAATGCGTGTGTGGATGAAACACTCAAAACAGGGTAGAGTGTTGACATCGCCTAGTTCTTTGGTTATTAAAATAAAAGCAGGCGGATCTTATCAGGAAAATATCCGATTCACTTAAAGGTAACGGTAGAGTGATTAAAAATGAAGATTGAACTAAAACTCTATGCACAAATGGCATCCCTCATGCCTGAAAATGTTGAAAATGGTCCCTGGGTGATGGAGGTGAGTGAGGAAACCACCATCCAGAATCTACTCGAGGTGCTGAAAGTGTCGCGGAAAAGTGTGAAACTCGTATTCATAAATGGGGTTCGTGCGAATGATTACAATATATTGAAGGAAGGGGACAAGGTTGGTGTTTTCCCTGCCGTTGCAGGCGGTTAACCTCTCCTGATTTGCAGAAATACCTCTCTATCTGCCCATTCAGTTTCTGAAAGTCTCTTCAAATCCACTTCTTTTTCATCCATACACGCTTTTTTGCATCCTGCCCAAAAATCATCCGGTTGTCTTTTAATAACATCTTCAAGGTCCTTTCCTTCAATCCAAATGCCATTTTCAAGAAATGTGGGCCCCATCTCCTTGAGCAGCATATTGAAAAGTTTCATAGAAACAGCTCCTTCTCTAGAGTGTTCTGACTTTGTTTTTTCCCTATGGGAAATTGTGCCACGCATAGATGCAAAGCGACCGCTTCTTTGCAAGACCCTCCCAGCCAGTCCCGGCATGGCTGCAGAGAAAGCGAGTGTTGATCCATCCCTGATGATTGCAGAATTCATGTCATCGACAGGCTTTCCATCGATAAATAGGGTCTGGATCCTATTTTCCATGTATTCAGGATCCAGGCCGATTTGCTCACAGAGGAATGATTTGATGCTACAGCCTATCATAATTTTCGCCCCAAAACCCTGCTGAAGAAGTTGAAAAAAGGTAGGAATCAATTTCCCTTCCAGATACAGACAAAGTCGTTTGGTAGACAGGTGAGGTGGCAATTTCTCCTCCCGATAAGAAAAATGGGGAGACCTAGACCAAGTCTCCCCATTTATGTAGAGAAAAGTTCTACGATTTAAAAGTTGAACACCTGGTCCAGGTCCTCATCCGTCACCTGGAACGTGATGTCATGGGGTGGTAGCGGTTCTTTATGGAAGAATTCGGGAAGTCTGTCCTGCTCCGCGGTCAAACCAGCCCTAAGGTTGAAGTCCCTTTCATTCTTGAGAACAGATTTGCCCAGTTCGGTGAAATCATCGGCAGTCATGTTCGATCCAGAAAGCGCGTTCATCATGTCAAGCAGGGCTTGAAAAGTGTTCGGATCATCCGCAGTTGCAAAGGTAACAAATAAACACATTCCTGTGGAGTCCACAGCGGCAGTAGCAATCTGGAAGTTTCTAGAAAGATCTGCCTGCCCTTCGGGCTTTAGGGGATCCACAGAACCCCCAACACCCAGAACGTTCGAGGCCACAGCATATCCAGCTGTGTGATCAGCGCCCATGGTACTGGTGGCATAGGTCACGCCGATGCCCATGATTCCACGTGGATCATAAGCAGGCATGGCTTGGCCCTTGACCACAGGAACCCTTTCAACCGCAAATACCCTGCCGGTTACGGCAGCCCCGTTACCTAATATTCGTCCCAGGTGGGTCCCCTGACCCACTTCCTTCAAAAGGTTAATCGCTGCCTCAGCATCTCCAAACTTGGCGAGCCCAGCCTCCATGGCCACACCGATGGTGGCGCCCATTTCGATGGTATCTAGACCATAGTCATCATCAAGACGGTCCAGCTGGGCTATGGCATCCAGGTCATCTATACCGCAATTTCCACCGTGAGCCCAAACCGTTTCATACTCTGGTTGTTTGGTAATATAATGACCGTCTTTATCCACAAAAATACCGGAGCACTTTATGATGCAGCCCCGATGACATCCATGTGTTGCAGAGCCCCCTCGGGATGTCTCTGTTTCTGCCTGGGTTTCCCCACTGATCTTTTCGCATCCGTCAAAGCGGCCCCACAAAAAATTATGGGTCGGATATGAGCCGGCCTCATTAATCACGTTGGTTAAAACATTAGTTCCGTAAGCAGGAAGCCCTTCTCCGGTGGTTGGGTTTTTCTTTAGGCCATCCACCCACTGTTTGCTAGCAGTCTTGAATTTTTCAGGATCCTTGGGTGCTCTCATCTTTTTCTCAGCATCGTCGATGACAATAACCTTTACACCCTTGGCTCCCATGACTGCTCCAACCCCACCTCGACCTGCATGACGGGTTGGTCGAAGTTCCATATCGGTACAGGCAATAGAGGCTGCGGCCATCTTCATCTCTCCGGCGGGTCCGATGGAGATACACCCTATTTTGTCTCCGTACTCCTCTTTCATTTTCTCCACAAGGTCATAATTGCCCAGCATACTAAGCGTGTTATCAGGGCTTATTTGAACACCGTCCTTATTAATGAAAACTCTGTACAGCGTATCATCTTTGGGCTTTCCTTCCAGTATTATGGCGGCATACCCCAGTCTGGCGAGCATCTGAGAAGCCTGACCTCCTGAATTGGCTTCTTTGATGCCGCCCGTGAGGGGACTTTTGCAACCCATCGAGATTCGTCCTGACATGGACGCTGAGGTTCCGCTCAAAAGGCCGGGGGCAATGACCAGTTTATTATTCTCTCCAAGGGGATGACACAATGGAGGCACCTCCTTGGAGACAATTGCCGAGGTCAACGCCCTTCCCCCTAAGCCGGCATATTCACCAATTGATCCCTCAGTGACTTTTGGTTCACCATTGGGTCCCATGCTGATTCGTAGAATTTTATCCATGATAGTACCCTCCTTTTCCCCTCAAATTATTGTCTTTTTGATATAACTGTTTTCGTGAAACAACTTTATGACCGAATCTCCTTTTTTGATCATTTGAAAAGGAAATTCCTTATTCAGATCACAATATACGATGATTAATTCTGAGAGGATGGAACCACTTTGCATCCTCTCTAAAAAAATGTCAACAACAAAATCGGAGTCTATCTCTCTCATTCGTCAGGCTGAGCCGGGTGCATATCTGGCACAGGGGGGGGGTGATTTAAATATTGGATTTAATAGAAATATTTTTTAGATAGCAGAATCTCTAACAATGAATTCCGAATGATGATATGAGCATATGTAATTTCGCAGTTCGATATTCAATATTTGATGATCTTAATTAGTTTCAACCATCCCCAATAAACCCAAATTGTCTAGTGTGCATAAAGACCAGCTGTCCATGGGGAAGAGTATTGGCGGTATTGATTTGTTCCTTTTTTGACGTAGGTCAAAGACTCCACCGAAATAATGCTTAAAATAATAAAATATTTAAATATAATCGTTAACAAAACTAAGAGATCCTCAAAAGGGTGGAAAATAGTGTCAATCAAGGAGAAGGAAATCCAGATATACCTTTTCGGATCTTTGCTAAAACAATCAGCAAAGAAAAATAATCAAGAAATAAAATTAATCATAGGAAGCCCCTCTCCCTTAACCAGGGTTTTGGATCTGCTTGAAATCCCAGGCAAAAAAATCCAGATAGCCTTTGTGAACCACAGAGCCGTTCAGAAGAATCATCTTGTGAATCCAGGAGATCGCGTCTCCCTATTTCCCAACGAATACGCCTTTTTTGCCGATTGGAAGGTGTTCCGAATCTAGGTTTCTTTATAGACCAACTACCCCGCCTGCCACTTTTGGAGGATACCTGATCCGTCTCCATCCATCAGAAAGAAATCCTCCTGGGCGATAATCCCATTCACGAAGATAATCTTTTTCTTCTCTTTAGTACGTGGAATCCCTCCAGCAGCTTCTCGATCGATGTTCCATCTTCAATCACCACGATGGAGGCGTTCCCACCAGTCTTTTCAGAAATGAATGATGCCAATCCAGCAAAAAGAATAAACTCCACTTTAATTTGGAGTTACTCCGAAAATTATTGCCAAGAGTAACTCAGGCATGCATCGTATCGAATTTTAAATGTTAAAA
>CAZWHQ010000116.1:0-4739 GCA_964633715.1 uncultured Eubacteriales bacterium
TCAAGTGGAATTTTTATGAAAAAAGTTTTCGAAGTTTTCGAAGCCAGGCCCCAATCCTTAGTTCTAGGGAAACTTTTTATTAAAAATATCGTAAAGATAGAGATATGAAACTTTAGATAAAAGGAGAATACGATGGTTAGAATGTCGAAAAGTATTTTTGTTGTTTTTGTCTTGTGTCTCTTTCTTTCCTCACTGGCTGTTTCAGCATTGATTCAGGAAAAACAGGTGGATATGAAAAAACTCTATGAAGATATTTCGGGAACATATGACTTTGATCTGGATGGTCAGGTCACTGTTCTCATCTTCTACGTCAAAGACGGAACTCTATATGGAATATCAGAGGGTGACGATGAAGAAGTGGAAATACTGCCTGTTGAGTTAGAGAAGCTGTCCTTTGAAGCCACAGATATGGATGGACAGTTCTATGAAATCACATTCTCTCGAGATAAAGACGACCACATCACTAAATGTGTGATCCTCACTGATGGAATGGAAATCGAAGGATTAAAAAGATAAGGATTAGGGCGAACAAATAAATGATTCAGGTTAGAGGTTCTTGAGGAGTGCCTTGTAGCGCGGATGCTCTCTGAGCGGATCTAGATCGGGATCTTTTTCGATCCATTCCCGGGGAAGCCGGCCGCATTGTGCTGCTTTTTCGAGGCACTCGAAAGCCCTGTCCAAATGACCGACCAGGGAAAAACTGCAGGCGATCCCATAGAGGATCATCGGTTCAACCGGATTGGATTCCAAGGCGCGTTCGGCCCATTTTATACCCTGCCCGTTCTTGCCCATCTCTATACTTCCTTTCTCTCACTCGCAAGAGTGATCCATCAACAGAGGGATGGCTTTCTTTTATAATGAATTGAAGGTCATCCTTCTCTCTTTCACGTACACTCTATTTTGTGGAGTGAGCTTATATCTATACAATATATTGACATATGTTTGAGTATTATTATAAAGTGCTAGAAGATATAGAACATTTCTCATAAGGGATTGGGAATTGGCTCTGAATTTAATAAGATCTTGAGCAACTCAACAACTGTCATCGAAACTTTTGATCTATCTAAGCATTTTACTCCATCAACGAATCTGTTCGATTTTATTCCTCGAGCCTTCAAAAAAGGGCCTGTTATAAAAGCTGTAGATAGAGTCAATATCAAGATAGAAGAAGGAGAGATTTTTGGGCTTTTGGGGCCAAACGGAGCGGGAAAAACCACCCTGATCAAAATGCTGTGTACGCTAATTCTTCCGAGTTTTGGCAGAGCATTAGTGAACGGATTTGAAATAGCCAAACACGGACATGAGGTGAGAAAATCGATTGGACTGGTGAGTGGGGAGGAGAGGAGTTTTTACTGGAGGCTTTCTGGCAGGCAGAATTTAAAATTTTTTGGAGCTCTTTATAACATAGAGCCTGTAGAACTCAATAAAAAGATAGAAGACCTTGTCGAGCTGCTGGAAATGCAGGACTATATGGATAAAAGATTCGATGAATACTCAACCGGAATGAAGCAGCATCTCGCCATAGCCAGGATTCTTCTCAGCGATGCAAAAATATTGTTTTTGGATGAGCCGACAAAGAGCCTTGACTATCCAAGCGCTGTTTTATTCCGCCAATTTATCAAAGAAAAAATTGTGGGGAGGGATAAAAGGACGGTTATATTTACGACTCACAATTTAAAGGAAGCCGTGGATTTTACGGACAGGATGGCCCTGATGGATAAGGGGCAGATAAAGGCCTGCGGAACGGTCTCGGAGTTAAAGAGCCTCATCAAGGATCCAGAGGCCACCATCAATGAAATATTTGAATATTTTGTATAGAGGATTTAGATAAGAGAGAAAACTACGTGTTTTTGAGAAAAGCGGCCGCATTCATAAAAAGAGACTTCCTGACAGAAATAAGCTATAAATATGGATTTTTATCGAGTTTTGTCGGGATCTTTCTCTCCGCCCTCACTTTTTTCTTTATCGCCAAACTTTTTGGAAATGCGGCGGCCCCTCACCTTCAGGAATACGGAGGGGAGTATTTTCCGTTTGTTCTGATTGGGATTGCTTTTTCCACATTTTTGAGCACGGGCCTGGGGTCATCAGCCGCAGCTATACGGCAGGAACAGATGCTGGGCACCCTGGAAGCCATGCTGATCACTCCGACCAGAGCTTCTTCTATCACGGTCTATCTCTCTCTTTGGAACTTCATTTATTCTTTATTTTACATTTTGGTCTATCTTCTTCTTGGGAGATTTGTATTTGGAATCCAATTCCACCTTTCTCAACCATTTCTTATTGTCGTAATCCTTTTTCTTTCCATTCTGTCTTTCAGCAGCCTGGGTATTATTTCGTCGAGTTTTGTCATGATTTTTAAAAGAGGTGATCCTGTTAACTGGATCGTTTCAGCTTCATTCGAGCTTCTTGGAGGGATCTATTACCCCATATCAATACTGCCTCAACCCATACAGGTTATTTCCCATCTTCTCCCCATAACTTACGCTCTCAAAGCGTTGAGAGGGGTTCTTCTTGCTGGCTATAACTTGGCCGAGGTAAAGATTGAAATCCTGGCTCTGTTTGGCTTTGCCGTTATTTTATTCCCCATGGCCATTCTGTTTTTCGAGTATGCGGTCAAATGGGCCAAAAAGGATGGAAGCCTTAGTCAGTATTGACCTCAAGAAATCACAGACACAACTATTTCCTTGAGACGAGCAAGATAATGAAGAAGGTTTACTTTGGAAGGTGGGATCCCATGTCTTATGGCCATTGAAGTTTTTGGGGGAAATAGGGTTCGGAAGAGAAACCTAGTTTTTCCTGAGAGTTTCTTGTTCATGGCCAGATGAACGAAATAGCTGAGCCCTGAAGAAGATCTGTTTTCATATAATCGAGAGACAAAAGTCCTTTCTCCAAAGGTGAGTTTCGTGGGCTTAAGATTTGATAAAACATCGGACGGAATTTCCGTGTGCAGTATTCTATGTGTGGCCATGAGTCCACAGTAGACCATTCTTTCCAATCCAAAACTCAGACTCTCTCTTGTTAAAAAATCCCAATCGATCTCGTCTCGATAGAAATTTATCGTCAGAGCGATGTCGGCAGGGTAGATCAATCGACTAAAGGCATGAGTAATCCTCAGGCTGTGTTCACAGAGATAGATGATTTCATGTTCCGGCGCGAGAATGAAGGTCTTTGTCCCGTTGGCTTCTACAGGACGGGCTTTTTGCCAGATTCTGTCCATATTTATTTTGGTGATGTAGGAAAAAGTGGGGAGGGTTGAATTGATGAGATGGCGGTGAACATGGAGAGAATAAGTCTGATCCCCGTAGCAAAAAGTTGTTATATAATCTATCTTCCCCAATTCGATATCCTGAGGATTAATATCGATGGCCTTGTAACCAAGGCTATTTAAAACATCATCAAAAGCGAACGTGTCCTTGTCCTTTATCAAAAGATCTACATCGCTCATCGGTCGAATACCAAAAGAGGGATAAATAGTCAGACCTAAAGCAATCCCCTTGAGGAGAAGGACTTCGATTCCTCTCTCCTTTAAAGATTTAAGTATTGGTAGGGTCTTTTCCCAGAGGTAGATAGTGTAGGCAAGAGTGTCGTTGTAATCATTTTCAAGTTGTTGGAAACATTTTATTGAGAATCTCTCTTCTTTATCTTTCAAATAAAAATAGAGGAGGGAGGAAATCCTGTTTTTTCTTGCGCTCTCGAGAAAATAATCCCAGTCAAAGTTGTTTTGAATTCCGTTTGCCAGACCTAGCTGGAGTTTGTTCCCCGGTATAACACCTGCCAGCGTTCGGACTAGATACTCGTCCTCCACTCGAGAACCAGTTTGTTTTTTTCGGGAACTCATCCTGATTAATGGATTTGTAAAACTTTCAGAGCCCCTTTCCAGAGTTCGATATCTTTTTGCAACTCCTGATCCTTTTCTGCCAGATTTTGTCGATCACTCTGGAATTTTGGCCCTTTAAGCACTTTAACCAAAACATCTTCTCCATCCCAAGCAGAGTAAACTGTGGCGATTTCGTAGTCTTGATTTTTCAATAAATTTAAATTCTTTATATGAGTTTCCAAACGATCTTTCTCTTTGGAAATAAAAATTTCCTCATCTGGAACTCTTTTCCTTACTAATTCCTGGCTTGCTTTAAGATGGTCTGGCGAATAGACAATTAATTTTTTCAATAAACCATATTTGGTCATCGACTCATGCGGTTTTATATTTTTTTTTGCCGTGTAAATTCTCTCATTCATCCGTGTGTTGAATAGATTCTCATAGGAGCAGTAGTGTACGCCTATGGAGAGCCCTTTGTTAACCGCATATTCAAGAAGGTTGAACGCTGTCTCCTCACTGCCGTAGATGGGCACAGCCTCTGGATTGAAGGATTTATAGGGATTGAACTTATCTGTTTTAAGCTTGTAACCGTTTTGCTGATATTTCATCAGGCCAGCTTTGTTGTTACCCGAATAGATGAGCTCGCAGATATTAATACCAAATACATCCATTTTATCTAATTCTAAAATTAGTTTCTTCATGTTCTCTTCATCATAGGGAAGAACAGGGCCCTCGACTAGGACATGGGGGATATATTTTCGGGCCAAAGCAACAGCATGGAAATCCCAATCACCGGGTTTAATGCTGATCCGGATTTCCTTGAGCTTCTTTTCCTTTAGTTTTTTTAATATGTTTTTGTCTAAAAAATCTCCATTTGTGTAAATATAAGTGTAGCACTTATTTTTGGTCAGGTTGTTGACCA
>CAZWHQ010000117.1:0-4706 GCA_964633715.1 uncultured Eubacteriales bacterium
CTCTAATTAAAAAATAGGGACTGTCCCCAATTTTTCCAAGTTTTCAAAGCCAGGCCCCGATTATTTATTTTATGACTTCGTAGTGTTCTTCCATCATTAACCGATATTTCTTCATGAGTTCCTCATTGAGATCCAGAGGGGGTTTGGCATCGTTAGGAAGAAAAGGTTTGTAAGGATGAATTTTTGAATAGGCCTCAAACTCATCCCGGATCTTCTGGAGTTCCTCAGGTTGAGTCATCAGATCAATAGCCGATCCTGCAATAACCTTTGCCCCTGCATTGAGCCCTTTCCAGGCTGTCGTGCCGTAGTTGCAGGCAACCGAGGACCAGTGATGACTGATTGCACCCGGGACCTGACCGGGAAAACGCAGTGTTGCCGTGGGCGCAACAAGAGTCACATCTCCTACATCCGAAGATCCCCCTCCCACAAAAGTGCGCTGGCGGTCACTGAGTTGTCCCACTCGAGAAGACATTCCCATTTCACGCCGGCCAAGTTCTTTTTGAAGGGCCTTGGCAAACGTCTGTTCCTCTTCCGACCATTCCGGCATCCCAACAATATCAATATTTCTCTGTATAAGTTCGGCCATTCCCTTGTTCGCATGCCTCTGATGGACGGCGGCTAGAACCCGGATGTCCACCAGCTCTGTACCCGAGGCCAAAGCGCCCGCCTTTGCACAGTTGATCACCCTCTCGTACATCTCCTCTAATCTACCATCGCTGTTTCGGACATAATACCAGACGCTCGCTTTATCAGGCACAACATTTGGAGCTTCTCCTCCTTGAAGGATGACATAGTGCATGCGATAGGTATAAAAAAGATGCTCCCGGAGAAAATTCGTGGCCACATTCATAATCTCCACCGCATCGAGAGCGCTCCGTCCTCCCCAGGGAGAGGCCCCGTGAGAGGTTTGGCCTTTAAACGTGAAAATGGTCGAAAAAAGGGCGTTTCCACTCACACCATAACCCGTCGACATGGAACTGCTGCTGTGATTGTCAATCACGGCATCGACACCCTCAAATAAACCCGCCCGAATCATAAATGGCCGGCTGATCACAGTTTCTTCGGCCGGAGAACCAAAAACTTTGATTGTGCCTTTTAAGCTATATTTATCCATGGCCTCTTTAACGGCAATAGCCGCCGAAGCAGCCGCAACGCACATTGTGTTGTGTCCACAGCCATGACCGGGCGCACCTTCTACTACTGGATCCTGTTTGGGTACTCTTCCCTTCTGGGAAAGCATCGGTAGGGCATCAAATTCTCCAAGAAGTCCAATCACAGGTTTTCCAGATCCATAGGTGGCCACAAAACAGGTCGGCATCCCGGCCAGACCCCGCTCCACTGTAAAACCAGCATCTTCAAGAGTATCCGCCAGAAGAGCGGAAGATTTCGACTCTTGAAGTCCTAATTCCGCATAGGACCAGATGGCATCCGATATTTTTCCAAATTTTTCGACAACTTCTGGTTGACTCAACCAATCGAGGGCTAGTTTTTTTTGTTTGGGTATTTTCTTTTCTTGCCCAAAAGAAGGCATACAAATCACAAGTGTCACCAAGCAGACTATTGTGATGAATAACAGGTTTTTTTTCACAGAATTTGTTCTCATGTTCTCTCCTTATTTTAAAACGATTTTTTTCTCGACCGTCCCCCCCTTTTCAGAAACGACCTTAATGACAGCCGAAGGGGATCCCTTCTTAGAGGCTTTCACCATCCACTCCACTGAATGAACAGGAGGATCCAAATTCGTAGCCGTTCCCGGAAGATGTCCAATATCTACAACAGCTTGTCCCATTTCTAGAGTAGCACCACTCAGAGAAAGAGAAGTCTTAACCGTTTTGGCCGTTCGATTTTGGATGGCATGCTCAGTCACGTTAGTCGGGAGGAATCCTTGATTCTGGATGCTCGCTTTTATTTTAAAGTATCCGGCATCCCCTGGAACAACCGAGACATCGATAATCTGCACAAAAGGGGATTGTGAGACAAGATAAAGGTTCCACTTTGTGTGTTTTTTCAAGAAATCCTCAAATTCTTCTCCAGGAGTACACATCAGGTTTGTGTAGGCCTTTCTTTTTGGATCGTAGACCTTGCGCACAAATCCACCAATTTCCACTTCCCCAAGCTGGGGATGATCGAAGGCTTTCCAGTCCACAAATATCTTTCCTTCCATTTCCTCCTCATTCCACTTCAACCGCTCCAAATCCGTCACACGGCCGTTCTCGTCGTAGTCACAGAAAGGATTCAGAGATCCCATCTCGGGAACCCAGCTGAACACTCCATAGTGATCGTAGGCCCATCCAATCATTACACCAAAAATAGCCCCACTTCTTGGAGGAGCCCCCCGGCCCAAAACTTTTTGCACTTGCTGTTTGTTGATGATCTCTGTATATTTCTGCCCAAAAACCTCAAAGATGGCCTCATCTTGTTGAGGGAAAGAAATCTCTTCACCACTGATGGGATCGAAATTACGGTTTGTAGGCGGCCGGTACAGAAAATTCCCGGACATATGATGGTTGACCACTCCTGTCACATTCCTGTGGGCCAGAAGGAATTCGGCTACAGCACGGGTTTCCGGCTCAGAGAGTGGATAAAATCCAGCGCCACTCTGTACACTTTCCTGCTGCCACCGTGAAGGCCAGTTGCGGTTGATATCCAGACCACCCACACCATCTTCATTGAACCGGCCGTCCTTATCATTATCGATCCCTTCCGAATAGACCGTCCATTCACCCTGTTCGCCTTCACCTCGGCGAACCATCAACCGGGGGTCATCTGGTGATGTTTTCCACTGCCCTTTTTCATCTTTTACTCGCATTTGAGTCAGGTAAAAATCGCCGTTTAAATCCTCCCCCGGATCATCATCCAGATACCCATCCCTGTCCGAATCATGAGGCCGGACACTGCTTCTCAAGCTGTCCGGTTTTCTCAAATAGTGCTCTGATCCATCGGGATTGAGCTTTGGCATGATATAAATTGTCCGTGTGTCCACAAGACCGGTAATGAATGGATCCTTTCCATACTGGGTAACCAGCGTATCGATGGTCTTCAAACAGACTTCTGCGCCCATGACCTCACTGGCATGCAGATTGCCGTCAAACCAATATCCCGGCTTTTCCAGACTTTTCCCGGTAGCCTTGTTGGTGATTTCCATTACTAAGAGATCATTACCAAGAAAACTTTTACCAATATTGTGGAGTTTGGTGATATTCGGGTAGGTCCTTGTCAAGCTGTTTAAATAATCGACAACTTCTCCGAATGTGTGGTTAAACTCGAATTTGAGCTCTTCAGCGGAAACAAAAACACCCAGGGATAAAACCATTAAAACAACAATCGTTTTTAACCATTGTTTCTTTTTTAATTTGAGTCTGTTCATGAATCCCTCCTTTAATCCTCTTATATAAAGATATGCCGCTTTTTATACGACATAATTTTCATCTTCCTCCATGTGCCTGAGTTCATCTGCAATGACTTTTTTTACGTTCTCGGGCATGTCCGTTTCTCGTTTAAGCATCGGCCTGAGTCCTTTTCCCAATCCGTCATCGATAAAATGAGGTTTAATGTAACTGGAATCCCACGTCCTCTCCTCAAAAGAACGGCTCTCCAGAGTTTCAAAGAAACTTTTGATCCCTTTGTCCGGATCTCCTTCGATCTCACGGAAATAGGAACCATAGATGTGCAGGGAGTCGGCAATATCCATGTAGCGCCCCACGCGGACCTGTTTTCCGGTCCTCTGAGAAAGGGCTTCGGCTATCTTCCTCATTAAAGTCGTCAAAGCGATCACATTTTCAAACCACGCCTTAAACAAATCACGGCTCCTCCAATGAGTGTTCATGTTAAAAACATATCCACCTTGACCATCTTCACAGAGACGCCCCCACAACCGCTGCAGACAGGGCGGATCATCGGTAGGCGGATCGAGCTTGGGATTCCAGGTAATGGCCTGTGCTCTCCTGGTGTAGGCCGTTTCAGACAGCTTGTCAATGATGTATCCTATCTGATTGACCACCTTTTCCTCAATGCGATATTCGAACAATCTCTCATGGTAAGTGTAGGTCCATCGTGTATCCTCGCTCTCCTGACCTTTGAGGATTTCCTCAACAGGTTTAACCCAGTAATCATGGGCTCCATGGACAACTTCCTGGACGTATTCTGCCAGCCCTCCGAGACCATCTGCAAAGGAACGATGAAATCGAGGTTGCCCAAATGGATTTTTGACAACGATCAAAACCGATGCATCCTTGCTGGGCGGATCCTCGGGCCTATCGTACTCAGTATGAACACTAATTCCCTTTTCCCATACTTCTCTGATAGCTCTTTCATACGCTCTGGGAATGGTGTCCTCTATAATTGTTAAAACTGGAATATTTCCGAATATCATAGACTCTCCTTTAACGGATTAAATTTTGATTGAGTGTTAGAGAAAAATTCATATGTGACCATGAGGACAGGAGAAATCATATAAAAAAATTATTTGAGAAACAAGAAAAACTGAATAAAAATAGAAAAGTCTTTTATTCCAGATCAGTACCCGATGGCCCAGCCATTGGATCGCTTGTCTGCAGCCCCGATGTAGAGACCTGACTTTGGATCGATAAAAATGCTGTGGGCGTCCCCCTGACGGCTTATTTTTCTCAGAGAATGACCCATCGATTCCAGTTTCTTTTCAAGTCTTTTATTCATAATAAATTCTTCTATACGCAGAGAGTCGGGCA
>CAZWHQ010000118.1:0-4652 GCA_964633715.1 uncultured Eubacteriales bacterium
ATTACCAATGCACTCAACTTCTATTCCGTACCTTCCATGCTTGGCAGCAAGTCTTGGGATTTGGGATAAAGAGGCTGTCTGCAGCGGCTCCAAAACGCCCCTTTTTAGTGAAAGTTCTCGTGCAACAGGAGCCATTTGTCTCGTTGCACCGGGGCCTCCATGCAGAACAGCAACTTTAAATGGAGGATTTCCGTATATTCTCAGATTTTTCATCTATTAGATTTCGCATAAATCATTATATGACTAAATAAATAAAAGTATACACTTGTTTAATATTCGTATTTGGAGGGAAAATCGTGAACCTGTCTTGTCTATAAAGCCCGGTGATATTCTGGAGACAAATAGCCGTAAAACTGAAGGTTTGCAGGTAGATTCTATCCTATTTTTCTTGAATAAGTGGAATTCCGATGAGAACTTTTTTATAGGTCTTATCGACTGAAGAATATTCGACTCTCAGACTTTTGATATCCTGGAGAGCGGCATCAATGATGTAATAGTTCGTAATCCCAATGGCCTTTCCAGCAGCTACGGTCACAACAAGAGGTTGGGTGGTTTTTTCCTGCACAATAAAATGATTGATCACAGCATCATTGAGAAGAAAATCATTTCGCCGCACTTTGATATCTTTTTCACTCTCATTGTAAACAGCCATTTGGAGGCCTATCACCTGTTGACCGGATTCAATTTTTTTTGTTCCTGTATTGGGATGGTTAAAGGCCACATTCATTCCCTTTGTGTAAAAACTTGCCATGGCGTTTATTATCCAGTAGTCAGTCTCGATCTTCACAACACGGGTGGCAGCTTGATATTCTGCTTTGAGTTCGGAACTCGAAACAGAGCCAATGAATGCAAAACAGAGCAAAAAAAACAGAGCCGTTGTTAAAAAATACCATTTTCTCATTTTACTCACCGCATTCCTTTATCGGCAATCGAAACAATCTTCCCGTCTTTCCAGCAGAGGACATACGTGCGGATGGTAATGCCAGCTTTTGCTTCCATTGTGTAGCACACTTGATCATCCTGAGCTTCTGTACTGACAATTTTTGGGCTTTTCAGGTCATATATATCCATATCTTGATCTTCTACTCCGGGGGCATATTTTTCAAGCGCTGCCTCAACAGCCTGATATGTTCCATCAAATTCCCCCATAAACGCTTTCATTTCAGGGATAACTTTTTCTCCCCCCCCACATCCGAATGTCAGCATCGTCAAAATGATAAGGCAAGAAAAATAAACAGTTTTTTTCATTTGATCCCTCCTCTTCTATAAAAGTTTTTGTGTCGTGAAGTTCGGTGGAAATAAGGTACAATCCATCTTCTTCAACAATAGTTCCTGTAATGAAATGTTTAATGTGAAGGTCATTTACAATTTTCTTTTTTAACGTAAAGGGATTTTTTTCTCCCAAAGAAAACCCTTTCTCTTTGATTTTGTCGAGAACATTGAATTCAGAAATTACATCCAGATAGATATCCTGAGATAAATCGTATTTCACCATATCCGAGATGGCGTAGATAACCCAATCCGGTGTAGCGTCATCCTCTTCCTTATTAAAGAAAAACACGGCGGCCTTTTTTCGAAATTCGTTTTTCGGTATGATGCGTTCTATGATCAGACCCTCTTCATCCTGAAGAGATAAGGTTGTTGTTGTCGCTCCCAAATCTTTTCCTTGAAACAGAACAAAAAGAATCACTGCGGAAACAGCCAAGTTGATCGGGATGCCTATTTTTCCCACCCTTTTCCAGTGATCCCGGTCCTTTCTTCCCTTGGAATAGGCCAAAAGAAGGATGGAAGGGATAATGGATGAAAGAGCCACAAGGCAGAAAAGTGGTAAGCGAGGCGATAGGGGATAGCGGCGTACCAGCCAATCCAGGAAAAACACAATGGAAATGCAGATAACGATATAAGTTCCCAATATCTGCGGGATGCGTGTTTGAAGCAGTTCCTTAAAAAGGAACGTATTTTCTATTGGCCTAACATGTCCTTTGGTAGGGACTGCCGTTTCCATTTTTTTATCAGCATTCAGTTCCCTAGCAGCCGATTGTAGATCAACGATCATATCGTCCATATGCTGATAACGTTCATCAGGGTTTTTGGACATAGCTTTGGCAACTACACGCTCGAGAGACATGGGTATGCCGGTTCGGAGACCGGTTATCGGATCTGGCTCATTATGCAGTATGGAATAGATCAGAGACTGTTCGCTTTCGCCCTTAAAAGGGAGAAGCCCGGTAATCATTTCAAAGAGTGTTACTCCCAAGGACCAAATGTCAGTCCGGTGATCAATAGGTTCTCCTTTGGCCTGCTCGGGAGACATGTAGGCGATCGTACCCACCGTACTTCCCATTTTGGTCAGACTTGCAACACCTGCGATCTTCGCCAAACCAAAATCCATAATTTTCGCGTGGCCACTAGAGTCCACCATGATATTTGCACCTTTAATATCCCTGTGGACAATGCCTTTTTTGTGGGCAGCGTCAAGCCCCACCGCGACTTGGCTGATAATATCAAGCGCCTCATCCAACTTCATCGGTTTTTCATCAATCTTTTCTTTTAAAGATTGGCCTTCGACATAGGTCATCGAAATGAAGGTTTTTTCCTCCATCTCATCGATTTCATGGATCGTGCAGATATGGGGATGATCCAGGGCAGCAGCAGCTTGGGCTTCTTGAAAGAAGCGGCTTCTAAACTCCGGTTCATAGCTGAGTTCAGGGGGCAAAAATTTAAGTGCGACTGTACGTTTTAGCTTGGTGTCCTCAGCTTTATAAACAATCCCCATGCCTCCTCTTCCAAGTTCTTTTTCAATCTTATAGCGTCCTCCAAAAAGAGTCCCTTCGTTTATTTTATTTGTTGCTTCGGGGTAAATTTTGGTTTGAAGAAGAGTCTCTTCCCTTAAGAGGTCAAGAGATTTGCCGCAGTTTAGACAAAACTGGGAATTGTCGGGGTTTTCAATTCGACATTGAGGGCATTTCAATTTTTATAACGCATCCTTATTTTGGCGAAAAAATATCACTAAATCAGATAAGAGTCAACCTGGATGGGATTCTTTATTTTCCCTCTTCTTAATCTCCTCATCAAGCTTCTTTTTTCCGATTAAAAGAGGAACACTTGTTGCAAAAACTCCCATAATTGCTGCGAGAAGACCAGCATTGAAATTTTTATCAGAAATTAAATCAAAAATAAGTGTCGCAATAGCGATTATCTCAACAACAAGCATAACTACAATCAAAATGGAAACAAATTTCCTTCTTTTTACTAATATTTCCGTGCTGAGTTCTTCAAGCTTTTCTTTTGCCATTATTATATCCTTCTCTATTTAGATTTATCTTTTAATATCGATTAAAAATATCGAATAAGTGTTATATGAATATAATTCTTGTTTCTGCATGTCAAGTTTATTTTTGTTTGCTTGTAATATTCCATTTTTAAGCCGTTGTCCAAATTGTTTTAACTGTGATAAGCTCTTTTCATGATTTTAGTGAGTGCAAATTATGAACATCGGTTGTAGTGCATTCTTATAATTCTTTTAATTTTAGCTATTTTAATAAAAGAAAATTAGAAAGGAAGGCTAAAAAATGAATGTCTGTGTATTTGGAGGGGCTGGATTTATCGGAAAGCGGATTGTCAAATGTTTGCTTGATAACAAACACGAAGTGGTCGCACTTATCCGTAATCCACTAAAAGGTAATGCGCTTTCCCAGATAGGTGCAGATGTCAGAATTGGGAATTTAAACAATAAGGAAGATGTTCATGCGGCCATTCACGGTACTCAAGTCGTCATCAATGTAGCTGTTCCTCCGTATTTAGGGCGTGTTGGGTTGAGTCGAGTGCAAACAATGGCAAAAGAATTTATGCGGAATATCCAAAATATTTTTGATGAAGCGCGAAAGGCAGGAAACATTCCGGTCATTCTGTCTGAGGGCACATTGATATGGGGGGATAGCAATGGCGGCTGGCATAATGAGACCTCAAAGTTCAAGCCTTGGGGTATGGGCAGGATCGGTGAGTTTTCAACACCATACACAATGAAAATGATTGAAGATGGCGCTCCGATTATTAGGCTTATTTCTGGATTAACCTATGGTGCAGGAAGTTGGTTTGAACACACTATTTACTCTTTGATGAAAAAAGGATGGTTTAGGACGTATGGAGATGGGCAGAACATCTTTTCATTTGTTTATGTAGATGATCTTGCAGAAGCTTATCGTCTGGCAGTAGAGACAATGCCAATCGGGGAATCGTTTGCAATCGTCGATGACACACCGATCAAGTTCAAGGATTTTTGCGATTGTGTGGCTCGCGTTATGGGAAAGTCACCTGTAAAATCGATGCCTACATGGCTGGCCACCATTATCTCAGGGCGGGTTGTAGTTGAAGAACTCACGATGAACTGCCGGGTCAAAAACACAAAAGCTAAGGAGCAATTAGGTTGGCAGCCAAAGTATAAATCTTACGAACAGGGCATTCCAAAAGCTGTGGAAGAAATCGAAACTGCGTAATACCTTTATAGAATATCAAAGAGTTTTAATTTTCTCTTTTCCTACCGTTGTTCTCATCGTTTTAAGTGTGATAAGCTCTTTTGAGATTTCGCTCTTTAGGGTTAGTTCATAAGAATTTGGTTTTTGTACTTACCGTGCTTTACTCACATTTTTGTC
>CAZWHQ010000119.1:0-4620 GCA_964633715.1 uncultured Eubacteriales bacterium
ACAGAACTCTCCTCGTATTCAGGATGAATGCCTTTCTTCATTTCGAACTTCTCCTTAATCAGGCCGTATTATAGCAAACTCGAGGTGAAATCTCAAATAAAAAGCTGGAATAGAAATTTACAATTCAATTTGTTACCATAAAAAAATGACTGTCTTGAAAAAAAAATCCCTTCTTATTTATATATTTTCTTGTATTTTTTGTGTTGTAATGATGAATTGTCAGCAGCAGCCGTCCAAATATTCTCAGTCTCCCTATTCTATAGACGAGGTGAGACGAGTTTTTGAAATAATTGGGCAGATGGAAGAGGAATTATTAAATAGTAGTCAAAGAAAGCTGTTTTCTGTGATTGTGACTGAAAGTGAATTGAATTCATATTTTGCCTACCGCATTGAGGTTGAAAAAGAAGAGATCATGAAACAGCTCCATCTGAAAATATATAGACGCAATAAAATTGAAGGCAAGATATTGATTGATCTGAGAGGGCAAAAGATCCCAGATTTTTTACGGCCGCAAATGAATATTTATTTTTCCGGACGAGTTGAAGTCAAAAACGGAAAAGGGCGTATTCTTATGAAAAAACTCTTTTTAGAAGACCAGTCCATCCAGCCACAAATATTGGATGCTATTATATTTATCGCTTCAAAACTGCAGAACTCGGAGCCGACTAGCCTCTACGAGTGGTACGAACTTCCATTTGGCATAAAAGATATAAAGACAAGAAGCAAGAAGGCAATTTTTTTCTATTGATCAACAACATGAGGAAAGATGATTAGGGTAATCGGCGGAC
Organism: uncultured Eubacteriales bacterium; assembly: GCA_964633715.1. Lineage (GTDB taxonomy): Bacteria > Acidobacteriota > Aminicenantia > Aminicenantales > Aminicenantaceae > JAUWVG01. The sequence goes on from CAZWHQ010000119.1 coordinate 789, forward strand.
TGTACAGAGGAAAACGCTTGAGGCGTGTGCCCAGCCCTTCGGTGCGTCCAATGCCCGACAAACTGAAAGAGTCCCTCTTAAATATCATTCAAGAAAAAGTGCAAAACTCCCTTTTTCTGGACGGTTTCGCCGGAACAGGTTCGGTCGGCATCGAAGCCCTCAGCCGTGGGGCAAAATTTGTAGTTTTTATCGATTTATATCATTCTTCAGTAAAAACTATTCGAGCAAACCTGCAGAAGTGTGCGGCTGAGAACAATACCCGAATTATAGAGAAGGAGTTTAATAGAGCTGTCATTCAGCTCGCCCAGGAAAAGAAAAAATTCGATATTATATTTCTTGATCCCCCCTATGCTCTTTTAGAGGAACGGAATCCCCTGAAAGTTATCAAAAAAAGAGACATTTTAAGCCAAAAGGGAACCATCATTCTTCGTAGACATTTTAAAACAAAATTCAATACAAAATATTTTGAATTAGAGCGCCAGACCAGGATTGGAGATGATGTCCTTTCATTCTATGTAAATGCCGAGTTAGTAGAAGAACAATGAAATTATTTTTTCCCCGTCACAAGGATCCTCCAGATAGATCATTTCTTATCAGAGAGGAAGAAATTATTTCGGAATTGACGAATAAATCCGGAACCGGGCTCTTTCTGGGGAAGTATCCATTAAACGCAGTTTTAGCTGTTTTTAAAAAAAGAAATTTTTTTAAAGATGCACAAAAACGGAAATTATGGCCTCTCGAATTTGATCTAAACTCAAAGAATTTCCCCCCTCTGCAGAGATTCAGGATTTTTTTTCGTATAGAAAATACAAAAGAAGTGGTCGTCGATTTAAAAATCAAGGAAAGTCGCACCAACATCAAAAATGAGATCGGTTTCGATTGGCCTCTCCCAGAGTTCAACTTTTTAGTATTGGAATGGTTGACTCTCCAGAATCCTCTCCAGGAATTTTCCAAAGAAAAAACACCACTCCCCGGGCAAAAATATCCAGGGCTTAGTCTTGGTAAAAAAGTTGTCGATCTTTTCCTCTATTTAGCCAGACTCAATAGGAATGACGGCATCCTTGCCTTTCCTTCGTACTTTCACAATGCCCTCCTGTTTTCCCGCTATTTTCGTTTTCTCAATCCCGAGAAAAAAGCGGAAATATTAGCCATTAGAAGAACGTTTCCCAAATTATCCTTTAAGGAACTGGCCTGGATTGTTCATCTCGATTGTTTGCGGATGAATGGGAAAGATATCTATAAGTGGACAGCCGAAGAACAGATCTATCCCATCAATAAGCTGCTGGAGAAATATTTCAACTCAAAACAGTATAAGGATAAAGTCAAGGAAACACAAAAAAACATCGTGTATTCGATAGATTGGGAAGCCTATGAGAGAAAAAGAGGACAGGTGAAATAATCTTTTTTTCTTGAAAAAATGTGATTAAGAGATTTGTGCAGACTTTCTTTTTCTAAAAAATAATCCAAAGAGAAAAAACAAAGTGGCTGAGCTTATTCCCAGCCCAATCTTGAATGACAGTGGATGAAAAACAAATTTGACTATCGACTCACCAGGCGGAACTACGACCGCACGCATGATATCATTCGCTCTTAATATCTCTGTTTTTTTTCCGTTGACTAAAGCCTGCCAACCCGGATAGAAGGTATCCGACAGCACCAAATACCCTTCAAAGTCGGACTGAACCTGAATGCGGACACTGTTGCTCTCCATGGCTACTATCTGAACAGTATTATTTACATTTGAATCACGGAGATTGATTTTTTGTGGGGGTTCTTGATCAAACATGACAGACAGGCTATTTAGAGATTTTTCACTGAGTTTTTTGGAAGAAGGATTTATACTCTCTCTCTTTTCATATTGATACACCATAAAACCGCGGGGTTTCCATTGACGATTTTGATAGATATTTACTTCATTCGAATAAACAAGACTTAGGTCGGGGGAATTAAATTCTTGACTGGCGTTTGTGATAATATATTTCACATTACACAATCCAAGTAATTGAAAAAATCTCGAATCAGAAAAAATTTGATAGTCGTTGAATCCATGATATGTGGTTCCTGCTTTGACCTGGAATGTAGACGACTCTATGTCTGTCAGAATATTCATCAAAACTCGAGGTCTAATGCTTTCTGTTCCGGTGATGGTCGAGACTTTGTTTACAGACAGCATATTTGGGGGAAAAATTTTTTTTTCACCCGTCTTAAGATAAAACGGAAGGACTCTAAATATATCCGGATCGCTTTTAATAAATTGAATCGATTCAACTTCCGGATATAGGGGATATTTTTCTGAATCCTTCTTTGGATGCCAAGAATAGGCGAAAAAAGAAAGCTGGAAAACAGTGATGAAATAACACAACCACAGGAAAACATTCCGAGGCAGTTTTTTTTGGCGGTCATACAAAAACAACAGAGAAAAAAATGTCCCAATGCAAATCAAAGGAATAAACATAGTTGGTGAAGTGATCCAAAAATGCTTAATAAACTTGGGGACTCTCTCAAATAACCAACTTTCATTTCCTTGAGCCGACTGGCCTAAAAACAAATTGTTTTCGATGAATTTATTTGCCTGGGAAAAAAAATAGTCATAGTTTGTAGTGACGATAATATTTCCGAAAATAAGAATTATAACCAGGCACAGAAATAAAATAAAAAAACGTTTGGCCCATTTTTGGGGGCCTTGTTTTTTATTTGTATGTCCATGCAGGAAATCATTGAATGCCAGTGCACCCACAACCAGCATTCCAAAAATGTAGACCATAAAAAAACGGTAGTAGAGATAGGTTCTTAAGGGAGTGGCTACAGTGACAATAAGAGAGAGCACAATCAGGAAAATAAACGGGCGCATCTCTATCTTTTTCTTCCAGAAATAAAAGCACCCCCAAAAGCCAAATAAAAAAGGAATAAAACCAATAAAACCATTAAATTCTATGGGGCCTCCTCCAGGAGCAAAAAAAGACAAATGAAAAGATCTCACACTTCCCGCGAGCTCGGGGACAACAAAGGAGAATAAAAGGGCCAAACTTTTTATAACGCCAAACACAGAAAAGGAACGAAGATCTCCTGTGGCCCGTGAGCCTCCATCCAATATGTCATTCCAAAAAAGTTCCAGCGAAGGAAGCCACATCAAAGCAGAAAGACCAAATCCCAGAAACAGGATTTTTAGAGGTGTTAGGAACAAACTTCGAAAAGTCTTTTTCTTTAGAACAAAAAAGGAAAAAAAACCATGAAAGCATATCAAAACGACCACAACATAAACCGATGTTTGAAAATTTCCCCCAAGAAAGGCAAATGCCGTGAATAAACCACCCAGAGCAAGATGACTTTTTTTCCTGTCTCTATTGTAGAGTGCGGTCATCCAAATGATATAAGGCACCCAACAAAAAGAGGCCACCAGCCATCTGTGCAAAAGAGTTGTCATAAACATGCTGTTCAACATGTAAGCCGTCGCAAACATTATGGCTATCCGCCTGTCAACTTTGTAAAAAATTAATAAAAAATAAAATCCTAACCCTGCAATAAAAAGTTGGAGGAGAATCTGGATATGATAGGCAAGAGGCATTTTAAATAAAACAAGAACCATATTTGTGACATCAAAATGTCCTCCCATGGTATCTGCATATTGGGGATAACCCCCAAAAATATAGGGATTCCAATAGGAGAGTTCGCCTGCTTCCAATCTTTCTTTGGTCAGTGCCTTATAGGGATAATATTGAGTGAAAGAATCAAATAGATAGTGATTAAACACTTCTGTTTTAGGGAAATTAGTTGAATAAGGTAATATGGTTGTATTCATTTGATCCAAAGGCAAAAGGACCTTGCCTTGGAA
>CAZWHQ010000120.1:0-4548 GCA_964633715.1 uncultured Eubacteriales bacterium
TGATTGAAAATAATTGAATTAAGAGATGTGTAAATTATATTGGCGAAAGTCGGGAATGAGAGAAGGATCTATCCTGGAGGGGATAATGAAAAATGGAAAGTTTTACACGATCGAAACCGATGATGCGGGTTACGGATATGTTAAACGCTATAAAGTCACATGGAATTTTTCAGTATTTTAAACGAAACAAAAGGAGGGAGGCATGAAAACAAGAAAATCCTGGTTCATTATATTGTTTTGTTTGATTTCTATTTCGCTGCACGCAACAACTCAACGAGATAAGCCCTTGCGGGAAATTTACGAAGATGGAACCGTTCAATTTGTCCCGGAACTGACCATCGATGAGAGCACGATGCCTGAAGATGTTTTTTTTGAAGGTGTTGCAAGTATTGCAGTCGATCAAGACGGATATGTATATGTTTGTGATTTCAGGGCAAACAATATTAAAAAATTCGACTCAGCAGGAAAATATGTAAAAACAATTGGAAGAATGGGACAGGGGCCTGGAGAGTTCAATATGCCCATTGAGATAACAGTCACTGATAATCGACTGATTGTTTGGGATATGGGAAACATCCGCCTGTGTGTTCTCACAACAGATGGAGAATTCATAAAATCGATTCCAGTTTTAAGGGATGAGGGACGACCACATAAAATGAGAGCCCTTCCGAATGGAGATGTCATCATAGAAATAGAAAAGATCTATTACGGAGAAGGAGATAGGCCTCAAGACTGTATAATTGGACTGTATTCTTCTAACCTAGAGAAAAAAAAGATCCTCTATACTCAGCAGGTATTGCGTAACAAGTATAAAACAATTGGATCGATGTTTACAAACATTATACAACCCTTTTCTCCAGACGTGTGTTGGGATGTCTCCCCTGAGGGAAGAATTGTCATCGGATATCAGGAAGCGTACGAAATAGATTTTTATAACAGTACAGAAGGGAAACTGTCTTCCTTTTCACATAAATATAAACCCATTAGAGTGACTGAAAAAGATAAAGAGGCTTTTTTTGCAGGCATGACGTTTACTTCAGGGGGTGTCACCAAGCAGGGTGCACCTGACCATATCCTCAAATACACGGAATTTCCAAGGTTTAAACCAGCTTTCAGAGAGATCATCGTCGATTCGGATGGCAACATTTGGGTTTGGACGTATAGGGATAACATAAACGAAGGATTTAAATATTTTGACGTCTTCGATCCGGATGGACAGTTTATCGGAAATATTCACATAACCGGGGAAGCCTCTTTTCCCCGAAGAACCACTATTCGGGATGGGGCATTCTGGCAGGTAAAAACAGATGAGGAAGGTTTAGTAAAAGTCATAAAATATAGAATTTCTGACTAATCCCGGACGAAAAATATTTCCTTTTTTAAAAAAACTACCGGATTTTATTCTCAATCAAGAATTTTTTTATTGAATATGTCTCGTCTTCATTCCTAACAAGCATATACAAATTATTTCCAGAGATAGTCATCGGCCTGCTGCCAAGTGAAATGGGATCAATTTCTTCATGGAATTTTAGGTAGAAATTGTCTAAGTATTGACCCTCAAAATTATTAACATCCATCAAGATACCTTTATCTTTGTCCGCAGAAGAAGTCATAATCCACAAATTGTTTTTAAATTCAAAAATCTTTGAAATATCGTTTAAATATTTCCGTGGAGCGGAGTACATTTTTCCACCTACTCCAATTCTTCCTCCAACTTGACGTCCCTCCGGAACTTTGACTCTGTCATACTTTCTCGTAAAAGACCGGATTATCTCTTTAGATTGAACATCAAATATCTTTATCAAATAATCCTGAGTATGACATAAAATTAGGTATTTTTCTCTAAAAGGAATTGTAATCAATTCCGCTATAGAAGTATCGGTCCATTGACTGATATTGACATTAAAGTTCAGCATTAGCTTATGGTTATCGGCGGTTATTGGTGTTACATTCAACCAATACTCTCCTACAATAAAACCTTTTTTAGAAATTGTATTGTGTAATTCAAGCCTATCATACAATCCTGTTATGGAACTAAAGCCTATAACCTTCCTGGCAAATGGGGAAATTTTAACAAACTCGCCACAACTACAAGGGTAAGAAGAAATTTCGGACTTAATCAGTTGAATTAATCCACTATATTCCATGTCTGAAGAAGCTTCTAAAATAATTAATCCCTCGGGAAAAGAAGCGGTCACATTGCCTCCTATGACAGCTCCCAATACACCCCCTTCCTCTTGAGTTGTAGATTTCATAATAGATTGAAACGCGGTCACACGAAGAATATAAACCTCAATTGTGATTAACGAAAACAGCCCAACTAAAATTATTCGGAATGCACCCAATCCCATGAATTTTTTCCTTCATTGAATATACAATTTTAAAATGGATATATTCCCCTTTGTTTAAATACGGTTTTCGCTTTGTTTTTTTAAGACCAATCGTTCCATATCCCCATAATTTTCATATCCTGAGGTGATAACCCGGTCTCCAGACTGAAGCCCCTCGAGAACCTCATAGACATCGGTGTTTTGCCGACCCACCCTGATGCTCGTTCTTGTTGCCGTACTCCCGGATTCATCTAGAATATAAATCCAGTTTCCTCCCGTTGTCTGGAAAAATCCTCCCTGAGGAAGAAGAATGGCTTCGGATATGTCGCCCAGTTCCAAGCGGATATGGAACGTCATACCTCGAGTGATATTCGGAGGAGCCTCGCCCACAAACGCCATATCGACCTCAAACCGGCCGTCCATGACCTCGGGATAGATCTTATCGACACGAAGTTGGTATGTCTGATCCGCAAGAGTAAAAGTCCCCGCTCTATTGATTTCCAACCGAGGCAGATAGTGTTCATCGACATCCAAAACAACTTTAAAACCACTCATCACATCAATCTGACCAAAACGGATTCCCGGATTTTTCTGCTCACCAATTTCAGCCTGTAAAAATGTTAAATGGCCTGAAACGGGCGCACGCACGGTTAAATTTTCCTGTTTTTCTTCTACAACTCCTAAATTGTTCTGCATTCGGGTGAGGGATGCCTCAAGAGCATCGATCTGACCCTGTCTGAATTCCAGATCGTTTTTCTGGCTTTCTAAGGTCAGTTCCTTTCGTGTTTGCAGATACAGATACAGGTCTTCTGCAAGCTCGAATTCATGTCTGGCGATAAGATTATCTTTGGCCAATTCTTTGTATCGCTCAAACACGCGCCTCTGTGCCTGGAGCTGATAATCGATATTGGCCAGATCCTGGACCAGCTGCAGCTTGTACTGATCCATCGACAGACGCGTGTTTCGCAGATTATTGCTCTGTTGAAACAGCTCGGCCTCTCTTCTCATGATATCAAGTACCAGGTTTGTGTTGGCTAACCTTAAAATTCTATCTCCTACTTGGACCATCGTACCTGCTTCGACAAATATCTCTTCAACCCGGCCACCATCAGAAGCCGTTAGAAAATGGATGTCCTCGGGTTCGGCGTTTCCCATAATTGCTATGAATTCCTGGAAAGGGCCTTTTGTCACAGTTGAAATGGTGAGGCGCTCGGCATTGACATTAAGAGTTGATTTGCTGACTTTAAAAATTAAAAGATATGAGACAATCCCAACAAACGCCACAATGGAGACCCAAGTGATAATTCTTTTCGGGGGCCATTTTTTCCTTTCTATTTTTCTGTCCATGCCCATGATAAATCTCCTATATTCCCTATTCTTTTAATATAAGCAATAAATATGCCAATGTTATACCCTTGAGTTTTCTTAGGCTTATTTGATGCAATATGTCCATTCTCGAACAATTTATGAACGAAATTGAACAGAAATCGATATGGTTGTCTTACGTGAAATACCCTTCTTGATTATGAAATGTTAAGAAATAGAGACCTTTTTTAATAATTCCAAGTGATCTTGTATCTCTTTACGACATAATATCCGTCATCGTCAGATTCAATCGTGTAAAGCCTATTTTTTTTGACAACTTGTATGTGTGTAAAAAGAGGAATTTTTGCTATATATTTTCCTTCCTCATCAAAAACATCATAATATAACCAATATTCACTCTCTCCAACTCGTTCCCACGTCATTGCATAGATTCTACCTTCATCACTAACCGTCAGCCTCCAGTAAGGCGCATGATATTTTGGAACAGTCACTTTAATTTCTGGAGGCAAGTCTTTTAATCTCTCTTTATCCTCCTCTGTTACTTCCAATGGATCATATTCCCTTTTTATCCTGCGGATCAAATTCCCTGTGGTGTCATATATTTCTATTTCGTATGAGTCGGGCCATCCACAAATAATTTGGCCATAGTTATAAATATCCCAACTCACCGAAGGCATGAATGGATTCAAATTATTGATATCAGCTAGAGGTGAGGAGCAAAAACAATGAATGACGTTTAAATCCGTATCAAACATTCTCAACTCATGCCTTGGATTCTCTTCATCCATTACAATTTCTACACCAATTATATTCCCTCTTGAATCGACTTTGGCTTCCAATTGTTAAATTTCACATTATTTTAACCCATAATTCTCACATTAAATTACCTTAT
>CAZWHQ010000121.1:0-4516 GCA_964633715.1 uncultured Eubacteriales bacterium
ATGAAATGGAGGAAAAATCATCACCAACAAAAAAACCAAATTCCTATCCTAGACCTCCATATAATTCACAAAATTTAACTCAGGATACCACAGATTAGCGATTAAAAAAATTCTTGTTCTCTTCCCAGTATTCAAAAGCATCGATGATATCCAGATACACTCCGTCAAATCCGGCGTCGATGATTTTATCGAGGTAAGAGTCTGCGGATCCAAATATGAGATTCTGCCATCCTGCCTCCCAATACCGGACTTTGTAATTGTCTTCCCAATTTGGATTTTCTTCTCCAAGCCAGGAGGGAGGATTGGATATCCATCCGTTATCCCAATAGTACCGGTATTGTTCTGCCTCTCCTATACTCATGTAGGCGACAACCAGGCGGGTTCCTCCGTTGTTCTTTATTTTGAGAGCTGCCACATCCCCCGGTGTGAGCATGTCTCCCTCTTCAAAATAGAGATCTATAATGAGAAGGTCGTAATCTGTTGTTTGAAGAGCATTGATGTAGGAAATTTTATCCGGATATAAAGCCGGATTGATTAAATAAAGGAAGTTTTTGGTTTCTTGGAGCGACAGGATATTTTCCGGATTGACATTGTAAGGATTTGGGGGATAGGCAGGTATGTTGTGCAGTTCTCTAAAATCTGCGGCAAAGGAAATATACCCTTTTGTTTCATTCCGCCTGTATGAATCTTCCATAAAAGTTTGAGTCCAACAGTAATCCGTGACTAAAACTTCTACACCGTAGGCCTCGGCCAAATCTAAAAAGGCCTCCATATAAACCGTTTCCGCCGCAGGAGTTGGCAAATTGTTGCTGCTGTAACCATAGTAGAGATCTTCTCTGCCGACTCCATCGAGTGCAGCTATATATTCCTCTGATGGCAGGCCGTTCTCCTCGCTATCTTTTGTCAGGAGTTCGCCCCCGTTTTGCGGAATGATTAAAAAATTTGGAACGAATCCTTTGGCATAGGAGCTGATACGTTGTACAAAATTGCGCATATCCTGTCTGTAATCGCGCGATTCCCGACAGAGGATAAGAAACAGAATGGTGATCAGAAGCAAAACCGGAGAAAAGTACTTTCTTATGATTACTATCCCTTTTTCTTGATTTTGTACTTCATCAAATAGGGAAGCTCCTCTTCATCTGTCTCGGAGGAATAGATAAAGTCTCCGTCAATTTTTACGATCCGGCCCTTTGTGTTCACAAAAAAACTGTCGAGAAAAAGGCCCTTATTATCAAACACATCGAACATCTGCCCTTTGTCTTCATCTACAGTTGAGGTTTGAATCCAAAGAGAGGTGCCGTTATAGAACAGCTCTCTGATATCATTATCAAATCTCCTTTTTGGAGCCGAAAACTTGGATATGAACTTTTTTGTAGAATCCCGCATTTCATGTTTTTTCCGTGAATATGTTCTTTTGAATCTGGATGTGATCTTGCCTGTGTTGAGATCCAGCACTTCTATGAAATATTCTTGAGACGAACAGATATAGAGTTTATCCTCCCCGATTTTTGCCATGATCGGATCATAGTTCATCATCCCGCCTCCCTGTGCCCCGGAGACTAAAAATAGCTTATTGGTAAACGTGTAAAAATCCTTAACAGTTTGTCCATCTTTGGAAATAAAAACGATGACATTTTTGATGTCGTAGAGACGGGATGTTTTTCGCTCAAACGGATAGTCCCTCCGCAAAAACACGAGCCAATCTTCAAATATTCCGAAGAAGTCATTGAACCTATCCGATTCTATCTTAAATTCCCTTATAAATGTACCATCCTCTTCCATCACAATGATCTTTCCTTTTGTCGAAGCATACACATAGACTTTTTTATCAGAGAGGGCAAAATCATATGACGATTGGATCTCTCCAGGCCCTTCCCCCTGCCGGTAGAGATCTTTCAGAAATCCTCCATCTGGGGAAAATTTAAGGAGATGCGATTTTTCAAACGAGCCCCAGGAATCACTTATGTAAATATTCCCCCGTGCGTCGATTTGCAGGTCGACAACTCCACTGTAGAAATAATCGTCTGAATCCCCGGCAATGCGCAAGGCTTCACTGAGATTGAGAACTCGGCCGGCCTCTTTATTTTGAGGCGTTTTTCCATTGTCGATGATTTCCTGTGCGGATATGGGAAAAGCAGTGATAAAAAGCAATAGAAAAACAAATACAAAAACGGCGTTTTTCATTTTATCCCCCTATTTGACAATTTTATATTGGAATTTTTGAAGAAGGAGATTGTCCTCTCCATCATAGGCTACAGCATACATAAATGAATCAGAAATAAACAGAGGCTGTGCTGCAAGACTTGATGATCCCAAAAAATCGCCATCGAGATCAAAAATATCCACCGGGAATAGACTGTTCTTATCCGTGATATTTTCACGTATTCTGAAGACAAAGATATACTTTTCAGACACACGGATATTGTCGAAGAATGTTTTTGTCTTGGAAATATTTTTCTGGATAATCTTCATAATCCATTCGGGCCAATCCCTTCTCTCCTTCATTTCACGGAGGAGGAAATCTCTTTCCTTTGTCGACAGTTTTGATGGTTTGAGGTCTCTTTTCATTGTCGAGACAATGTTTCCTTGAGAGTCGTAGAGGGAAAACTCATATTTATCATTTTTGGCTACAACAAAACGGTTTTTATACCGGTCGAACATAAAAGATGGAGTGATTTCAGGAGCGGCAAAATTAAACCTCACCTGACGGCCCGACTCATCCGGGGCAGAGATGGAAGAGTCCTCATTGGACACGGAATAAAATGTTTTTAGAGTGGTCCCTTCCTTGTCGACCAGCAGCTGGGTTTGTCCGCCTTCGTTCCATGTCCAGGCGTAGAATAGGTTCTCCTTCAAATACCTTATGGCAAGGCCTTTTTCAGTGGTGATGCGTTCGATAAACTGACCTTTATCATTAAAAATCGAAATAAAAGCGATATCTTCACTGACAAAAATCTGTCCGTTTGGTGCAACAAAAACATCGTGTGGGGCCTGGAATTCACCCGGTCCCTGCCCTTCACTTCCAAAGGAAAGGAGATGTTCGCCCTCAGGTGAAAATTTATAGACTTTTGACTCCATCCTATCCAGGACATAGACATTCTGCTCAGCGTCTTCACACACGGAAGCTAAACTGCTGAAAAGAATATCTTCCTTCCCTAATTCAAAGATTTTTTCAGTCTTTATTTGCAGTTCGGATCCGGATGTTTGGGGAATTGCTAAAGGGCCAAAAAGCCCAAAGACCAATAAGAAAATTAACAGATTTTTTTTCATGAGCCTGCCATATTCGTTATAAATATTAAAGGGAAAAATTATTATCTCATAGAGTATACCTCTCCTTATAGAGAAATGTAGACAAAAAGACTCTAAATAATCTGAAAAGACATATAAATATGACTAATTGCAAAATATAGTTGACAAATAGCAATATATATCGTACATTATGGCTATGGAAAACATTAAATTGAAAATCGCAAGAGTTGAAAAGCATTTGTCTCAACAAGACCTTGCCGATCACGTGGAGGCCACAAGACAGACGATTGGCCTCATTGAGAAAGGGAAATATAACCCTTCGTTAAATCTTTGTATAAAAATTGCAAAGGCCCTAGATAAAACTCTAAATGATCTTTTTTGGGAGGAAACATGAAAAACAAAAAACCGTTTTTGAACATGGATGAAAGGAGTAAGCTCGTAGCTTATAAAGTGATAGCTGTAATGTATTTTCTTACAATTATCGCCTTACAGGGGATCTCGCTTTACCGGCAGTTTGTCCTAAACCAGTCTATACATGATTTTGAGGATATCGCAATCGTTTTGACAGTAAATTCATTGTTTCTTATCACCGCTCTCCTTTTCTTTGGAGCGATCCCCATACAGAAAATAAAAATAAAGTATATCCTGCTCGGATATGCGGCTATTGTTGTAGCGGGGACACTTTTCACTTATGCAAAGTACAATATCTTTCAAAGTCCCGGTTTGTCTATTCAAGAGCTGTTTAATAAACTCATTATCATTTTTACTATCAGCGGGCTTATTGTGCTGTTTTGGGTCATATTTACAATTCTTGGAAAACGGAAGATTGATAAAAAATTGGAGGACTAAAATGAAATTTAAATGGATACTTCTGATCTCCCTACTGTTAGTCTCGGCGTTAGTCTTTGGCCAGACTTTTCCGGGAGAGACCTGGGAAAAAATAGAAAATCCGGAAAAATACGGATTTTCATCACAAAAGCTTCAACAATTGGACGAAATATTAAAAAATATGGATACGGCTTCGTTCCTTGTGATTAAGGACGGGAAGATCCTTTATGAATACGGAGACTTGGAACAAAAATGCTTCACACATTCGGCCCGAAAAAGTTATATGAGCACACTCTACGGTATTTATGTTGATAACGGAGCCATTGATCTTAGCAAAAGCATGGCCGACCTGGGGATAGATGATGACCCGCCACTTTCAGAAGAAGAATATTTTCTCCAGACAAATTTTCCGGCGTGCTTGCAAATATAAAAGAACAGTTCC
>CAZWHQ010000122.1:0-4515 GCA_964633715.1 uncultured Eubacteriales bacterium
TGATAGGTTTTACTGAATCCGGCATACAATTTTCCTCTTGGATCTAAGGCCCAGACAAAACGTTCTGTTTGTGAGCCTCCAACTGAGAGCACTCCTCCTTCGACAGCTTTTGTCCTAATCGTTTCAGTTTCTATATCGATTAAGTTTTTTTTGTTTTGTCCATCGGAGTCCATGGAAATTATGCTTGTGATCATCTGGCTTTCCTGGAATTCACTTGTCGGTTCAACTTCCTTTTTTTGCGACCTTATCTGGAAATAAACACGACCATCGCTTGCAAAGAGCATTCCACCATAGAAACCCTCTGGCTTGAACCCTCCGAGAAGATTTCCTTCACGGTCAAAGATGATTATTCTCTGGTTCATAAAGTCGTTGACAAACAGCCGTCCATCAGGGGAAAAGTCAAAATAAGCCAAAGACATGATTTCGCCAGGCCCCTGTCCTTTTCTTCCGATTGTATGCACATACTTTCCCAAATCGTCGTAAACAAGGATGTGACAGTCTCTTATGTCCAATACATAAATATATCCTTGGTTATCCACATGTATTTGAAATGGCCTGTTCAGAAGGTATTCGTCCTCACCTATTTCTTTTCCAATGGACACCTCTTCAATCAGGTTGAAAGTCACTATTCCGTCACGGGGGTAGTCGGGATTAGTGATAACCTGTATTTCGTCTACGGTTTCAACGACAATGGGATATTCAGGACCTTCTGTCTTTTTTGCACAGGATATAAAAAAGATTAAGAAGAAAACACAGAAAATTTGGGTTAGTTTTTTCATCTCTTCCCCTCCTTTTTTTCTTTCATTAATAATAAATAGTTACAGCTAGTTGTGTCTTATTATATCAGGCAATAATCGGATCAAACTCTTAAACTTCAGTTTGCTGCTTCATGTTGTGTCTCCCTTTTCCCCACAGAAACCAAAATATTTCTTGTTCTCTATTGATTACGATTAAGTATAGCAAAACGTTTAAAAAAGAACCATGACACTACCCGGTCTCTACTGATTATTTCCGAGATTTAAATTTAATGTCAAATCTTCCTTTCCCTGAGTTCTCCCCAGCCGATTTGTCCATGGGAGAATAACTACAGTTGTCCATTATAATGGACAAAAAAATAAGTTGAATTCATAAACAAGCCAGATCCTTATTGGCACAAAGATTGCTATAGAAAACAGTGATGGATACTATATAGGGGGGTTCAATATGAAAAAACATACAATCTTGCTTGCTATTCTTGTATTAGGTTTAACTCTTTTTGCCCAGGAAATCCAGGAACAAGCTGTCAGCATAAATATAGAAGTTCCAGTCAGAGTCTACAAGGGGAATGATTTTGTGGATGGTTTAACTATCAAAGACTTCGAGGTCTATGAAGACGGGATACTTCAAGAAGTTGAAGCTGTGTATCTTATTAATAAAAGGAATATTCAAAGTAAGGAAGAAAAGCAGTTATCTACTCCTGAAACATCCAGTTCCTTCAAACCCGAAACCTCAAGATCTTTCTACCTTGTTTTTGAAGTTGTCGAGTATACCCCTAAACTCAATGAGGCGATAGATTATTTTTATCAGAATGTTATGGAGCCACAAGATAATCTTACTATTATTACGCCATCTAAAACTTATAGTATGAAGAGTGAGTTGCTGAGCAAACTATCAACAGAACAAATCATTCAACAGTTGAGTGGATTATTGAGGAAAGATGCTTGGAGCGCAAGTTCAGAATACAGGCGACTTAAAGATGATCTTACAGATTTGATTATTTCTATAAATAGCAAACTGAATATAGCGGTGGGAAATTCTCGCCGCCGATACAGATACATGGGATCAAAACCAGGGTCAGCGTACGCTCAAGTTACGGTTGATGAAGAAGAAAATCCTATAAGGGTGGAAATGGAAAGATACGAAGAAATTATGCAACGAATAGAAAGTATAAGAACAATTGACCAGAAGAGCCTTTTAGATTTTGCTAATATATTGAAAGAGAAGGAAGGACAAAAATACGTATTTTTGTTTTATCAAAGAGAATTTATTCCTCAAATATCAAGTAGAGCTTTTAATAAAATCCAGTTAAAAAATGATCCTATAGTAGACATGAGGGTTGCTTCTCAAATGGGGTATTACTTTAGAGATATTGGATTGAATCTTGAGACTATTAAAAAAGCTTATGCTGATTCCTCTATTAGTATAAACTTTCTGTTTTTTACCAAGCCAGCTGAATATATTCCAGGAGTGCAAATGGTCGAACACTCGGAGGATATTTTCGGTATCTTTAGAAAAGTGGCTCAGGCAACAGGAGGGATAACGTCCAGTTCGGCCAATCCTAAGTTTTTATTTGAACGTGCCTCCGATGCTGTTGAAAGTTACTATCTCCTTTACTATTCGCCTAAAAATTACCAGGCTGATGGAAAATTTAAAACAATAAAGGTAACCGTTAAAGGAAAAAATTATAGGATCACCCACCGTGCGGGGTATATAGCAGATTGATACAGCTACCAATATGTTAAGCGCTTTAAAGTCACTTGGAATTATTGAAATTGAGATCAGATAAAAGAGGGTATCATGAAAAAGATTATTATTATTGTAATTTTCCTTATGGTAGGAAGCGTTATCTATGCAACTCAGAATTTAGTCGAAACCAAAATCATCGATGGCATTCCGCATGTCCTGAATCCAACCAAACCACTGAAGGGGACAATCAACCTGCAAGTCGAGCGGACACGGACGATTGATCCCTATGAGCAACCAGACGTTGGATTGAGGATAATATTTTTTTCCCGGGACGAGGTTGGACAGGTTATTCTATATGATCCAAACGGAGCTGAAGCTCACCGATTCAGCCAGGATGGGAAATATCTTGGGCTCTTAACAAAAATAGGCCAGGGACCAGGCGAATTCAGTCCTAGGCAAGGGTATTTTGTTCATTTCTTTAGTCCTGAAATCTGGGTGTTCGGTGGGAGGAAGGTAGCCCAGCTAGATAGCAGTGGTAACTTGATTAAGGACAGGGTTTTGAGAAATAACTTCTATGCAGGAGTAGATGATCAGAGATTCTTATCTATTGACGTAAAATGGACTGAGAAAAAAGATCAAATTAGAATCCTGAAGCTGGTCGAATTCTCGATGGAGGACGAGGAAAGTAGTGTTGACCTTTTCCAAGCGGTTAATATTGGAACGATTCGGAATCCAAACGGACAGGGAGCATTTGGAGAAACTTGGGGAACTCCAAATTTCTTTTATATAGCCAATCCAACTCAAAGACGTGTCTTGTGTGGTTTGAACACTGAATATAAAATTTTTGTAAAAGATTATTCTGGAAAGGACACTCTAGTTATTCAGAAAGAGCATGAAAACGTCAAGGCCAAGAAAGCCGACATAAAAAAATTGATGTCTTGGGCACTTGAGGAAGAACGAACAAAGTGGATGATCTCTGCTTATCCTGACCGGTTTATTGCGATTAGGGATATCAAAGTGCTTCCCAAAGACTATCTTGCAGTATTTCGTGTTTCAGGAGCCGAGAAGTATGAAATTGATGTTTTCTCTCCAAAAGGTGAGTATCTGTACGTTCTAATTCCCCCACCTGAAGTAACAATAAGGGAAATATCTTTCTTTTCAACCGGTTTTGCAACTATTGAACAAGCTGAGGATTATAGCGTCTATCGGGAATACAGTATCACTAACTTTCCTGAAGTGTTTGGAAAGTGAACCTGTCTGATGTTTGTTTGAGTCCTTTCCAGTCGATTTGTCCAATCCCCATAAAATCCCTAACCTCTCATGACAGCTCTAAAAGTAATTACATCGAACCCAATCCCTTTATACTGTCCATCTCAGTTCACCCAGGAGATCGGCTCTCAACGGTTAGATCACTATGAAAATCAACATGAGTTGGATTATTCCAGTTTGGAAGGGACACTGAGATTGAGGGATTGAGCCCACTCCCCAGTCGATTTGTCCAAAGGCTATTAAGCACTATCAATTCTATTTGACTAAGCGTACTGGCTTTTATAATCGTATTAAGAACAAATAGGGATAATACTAGAAGGGAAAATGAAAAAACATTCTATATTGTTTATCATTTTTATATGCATTTTCCTTTCTTCATCTTTCAGTCAACAAAGAAGTGATTGGAAAGGCACAATAGAATATGAAGATGGAGTTAGAGTTATTACGAATCCAAAAAAACCTCTTTATGGGGAAATTATTTTTGATCTAGAAGAAGATTTAAGCAGGCAAAGATGATGATGAAAACTATTTGTTCTTCAGAATAAGAGGTATTACGGTAGACAACGAAGAAAATATATATGTAATTGATTGGGGGAATTATAGAATACAAAAATTCGATAAGAATGGTAGTTACATTCAGTCTTTTGGAAGATGGGGACAAGGACCAGGGGAATTTCAACATACTATGCGGTTTGACATAGATGAACTGTCAGGGAATTTACATATTCGTGATGGGGGACGCCTAATTAAAATATTTGATAAACAAGGAAAATATACAGATCAGATACTAGTGGAGAAATT
>CAZWHQ010000123.1:0-2076 GCA_964633715.1 uncultured Eubacteriales bacterium
ATTATAGGGTGGTTTCTTCATCGTATTGGCCAGATTTTTGATCATTTCATAGGTGAGATGCCGTTTATCATAAGGCTGATTGTAAATGATCTGCAGGGCTAAAAGCTCATCTTTGTTGGCTTCCATAAACTCACGAAAGGATTGTACAGCTTTTTTAGCTTGGACTGGATCAAATTCAGCTGCAATGATGGAATCCTGGCTGATAGTGTCGATTATCTGATACTGGACTTTTCTGATCTCAATCAATGTTTTCCTGAATTCAGGATCATCAAATACACGGCAGGCTTCTTTGGCTATTTCTTCTGCAGCCTCTTCGATTTGATCATCCGAGGGTGTTTCAACCTTAAATATTTCTCTGGCTTTTTCTATCTGTTTGTCGGGATCGACAACATCTAGGAGTTCATTGGTGATATGTACCAGGGATTTTCCTTGAGCCAGCACTTCCAATTCCTGGCGCTGTTCCTGCTCAATTTGGACATTGAGTTTTGCCAATCTTCCGGCCATTGTTACCAGAGTATCCTCGTCCCTCTGGCCTAAAGCAATGGATTGCACAAGTTTATCAAAGGGAACGGATTTTTTCCTTTCAAGAGGCCTGGAATCCGTTTTATCGCTTTCAGTAGCGCCAACAGCGTCAACGATGATGAAATGGGTTTTGTTCTGAACATCAGGGGTAACGGCTTGAAGGTCAGTTGGAGAGATCACTCGGGTGCCGCGGCCTTTCATCTGTTCATAATAGACTCGGGATTTTACATCCCGCATGAACAGGAGACATTCCAGGGGCCGGATGTCCGTCCCTGTGGAAATCATATCTACGGTGACTGCGATTCTGGGATTATAGGAATTGCGGAAAGACGCGATGAGATTTTCTGTTTTTTCTCCGGTTGTGCGGTAAGTGATCTTTTTACAGAATTCATTGCCTTTGCCGAACTCTTCTCGCATAATCCGGACAATGTCCTCGGCATGAGAATCATCCTTGGCAAAAACCAGTGTTTTTGGGATTTCTTTGCGTCCGGGGAAGATCTCTGTAAATAGCTTTTCTTTGAAGGTGCGGATGACTGTGCGGATCTGATCGACGGCAACGACAGATCTGTCTAGAGCTTTTTCGTCGTATTCCAAGTCTTCATCGAGCTGTTCCCATCGGATTTTGCGGGTGTGACGGTCACGTTTGTCGATGTGATAACCGGCTTCGACCTTGCTGCCATCTTCTGTGATTTTTGTGCGGATACGATAGACTTCATATCCCACATTGACTCTGTCCGCTACAGCCCGTTCATGATTGTATTCCATGACCAGGTTCTGATTGAAAAAGCCGAATGTCTGTAAGGATGGAGTTGCTGTCAGGCCTATGATGAAAGCGTCAAAATACTCAAGGACCTGCCGCCACTGGTTGTAGATGGAGCGGTGGCATTCATCGGTGATAATGAAATCAAATGTTTCAATGGGAATATTGGGATTGTAAGCGATTTCTCTTATCTGGTCTGTTGTTAAATCTGCAAGGGACATTTCATCCTGGTCAGGTTCGAATTCCTGGCCTTTGAGCATTGAATACAGCCGCTGTATGGTTGTGATACACACTTTGCTGACAGGATCTATGGTTGGGCTTGAGAGAAGCTGGACATTGTAGAGCTCGGTGAACTTTCTTCCATCATCGGGTGTGGTGTATTGGGCGAATTCTCCACGGGCTTGACGTCCGAGGGTGCGGCGGTCGACCAGAAAGAGGATACGTTTGGCCTTGGCGAATTTGATAAGGCGGTAGACAAAGCTTACGGCTGTGTATGTTTTGCCGCTGCCGGTGGCCATCTGGATTAGGGCACGGGGTCTAGCTTCTTTGAAGGAAAGTTCGAGGTTGGTGATGGCTTCGATCTGGCAGTCACGAAGGCCGATGGTTATGAGGGGCGGGAGATTCTGCTGGAGACGGGCTCTTAATGTGGATTCTTGTTTGGCCCATTCTAGGAGTGTTTCAGATTGGTGGAAGGCAAAAAGTCTTCTGGAGAGAGGATTGGGGTCCTTGTCATTTCGGAAATAGGTCTCACTGCCGCTGCTTTCATAGGCAAAAGGTAATGGGGATGAAATGTG
>CAZWHQ010000123.1:2176-4200 GCA_964633715.1 uncultured Eubacteriales bacterium
TAAACGATTCTCACCAAGCCTTTGGCTTAAAAATCTTTCTTCCATCATCAAGAACAACAGGATTTGGGAATTGATGCCGAATGTATTGATTTTTTCTTATTGAGAATGAACCTGGTGCAAGACTAGAGAGTTCCTTGTTTTTTCTTGCATAGGGAAATGCAAAAATAACTTTTTTTTCTTTAAATAGTGATTGACACTTTCTAACAGCAGGAGATAAATCAGTATCGCCAGAAACGATCACAGCGCATTCACAAATATTTTGGAAGAATATCTCCAACAGCATTATAGCAATTGAAACATCCGTCTCTTTTTCTTCATGCTTTAAAGTCATATTTCGGCATTTATCACAAAAAACATCTTTCTGCTTAAATCTGCCCAATACAATTTCTATGCCTGTTGATTTAAGGCAAGAAATATAGATTTCATGTCTTTTAATTTTATTTGGGTTTCTTGAACTTAGATAGCGCGGGATTGCAGAAAAATAATAGATGGATTGGACCTCCGCATCTTTTCCGAACAAATGAATGTACGATTTACAGAGAGATGATAAATCCAGCCATTTTGTACAGAAGCCCGTATCACGAAGGAGTCTAAGTATGGAATGATATAAATTGAATCCATCTACAAGAAATGTTATTTTGTTCATATAAAAAAAAACCTCTGGATCGTAACCCAGAGGTGGCTAGTGAGATATTCTCACTAGGGATGATTCTATTAATAAGATAATGAAATAGTCGCCAATTGTCAATATCAATGTGTCTTGTTTCATGCATTTATAATGACGAAGGAGATGCAGTATTATTCTCAACAAAAATCAGCAATTTACTCAGTAAAATGGAATAAGCTAAATACAAGTGCGACAATAGATCATGAAACCTTATTTTACCCTCTATTTCTGGCTTCTAAGGCCATATAACGGAAAAAGGCACCTCCCCTACCACTTATATTATACTACGGAGGGGGGACCAACTCACTCATGGCGCAGCGAGAACACTGGATTTGCCAGGGTGGATTTGACAGTCTGTTTTTGGAGCGGATATTATTTTAGTTACAGGTAAATTAAAATTCAACGTTGGGACAGCTGTAAAATTAATAATAGATTTAATTTTCGAATTTAACTAATCTATTAATATGATTACATCCTCTTCAAAACTTATCCCAAAATTAAAATTCTATGAACCTGAACGAAATCTTCCTGGAAGAAAACTGCATGGGATGACTGAGGAAGCACGTTTTACTCTTAAATTTGCACGGACATACATTGGAAATCATACTGCCATTCATCATAAAACTAAAAAAAAAAGTATAGTATGTGCACGTCAAATAGCAGTTAATGGATTTGGAATCGCCGATATTGTAGCGGTTACATGGGATCCAAATCAGCAGCGGAATGAAAATCTATTAACCATTGATGACTTCATGAAGATTTATCGTCCTATAGTAAGGGCATTTGAAATAAAACTTAATAACTGGCGCAAAGGACTTACTCAAACACACAGATATCGTTATTTTGCAAATTCAGCTATTCTTGTATTGCCTTCTAATAAAATACCATTAGCTTTAAAATATCTTGATACTTTTAAGGCAATTCATGTTGGGCTTTGGTCGTTTGATTTCTATTCCCAAAGCATACTTCCTTATTATACTCCTCGACCTTCTTCTCTTCTAACAAATAAGCACACTAAACGAGTGATAAAAATGTTGGCAAAGACATCTATGAAATCTCTGCCAGTTCTTTAAAAGCAATAATACTTTCTTTTATGATATTGTTTGCCATGCTTGTAGCGCTTCCTCAGTACGTGATGGCTCTCCCTCCACAAGAAACCATAAACTTATTTTCACTGCTGCCGCAATGCCAATACCTAATGGAGGGTCAAAAATGGTGAGCAGTTTATTGATGGGTCACTTTTTGTGAGTATGGGTGGGTCAATTCAGATGAGTGATGAAGATATAGCATAAGTATATGATTACCCCCATAAAA
The DNA here is from genome assembly GCA_964633715.1 of uncultured Eubacteriales bacterium. Lineage (GTDB taxonomy): Bacteria > Acidobacteriota > Aminicenantia > Aminicenantales > Aminicenantaceae > JAUWVG01. The sequence goes on from CAZWHQ010000123.1 coordinate 4,158, forward strand.
AAAGCGACTGGGTGTAAGGCATATAGCCTTTCGACGAGACGCT
>CAZWHQ010000124.1:0-4099 GCA_964633715.1 uncultured Eubacteriales bacterium
ACTCTATACCCTCGAATTTGTTCTCTTTCATTTAAAGCTTATCCCGCCCATAAAATATCAATATCAAAATCTTATCGGTGATTCCCTATTCCTATTGCTAGGAGTGTTGATTTTCTTCTATACAAAATCGCTTTGTTTCACTGGTTTTAAGATGACGAGAAAAGAGCTTGCTCATTTTCTTCCTATACTATTACTGATCTGCGGGATCATATATTACTTATTTAAAGTCTTCCCGAATCAAAAAGTAACTTTGGTTGCAGAATCCTATGTGTTAAGAATCTCTGCAGTCACTGTCTTTGCATGGACTGTGCATGCCTTGCTTCTGGCCTATATCATAGGAACCCTGCACCTCTTTCTAAAATATCGAAAAAATATATTGGGACTTTATTCTAATATTGAACAGCTTGACCTATCCTGGTTTCTTTTTGTTTATTTAACCTTTATTATCATGTGGCTTTTAAATATCGGAGTCATTGTCCAATCCTATTTCCCCGGGATTAAAAGGGCAAACATTATTGCTCTCATTACCTCTTCCCTTATTATAAACCTAATCTTTGTTGTCTTAATTGTCTTCAAAGGCCTTCAACATGCAGAACTATTCAATGGTATTCAAAAAATACCCAAGATCAATCCACCACAATTGGCCAAGGAAAAAATCGATTCTTATGCTGATCAGTTTAAAAATCACCTTGTAAAAAACAAGCCTTATCTAGAACCTTTATTGACCGTAAGTGATGTGGCACAGCAATTATCCATTCCGCCACGCCATCTCTCTCAAGCGATAAATAGAACGTTTAACAAAAATTTCTTCGATATCATCAGTGATTACAGAATTGATGAGGCCAAAAAAATGCTGAAAGATCCTTTAAATCCGAAAAAATCCATCCTGCAAATTTGTTACGATGCCGGTTTCAATTCCAAATCCTCGTTCAACAGTCTTTTTAAGAAAAAAACGGGTCTCACACCCTCCCAGTTCCGAAAAAAATAAAGCCCCACCGGTACAAAAAATCCGCCTTCAGCCTTTAAGCGATCGTTCCCTTTCAGCTAAATTCGTTCTACCCATGATATTTTTTAAGCGACGGTTCGAATTGGCTAAAACCGCGTTTGCCGCTATTATCGAAGACCGGTTTTTGTATTAAATTCCCTGATGAGTTTATCCCAACTAGTATAGGAACGGAATTTTTCTTTCCAGTATTCCTTGTCGTTCCACTGTCTGTCCAGTTCTGCGACATCCTTTCCCATCTGTTCCACCCAAGTAAAGTACTTTAAGTTGTGAATCCGTTTTTTGTCCCAGTAGCTCAGTTCAATCAAGTGATCGATTGAGAGACTCATCAGACCGGCCTCAAAGTCCATGCCGGCCTGCAGTTCTGAATAAACTCCGTTCTGCTCTCTTTGTTCTGCCAATCGGGTTTGGTATAAATCCATGGAATCTGTGCACACCGTAAAGACAACGTCATTTTTACCCATCTCGTAGTATTTGGCCATTTTGATGCAGCCGATGAGGTTGGCGATTCCGGATATCCCCAGAAGATCGAGTTTATTGGTGATCTCTTCCGTAATGCCCCGGGATTGGAGAAATTCTTGTCCAATTTTTTCATTGAACAATCTCAAAAGGCGGATAGGCTGTTCATCATCGATGCCTGCCACCATGTCCATGTTTTTGATGTTGTGAATCCAGGGCACGTGCTTATCTCCTATGCCCTCAATCCTGTGTTCGCCATACCCGTTGTAGAGAAGGGTGGGGCACTGGAGGGCCTCTCCGGCACAAATTTTAATGTGTGGATATTTTTCCCTGAGAAAATCTCCTGCTCCGAGTGTACCGGCCGAACCTTGAGTCAAAAAAAGGGCCGATAACCTTTGATTGTCTCCCCGTAATAGAGTGAATACATCTTCGATAGCCTGGCCTGTGCAGACGTAGTGCCAGACTGCATTTCCAAACTCATCGAACTGGTTAAAGATCACGATTGTTTCCGGATTGTCTTTTTTAAGCAAAAAGCTCTTTTCATAAACCTCTTTGACATTACTTTCACAACCGGGTGTTGCGTAGACTTCAGCACCGGTCTTCTCCAACCACCTGAATCTTTCCTTTGACATATCTTCTGGAAGAACAGCGATACTCAAACAGCCAAGCAGAGAGGAATTAAATGTGCCGCCCCGGCAGTAGTTGCCGGTTGAGGGCCAAAGGGCTTTTTGAGACAAAGGGTCAAAAGTTCCTTGAACAAGTTTTTCCACAAGCGGTCCAAAAGTGGCACCCACCTTGTGAGAGCCTGTCGGGAAATACGTCCCCAGAAGCATCACAATTCGTGCTTTGACTCCAGTCAGTTCAGGAGGGAACTCTAGGAAATTGACATGTCCGAATCCTCCTCCAGATTCTTTTGGTTCGTTTTTCCAGGTGATGCGGAAAAGGTTTCTCGGATGGAGTTCCTGAAGTCCTATATTCTGTAGTTCATCTTTGATGTCTTTGGAGATTTTTTCAGGAAAAGCCATCTCTTCGTAAGTAGGGATGATGATATTTCTTTCCCTGCATCTTTTTACGGTATTTTCAAGAACTTTTTCCGGATGTGGCATGCCTCTCTCCAGATACATAGATTTTCCCTATTATAAACAAGCTCTTCCACAAACTCTACTCTTTGGCTATTTAAAAAATATCATAAAAGTAGAGGTATTTTCTTGTTCATTACATGCAGTTGAGTCAGATGGACGTCCTATGTCTCCGTGTTCATTTATATTCGTATGTGATGGAGGCAGAATACCCGTAAGGGTCTCGGGTCTGGCTCTAAAATAGAAGTGTGTAAATCTCCATCCGACTTCAGGTATAATACAATCATGCAAAAAATCAACATCATCCTCATGGGTTATGGGAATGTGGGGAAGGCGTTTCTATCTCTTGCTCATAAAAAAGAAGAGACCTGTCGGAAAAAATATGGCTTGGACCTCTATTTTGCAGCCATATTCCGCAACCAAAAGGCTTTGCTCTTAAAGGAACCACAAAAACCTGGAAAGATTTTGGAAAAACTCCAGATTGGGGATAAAAGTATGGATGTTTGGAAAAAAAACACCCTTCTGGAAGATTTTATCCCTACATGTCAACCGGGCGTTCTTGTAGAGTGTACGCCAACAGACAGCCAATCAGGCGGGGCGGGACTCCTCTATATCAGACTGGCTTTGGACAGAGAATGGCATGTGGTTACGGCCAATAAAGGCCCATTGGTGAAAGATTACCGAGGTTTGAGGGATAAGGCGTGCCAAAACAACCTCTTTCTAAAGATCAGTGGCGCTACAGCCGCGGCGCTGCCAACCATCGATGTGGCTTTGAATTCTCTCGCTGGTTCGGAAATCCTCAAGTTTGAAGGTATTGTGAATGGAACCACCAATTTTATTCTTTCAAAAATTGGAGAAGGCTCCGATTTCAATGAGGTTCTTCATGAAGCTCAGGACAGGGGGATCGCTGAAACCGATCCATCTCAAGATGTGGAAGGGTGGGACACGGCCTACAAGGTTCTGCTGCTCACAAATGCCATATTTTCTACGACAAAGTCCTTGAACGACGTCAACGTTCAGGGAATCACAGCAATCAATCCGGAACTTATCCAAAAGAGTCAAAAAGAGGGAAAAAAATTAAAACTGCTGGGGAAAATGAACAGGAATGAGGAAGATTTCTCGCTCGAGGTAGCGCTGGAGGCGGTCGATAAAACCCATCCTCTTTTTTATGTGGATGGAACTGAAAAGGGGATCTTTTTTGAAACAGATACGATGTCGACAATTACTGTGATTGGAGGTAAATCCGATCCAATGGGGACAGCAGCGGCTATGCTCAAAGACCTCATCAACATCTACATGTAAAATCCTTTTTCTTTACTCTTTGTCTGTTTTTTGGTAATTTAAACAACCGATTCAGCGTCTGCTGAGCGTGCGTATTTGTGTTTGGGAGAGGTGTCCGAGTGGCTTAAGGAGCACGCTTGGAAAGCGTGTGTGCGGTATATCCGTACCGTGGGTTCGAATCCCACCCTCTCCGCCACCACCATTAAAATGACTTCAAGGGAGAGAGTCCTTGCAGCAATAAACCATAACCTCCCTGACCGCACTCCCATCGACTTTT
>CAZWHQ010000125.1:0-4098 GCA_964633715.1 uncultured Eubacteriales bacterium
AAATTTTCTTTTCCTTTTTTTTGTGCGACTCCCCTCCCAATCCCCCTCCACCACAAAGCGGAAAAAAGATAAAGAAATTTTTGGCCTTCTCCCCGCCTCTTGGTTTATAAAACCCCTTAAATCCGATATGATTTATATGCTAAACTATATAATAGTAAGCTATGAAAATTACAGATAACCCCAAAGAAATAGAAGAAGATTACTCTTTCGAAAAAGTGGCTCGTCTTGCTGATATTTCCAATAACACAACTATAAATATTGAGGCGGACAGGCAGGATAATATGACTATTGATACGCTGCTAAAAAAGTGGCAAAAATATTGAATACACCTGTAGGGAAATAAATCTAAAGTATATGAATAATATATTATTAGAACCACAATCATCAGCACCAGATGAAAAAACCAAGAAGGCTGGGGAGCCCGAGACTCGTCAGGAGCAACCAAGAGAGTCAGTCTTAGGCAAAGTTACTGGTGTTAAACAAACGATCGATTTATTAATTAGAACTAAGACCAGAGATGTTCAAAATATTTTTAGCTCAATAGAAATCAAAGGTTTTGAGGGTCAAGGGATTCACACAAAAAAAGAGGCGCCTGACCCAGAAGGAATATTGAACGAAACTAGGGATAAATTTAGCCATCTTGAAAATCCAACCATTGATGACATTTCTGAAGTCTTACTCTCTTCAGAATTAAAAATTCGAGATATTCAAATTTGGCTTGCCAGAAATCAGGGGAAAATTCAATCGCTCAATTTTTCAATAGAAAATCTGGAAAGGCAAAATTCTGAATTATCAAGACGACTGGACGAAGAAGAACACAAAAATCTCCTCGCAAGACTTCTTCGTAGCAAAGAAAGACAAACATTAACCGAACAATTAAAAAATTCGTCTCAACAAGTCGCTCAAATAAGTACCACTTTAGAGGAGCGGGGTGCTCGCGGTAGTCAAGTAGAAGTGGCCATGCAGGAAATTCTGGGACAACAACAGGAGCTTGCAATTAATGCAGCCGAACAACTATTTCAAGAGGTTGTTAGAGGAAATAATCAACTCAAAGAGAGTTTAACAGCCCCAGAAGTTAAGCAAAAACTTAATGAAGATTTAATTGCGCAAAGGATAATCCCTGAATTGCAGCGACTGCAAACAGAAGGAAAAATTACTAAAGAAGATGCCGAAGAATATATCAGATTATTAAAGATGCAGTTAATTGAGGGTAATGTATCAGACTGGAACGATTCAATTGAAAAGAAAAAAGCGATTGATGCGCGAAGGGAACGCATAGATGAGCTTCACGAAAAATCACAATATAATTTAAAAAAAGTCGGTTCTCGTGTAAGTGCCGAAGGTAGTAAAGAAGCGGCAGATAATTACTATGATTATATTTTTGATTTTTTAATAAAAGAAGCGACGAAAGAACGAATTGAACAATTACACGATATCCTTGGCAAATCGTTAAGTCCTGAATTACAAGCAAGATTTGGCAAAATAGTTAAAGAGATAATTAACCCGTATTCTGATTTGCGGACACCAAGAGAACAAAGGCGAGAAGCTTTGGATTTGAGCGCGATCCCTATTGATGATTTTAATTGTCTCGATGGACTGGAGAGGTGGCAAGTTGTCAAGGGTTTTGCGAAATCATCTGGCGTGATACCGAAAGAAGTTTTTGAACGAGTAGAAAAAGTAATCATTCAAAGATTATTTGACGAGCAATTGTTTCCCGGCGGGAATGAATCTGGAGGCGGCACTGCGGCCGCTAGAAAAATGGCCAAACTTGGTAACCCCGAAGCATTACCGCTCATGTTGCGCCACATTGAAGTTTCCGGCTCTGGCCATACTAATAATGCCGTCGTTCATGCAATGGAACGACTATTAAAAGAAAGCAATCCGGCAGAACTTCAACAAGTCTTGGAATCTTTGCCGAAGAGTAAGAAGATTTTACTGGAAACTTTGGCTGACGAAAATTCATATATGAATCGGTTCGGTAGGATCAGGTCTCGCCATCACACTTGTTATCTTTTGCAAGATGGTGATCTTACTATGGTAAGAGAACACCTGGCAAAAATTTTGGACAATAGCGGTAAACTTGATGAGGAAAAATTGAGGGATTTTTATCTGGGGCATACCGAGGATACGCCCGAAACATTAGAACTGCTTTTGATGGCGAAGCCAGAGGTTGAGAAAATGATAATTGACAGTAAGTTAGTAATTTGGACACAATCGGCGGACAAACTTCTTGCCGCACTCGTAAATCCGCGCAATGGAGAAAGCGTCGCGTTTCCAAAAAGAATTGCGCAAGAGGGGTTGGGTATTTCAGACGAGAAAATATTGGCTATTTTGGACAAAATATTTGAGGTAAAAACCTTCAAAAGAAGCGGTTTTGAAAGAGAGGCATTTTTGGACGGTTTAGTATTGCTCAATTCAAAAGAAAATGGCAAGGCCGTTTTGGAAACGCTTCTAGGTGCGTATAGGGGCGCAAGAAACGATCCTGCAAGAATGCGACGAGTATTCCAGTTTCTCTCCACGCTTGACAGTTTTGGAGAGTACGACTTTGCAACACCAGATCAAGCCAAAGTAGACGGCGTTAGTCAAGGAATTGCCGACTTGCAGAATCAATATTCGCAAACACAAGATAAGGTCGAGCGCAAAAAGATTAAAAATAGAATTAAAACTCTGAACGGCGATTTGCAAAATTTAACTGGTCTCAAGGGTATTGAGGATACAATGAGGCAAAAAGTCGTAGAAGCCGCGTGCAGACGATTGGAATTGCCGCAAGAATATAGAGACAAAATAGAAAATAATTTGGAAGAGCTACTAAAGGGCGGTCTATTTGAAATTGTTCCTTTGTTAGCTAGCAAATACGAAGGGAATAATGAAACAGAGGTCAAAAATCTTTTGCGGACAATAACAGTCCATATTATTAAAGGCGATTTCAAATCGTGGCGATACAGCCACGAGCGAAGCGAAGCTCAGCTAGCCGGTATTACAAACAAGCAAAAAGAATTTTGGAAGGCAAATATAGAGCCAGTAACCATACATATAGAACTAACCGAAGATGAAAAAGGCAGGCGAGAAGACGAATTAAAAGCGGCTCAAGAAATAATCAGGAATGCAAAAGAACACATTCTTGATTCGCAACCAAATTTTGATTTTTCGAGAGAAAAAGCACAATCACTTGCTGTGGAAGCTAGAGAATTAACCGAACAAATAAAGTCTGCTGCTTTGGAAAATAAAAAAGAACAACTTATTATTGAAAAGAGAAGAGTGCAAGCGGAAGCTATTTTGATTAGCATAATTCTAGAAATAGAGAATGCAACTCCACAATTATTCACTCGCGATAAAATACTTACTCAGGCAAGAAAGTTGCGCGAAAAAATTGCCGAACTTAACCTTCCGCTTGCCGGATTAGATATTGAGCAGATAGAAAAAATCTTTACCGTTGGTGACATAAAAAGTGTAACGGCGTTTGAGTCGGATGACGCGCTAACACTTTTGAAAGTTGGCGTTGAGCCGCAAGAAACTTGCCAATCTTGGCGAAATGGTAGTTATAATGAGTGTTTGCTGGCTTATGTGGCAGACAGCAATAAAAAAGTTTTTAATGTCGCCGACGGAAAAGGTCGCGTTGTGGCAAGAAGTGTCATAAAATTAACGAATCAAAGAGAGAGAAATGATTCTAAAGCAACACAGCGAAAAACTTTGCTCGTAGAACGACCATATTCGTTGCTCCCCAATGCTGAAGTGTATCGGGCTTTCGCTCGAGCTTTACTAACAAAAGCGCAAGGACTTAACGCTTCAATTACCTTCGGTAAGGAGTGCTTTGATGAAAAAACTTTAAGAGTTTTTGAAGAAGAAGCACTCACTTTTGGTTATGAAATGAATAAAGGCAAATTGAATATATTTATACCGCCTAGTTTGAATAAATATGAATATAGCGATCTGTTGGGTGGTAAAATAAGTTGGTTCGATAGGTATCAACCACTAGAAGCAATAACTCTTGAAAAATCAAAAGCATAACCTCGCCTACTACCCAATTTAAAGTTTCATCACCGTCAGAAAAAATCGCTAGAGAGGCTTCCGGCCGTTGGGCCTCACGGTCCGCGCAGG
>CAZWHQ010000126.1:0-3998 GCA_964633715.1 uncultured Eubacteriales bacterium
GGTTGTAAGGGATGTCGGAGGGCGGATATTGGACAAAAATGTGAGTAAAGCACGGGAAGTACAAAAACCAAATTCTTATGAACTCTGGTAGTGGCGGAGAGGGTGGGATTCGAACCCACGATCCTGGGAAATCCAGAATAGCGATTTTCGAGACCGCCGCCTTCAACCACTCGGCCACCTCTCCATAATTTCATCTATCGTTTATCCTCAAAAAAATCCTTCAATATCTGCCCGCACTCTTTAGCCAGTATGCCGCCTCTGATCTCCATGTGGTGGTTCGTGCGGTCAAAGGGGAAAGACATGATCGATTCAACAGCCCCGGCTTTGGGATCATAAGCACCAAACACCAACCGGCGAATTCTTGCCTGCACTGCGGCTCCAAGGCACATGGCACACGGCTCAATAGTCACATAGAGGTCACAATCCGGGATCCGGCAATTATTCCTTAAGTCACAAGCTCTTCTGATAACCTCTATTTCAGCATGGGACGTTGGATCATTTTTATCTAACGTGCGGTTATACCCACGGCTGAATATTTTATCTTCCGCCACCAAAACGGCCCCTACAGGGACCTCACCTTTCTCTTTCGCATGCGCGGCTTCCAATAGGGCCTGCTGCATGAAGTATTCATCATTTTTCATCGGCTAAACCAAGATGAATGATTGTACCCTTTTTTATCTATGAATTAAAGGGAATTAGAGGTAACATAAATAGATGGAAAACCTAGAATGTTTATTTTGCCAAAAATCCTATCCTGTCGATCCTTTTATGACCTTCTGTACCCAGTGCCAGGAACCTCTGCTTTTTCCAATCTCCTTATCAAAAAAAAACATTCATTTCGAAAAATCGAACTCATTGAAAAAATTTTTGGATTTTCTCCCCCTTGAGAACATCGATCCTACCCTCTGCCTCAGTGATGGAGACACTCCGCTTACCCCCCTCAAAAATCTGAAAAAAAAATTCAACCTGCCTCAGACATTTGTCAAAAATGAAACTCTCAATCCCACTGGGAGTTTCAAGGATCGGGGAACGGTAGTCGCGGTTCAAAAAGCTGTGGAATTAGGTATAGATAAAATTGGCACGGTCTCTACGGGAAACATGGCATCCTCCACGGCCGCCTTTGGTGCAAGAGCCGGGCTGCAGACTTTTGTCCTGGTCAAGGAGGATACGTCATCAGAAAAAATTGTTTCGACAATAGTCTATAATCCACATCTTTTAAAGGTCAAAGGAGATTACGGAGACTTGTTTTTCAAAAGCCTGGACTTGGGGAGGAAACATCAAATTTATTTTATGAACTCTGTCGATCCGTTCCGGATTGAAGGATATAAAATTGCAGGATTTGAGATTTATCTGGAATTAGAACTCAATCCTCCCGAGTATATTGTTGTACCTGTAAGCGCAGGCGGGCATTTCGCCGGTTTGATGAAAGCCTATATAGAACTTCAGAAACAGGGATTTATCCAGAAGATTCCCTTTTTTATCGGAGTCCAGGCAGAAGGGTGCTCCCCTATCGCTCAGGCCTTTATCTCAAAAAAAACAAAAGTGGAGCGTATAACAAAAGCACAGACAATCGCACATGCAATATCCAATCCCGATCCTCCTGGCGGGAACATCGTGTTGAAACTTTTGGATGAGTTCGAAGGGCAGATGATAACAGTCAATGACGAAGAAATCCTGGCCGCTCAAAAATTACTGGCGGAATCCGAAGGGCTTTTCTGCCAGCCCGCTTCTGCCACAACTTTTGCCGGCCTGCTCAAGGTGAATAACCACATCACTTTTTCCTCCAATGATCAGGTCGTTCTTGTTATCACAGGGACAGGATTAAAATCTCTCTCCACTGTCAATACGAGCGATTCGACCGTTCATCAGACAGATCTCAAGAGTTTGGAGACAACGATCTCTTCCCTGATTGAATAAAGATTATTGGAGAGACGTATTATCTTTAGATGAACAAGCCTTTGCGCAATTCTAGCTTCTCATCAATATGTGTGATACTATACGATTTTATCTTTAGAGAAAGGAGGATTATATGAGTAACGGTGATTTCCCAAACCTTGACATCAAACTCCCGCAAATAAAACCGGGAACGGTCAAGCTCATTGTGATTGGCCTTGTGGCAATTATCATTCTCGCAGGATCATTCTACCAGATCAATCCTGAGGAGGTGGGCGTTATTCTCCGATTCGGCAAATACACGGGCAAAACGACACCACCAGGACTACATCTAAAAATCCCCTTAGTGGATGAGCTGATAAAAGTTCCTGTTGCAAGGCAATTGAAGAAAGAATTTGGGTTCCGGACAACCAGTGCCGGCATTCAAACACAATATGCCGTCACCCGAGAATCACTGGAAGAAGCCCAGATGCTCACCGGAGATTTAAACGTCGCCATCGTCGAATGGATCGTCCAGTACAAAATTAAGAATCCCTACAACTACCTGTTTAAGTTGAGGGACGCCGATGCCACCTTCCAGTTTATGACTGAAGCTGTCGTCAGAAAACATGTGGGTGATAATTCAGTCGATGAAGTCATCACAATCGGACGAGCAAGGATTGCCATAGAAGCGCAGGAAGAACTCCAGCGCCTGTGTGATCTTTACGAAATCGGCCTTGAGATCGACCAGCTGATTTTCCAGGACGTCAATCCCCCGGACCCTGTCAAACCCTCGTTTAACGAAGTCAACGAATCCGTCCAGCAAAAAGAGACAAAGATCAACCAGGCCTGGTCCGAGTACAATCAGGAGATCCCAAAAGCTGAGGGTGAGGCCAAACAGATGATTCAAGCCGCAGAAGGATATGCCACAGAACGGGTCAACAATGCCGAGGGGGATGCCACACGTTTTAAGGCTATCTACCGGGAATATGCACGCGCTCCACTTGTCACAAGAAAACGTCTTTATTTAGAAGCCATAGCTGAAATTCTGCCCAAGGTAAAAGGAAAATATTTCATCGATGGAAAACTGCAGAATATCTTGCCTCTTCTTAACTTGCGCGAGGAGGTGATAAAATGAATAAGCAGACAAAACTCATTATCTCTTTGGCCATAATTGTGGGATTCATCATTGTTTTAGCTGATGCCACCTACATCGTAAAGGAAACAAACCAGGTGATCATCCTTCAATTTGGAAAACCTATCGGCGACGCCGTCATCAAACCCGGCTTACACATCAAATTGCCTTTTATCCGGAAGTGTACCTATTTCGAAAAACGTTGGCTGGAGTGGAATGGAGATGCCAATCAGATCCCTACAAAGGATAAAAAATTCATTTGGATCGACACGTACGCCCGCTGGAAGATCAGTGACCCTCTCGTCTATTTCCAGAGAGTTAGAGACGAACGAGGGGCTCAATCCCGGTTGGACGACATCATCGACGGAGAAACCCGAAATGCCATCGCTAACTATGATCTGGTTGAGGTTGTCCGCTCCTCGAATCGGCCGTTCGAAGTGACGGAAGAGGCCGGCGTCCTCTCTGGCAGAGAACTAGCCGCTGTCATAGAAACAGGAAGAGACAAAATCACCGAAATTATTTTAGAAGCCTCTTCACTAATCACTCCGGAATTTGGGATCGAACTTAAAGACGTTCGTATCAAAAGGATCAACTATATCGAGGAAGTCCGCCAGGAAGTCTTTGACCGGATGATCGCCGAACGCCAAAGGATCGCTGCCAAATACCGTTCTGAAGGAGACGGAAGGAGCGCTGAAATTCGGGGTGAAAAAGAGAGAGAACTCAAGAAGATCACTTCAGAGGCCTACAGGACAGCTCAGGAAATCAAGGGAACGGCTGACGCTTCAGCCACAAGAATCTATGCCGAGGCCTACAATTTAGATCCGGAATTCTACCAGTTTATGCGGACATTGGAAACCTACAGAACAGTCATGGATCAAGAGACCTTACTTCTTCTGTCCACCGACACTGAATTCTTGAAGTACCTCCAAAAAACCACCAGATAAAGATTTAATTAAAAAGTGGGGACAGTCCCTAATTAAAAAGTGGGGAC
>CAZWHQ010000127.1:0-3988 GCA_964633715.1 uncultured Eubacteriales bacterium
AGGACGAGCGGGCATGGGTATGTCATCTTTATTTTAGAGTCGGACGGAACCCTTACGCGTTCTGCCCCCATCACAGAAGTTGTGAATGGTGACAGAGACGACGACGTCCATCCGCCTCAACTGAAGGATACGCAGGATAGGCCCGGCGGCATCCATGTCCATCTGAGGAGCATGGTGGTGAGGTGGGTTGGGTCTTCGACGAAGATGGAGCAGGATGCGCCGGCGGCTTCTGGGGAAAGCGCAACGTGGTTTCTCATCACTTTACAGAACTTGTTCTTGATATCGCAGAAATAGAAATGCTTTGATTATCCTTTTTGATTACTTTTTTTCTAGATTTTGATAAAATCCGATTTCTTTATGGGGATGGATTTTTTGAATAATATTATAGGAATAAAAAGGAGGAACATGAAAAAACAAAAAATTATCCTAAGTCTTTGTTTGTCAGCTAGCCTTTTTCTTTTTACTTTTTCTGTCTATGCGGACGTTGGGCCTACTTACGCCATCGTTCATTGCACTGTAGTCCCTGTGAGCGGGCCTTCTGTTGCAGATGGAATGATTATCATCCGTGACGGTTTGATAGAATCGGTCGGAGTATTTAGAGACACGGCCATTCCCGAAGATGCTGAAATTATTGAAGCCGATGAGATGTATGCCTATCCAGGTTTAATCAGCGCACATACAAATTTGCTCCTCGAGCCTGCCAGAGCTCCGTCCCAAACACAAAGAGAGGCCTCCACAACGCAACAACCCGACGAAAAACCGGGATGGCAAGAGGCTGAGCTCATGGCTTTCGAAAGTCTGCAGATTAAAAAAACCACAATTGACGATCTTTATAAGGCAGGAATTACGACTGTTCTTGTCGCTCCTGAACGGAATATATTTGCCGGACAGAGTGTTATTTTGAATCTTAGAGGAGAGAATAAAGAGGCCATGGTTCTTAAGCAGCCTTTTGGTCTTCACATCAATTTTGTAACCGCCCGGGGCGAATACCCTTCAAGTTTGATGGGCACGATGGCTTTGCTTAGGCAATCATTCCTGGATACGGAACACTATTTTCTCTACAAAGAACAATTTTCCAAATCGCCCAAAGGACTTAAAAGACCGGAGTACAAGCCTTTTCTTGAAAACCTTGTGCCCTATGTGATCCAGAAAAAGCCGATCATTTTCAACTGTGCAAATATGGAGGACATAAAGAGAGCTATTAGGTTGACTCAGGAGTTTGAACTCAATGGCTATATCAGTGGAGCCAATGAAGCCTGGAGAGTTGTTGACTGGATTAAAAAAGAAAAGCTGCCCCTGTTCGTGTCTCTCAATTATAGGCCGCCCAGTATGAGCAAATATGTGAGACAAGGGGAGGCCTTAAAAAAGGAGGCGGAGGAAAGCATCTATCCTGCCAATGCTGCAAACCTTCATAAAGAGGGCGTGAAATTTGCTCTCACCTCATTGGGCCTTTCCAAATCCGCTGATGTTCTGAAAAATTTGAGAACGGTTATTAAGGCTGGATTTCCAGAGGAAGAAGCCCTTAATGCTTTGACAATTTATCCTGCAGAATGCCTGGGTATCGAGAGTCTTGTGGGAAGTATCGAGCCAGGAAAGATCGCAAATGTCGTTTTAACAAATGGAAAAATATTTGATGAGAAAACAGTTGTCCAGAAAATATTTGTAGATGGATTGATTTTTGAAGTGAAAGAGTCCCCCAAAAAAGCAGAACCGACCTCACTTGATATTTCCGGAAAGTGGAACGCTGAAGTTGAAAGCGCCATGGGAGCCATGAATATGATAATTGAATTCATCCAGGATGGGAGCGATATAACCGGTTCGTTCACATCGGAGATGGGGGAGTGGGATATCATAGATGGGATTTTAAGGGGGCAGGAACTCACCTTCGTGATATCTGCAAATATTGGAGGAGAATCCATAGCCATGGAATTCAGTGGGACAGTCGACAATGAGTCTCTTGAAGGAGATATCTCTGTCCAAGGAGAAAACGCAAAACTCAAGGCAACAAAAATCCCGGATGGAGGAGTGAAGGAGAATTTGCTATGAAAAATAAATTCATCGGACTTATGGTGTGCTTGAGCATATTGGGATTGATAAATGTCTCTTATGGCCAAGATCTTTTGATCAAAAACGGAACAATTCTCACTGTCACTAAAGGAAAAATTCCCAACGGTGACATTCTGATTGTGGACGGACTTATAAAAAGAATTGGCACGGACATTAGGGTACCGGAAGGTGTCCAGGTTGTTGATGCCACTGGAAAATTCGTCATGCCGGGAATCCTCGATTCACACACACACATTGCGCTATCTGGGACAAATGAAGGCACTGATGCCATAACCAGCGAAGTGAACATGAGGGATGTTATCAATGCTGATGATATAGGGATTCTTACGGCTCTTTCCGGTGGAGTCACCATGATCCACACAATGCATGGAAGCGCAAATCCCATTGCCGGAGAAAATGTCGTATTAAAAATGAAGTGGGGAAAAACGGCTGAGGAGCTTATTGTGCATGAAGCCTATAGAACTCTAAAATTTGCACTGGGAGAAAATCCTAAACGTTCCAGTTCAAGAGGTTCCAGCGCCAATCCGCGGTATCCTCAGACTCGGATGGGGGTTAATGCAATCATTCGCCGGGAATTTGAAAAAGCCAAGAATTACATGGAGCAGTGGGACCGCTATGAAAAATTGAAGGCCCAAAAAAAACCTCCACAAAATTTGATTCCTCCACGTAAGGATTTGAGATTGGAGCCTCTTGTGGCCATGCTGAGAGGAGAAATTGTGGCCCGCTGCCATGCCTATCAAGCGGATGAGATGATTGAGTTTATCGATCTTTCCAAGGAATTTGGTTTCAAAATTGCCTGTTTTGAGCATGCATGGGAAGGATACAAAATTGCCAAGGAAATTGTCGCGAATAATATTGGAATCTCAGTTTTTGCCGATAGTTGGGCCTATAAAGTCGAAGCATCGCAAGGCATCGCTTATAACGCAGGTTTTTGTGCTAATCAGGGCGTTCTTGTGTCCATAAATTCTGACAGTGGAGAGAGGATTCGACGTCTCTTTAACGATGCTGCCAAGACATTGAAATACGGTGGATTAAGTGAAAATGAAGCCCTTAAACTGATCACTATAAATCCTGCTATACAACTTGGTGTGGACGGTATTGTCGGCAGTCTTGAAACTGGCAAACATGGCGATATCGCTATCTTCAATGAGCACCCTCTGAGTGCCTATACTCGCTGTGAGATGACCATCATTGAAGGGGAGATTTATTTCGATCGCGCTTTGTATCTGAAAGAGAGAGAGGAAATGGAGAAAAAAGAGAAAGAAAGGACAAAGAAGAAAAAAGGAGGAGGACAATGATGAAGCGAACATTCTTCATTTTTTCCCTGCTGCTTGTCTTTTTTTGTATTGGAAGCTTAAGTCAGGAAAAGAGTCCTGAAGTCATCGCCATAAAAAATGCTTCGATCGTTCCTGTTGTTGGACAGAATATTCCCTCGGGCATCCTTTTGATAAAAGATGGCTTGATTGAGGACGTCGGAGAGGAGATAGACATTCCTTCAGGAGCGAAAGTCATCGATGCCAAAGGCCTCTATGCTTTTCCCGGCATGATCGACAGCTGTTGCACCTTGGGTCTCCAAGAGATTGGTTCCGTACCTGCGACAATTGATGTCAGTGAGACTGGACGAATCAATCCCCAAGTCTTCTCTGTAGAAGCCATCCGTCCGGATTCTGTGCACATCCCCATTGCAAGATCTAATGGAATTACATCTGCTTTAGTTGTGCCAGGTGGAGGTTTGATTTCAGGTAAGAGCGGGCTTATTCGTCTTGTTGGATATACTCCGAACGAACTTGTAATTAAAAGCCCCGTTGCCTTGCATCTCGTATGCCGTCTTCTGCTTGAAAAAAAAAGACAGAGGCCATCTTCGACCGACGAAGACGCTTCTCCACATAGTAGACCGCTCATGTAGCTACACAGGGCACTT
>CAZWHQ010000128.1:0-3920 GCA_964633715.1 uncultured Eubacteriales bacterium
GCCTGGCTCATTTTTATATAGGACTTGTCTACAACAAAATGGGAAAACATGAAGTTGCCCTGAAGGAATTTAAAAAGGCGATCCGGCTTACCGGAGGACTCTCATGGGCGTATGGAGCTTTGGGATATACGTATGCGATTTTAGGCCTTAACGATGAAGCCAAAAAGGTACTCGGTAAATTGGAAGAACGTTCCAAAAAAAGATACATTCGTCCCACAGCTATCGTCCAAGTCTATATGGGTCTCGATGATAGAGACAAAGTCTTCGAATGGCTCGAAAAAGCCTTGGATGAGCGTGATCCCGTTATGCCGCTCATCAAAGCCGTGCCTGAATACAGTCCCCTTCAATCCGATCCAAGATTCAAGGCGGTATTGAAGAGAATGAATATGGGAATGGAATAGGAATATGAGTGAAATCCCAAAAAAATATTCGGAAGCTATGAAAAGGCACATGAATTTAAGAGCTGTTTGGCCGCCTGCATCAACGTGGGAACTGGGAGATATAATCATCAAGCAGAAAGGTATTTTTTATAAGACAGGAAATATTGCAGAGGATTATTCTGTAAGTTTTAAACAGGATACAAAAGAGGGCCCGGCTCTTAAAATAAATTTTAATACATCAAAAATTAAAATCTCAAGAATAAAACCAAAGGTTGCGGTGAGAGATATCACTCAAAATATGGAAGTTGAAGCGACTTTAGATTTGAGTTTTGAGGGGGAGTACTCAATATTTATGCGCTCAGAGCCGGCTAATTCAAGAACGATGTCAGGGAAAAACATGGTGAGTACTAAGATTGCAAATTCTGTTTACCAGTGGAGGCATACAAATTGGTATGTTGTCTCGGCAGTGTATGAATCGGAATCATTCTTTCTTTTGGCCAATAAAAAAAAATACAATAGAGTGGAAATTTCCGGAACGGTGGGAAGCTTATTGAAATTCATGGAAGGAGCAGTCTCTCCTTCTGTTCAATTTAAGGGATTGACTGGAATGGAGACTGTTCTCGGTACGGATTCCGGCCCAATCGCCGTTGAATTGTTTAGGATAAAAAAAAACGGTGATATTGAGTTTGTCTAAAATACATAAAAAAGAAGGAATTCATTCCAGAAATATTGTGGATAAACTCGAGTCTAGTTGGAAATTTTGTGTGATTCTCTCCAGAATTTTGTACAGAGTCCCACAGCCTTGAATATTCTCCTTTTCGTTATAGGTGGAGTGATGACTAGAAGATTTATATTCAGCACGTATTATTTTTTATCTCTCATAAAGGTTCTTTTCTATTCAATCCTGTTTACCGATATGATTGGACTGATCGATAAAATTACGCAGGTCTTCATGTGTGTCCACAAAATAGGCGTCGATGAGGCTCCCTTTTTTCACCGTGATATTCAAACCGCGATTATTGTATGAATAATCGATATTGTCTATATAGATTTGGGCCTCATCTCCATTAAGTTTTCCTCCACTGAAAAGCCTCATACGAGCATTTTTAAAAAAGATTTTTTTATCTCCCACGTCCTCAAATACAACTTTTCCATTTTCTACAACAGCCAGATAGGAGTCTTGGAATTTAAGATTTTTGATTTTTTCCAATCCAATTTTTACTAGCGCTGCTCTGCTCTCTTCTGTCAAACTGTTTTGAGCATCTTCCTTTGCTGCAATAATGAGAGTAATTGTGTCCAGCTCGTTTTTACGGGATGTTAGAAAGTCCGATATAGATTCGTGTTTGTGGAGCATAACCTGATTAAAGGTGATCGTGCTGTTTTTTCCCCCAAATTGGCTGTTAAATTGGATTTTGATTCTTGAAGTTGTCGGCTTTTCAAATTTGAGTTCAAGTCCAAACATGTTTCTATCCGGCTCTAGAGATAAAGTCTGTTCTTCAATTCCGGATGAGGAAATCTGAAGCGTTTGCCTCCCGTCCGTTTCTGCTATACTGCTTAATTCAAATTCCAGTGGGTATGAACCTGCAGAAAACTTGAGCGGCGGAAGTATTATTGCATTTCCGGATTTTATTCGGATAAGATTATCATTATGCTCCTCAGGTGTTCCTTCCGTTGTAATGAAACCTAGTGGGACACGCGTTATTTGGTTCGTTATGGTATAGTTCCTCGGGTCGACGTAAAGAGTAGCACTTGTTCTCTCCAAGGTTATGTATCTATGGCGCACCAGTTTTTTCCCAAGCATTTTATGCTGTTCTTTTTCTAAGAAATTCAACCCTTCTAAAACCCATAATCCGGGGAATTCACCTTGTTTTATCTGCTGGCTTAATTTCTGCACACCCTTCGGATCATAGAAGAGCTCATTAAATTGAATCTTGATGTTTTGGTCAAAAATTGAGTTAAGATAATAGCTGAAAAGGGGAGTTCCGAAAACCAAATATTTGTTTTCCGGATCAGTGTTTATTACGTACAGCGCAGCCTCTCTCCATTGTGGTTTCACTATCTTCTCATAGTAATTTCCGTTGGTGTAGAAGAGATTGATCCCAAACATCAACACGATGACAGACACAAAGAAAACCTGGACGGTTTTTTCCTTGAAACTTTCAATGGCGCTTGCCGCCATCAAGATGATAGCGGGAATAATTAAGATAGTATACCTGTCAACCAGTGGAGCCGGATTATTAAACGATCTAAAGTAAGGGATGAACAACACAAAAAAAATCCAGGTGAGAAAAAGGATTTTATTCTGTACGAATTGATTACTCTGAGGCCTTTTAATAAGAAAAATGATTAAGAGAAGTGAAAACAAAACAATTAAAAATGACTCGTTCCCAAGGTATGTCCTGAAATAATTAATAAAAAAATCTGTATTAGGTTTTGCAGTCCAGTATTCTTGTTTTTGAGTCATCCTTAAAAGAGTCGGGAGCCAGGGAATATACAGGATTCCGAGACATCCGAAGGAAGGGATCTGGAATTTCATGAAGCTTTTTTTGATGCGGAGACCCGGAAGAATAAATAGAAGGAAGATGAATTGAGATACTACCAAAAAAAGTCCAAAATAGTGCGTATAGATCAAGAGTGCGGTTGATAAGATGTAGAGAATGGAATGACGTATTGATGGTGCTTTAATCTGCTTGACTAAAAAAAGATAGGAGAGAATACCCAGAAGGCACACAAGAGAGTAAGGTCTAGCTTCCTGTGAATAATAAATATGGAATGTGGTCATAGACAGTATTGCAGAGGCATAAAGTCCTGCATTTTTTGAGAAAATTTCCTTCCCCAGGAAATAAATAGCCACAAGCCCTCCCACTCCTGCCAGGGCAGAAAGGGCCCTGAAAGAAAAATCATTGTCGCCAAATATGTTCGTCCACAGAAAAAGAAGAATATTGTGAACAGGTGGATTATCACCTATGTATTTAGATCTGGCGATTATAT
The DNA here is from genome assembly GCA_964633715.1 of uncultured Eubacteriales bacterium. Lineage (GTDB taxonomy): Bacteria > Acidobacteriota > Aminicenantia > Aminicenantales > Aminicenantaceae > JAUWVG01. The sequence goes on from CAZWHQ010000128.1 coordinate 3,372, forward strand.
TTTTCAAGCCGACCAAAACTGTTTGGACAGAGACAAGTTCATCCCCCCAGAGACTTTGAAAAGTCAAATTTTTAAACCTTAAAAAGGCACCGATGAGGGTGAATACTGTCAAAAAAGAGAGAATCGGATTGAATTTTTCTTTAAATTTGGTCCAATTTATCATTTTGAGGTATCCACGAAAATCAAGGCCTTTTATGAATCTGAGTTGCTACATTCTGCTTCTTTTTACTTTACTCCATGGAAAAAGTCAATAAACGGAGAAAGGAATGCAAATCTTCTCATTCCGCATTGTCTTCATTTTTTTGATAGGATCATTTTGCTTTCAAGACGGATGCAACATCCCTTATAGAGCTGTTAAAGAAAAAATCACTGCTGTCCGGAACATGACATTTAATTTCCTTATAACTTAATTAATAACAATATGATACATCACAAAATGACTGTTATCTACTTGAAATTGATTTTATACTGTGGTCATCTTTTTGTCACTAAAGAGAGGAGCGACCAAATGTACACAGGAAAAATCATTTTTTCTCAGATAATGGATTA
>CAZWHQ010000129.1:0-3859 GCA_964633715.1 uncultured Eubacteriales bacterium
TTTTAACATCAAAGGAAATTAAAAAATTCTTTAAAAGCCCAGACAATCTGAACAATATTGTGTTTTTGGATTTTCACTCCTCAATGACTTTAAAGACCAAATCTTTTTCCCTAACTGAATTCTCCACTTTGAGCCCAATGGACTCACCGAATTTTGCCGACTCTACAGAAACGTGATCCATCTGCATAGACTGAATATTTTGGTAAAAATCAGTCGTATGGCCTTTGATATGGATGGTGTCTCCGATATGGATTTCTCCTTTTGTCATTTCTATTATTCCGACACTAATCTTCGCAAAATAATGTGTGATGCGGCCGATTTCTTCCTCCATTGTGACCTCCTTTTTTTTCATCTCTATAATAACCAATTTCCTTTCATTATCGCAAGATTATCCGCAGAGGACCGCACCCCCGTTGACATTTAAATTTTCACCTGTAATATGACAAGCCAATTCAGAAGTCAAAAAAAGGATAGGTCCGGCAATATCTACGGGATCAGGAATTCGTTTCAAAGGGATGCTCTCCTCGATTTGATTGCGAAATCCCGGGCGGCTGAAACTCTCTGTACACATATCTGTATCCACCCACCCAGGAGAGACACAGTTGACGCGTATTCCAAAAGCCGCAAGCTCAACAGCCAAAGATTTTGTAAATGCAATGAGTGCCCCCTTGCTAGCTGCATAATGAGAATGATAGGCCTCCCCTCTTACTCCTGCCGTAGAAGAGACATTGACAATCCAACCTCTTTTTCTTTTTTTCATATGAGGAACAACAGCACTGCAAATATAATAGATCCCGTTCAAATTGATCTTCATGGTCTCTTCCCAAACAGCGTCATCCATTTCCCCCACTTCGCCATAGGTCCAGATTGCGGCATTATTGACCAGAATATCGATCTGCCCCCACTTTTTAACAATGTCTTCGACAGTATTATGGATATTTTCTTTTTGACCTACATTCATTTTGTAGATCAAACATTCCCTACCCATATCCTCAATTTTATCTTTTACCTGTCGAGCTAAATCCTCTCTTTGCACATAATTGATGGCCACATCACAACCGGCTTGCGCTAGCAGAAGAGCCGTGGCTTGTCCGATCCCTCGCGAACCCCCTGTCACGAATGCTTTTTTTCCCTGTAATTCAATCATGACCAACTCCTTCAATATTCAAGCTTAAGGTTTTCCATTTCATCGAATTGAAGATATTTATAGATCTCTTCGGCTTTGAGACTTATTTTATCGTTATAAATTTTAAAATATTCTTCAGGAGACGGGATCCTCCCTAAAAGAGCCGCTATAGCGGCGAGCTCCGCAGAACCGAGGTGAACGATGGCGTCATCGCCCATTCTATTATCAAAATTTCTTGTAGATGTGGATAGGACTGTGGATCTGGGCCTGACACGAGCTTGATTCCCCATACAAAGAGAACACCCAGGAATCTCAGTCCTGGCCCCGACAGAAGCAAAAATGGAATAGAAACCCTCTCTTTTCAATTGAGCCATATCCATCTTGGTCGGAGGAGTAATCCAGACACGTGTAGGAAGATAACCTGCTCCTTCAAAAATAAAACTGGCCGCGCGAAAGTGTCCAATGTTTGTCATGCATGAACCGATAAATATTTCATCGATTTTTTCTCCCGCCATATCGGAAAGCTTTTTGACATTATCGGGATCATTGAGACAGGCCAGGATGGGTTCATTGATTTCACTCAAATCTATATCCAAAATTTCAACGTACTTTGCGTTTTCATCCCTCTGGAGAAGAGATGGATTTTCTAACCAAACACGTGCAGAGTCTATCCTGCGTTGTAGGGTGTCTGCATCTTGGTATCCATCCTCAATCAATTTCTCTAGGAGCGCTATATTGCTTCTTAGATAAGCAGCGACACTCTTTGTGTTCAAAACGATTGTCGCCCCTGCTGCGGAACGTTCGGCCGATGAATCAGTGAGTTCAAAAGCTTGTTCAACGCTCAGATCTGGTAATCCTTCTAACTCCAAGATTCGACCATTAAAGATGTTCTTTTTCCCCTCTTTCTTCACTGTGAGTAAACCATGTTGAATGGCCACATAGGGAATGGCATTGACGACATCACGAAGTGTGATCCCAGGATTCAGTTCTCCTTTGAACCTAACGAGGACAGATTCAGGCATGTCTAAGGGCATAAATCCCAATGTCCCTGCAAAAGCCACAAGTCCTGAACCCGCTGGAAAACTCAATCCAATGGGAAACCGTGTATGAGAATCTCCACCTGTACCCATTGTATCAGGAAGAAGAAGCCGATTGACCCATGAATGAAGGACGCCATCTCCAGGTCTGAATGCGACACCCTTCCGGTCTGTTATAAATTGCGAAAGAGATTTATGCATTTTCACATCTGCAAGCTTCGGATAAGCAGCCGTATGGCAAAAAGACTGCATAAATAAGTCAGATTGGAATTCCAAACAAGCCAGCTCTTTCAGTTCATCCGCTGTCATGGGTCCGGTTGTATCCTGAGAAGCGACTGTGGTCATTTTGGGCTCACAAGATGTAAATGGAAGCACTCCCTCCTGTTGGCAGGCTCGTCCAACAATTTTTTGAGCTAGCGTAAAGCTCTGGTTTTTAGCAGGAGTGGGATTATCCACAGGTGTAAAGATATCCGTATTTTCGGACATTCCGAGGGCCTTTCTCGCTTTACTCGTCAACGCACGTCCTATAATCAAGAAAAGCCTCCCCCCCGCTCTATATTCATCTTTAATTGTATCGGGTTTGAGTTTAAAGCTAGTGAGTGTCTCCTCGGATTCATTCAATATCGAACCAGATTCTATATCGACAATAATATTATCTCCCGTATTAAATGGTGAAACATCACATAGAATAGGCAATCCTCCAGAATCCTCCACCGTATTAAAGAAAATCGGCGCGATCAATCCTCCTAATACTATCCCCTCCCTTCTCTTGTTGGGAACATATAGAATGTCCTCGCCGATGTGCCACATAAGAGAGTTAGTAGCAGACTTCCGCGAAGATCCTGTTCCCACGACATCTCCAACAAATACGACTTTTTTACCGGCAGATCGAAAATTCTGAATTGTTTCTAATCCACCTGAAAATTTCGATTCACCCATTGACAGAGCGTGGAGTGGAATATCGGGTCGGCTCCATGCATGCTTGGCCGGAGAAAAATCATCTGTATTTGTCTCTCCATCCACTTTAAACACAGTCAAACAAATTCTATTTGGGAGTTTCGGCCGTGAAAGAAACCACTCCGCATTGGCCCAGGATTCAAGGACATCTCGGGCAAAACTGTTTGTTTCTGCTAGAGCCACGACACGATCAAAAGCACTGTAAACCAATACCGTGTTCTTTAAAGACGACGCTGCTTCTGAGGCCAAGTCCTCCACTCCAAGAAGCTCAATGAGAGGATCAACATTAAATCCTCCTAGCATTGTTCCTAAAAGAAAAACAGCCTCAGTTTTGGGCAGGACAGGAGAAAAAACTTCCTCCTTTGCAATCCGAAACAACCATTCCGCTTTTACTTTTGCAGCGGGATCGACTCCAGGTGATACTCTATTTTTCAGCAAATTTAAAAACACATCTGCTTTTCCCTGGGCAGGATTCTCTAAAGCAGAACAGATTTCGCTAACCTGCTCTGGAGTTAGAGGAAGTGGAGGGATCCCTAAATTTTTTCGTTCTTCTTCATGTTTAAAATAAAATTCAAGCATAATTAAAACTCCAATAATTCAGATATAATTTGGACATTTGCCCATGTAAAAGAAAGGCAAATACTATATAACAGTCTCCTTAAAAGTTCAAATATCAAGACCAGGCCGTAAGCATCTCCAGAACCGTGATGGCACTTAAGCTGCATAGCGGGCTAACTCT
>CAZWHQ010000130.1:0-3663 GCA_964633715.1 uncultured Eubacteriales bacterium
GTGATATACCCCTGCCATAGCAGCAGGGATGATTCAAGAAACGGGCCAGGATGGAAACTTCTCTTTGCCTACCCAAGAAACGACCTCTCAGAAACGTATTACTTGCTCCTTCAATCCTGCCAGCCTTTTTTTCGCATCTTCAATCCCAGCAATACCAATTCACCTTGTTCCACTAGAGATTGAACATTGACAAATTAACCTTAGGAAATCAACGAGTTACTCCAAATCTATTTGACGACACACACTTTAGTGGATTCAGGGTACTCACCTACAATGGCTCTTTAACGTATATTATGAAGGCTTGCGGAAGAACTCGGTCAGCAAACGTACAGCGCCTAGAAGACTCATGATCCAACCCACAGGGTAAGGCAGAGCTGTGAGCAGCCACCAAGTTGATCGCCCGGTATCACCACCTACTCCTCCAAACAGACTCCACACAATGACGACGGCCACACCAAACACTGTCAGCCCGAAAGCCCTGTAGATAAATCTGAAGTGATGGCTCTTGCCGAGAAAAGCGCTGAGTGCAACCAATCCGCTTCCAGGCAGAATAATGAATGCTCCCTCCAGCGGATCAAAAGCTCCAATTATCATTGCCAAAAGACCAATGATACACAAGAGGACTGACCAAAGCCTGCGGTTATTCATTGAATCACCCACCTAACCAATAAATATTTTCCAGGCTCGGCAACCTGGATTTATTAACTTATATTTCACAGAAGCTTTCCAATGCGCCCTACCAAATTCCACCCTCAGGATTGTTGGATTGACATTTAGGACATTCGTTTGCCATCATCCCTCTTTGCTAGTCAAAACAAGGATATTTATTTATATAGGAGGTGTCAAATGGTTTGAAATAGAAAAACTCATTGTTCCTGGTGTCCTAGAGTGTCCATAGCACAGCTAAATTAGGGTAAGAGATAAATAGATATGAAACAGAAACAATGCATTGTTTCTGAAAAAAAGGCATTTAAAGCATTTTCAGTAAGTTAGCCTATCCCCCTAAAACGGTTCCGAAGACCGTCGCTCTATCCCCTGAGCCACGGAGGTGCACTTTTTTTGAAGGTTTATTATAGCAAATTAGAGGAAGGAAATCTTCAGATTCTCTACTCCCCCTTCAACCCAGCCAGCCTTTTCTTCGCATCGATAACTTCAGGGAGGCTGAGTTCAGCGTGTTTTCATTAACGCTTCGTCAAGTTGAATAGTTGTCTCCAAAGTCTTCCTAATCTCAAGATATTTATCGATAATATAATGTTTGAGCGCGATTTTCCGTGATGACTCTAAGGTCACTTTACAGGAATGATTTTTCTCCGAGTCAAGGAAATATTCGATTATGCTATCTGGGAGAAGGAAAGTGTAATTCATCCAAAAACCTTCGTCATTCGATTCTAACGAAGATTGGTTTAAATACATTCCGGGAAAATTTACCGTATCTCGATAATTAGGGCTTAAAATGATGCCAAAGACATCTTCACTCCACTCAAAAGGAGCCATTCCTTCCAACACGACTCGTATGGCAGTTGGAAATTGAGGTCGAGGGAGATGAATCTTTAACGATGCAAAATAGAAATTATCTTTGTAAAGCTTGCTAAATCGTTCTTTCTCTTCCCATGAAAGCTGCTCCGATTGTAGCGTTTGTTTTATTAAGGTCACAATTTCTTCCTCAGCTTTTTTGATAATACATGGGCCAACCTCGATGTTTGCTTCAAACAATTCTTCAAGCCGCTTGTTTCTAACTAAGGTTGGATAAGAATCTGGGAAGTTCTCAAGCGCTGTGAAAGCAAAATCAGGAATTTGTATGTACAATGTATCACTGAAAAAACCGAGAATCACTTCTCCATCAACAGCTTCTTCCAGAGACTTGAACTGAGAACTCCTCCAGTATCTTCCCAAAGAAGAAGATGCTTGTATGAGCCGGGCTTCCATTACACCTCCAAGAATGTATTGACCTGGTTCTTCTAGAACATGATTCCACTCAAACTCAGCCCTTCCTTTTCCTCCCGAAAATTTTGTTGCTGCTATTCCAGGCGACCATTCTATTGAAGAACCATTCAGTCTTATTCGCGGAATCATTAAAATCCCAATCTCTTCTTCTAAAACTTTCATGATCGAATTAACTCGAATGCCAAATCGAATATTCCCGGTGGCTTGGAGTGTCCTCCCTAAGATTTCAACATTTATCATTGCTAGAGCGAACTCATAACAATCTTGATGTGTGGCTCTCCCTTCTAGGATTCGGTGACCTATTTGATTTATTAATTGTAAAGAATGCTCACGTTTTTCTGGTGAAAAAGAATTCAATTCACCAAGTGTGGCTAAAATTGCAGACTCTTCATGTCGTTCTGAAGCTAGGTTAGCCCTTTTTGCGACAGCTCGCATTTTAATTACCGCTCCAGCAAGCCCAACCATAATTAACACGGCCAACAAACCTGCCGCTGCAAATTTATGCCGCAAAATAAATTTTTTAAATCGATAGGTTCCACTCGGAGGTCGAGCTAGAATTGGCTCTCTTTTTATAAATCTTTCAATATCTTTCCCAAACTCGGTAGCGGATTCGTACCTTCTTTTTCGGTCCTTTTCTATCGCTTTCATCACTATCCAATCTAAATCTCCCTTCAAGAGTTTTATTATTCCGATTTCGGATGTTCCCCGCTTTTTAGCCATTTCTGTTGATGTGTCTCCAAGAGAGCTAAAGCGTGTGCTTGGCTTTGGTGGATTATCCTCACGAATGATTCTCAGCATCTCGACTAAACCCGAACGCTCAAAATCGCTTCTTTCAAATGGAGGCACCCCCACTAGTAATTCATAGAGCATAATGCCGAGTGAATAAACATCAGACCTGGTGTCTATATCATATCCGGTTAGTTCCGCTTGCTCTGGACTCATGTAGACAGGAGTTCCCACTGCCTGGCCATGAATTGTATGTAATGTTTTTTCTGTTAATCCTTGGCCTGTTATAGCTTTAGCAATGCCAAAATCTATTATTTTAGGAATGTGCTTCTCGTCTTGAAAGGTGACAAGGATGTTTGAAGGCTTAATATCTCTATGAACAATTCCCTTAAAATGTGCGTGTTGAACGGCTTCACACACTTGAACAAAAAGTTCTAATCGTGCATCAGAAGTCAGGTTATGTTTATCACAGTATTCAGTGATTGGTAAGCCTGGTACGTATTCCATTACGAAAAATGGGTACTCCTGCTCTGTAAGGCCAGATTCATATACTTGAGCAATACTAGGATGGTTCATAAGAGCCAATGCCTGCTGTTCGGATTCAAATCTTGCCAGAACTTCATTACTGTCCATTCCAGGCTTTATAACCTTTACGGCAACTTTCCGTTTGATAGGCTTTTCTTGCAGAGCCAAATAGACTTCCCCCATACCTCCTTTGCCGATGATATCAATTATTTTGAAATGCCCGATAGATTTGGGAAACTTCTTTTTTTCTGAGTCCGGCATTGTTTTTGTATGACTCTCATTAGGCTTTCCATTATCAGAAGTCATTGCTTTCTCCTAAAACCGTAAACTTAGTTAAAAAAAAGATAATGATTTTTGAAAAGTCCAATTTTGAACCTGAGATATTGGGTGCCTCATTGTCCCTCTTTTCAAGGATTTCATTTTTCTGTTGATGTCGACAGGCTCTCATTTTTTACCAATTTTGTCCCT
>CAZWHQ010000131.1:0-3655 GCA_964633715.1 uncultured Eubacteriales bacterium
TTGAAAATTAATGGAAATCTATCCTGTTGACAATAGCCTTCTAATGGGCGACTCAGAAGGAGACGCTTCTCAAAGGATGATATGTTCTTGACATTTTAAGGAGTTGCGTTTAAGGTATATCTACTTTTTTTAAAGAAACACTCTTGCCCAATAATAAAATGAAAGACAAGATTGATTATAAGGAAATCAAAAAACTTATCGACTTCATGGAGGAAAAAGAGCTGTCTCAGTTTGAGCTGGAAATCGAAGGGTTCAAGATCAAATTTTGCAAGAATCAAAAGCCAGATCATCCAGCGGAGCCTCCACAGCAAACAAAGCCTTCCCCTGAAAGCGAAAATTCAAACGTTCAAACTTCAGAGCAACAGGAAGAAACAGAGAGCAGACACATCATTTTTTCTCCGATGGTCGGGACATTCTTCCGTTCTCCCGATCCAGCCTCCCCGCCTTTTGCCGAGATCGGGGAAAGTGTGAAAAAGAATCAAACACTATGCATTATCGAAGCTATGAAACTTATGAATGAAATTGAATCGGATGTCGACGGAGCCATCGACGAGATCTTTGTTGAAAACGGAAATCCCATTGAATACGGACAAAGATTGTTTGCCATCAAAATCCAATAATTTTTCATGTTTTCAAAAATACTAGTCGCTAACCGTGGAGAAATCGCTCTGCGGATCATACGATCGGCAAAAGAACTTGGCATTAAAACCGTCGCGGTGTTCTCCGAACCCGACAGAGAATCCCTGCATGCTCTTGTTGCAGATGAGAAAATTTGCATTGGACCGAGGAAGGCTTCGGAGAGTTATCTCAGCATCCCTCGTATTATGAGTGCAGTGGAAATCACCCATGCAGATGCCATCCATCCCGGATACGGTTTTTTGGCAGAGAATCCGCGGTTTCCAGAAATTTGTGAGAATTCAGGAGTCACATTTATCGGCCCGCCCTCTTCTCTCATCAAGCTTATGGGAGATAAAAACCGGGCGCGGCAAGAGATGAAAAAGGCTAAAGTTCCTATCACACCAGGGAGCGACACGATTATAGAAGATATTGCCGAAGCAAAAAAAGTCGGTCGCAAAATCGGTTATCCAGTCATCCTAAAGGCAGTTGCCGGCGGAGGCGGCAAGGGTATGAGAGTGGCTCTCTCAGCAGCAGATCTCGAAAAACAATTCCCAATTGCTCAAAACGAAGCTAGAGCGGCATTTGGAAATCCCTCGCTATACCTAGAAAGATTCATCCGAGTATCAAGACACATCGAAATCCAAGTGATTGGGGACAAAAAGGGACATATCACAGCATTTGCCGAAAGGGAATGTTCGATCCAGAGAAAACATCAAAAATTGATCGAAGAAACTCCCTCCCCCTTTATTGATATCAGGACACGGAAGAGGATGATGAAGACGGCTCATGATGCCGCAAAAGCGATTGGATACCAGAGCCTGGGCACCTTTGAATTTCTTGTGGATGAGCACAAGAAATTCTATTTTATGGAAGCCAATGCAAGAGTTCAGGTCGAACACCCTATTACGGAAATGGTTTATGGTATCGATTTGATAAAGGAACAAATCAAAATAGCTGCCGGTGAAAAACTGATCTTGCCGCCAGAAATGAAACCAAGGGGCCACAGCATGGAATGCCGGATCAACGCGGAAGAATCGGAAACTTTTATCCCCTCCCCTGGAAAAATTGACTTCCTCGTTCTCCCCGGAGGTCAGGGCGTCCGGGTGGATTCAGCGGCCTACAGAGGTTGGGTGATACCTCCTGACTATGATTCCCTGGTGGCAAAAATCATTGTCCATGCCTCGAAGCGAGAAGAGACAATAAAAAAAATGAAGAGTGCCTTGGAATCCACTTCCATTGAGGGCATCAAGTCGAATATCTCTCTTCATTTAAAGATCCTTGCCAATAAAGACTTTCAGAAGGGAAATATCTCCACACAGTTCATGGAAAAATTTCTCTCTGATACTCAAGAAAATATCGACTAGCCCGAACGTCCAGGATCTTCCTCTTATCTGACATCCAAAAAAAAGAGCGTATTAAAGTTTCCCTCATTGTCAATCACAACAAGCTCATTCACCCCAAGGTAGAGATGGCCGCTTAGAGGCATTGTTGCCTTATTTTTGCTGCCGATGTAAAAAAGCATTTCCTCTTCAAACCGAGTTTCTTCTCCGCTTTGCTCATCGACTTCGATCGCCACCAACCGGACAACTTTTCCAATGAGGGATCCAATGTTTTCTTCATGAAAGGGCTGTTGAACAGTATTAATCGGAAGTCCATCCGGACTGCAGGGGAATGCGATAGGATTTCCTTTTTGGAGTGAAATTACGCCCGAGGCTTGGAACTGGATGTCTTGGCCAGCCAACACTCTGTAACCCGTATCCGTCCAGCTCTCGTTACTCTTCACCACCAGACGTACGGCCTGCCTGGGTGCGAGAAGTGGAGAGTTGTCTTGGGGAAGCGCTTGGATTTCTTCGTGTTCTTCTGTTTCCTGTTTCTCCTGGACAACCTGAGAAAAAAGGTTCGAAACCATCATGAATAGACACAGCAAGAAGACTGAAACTATTAGGACAAATTTTTTGTCCGTCATTTTTCGACTCCAAATAATTTTTCCGTTCATTCTCACTATCGCTTTTATGAGTTCATTTAACATTATAGAATCATCTTAAAAGCAAAGATAGCCCCCGAGGTTATTTTTTAGGTGAAGAAGGGCTCAGTTTTAAAATATTGAGCATCTGTTCATGAATAAGACTGTTTGTCGCCAGAGTTTCATCACCGGAGAGCTGGGGATCAGAGTTTTGGAAATCAGAAATACGCCCCCCGGCTTCAAGGACAATCACTCTTCCAGCGGCCACATCCCAAGGTTGAAGTTTTAGTTCCCAAAATCCGTCAAAGCGGCCACAAGCCACATAGCAAAGGTCAAGCGCCGCAGATCCTCCGCGACGGATCCCTTGTGCACGTGTGGCAAAATTGAAGAAATGATCAAAATTATTCACACGGCTTTCCCTCAGATCATAGGGAAATCCAGTGGCCAAAAGGCTCTTATCCAGTTCTCCTACGGAAGACACCTGGATCCGTTTACCATTGAGGGCTGCGCCCTGGCTCTTGACGGCCGTAAACAATTCCTCCCTCATGGGATCATAAATTAATCCAAGTTTTGTCTCACTTTTAAAAGTCAATGCAATCGAGACACAGAAAATCGGAAAATTATGGGCATAGTTTGTTGTCCCATCAATAGGATCGATAATCCAGCAAAATTCCGATCCTTTCTCTTCTTTTAAATTTTCCTCAGCTAGAAAGTCATGGTTTGGAAAATGTTTGACAAGACAATTAAAAATGATGTCCTGAGCTCGTTTATCAAAATCGGTCACAAGATCGACAGCCCCTTTATAATAAATTTCATGGGGGGAACAGCTGTACTTTTTTAACATCCTTCCGGCTTGAAAGGCCGCCTCATGTGCAACCGTCATGTATTTCTCTAAATCCATAGCCCTTCCATATTACCAACTCTTCCTCCCCCAGGCAACTCCACACCGCACGCCTTCATTAATTCGTATATACAAGAGTTCTGTGAACTAGGCAGGCATGATGAAGAAATCCGTTTGGAGGACGAGCGGGCATGGGTATGTCATCTTTATTTTAGAGTCGGACGGAACCCTTA
>CAZWHQ010000132.1:0-3548 GCA_964633715.1 uncultured Eubacteriales bacterium
CTGTAACTAAACTGGGTTTCAGTGCAAGAGCCTATACACGAGTCCTCAAAGTGGCACGAACGATTGCCGACCTGGAGGGGGAGGAAAATATTTGTTCAACCTTTATTTCCGAAGCGATTCAATACCGCATGCTCGATAAATATTTTTAAAATAGGACCGCTTCTCTACTTCAGGGCATTTGACACTAATTCCATAAATAAATATTCTTATGGTTACGGTTTATAAAGGGAACGATCATGGCTAAGAAGAAAGATACATTAGTATCCTACGACCAGGTATCCCCCGGTTTTGAAGCAGTTTATACCGGTGAAATCTCCACTACGCCCGTCCAAGAAAACCAAATGATTAGTACACTCCATTCAGACGAAAATGGAAACCTCATGCGCCAGTGGTGTACTATTCCCTGGATCTTTCCGGATCAGGAAGTCGGGTGGAAGGAAGATCAATGGGACGATACAATCAAGTATCTGCATGACATGCAGAGCAAGCTGGGACCACTGACCGATAGTATACGTCAGATTCGCTGCCATATCACGAGTCTTATTCCCTGTGACAGCGGCCTGCCGGTTACGGTGGACGAGTTACTGTTTGCCATTGCTCGGGGGAAACTGGAACAGTTATCTTTCAAGAATGGATGCTTGTGCTCTGGTATGGGGTGCCAGTTGAAGACCAGTCAGCCCCAACAGATGGATAGTATGAAAACCATCCATTCCGTGCTGAACGCCTATCTAGCGGGCGAACCGGAACAAAATGCCCTCAATGCGCACCCGCAGGCGGCGGGTTTTATTCATCGATCCTACCAATGGCTCGGTGTCGTTTCTAAATTGAGCAAGGTCCAAAGGAAGATGCTGGATCGGATGTTCCTGGTAATTGACTATTTCGCCAAGTTCAGTGTCCACGCGACCGCCACCCACACCCATTCCTCCCTGAAGGAATCCGTACTGCAGGAGTTGGAGGCTTTGGGAAAGGACCTGTTTTATAATGAAAACGGACGCGGCGCTCATCTCGATGCCGAGATCGCTGATCTGGCCGGACTGCCGAAAATTTTTCCTCGATGGTATCCGGAATATCGGAAAATCCTTGATACCCTCGAGGAGTCTAACAAGAAGGAATTATACAAGGTCTGCTGCGCCATTGCTGCCGGCGTCCAAACGCTATCCGATTGCCATCACAATACATTTCGTTATATTGAAGGCTGGATTCACGGCATCGGAACTGGCCGATTGACCATCCCCGCACGTAAGGCCCAAAGCGAAAAGCAACGCCTGGGCCATATACTCTTTGGTTATGCCCTGGGCCTGGACAGGTGGCTGAAACGTGTCCCCTTGCAATTCCTCCTTTTAGATCTCGGCCATATAGACCTCGGCTTTGATCCAAGAAACAATATCCTTCGGGTTTACGCCTGTCTGGGCGATGAGGTGACAGCCACAAAACAGTGGCTTGCGGCCTGTCTCTGGTACAATCTGGTTCACAACCAGCAAGGTGGACTGATCAGTCATACGGACCTCATTCAGCAGTGTAAGGATAAGGACGTCACTGTTCATGAATGGATGGATATTCTTTGACAAAAAACGGAACCATTGTTTTTTTCAAGATGAAATTAGAGTTTGGTTTTGTTAAAATAATTACAGGAATAAGATTGAAAAAAGCTGTCTGGATTGGCTTCATTCTTTGGATTGGATTATGTCTGTTTGCTTTTACTTTTAGTCAGGATCAAGATATTGAAAAGAAATATCGATCGACTCTGGATATCTCTCGGTTTAGTCCCTCCTATGAGACCTGGGCGATTCAATACGATGCCTGGTGGCCTGAAGGACCTATTCAGAAGACTATAGATGGAGGATTTATCGTTCCTTTAGGATTGTATTTAGTCAAAATTTCATCTGCCGGATATATCCAGTGGCAGTATAAATATTTGCGCCATCTTACTCGTTCCATTGCCTCGACTCCCGATGGGGGATGTGTTTCTGCAGGAGAAGCTTGGGGTTATAAGGCCGCTGATCTTTCCTTGATGAAAATTTCGACCGGAGGAAATGTTGAATGGAAGAAATCCTACGGATATTCCCAAAATCCAACCTTTATGAATGAAGTTCCCGAATCCATACAAAATACAAGAGATGGGGGATATATTGTTGCAGGTTACAGTCGTGCCTGGGGACCCTGGGATACTTCCAGCCAAATTCTCATTTTAAAGTTGACGTCATCCGGAAACCTGGAATGGATCCAGGAATACACATATCGATTATTTGAGGGACGGAACGAAGCTTATTCCGTTTATCAAACAAATGATGATGGATATATTGTGGCTGGATTCGTTGGAGCCATTCGTCATGAGGAGAGATTGGATGTCTGTCTTATCAAGTTGTCTTCGATAGGGCAAATCGAATGGATAAAACTCTATGGAGGATTAAAACGCGAAGGGGCTTTTTCTGTGCAGCAGACAATGGATGGGGGATATGTTGTTGGCGGGCATGAAACCTCTTTGCCGGGTCAAATGGGAGCCCTGATTTTAAAGCTTTCGCCTTTTGGTCAGATTGAATGGCAAAAGTCTTTTAAGCGGGATATTCCTTTAGTGGCTAGATCTGTCTTTCAGACTAGTGATGGAGGATATGTCGTCGCCGGTTCTGGATTTGACTGGAATGAAAAAACAGATATCTGGTTTTTGAAGCTCTCATCTAGCGGAGAAATCGAATGGCAGAAAACCTATGACCGAGAAAAGCAAGGAGCCGCCTATTCCATCCAATCCTCTGATATTGGAGGATATATCGCCTATGGCGGAATTAGAGGTTTGCAGTGGTTTACCGATCATTTTATAGATGTCGAGAGGCCCCTGATTTTAAAACTAGATTCTAAGGGAGGGCTGAACTCCTCTTGTGGGTTGATTCAAGATATGCATCTAAAAACCGAGGATACAAGTATAATTCCTCAAGAGATATTTTTTGGCGATGGATCTCCCAGCCAAAAAGAATTTTTTGTTGAGGATGAAACAACTAAACAGGAAGCTCAGGCAAGAGAGTTTACATTATTATGTGGTCATGCAGATCTCAACAAGTTTTTTCCACCACAAAACTTTTTAGGAGTTAAAGTCTTTAACCGGTCATTGTCCCAGGCAGAATACATCAATATTCTCTCTTGGGAAGTGAATCCGAAGAATGAAAAATCTCAGAGACATAGAGTTTATCTATTCAAGGGTGGAACTTATATCTTTTTGGCCGAACTAGACGCCGGCAAATTGAGTTATAAACACCGAAATGTGAATCAAAACGAAAAGTATGCCTATATTCTAGTGGCCGTCAATGATCAAAATAGAGAAAGTTACCCAGTGTATACTGAAGTTGAATAGAAAACGATCTGTATTCTAAATAGATGAAGCCTGGTCAAAAGACCGAACTGTAAGGTCATCGAGTTCAACAGGACGCCCATCTTCCTCAATATGTGAAATAAAGCTTGACATATAATGAAATTTGAATATAATACATTTGTTATATAATGTTATTTATATACACTGAGGTGGACAATGATAGCTGTCAATCAATCGCATGAAAGAT
>CAZWHQ010000133.1:0-1284 GCA_964633715.1 uncultured Eubacteriales bacterium
AAAAATTGAGATAAATGATGAGAAAGATATCATAGAAATCAAATCTTTGGATAATGATTATCAGAAAATAATATATATTGCACAAGTGAATTCGCCATATATTTCGAAAATATCGCCATACAAAGCTTCTGCAGGTACCAAGTATGTTGTTACTATAGAAGGATTGAATTTTGGAGATAAGAATAAATCAAGTAAAGTGGAATTCTTTTTTAAGGATAACGAAGATCGGATGGAGGCCCCAATAGTAAAATGGAGCGATAAAGAGATTCAATGCAAAGTTCCAGTGGATACAATGAAACTAAAAAATGGAAAAAAATATCCAGGATCAGCTGGTAGCGGACCTGTAACGGTCACAACGGAAAACGGCACTAGTAATTTAGTTCCCTTTAAAGTTACATTCGGTTATGGGAAAAAAAAATGGGGAGTATTTGGAAAAAAACACGAGATAAAATATAAAATAAACGAAAACACATCTGATACTCAAGGGGAAGGCAATTCTGTCCAAGCGGCAGCAAATGAGTGGAATAAGGTTAATAGTAATCTTAAGTTTATCTATAATGGTGCAACAAAAGCAAAAAGCTCCTCTTCTGACTCATTACAATTTAGGATGGCTAATACAAAAAATGAGATATTTTGGGGCAATACAAGTGCTGTAGCTACAGCATATTCTTGGTCGGTAGCTGGAATAATATTTGAATGTGACATTATTTTTAACAAAACCTTAACTTGGTCGACAAACGGAAAGACAGAAACATATGATATTCAAAATGTTGCCACCCATGAATTTGGCCATTGGCTAAATCTTAGAGACCTTTATGGAAAATTGAATAAGGTATACGATATTGATAAAACGATGTATGGACGTACAGGCAAAGGCGAGACGAAACGTAGATCCCTGCATAAAGATGACAAAGATGGGATATTATGGATTTATGGTAAAAGTGAAGATACTACAAGTGAAGTCTCCTATCCGAACGGCGGGGAGACATGGGAGCAGGGTAAGAGCTACACGATCAGATGGAGTGATTTTCCTGGAACTAACGTGAAGATTGCGCTTTACAAGGGATCCAAGCTCAACCGGACTATTGTCTCTACTACAAATAACGATGGTTCTTATAAATGGAAGGTACCATCAAGCCAAACTAAAGGCTCTGACTACAGGATCAAAGTGATAGCCAAGTCTGATACATCGAAGAATGACTATTCAGACAACTATTTTACGATAAATAAGGCTGTCACTCCGAAGGTGACCTATCCGAACGGCGGGGAGACATGGGAGCGGGG
>CAZWHQ010000133.1:1384-3536 GCA_964633715.1 uncultured Eubacteriales bacterium
ATAAATGGAGTGTGCCATCAAACCAAACTATAGGCTCTAACTACAGGGTTAAAGTGATAGCCAAGTCTGATACATCGAAGAATGACTATTCAAATAACTACTTTACTATTAGAGCTGCAGGAGGCGGCGGATCCGGTGGCTTCAATTCACAATTTAACGGCTCTAAAGCAGGATGGGTTAAACACTATGGAACCTGGAGGATCGAATCTTCTTCATATTACACGGGTCAAGGAGAAGGTTCCGGAAAATGGACTAGTACGAGTCATCAAAAGAATTATTCTAATTTTGTTTATGAAGCCAGACTAAGAAGAAGTGGTGCTAGTAACTATGCAAACAATCTTTTAGTTCGTGGGAATCCTTCTTCTTTGACTAGTGATAAAAGATGGAATAAATCGTATCTCTTTCAATATACTAGAAGCGGATATTATTCAATCTGGAAGAGTATCAATGGAAAAGACACTGCTCTCCAATCTTGGGCAAAATCCCCTAAGATAAAAACCGGATACAAATGGAATACACTTAAAGTTGTTGCGAACGGAAACCGTCTGAAATTCTATATCAATGGACATTTAGTCTGGTCAGGTACTGATACAAGTTTATCCACAGGAAGAGCTGGAATCAGTATGTATTCCCCCTCATCTTCCAGCGGTGAAAAGGTTTGGGTTGATTGGGCAAAATTAACTCAAGGAAAATTCCTAGAATACGAAAATGATCAAGTTAGTAATGAACAGAAGAAATTGAATGAAGAGGCAAATATAAATCCAAAAGGTGATGTCACTAGTATAAAGAATCCTGAATAAGTTCGAGTGAATTCAAATCATATGAACTACGAAAATGAAGCTTAAATTGATCAAGCCGCGAATCTATTTTATATACCCAAGAGCTCTCAGGCGCTCAAGGGCCTTATTGCTCAGCTTATTTTCTATGTCCGATGTCTTTATCTCTAGTCTAGAACTGTTCGATACACGGAAATCGTCTACAGTACATCTGTCACCGCTCAAGATAATGCTTTCCGTTTGAGGCTGACTGATCAGGAGGCCTGAATCGATCCCGGTGCGGGCTATTAGAGTCCCATTCAACAGGAAGAAAATTTCATCCGAAATCCAGGAAAGGAAGATGTGATTCCAATTCAAATTTTTAAGGAATGTAAAATTGAACACATCGTGAACCGTGTCTTGCCGTTTGCGCTGTACTTCAAGTCCATATCTCGAGTTTTCAATATTGTACACCCGGATGCTCAGGACATCGGTCCCATAAACAAATTCGGATGTAAAAAGAGTCTGCTTCCATTTGAGGTTTTTATCTATCTTGATCCAGAATTCCACTGCTCCGCTTTCTTTAAGAATATCGGTGTTGACCGGACAAAACCATTTCTTCTCTTCAAAAAGAGGCAGTATTCCTTTTTTATTGTTGTCCCAGTCTATCTGACTGCTTATAGCGGAATTATTCTCCCGGTAGACAAAATAAGGTCTATCAAAAGTCACAAAAAAATTCGAGTATCTATCAAAGGAAAGAGGACGGGAAGGAAGTCCGGGAACCAGAGAGACCTGTGTAATGTTAAATTGTTTCCGTAGAAGTGAGTTTTCCTCCATAAATGAATTGAGTTGAGAGATGTATCCGGAAATATTTTGGGCGAAGTCTGTATTTTCTGAGATGTCTTGTTGTTCCTCCGGATCATTTATCAAATCAAACAGATAAACTTTCCCGATCGTTTTATTTAATACACATTTGAAGTTACTGTCCCTTATTCCAGTCTGCCATGGATTGGCATAAAAAATCCTTTTTTTGTCCCAGGACTCAGCATTCTTGCGACCCGATAGGATATTATAGAAACTCTTCCCCTGAAATGTATCGAGGGAATCCACACCCAAAGCGTCCAAAATTGTCGGTGTGATATCTACAATTTCGCACATGATATCCAGACGTCCGATCTCCGGCAGCGAGGGACTGTAGAAAATAAGAGGAATGTGTGTTGAAATCTCAGCAAAACGTCTATGTTGAGAGGAATGAGCAAACATACCGTACTCGTAAAATTGTTCTCCATGGTCTGAAGTGATGATTAGAAGAGTGCGACCAGATAAATTAATAAAATTTTTAAAAATTAATAAAATTTTTAATTATTATCAACAAATTGAAAGGGACACAGGATATT
>CAZWHQ010000134.1:0-3523 GCA_964633715.1 uncultured Eubacteriales bacterium
TGAACCTATGGTTATCAACGGTCGCCCAAGAGGAGTTATTTTTACTGTCACTGTTTATTTTAAATTAAAATAGAAAAAAAGCTATCACTGGCTTTCTATCTTAAAAGGAGGTACTAAAATGCAATTCGGTCTGATTGAAATGTGGTCGGCCATGGGAGGTTTGGCCAAGGCGGTAGCGGTTATTCTGGTTTCTCTATCTATTGTATCAATTTATTTTTTCTTCGAAAGGAATCTTGTTTTTGCCAGAGCCAAAAGAAAATCCAAACAAATCGCTCCAAAACTCGCGAATCTATTAAAGAGTGGAAAAGTTGAAGAGGCCTTAAATCTTTCGTCCAAGAAAGAGTTTAAGGGAAGCCATCTCGCTCGAATTACTTCCGCAGGAATCCAGGAATTCTTTGAGGGGAAAAAAGCTGGACTCGATATCCAAGAGCAGATTTCGACAGCTTCGAGGGGAATGGATAGAGGTTCTACTATCTTCACACAGGAATTAAAAAGAGGTCTAAGCATATTGGCAACGATTGCCACCTCTGCACCCTTTATCGGCCTGTTTGGAACAATCGGCGGAATCATCAATGCATTTAGAGGCATGGCGCTCACCGGATCAGGTGGTATCGGGGCTGTTGCCGGCGGTATTGCTGAAGCTTTGATCACAACAGCGTTTGGAATCGGTGTGGCCATTATTGCCCTGTGGTGCTACAATGTCTTGAATTCAAAAGTCGAAGTCTACCAAGCTGAAATGTCCAACACCAGTTCAGAAATCGTTGACTTTTTTATTAAAGAAAAACAAAAACCTGCATAAATTGAAATATCTTTATTATTGATTTAATAAAGGTCGAGAGGTGTAAGATGGGAATGAGCGTTTCTAAAGGCAACGAAGAAGTCAAATCTGAACCTAATGTGGTCCCTCTTTGTGATGTTCTTCTTGTTCTGCTGATTATCTTCATGGTTGTTACACCATTGGTGAAAAAAGGTGTCGATGTCCGACTCCCGACAGCATTGAACATGATCGATTACCCTGAAAATCCGGAACTCGTCCTCTCCATAAGAGAAGATGGAAGATTGTACTTAAACCAGGAAGAAGTGCTTGAGGAAAACCTTTCTACTGCGTTAGAAGAGATCATGCTGACAGCCGGAGACAAAAAGCTCTACTTGAGAGCAGACCAGGACTTGGAGTTTGGACGGGTCGTCGAAATCATAGGTCCTCTAAAAGAAGCGGGTGTCGTGGTCGTGGGTATTATCGCAGAAAAGAAAACAGAGGGAATAGAGTAACCTGAAACATTCAGTTTTGACTTTCTAAAGTACTCAAATCAACGACAAATTCCGAGGGGTAAGGAGATGGACTTTTCAACATCTTCCTTATCCCTCGGTTTTCTTTTAAGCCCTATTTCCCAGATCTCTTTATTCTCCATACAAAAATAAAGGGGGATTTTCTTTCCTCCATCTCTTCTTATAAGATGGACAACATTTCTGTACAACTCTGTACGGAGAGGTTTAAAATACCGAAATTTTCCATCTTGCCCCCGTATCATTTCTTCACAGATAATCCGTGATTTGGGAAACCTTTTCTGAATGATCGGTTTGAGGTTTGGCGGAAACCTCAAACTTCCTAGGCTGATCCAGGCTATCCTATTTGGATCAATTGAAGAAAAGAGTGAGCTTATAATTTCGGCATACCCCAGTTCCCACCCAGGATAGATAATAATTGGATCAAAATGAAATCCAACCCTAAAACCTCTTTTTGTGAGCACTTGAGCGGCCTTGATCCTGTGACGGACAGGAGGGGCTCCTCTCTCTTCGGTTTGGGCCATTTTTTCAGAATTCAGGGACCATGAAATGATAATATTCTCCGCGGGTTCCGCAGATAAGAGATTTTCAATATTTACTGTTTTTGTTTTAAGTTCAAAAAGAAAATTTTTTTTTGATCGAAAATACGAAATTAACTCCAGAGAATTTCCAGTGAGATGGTCAAGAGCCAAGGAATCTCCAAGTTCGCCGGTTCCTATACGCAGTCTTTTATTCCTGTGTTTACTTAAAAATTCATCCAATCCATTCCAAAGATCTTGTCTGTTGACATGAACCGTGATAAATGGATTGGAAAGATAGTGTTGGAGGATACAATAAGAACAGTCCATAGGGCAATTCAGGTCCAAATTGATGATATAATAATTGCATCCAATGTATCCTGGAGTACAGGGACAGGATTTGACAAAATTTCCTTTTTGGGAAGTGAGAAGCAGTGTTGATTTTCCTAAGGAAAGGGGATCTTTGCTGGCTTGTGCTGAGATAAAAAAACTCTGAATGTTTTCGACAACCTCAAAGGGTGTCTGTGTTGTTCTCTGGAGGATTTTTTCCGTTAAGGGAAAATCCAAACATTTTTTATCGATAAAAATTTTCTGGGGTGAAAATTGGTGGTTATTCATCCGAAACAAATTTGAGGAGAGCTGCAAATTCATCTTTTTCTGCCATTTGGAGCAAATTGGATAACTTTTTTACGTAGTCTTTATTCCCAATGAAACTGAATTTAATATGCGCTTCATTGTCTTCGAAATAAGGTGTGGGAGAAAGGTCGATATCCTTCGGCCATCCAAGTTTTTTTTTGGCTGATTCAAAAGATCTCTCACGAGCTGAGAGCAGAGGAAACCTTTTTTTCTTGAGCTCCAAACGGACTTTGTCTGCTTTCTGGAGAGGAGAGAGGTTCTCAGAAAGCAAAACCTCCTTAATTTCCTCAGAATTAAATATCTTTTGAACTGGTTCTTCCTTTCTTAAAGAAATTTCCCTCGCCCATTCGAGTAGTTCTTTTTGTTTGTTCTGGCTCAAGAAAACAAGCAATGGGAAAAACGACTTCCTCTCCTTAGGAGAAAATTGAACAACTTGTTCAACCACAGAAAGAGACATTTTTTTTTCACTCACAAGACCTTTCTCTTTTCTGTTCATACGAGATATCTTTATATAGAGGTCATAATAGTTGAATATTTGAGGAATTCCAAAGAGAGGAAAATATTCCTTGATTATTCTCTCCTCGGTTTCTCCAAATTTTTTTAATCGGCTCACAATTTCTGCCCGCTCAATCAGATCGAATTTCCGGGTTGTCAAATTCTCAAAAAGGGCCAGTTTAAAACTCCTCAGATCATCCGTCTCTTCACTCAAATACACTGGAATAGGTGAAAGGGAAAGTTGTTTGCAGGCTAAAATCCTCTTCCATCCTGTAAGAGGGATTATGTATCCATTCCGCTGTGTGACTACAGGTGGATATATCAACCCAACTTCTTGGATGGAATTCATCAGTTGGTCTATGGAGCTAAAAAAAGAAATTCGGAACCGCTTGTCGAAAAGGTTTATCTCCTCAAGCAGGATTTTTCTCATTCTCATGCCCCCTATTCTAGTTGAACCCCCCCCTTTTCTCAAGAATTGGGGCCTGGCTTTAAAAAGAAAAGAAAAAAAGTGGGGACACAAAAAGTGGGGAAAAAAAGTGGGGACAAAAAAGTGGGGACAGTCCCTACTTTTTGTGTAAAAAGTAGGGACT
>CAZWHQ010000135.1:0-3471 GCA_964633715.1 uncultured Eubacteriales bacterium
AACTATTAAAAATTAATGAGTTAGAATAGATTGCTTCCTACTGTCTGAATCACTGGCCTTCCAGGATGCATTTCCATGCACTTCACAAGAGATATAATTTTTGACTCCATGAACGTCATATGATAGATATTAATTCGATAAGATTTTACTAGTGGGGAATAAATATGGAAAAAACCATTAATTTTCAACTCAATGGACAAGCCGTTCGCCTGACGACAGATTCCGATCGTATGCTCTTATGGATTTTACGATCGGACCTCTCTCTGACAGGCACAAAATACAGCTGTGGTGAAGGCTTTTGCGGGGCATGTACAGTTCTTATCAACCTTGAACCTGTTCTCTCCTGTCAATATCCAATAGGTAATGTTGAAGGAAAAGAGGTCCTTACCATAGAAGGGCTTCAAAAAAACGGAAATCTCCACACAATACAGGAGGCTTTTTTAAAGCACAATGCACTCCAATGTGGATTTTGTACTCCCGGGATGATCCTTGGAGCCTACAGCCTTCTGAAAAAAAATCCACAACCATCCACCAAAGATATTAAAACTTCATTGGAGGGAAACCTCTGCAGATGTGGATCTTATCAACGCATCATCGAGGCTATACATACGGCCTCAAAAGTCATGAGAGGACAAACACCATGAAAAACGACGATTTTGAACTCTATGAGTCTGAAGAAATTTCAAAGGCAACACAAATCGGCCGCAGGGATTTTCTTAAGCTTACCGGCGGAGGGCTTTTTATCCTTTTTTCAACGGGGAATCTTTTTAATCTTCAACAGAGGCGAAGTCGTGGATATCCCGATGATTTTAATGCCTATCTCAAAATTGGAGAAGATGGCCGCGTAACATGTTTCTGTCCCAAAATTGAAATGGGACAGGGAATTTACACATCTTTTGCACAAATGCTGGCGGAGGAATTGGATGTTTCTCTGAATTCAGTCGATATGATTATTGGCGACACCGATCTCTGTGTCTACGACAGCGGGACTTTTGGATCAAGAAGCACTAAATATTTCGGCCCACCAATACGTCAAGCTGCAGCTGAAGCCAGAGGCGTTCTTCTCCAGATGGCGTCGGAACATCTTCAAACACCGCTGAATAATCTGACAGTTCAAAACGGTTTGATTTCCGATAAATCGAATCCCGCGAAAAAAGTGTCCTATGCTCAGTTGACTCAAGGGAAAAAAATCGAGAGACATCTCGGAAACAAGCCCCCTATCAAGCACTATTCAAAACACACTATTTCGGGGAAAGCCACAGACAGATTGGACGGAAAAGAAAAAGTTACCGGCAATGCAAAATTTGCCATTGACATCCGTCTTCCTGGGATGTTGTTTGCGCGTATTTTGCGCCCCCCGGCACACGGTGCAACATTGAAGAGTGTGGATATCTCAGAGGCAAAAAAAATTAAAGGTATTCAG
The DNA here is from genome assembly GCA_964633715.1 of uncultured Eubacteriales bacterium. Classification (GTDB taxonomy): domain Bacteria; phylum Acidobacteriota; class Aminicenantia; order Aminicenantales; family Aminicenantaceae; genus JAUWVG01. Next base: position 1,424 of record CAZWHQ010000135.1, read on the forward strand.
CTCATTCAAGACAATGACCTGTTGGCCGTACTCCATGAACATAGAGATATCGCAGACAAAGCGCTATTAAAAATCAAAGCCGATTACGAGATACCAGAATTCAATGTCGATAACACAAACATTTTTGAACACTTGAAAAATTCGTCTTCAGAAGGCAACAATGATTCAGAATCGGGAAATGTGATTGAAGGGAAAAAACTGGCCACAAAACATATAAATAATACTTATTTTAATCACTATGTCGCACATGCTCCAACCGAAAATCATACGGCTGTTGCTGTTATCGAGGGAGACAAGGCTACAGTTTGGGCGTCCACTCAGGCCCCATTTAGGGCCCAGGGAGATGCCGCTCGAGCCATTGGATTTCCCACAGAAAAAGTCCGGGTCATGACACCTTTTGTGGGATGCGGATTTGGAGGGAAAAACAGCGGCCAGCAGGTTGGGGAAGCAGCCCGGTTGGCCCAATTAACAGGAAAACCAGTCCAGGTGGCCTGGAGCCGAAAGGAAGAATTCTTTTATGACACGTTCCGCCCTGCAGCCGTCATCGACATCCATTCAGGGCTCAATAATTCGAATAAGATTGTATACTGGGAATATCACAATTACTATGCGGGCAATCGCAGCTCTTTGCCGTTTTACAATATTCCCCATTACACAGTCACGTCCTACGGAGGAGGGAGGGGCGGAGGCAGTGGCAGCCCCCATCCATTTGGAACCGGCGCATGGCGCGGTCCGGGAAGCAACACCAATGTCTTCGCTATGGAATCTCAAATCGATAGTATGGCGTTTGAATGCGGAATGGATCCTCTGTCCTTCAGGAAAAAAAATCTAACGGATAAACGGATGCAAAGAGTTCTGGCAGCTGCTGCGGAAAAGTTTGGAAATTCATTTTCCAAAGCTCCAAGTGGAAAGGGTTATGGCATAGCCTGTACGGACTATTTGGGGACATACGTTGCCACGATGGCCGAAGTCCATGTCAATAAAGGTACGGGAGAGATTCGCGTGGACCGCATCATCTGTGCTCAGGATACGGGTGAAGTCATTAATCCTGAAGGTGTGAGAATGCAGATAGAAGGCGGCCTCACCATGGGCCTCGGATACTGCCTTACTGAAGAGATAAAGTTCCAGGGTGGCCAGGTGAAGGATGAGAATTTTGACACCTATGAGATCCCCCGAATTTCCTGGCAACCAAAAATTGAAACTGTCCTTGTGGACAATACGGAAATGCCTCCTCAAGGATGTGGAGAACCGGCGATCACAACAATGGGAGCAGTGATAGCAAACGCCGTCTTTGATTCCGCAGGAGTGAGGATGTTTATGCTCCCCATGACACCCTCCAGGATTAAGAAAGCCCTTGAGGAAAAAAGAAGTTCCTAGTTATTTTCAAAAGATTAAAATCTTAAATTTCTATTGCTTGACTAAGGTTCCTCATTATCTAATAATGCCAAATCTGTTTGGTTGACCTTAAAAGAGTTGTAATATTTGATGCGAAAATGGCTGTATTTACTTTTAGGTTTGGTTTTGTTTTTTGCCATTTCGAAAATGAATCGAAAAAGGACCGTGCGATCACCTTTTTTCAAACGTCTGAACGAAACACTCTCCATTTTAGTGTGGGTACTTCTAACTGTTTATACTCTGACATTTCTTTACTGGGTCTTCAATCAGATTTTTCGTTAGACTTCTTTTCCAAACCATTTTTATTTAAGAGGCTCAATAATTTTGCATTTTTCTCGTGTTCTGGAAACCAGTCAAATTTTACAAAGTATCCCGCAACATCATAAGTGACAAAGGCCTTTACAGGGATCGTTTCAGATTGATTTAATGGATCACGCATTTATAATCCCTCTTTGCTCAAAAACGAGTACCAGTCTTCGATCTGATTTGAAATAAAGGAGAATGTAACGGATTTTTCTTCAGAAAAACGGTGGAGCCTTAAACTTTAATCATAAATAGCGCAAAAGAACTAATTTTCATTTGGACGTCTCTTTTCTGTACAGCTAGCTCAGAATGATATTATCAAAACAAAATCATTTTAGAAATAATTTTTG
>CAZWHQ010000136.1:0-3359 GCA_964633715.1 uncultured Eubacteriales bacterium
TTCGCTATAGTTTAACGCTCGAAAAGGAATATTACAAATGACAGAGATCTTGGTTTGTTTGACATGAAGGTTGGTTGACGCTATCTTTTTCAGAAAAACATCTGAGTTTGTGGCCAGAGAGAATCCGATCAGTAGTTATTTAGAACCTCAATCATAAGGTCAAGATAATCAGACAGATGGCGAGTGATGAGAAAGTTCTTTCTCACATGTTCTCTTCCTTTTTTCCCCATCTCGATTGCCAGTTTTTTATCCTTGAGCAGAGAGACAACTTTATCTGTACATCCGGAAAAATCATAGGGATCGACGAGAAAACCTGTGACATTATCTAAAATCTGTGCGGGAATACCGCCTATATTGGAAGCGACAACCGGTGTTCCTTTCCATTGAGCTTCCGAGACGGTCAGCCCGAATCCTTCCCGTATGGATTTCTGCAGGATCACAGATGATATTCTCTGAAGAACATTGACGAGGATCTGGTTGTCACCCAGGACGAAAAGTACGTCTCCTCTCTCGATATGTTTAGCGGCCTTTTTTTTCATCCTGTTGTAGATTACGATCCCTTCAGGATCATCTGGCGCCATGTTGTAGCAGAAGACAAGCCGGCAGTCCACTTTACTCTTGACTATTTCAAAAACCTTGAGAACCCCCTCTGGATCCTTCCAGGGATCAAAACGGGAAACTTGAGTGATTAAAGGTTTATCGGTGGGGATGCCGAACTTTTTGATGGTTTTTTTGATCGTTTCCTCGGATAGATCCATATTTTTTACAGAAAGAGGATCGATGGACGGATGGATGATTTTTTGTTCGAGGGGCAGTTCTTTTTTCATGAAATTCTTGTTTGAAATAATCATCACATCGTAACGGAGGATAAATGGTTTGACAAAATCCCAGATTTCCTGGTTGGGTTGAGTGATGTCGATATGACAGCGCCAGACCCAGGGCTGTTTTTTCTTCTTGTATTTGATCAGGGGTAAGGGTTGTGGGTCATGGATAATTACACAATTGTGGTCGAGATGGGTGAAATGAGAAAATCGTTCATTTGTATCAAGATAGAGTCTTTTTTTGTTTTGGGAGAGGTTGATGGAATCTCCTTGCAGGGCATTATGAAATTTCTTCGTCACCGAAAAAAAATCGGACGGGCCCATTAAAACTCTCCACCCGGAATCGATACCGCAGTCGTTGAGGAGGAGGATTAAATTGTTTAGAATTTCAGCGACTCCGCCTCCGTGTGCGGTGGAATTGATATGAACAATGTGCCGGTTGATCAGGCGATGAGCTTTTTGATAGAGGTTGCCTAGGGCTGTTTCACCGATGATAGGGAGATAGTTGTCCAGGTTTTTCATAGTGTTTTTTTCTGTTTTTTTTCAATGTCATTTTTTTAATTTTGATGATAAGTCCCCTTTTATAGCATGTCTTCTTGAGAAGGTCAAATTAGATTGGGCTGGTTGATAAAATGGCGTCCGCCATAGAGGCTATCGCAGACAAAATCCCTGCTCCATCAGGCGCTAGTATACAAGAATGTTCCCTTTCAACTGAATTCGGGTTTGAGTTTTTCTTTGTGTGATTTTGTTATTATTCTTCTTGGATATTCTTTTTTAGCAGCTTAAGGCCCTCTTCTCGGGCGTGGAGGAGCCGTCTTATATCCACCCCTTCCATTTTTCCCTGGGTTAGAATAACGTCTTTCAAAGCTTTTCGGTACAACAGGTATTCGTCTTTAGCGGAAATATTCGCTTCGACCTGCTGGGTGAATAAAAACTCTTCTATGGAACGGTTTTTGCCGTTGTTGTTGCCCTCACTCAGATCAATTCGGTATTCACCATAAACCAGAAAGCAGTGAATCATGGGCACATAAGGAAGATTGAATTTGTTTAGAATCTCATTGGTGCCAGTAACGATTTCTTCAGTCATGGCATATATACCTACATTTTTTTTTACAGGAAGATTCATTTCAATGGCTAAGGTGGCCATAACAGCGTGTTTTGTCGTACAGGTTCCTTTATTTTCTTTAAATAGAATCATCAAGTCATCTCGATCGGAGTTATATCCATAGGGCAATTCATGCACATACCGACTGGCGTCGATAAACGTGTTGATACCAAGGCTCAAGAACTTGTTCGAAATGATACCAACATTGGAAATAGATTTAGCTGGAAATACTGTAGGTGTGTTCATGAAATCCTTCTATCACAAGCGAGAATTGTTTATCAAGTTTTAATGTTTTTTACACTGTTTTAGACAATCTCTCCAGGAGGATTAATGTTTAGGTTATTGAGAAAAGACTTGTATCATTTCATCATAGAAGAATGTTCTCTTGTGAAATTCATGTGCACCACCACAGGTCTGTTTCAAAAGACGGAACATTACCGTGGGAGCCTGGCCATGGCAGCAAGGAAAAATATTGGATTAGTTATATTTTGATATATTTCAGAACGAAAAGAACGTTCTAAGACTGGATATTTTGTGGCTCAATTAAAAATCTATACCATTATAAAAATTTCACTTTACGTTTGACTACTTCTGCCATTACCGGAAGCCCATTCTGAATTTTGAGAATTTCGATCTCGCCAAAGCCCATGGATTCACAGTATTTGATAAATGCGTGCCAGGAGTGGTGGACTTTAATGTAATCTATATCAATACTTCTCGTCTGCATGTGTTTCAGTTCATTCGCTATGGTTGGTTTCTTTGTTTGCTCTGATCTATTCATACTCATTTTCTGTCTCATACAATGATTTTCCGAAATCTGATCTTGTGCTTTTTTATCTTAAAATTCAGGGTGTTTGCCTTCAAACCAAGAAATTGAGCCGCTTTCCTTTGATTTCCCTCGAATCTCAATAACGCTTGGATTAAAATTTCTTTTTCGATATGATTCATGATGTTTTGAATGGGAGATTTTTGACTGTCAAAAAAATAGTCCAGGTGAATTGTCAGAATATCTTTATCGGATATCCCTATTTCCTTTTTCTCTACACTGAGCTGTTCAGCACTGCTCTCTAAATTAAGTACCTGAGATGATTCCATTTCAGGGGGCCTCCTTGTTTATTAAAAAAATTTGAATTCAATACAAAAATACAGAAAATAAATCAATAAATCGTCCAATTACAGAACTTTGGACAAAAATAATTTTTAGATATTATTAAAAAAAATTAATGTTTTTTTAACTTTGAAGGTTTTATGTTCAAAATTGGAGAAAACTCGAACGAATATGAATTAAAAATTCCCTTTTTTTATTAAGAAATTGTTAAATATTGTGAATTTTCAAAATTGACCGGAAATTTAACATTGCAACTCAGGCCAAAAAAGGCTCCTTTTCCGGGTCTGATTTCTTGGTCGGGCAACCGACCTGTATGATTACTTCC
>CAZWHQ010000137.1:0-3276 GCA_964633715.1 uncultured Eubacteriales bacterium
TTAAAATATTTGATAAACAAGGAAAATATACAGATCAGATACTAGTGGAGAAATTTGTTAGAGAGTTCAATCTTGATGGAAAAGGTAATTATTTAGCGATTGTTTCTACAATGACCGCTATAGAGCGTTCAAAGACATTTTGTTTTACGCCTTTTTGCCATATCTTCAGCTATTTTCAATCGATTTTGGAACATATATGCAACATGGACTTTACCAGATATATCTCTAGAGCTAAATGAATTCAACGTGTATGTTTGACTTATTTATGCCTTATTGAGGGCAGAACAAATACCAAAATAATTTGGTTTTTTGGGAAAATCAAGGAATATATTAATGGTTATATTTCAACTTGACTTTCAATATATCCATGTTATTATGTAACTATGTTTAAACGATGGCTTAGTTTCACCCCCGATAAGAGTGTTCTTCTCATTGGTCCCAGGAGGTCGGGGAAAACAACCTATTTAAAAACCAATTTTCCCGACTTCAGATATTCCACATTGGATGATTTTGACGATTTGAGCTGGGCAAGGGAAGATCCAAAGGGTTTTATTCAACGACTCGGCAAAAAAGCGATCATCGATGAGATTCAAGGGTTTCCTGAATTGACTGTTGCGGTGAAGTATTCCATCGATAACGAGAATGCCCGTTTTCTTATGAGTGGCTCGAGTGCATTGGGGCTGTTGGATTCCGCCGCCGATTCCCTGGCCGGAAGAATTCAGATCCTTTCGCTGCCCACATGCTGCTGGGGAGAAAACGAAGGCAATCAGGACCATTCCATATTCACCGAAAAATTGAATCACGCTGAAATCAAAAGCGCTCAGCGGACACTTCGCGAAGCCGTAACCTACGGGCAATTTCCTGAAGTGCTCAATCAAAAGGATGCAGAGCAAAAACAGGCTATATTAAAAAATTACAGGAACACTTATTTCATACGAGACATGATGCAGCTGGCAAGCATTGAAAATGCGGATGGACTCATGGCGATTTTCTACCATATCGCAAGATCGATTGGTTCACATCTGGAAATATCGAATTTCGCAAAAGAATCAGGCTTGAGTCATCCGACCGCCAAGAAATACATCAATGCCTTGAGATCATCTCAGTTGATATTTAAACTTCGGGGATATCAGTATGGTCCCGCAAAACGCTATATCAAAGCATCGAAAATATATTTTTCCGATAACGGCATCATCGAAAGCATGAATATCAAATTGAGCGATGGACAGATCATTGAAAATTTCGTTCTATCCGAATTCGAGAAAAGAAGAAAACTCGGATTAATCGCTGCCGATGAGCTGTTTTATTACAAAAGTTCGGGCGGTCGTGAAATCGATTGTGTGTTTGAGTCGGGCGACACGCTATATGCGATCGAAATCAAAGCATCACCTGTAGTTAGTAAGAGGGACGTTAACAACCTAGTTTCCTTCAAAGCTAACAGCAAGAGAAACGTTAAAATGTTTCTTTTTTATATGGGGACACGATACGAAAAACAAAACAGCGTTCATATTATGCCGATTGCATCTTTATACAAGGGATATTGAATGTCCTCTCATGTTCGATGATCAAGATGGATATAAATAATTGCATGATCAATAGGAACTGTCATAATTGAAAAAAAAAGTGCATTCTTGTGCATGAGTCCCTCCCCAGTCGATTTGTCTAAAAGAATGTCTTTATAAGTTTGTAGATGTTTTAAGTTTTTCGTTTGAATTGGGTTGTAAATCGATTACAATAAAGTTCAGGGGGAAAAATGAAGAAAATAATTATCCCTACTCTAATTTTTTTATTTGAGACGGAGAAGTAAGAAAAATTGAGGCGAGTAGAGCCCAGCCATACCAACATTTCACTCTGAATCTCCTAAACCGCTAATCCCATCTTAGAACCAATCTTATGGCAGTTCCTCTTAGCACAAGGGGACTTATATTGGTGAAGACAATATTCTTTTATCTTTAGAGGACTTTAAGTATGGACTGAATAAACAACTCAAAATCATTCAAATAATTCTGAAGGATGTCAAAAACAAGATCTTCGTCGACTTCCCAGTAAACATGGACGATGCGATTTCTAAACTTGGCCATCTCGACAAGCCTGTCTATGAGAGAATCGGCCACTAACTTTTGTTCATTGAGAACGCGGAAGGAATCCCCATAATCATTTGGACTTCTGAATTTCTCCGAGGCGATAATGTGATTTGCAATATCCAGGCAGCATTTAATACTGACCTGGAGCAAGTACTTGGCGCTGCTGCTGTTCCTGAAATCTGCAATAAATTCTTTTTTATGAGTCGTCTTGAGTTCATACAGCTTTTCTAAATAATTCTGGAGTTTTTTTATTCTGTCCTCTATAACTTCAGGCTTGACCAATGAGACCTCCTGATTTTACAGAGGAAAGATAGACTTTCCTCATGGAATTTAGGGTGGGCAAAAAATCAAAATACCTGTCTCTTACATAAGTCTCGAAGCTGATCCTGATTGCTTCGTCTCTACAATAGATAAGTTTTCCACGGGTGACGACTTCCCCTTTAACTTTGAGGGGAGCATTATTGACAGCGCGTATATCAAACGGTTTTTTGAATCTCTGATCAAGAAGAGCAGCTATCTTCATCTCAAGCTGCAGTTGCTGGTGCTTATCAGGGAGATCTTCTATAAGAATTGCGATATCGATATCGCTGAATTTATTGAATGTATCATCGAGGAACGAACCGTAGAGATAGGCCATTGAAACAGGCAAGTCCAAAACTATTTCCGAAAAATAGCCTGCCAGATCTTTCTCATTTATAGGTTTGCTCATTGGTCACCACAATATTATTTGTCTTCATTATAACAGAAATAAAGGGCAAGAGATAATTGGAGAAATCTGTAACAATTATTCCTTAATTTCTTCCAGCCGGAAGCGTTTAACCATAGGATAATCGAATTCTGAGGCCAATAGGCTGTATGTTTTGCCTTCCTTGAAACATAGAAAGGGGATAGGAAAGAACAGCTTGTTTGATGAATATCCCTTCCTGATTAAAAATGTCATAGAGATATCCCTCGAAATCGGCAGCAGTGAACTGTCTGATCCAGCAGTTGCCGTCTTCATCTATCAGCATATTAGGAAAGAAGGCGGGATGGAATTCGTTGATACGGGAATTTTTTTTGTGCTCTTCGTTGGCTACCGGTGTGTACTGTCTGCCGAAACGGAAATCTACAGAGCCGTCGGCGGTAAGAACAGTAATTTGATAGGTTTTACTGAATCCGGCATACAATTTTCCTCTTGGATCTAAGGCCCAGA
>CAZWHQ010000138.1:0-3097 GCA_964633715.1 uncultured Eubacteriales bacterium
AATAAGGTAATTTAATGTGAGAATTATGGGTTAAAATAATGTGAAATTTAACAGATGGTTTGAAAGTTTCAGCTGATTTGGACCGTACTATGAATAGTTGAAAGTGTCCTTTTGGGTGTGATACTCTCGTTCAAGAGTGTCAACGAATGGAATTCACGGGAAATTGTGAGAGTTTTGGAGCCAGACCAAAAAGGAATTTCTTATCTTTACCAATTGAATTCTTGGCAGAGAGATAAGTGTCTCCTCGATATTGGCAATAAAATCAGGCATATCGAGAGAACCTCGAGTATTTGACACTCAGCCTCCAAATTAATATCCTTATATTGCATTTAAGAGGGGATACAGTGACTAGGAGGTAGCAAAATGCCAATAAGGTTTCCTCAATACCTGATAGACCAGGGACTATATTTACTCCTTGTCGCAAATAAAACGTATGTGCCAGGCTTAATTCTTAGGCGAGAGGGTGATGCATTTTGGCCTCATGAATAACTCAAAAAGCTGCTCAAAGATCCTACTTTATCTTGGGAAACGGAGCTAGTGGATGCAGAGATACCAGATATTATTGAAGGCAGCAGGCAGGTAGGAGCAGGTGGAAAGCTTATTCTTCCCTTCTTAAAGATTCATGGTGGGCTTGAATATAATCGCTTCGTTGATTTTAAAATCAGCGTAGTAGGCCAGCGTATTTTCAAAGAAGACAATCTATCACTCTGGAATCGGTTATTAGGGCGGCTCGAATGGTTGAAAAATAAAAAACCTAATGATTGGGACAGAATAAAAGGCCGCTATCTTGTGCTGAGTACATGGTATGCAAAAGAATACGAAGTCAATCTTGGGCGAGCCTTAAGAGGTGATTTTGATGCCAACATCCAACAGAAGATTTCTCCAACAGCAGGTGCCAAGATGAATATTGATTCTGCTAACAAGATTGTCAATGTCTCCAAGAACTTGCGTATTCCATTTGCCTTTCAAGGAAAACGCTTAGTAAGAATATAGCCTTTGAAATCAGACGAAAAATTATAATTTTGCTTCTCTAGTTTTATAAGGATCACCTGTAATCCACCATGCTACTGCTCTTTGTCTGGCAAGATGGGGATCATGTCCGCTTTTAGTAAATCCTCTGTCAAAACATGCCTTACACATTAGATACTGACTCTCAGATCCAAAAGGGATACCTATGAATCCCTCGGGTGCTTCTAGTTCCATATCGCAGCTATTACAGAATGCTCTATATCTATGATATGATATTTTTTCCCTATTATTGTGTCCGATTTCCGTTAGTATTCTATTTAACTCATTTGAAGCATGTTTTTCTCTTTCTAGGAATAAAACTTTCCATTTGTCGCGATCCAATTTTTTAAATGCTATTTCGCGCACAGTGTCATCTTCAACATTTTCAGCAATGTTAGCTAGCAACTCTTGATTTTCTAAACTTTCAACTGCCACTTTACGGACAAACTCATTTAAGTCATTTTGAGCAATTCTTGCTAGTAATTCTTGGTCTTCTATTTTTTTTATGGCAATTTGGCGCACATACACACTTTCATCATTTTTGGAGACATCAGTAAGTAATTCCTGCCATTTATCTAAATCTAATTTTTCAATTGCTTTCTCACGAACCCATTCATTCTCATCATTCTTAGCAATATCTGCCAACAATTCTTGATCATTTAATTTTTCAACTGCTCTCTTGCGGACTTCATAATTCATATCATTCTTAGCAACATCAGCATGAGCATCTTGAGAATTCTCTTTACCCAACCTTTTATTGGCGACCATACGGACCGCTAAATCTTCATCATTTTTAGAAATTTCTGCTAGGATATTCTGATCTTCTAATTTTCCCAATGCTTTTCTACGGACTTCAGGATCACTATGTTTATACTTTGGATTAAACAAATCTTTGAATGCCATGACCGGTCTCCTAAAATGAATGGTAGACTAATTAATATCCTTAATATTTTTTATGGCCGCTTCGGCGTATTCTCTTACTGTTTCATCGGGATCATTTTTCATGTTTTCGAGAGCAGGGAGCGCTTCTTTGTTGCCCATCCTTCCCAGGCATATTGCCGCCGATGCCCTCAAGTTCGGTGTTGATACGATGGGCTTTGGGGCTCCGACAGCGGCTTGTTTCATTTTGAAGTCTGGTTTTTCTTTTGTGAGTTCAGTTAGAGTTGATGAAGAATCTTTATTCAGTCTTACGAGAGCTTCCGTAGCTTTTTTCCAGAGGCGGTTTCCCATTCTGTTCATATAAATATACGCAATCAGCTTTTCGATATTTTTTTCTGCTTCAAGTTTCAGGATTCTCTTCTCATCCAGTCCATAGAGAGGTGCGGCAAAAAGCCCAAAAAGAAAACCAGGCAGATACGTGACCACCTTGGGCATCCATCTATGCTCGCCTTCAGGATTAAAAATGTTTGACCACATTTCCGCTACTTCATGTACTTTTCGCCAATAACCGAATTTCTTATTTTTTTCTTCAGAATTGTTTTCGTTCATATACCCCCCCCTTTATATTTGATTAATCCAATTCCAGCATAGTCATTTTATAAAATTTTTCCGTTTCTTGCACTCAATATCTCACATAGAGGAAGTAACATAGAGTTTCCAGAATGATAATGGAATTTAATTGTCAATCGCTCAAGCAGCGAACATGGAAACCGAATCCCTTATTGAAATAGTCGATGTACACATCATGTATGTCTTTGAATATACCCAAGTACCATGCACAAGTAGTATCTTCATCAGCCTGGGTGCCAGACCACATAGAAGTGCGTTCCATAATAAATGAAAATCTACCATAACCATCCCGGTGCCCTCCAAAAAGGGGATCGAAACCAGATGAATCCTTCTTCATTAATTTGTATTTCACTCTGGATGGTTTGAAAGTTTCAGCTGATTTGGACCGTACTGAATAGTTGAAAGTATCCTTTTGGGTGTGATACTCTCATTCAAGAGTGTCAACGAATGGAATTCACTGGAAATTGTGAGAGTTTTGGAGCCAGACCAAAAAGGAATTTCTTATCTTTCGAGATCCAATACTGAAAAACTCTGTCTTAGAAAAAAGAGCCGAGTCTGGATTCCTTTAAGAATCTGGACA
>CAZWHQ010000139.1:0-3092 GCA_964633715.1 uncultured Eubacteriales bacterium
CCGGGATATCCCGTACCCATGAAATTTTTATATACTGTCTCAACAGGCACTATAAGGCTTCCATCACTTATTTTCTGAGTAATCCAATCTTTCAGATCACGGACATATCTTGATCCTGATGTATCGAGTTTTTTTTCATTTCCTGGTTTTACTATACCAAGATCGGCAGCGTAGTTCTGAACGGCACTTATGTTTTTATCAAGCTTAGCATTCTTTGGTATAGACCCTTCACATATAATACCATTTATAACTTTAACGGCTTCGTCATCTGTAAAAGTAGCAGCCGTTTTGATATCGATATCTTTACTTTCATAGGTTGCATCTAAAACCATAGAAAGCGCAGGATCGAGGATTTGCGATAAAGTGCCCTGCATTTTTACGGATAGGGCTGTATGATCCGTGGCGCATACCATACCTCTGGAGTATCTGTCAGGAACGATTTTTGTCAGTTGCCCGATCTGATCCTTGATTCTTGATTGAACATGTTCGAGAATGTTGCGAGCATCCTGGGTACTTTCATTTTTATATTTGTTTACTATTTGGATATAGGCGGCCAGATCAATAATAAGCTTTTGCTCGGTAGCAGTAGCGGCAGCAGGTGACCAGAACAAAATACGAGCATCTTTTTGATTTACTGCCAGTTGGTGCAGTTGCGCTTCGCATGGGACTGAACTTATATATACAGCGAAGTCTTCATCGTTCGAGGATGAATCAAGCATGGGAACGACGGCCCGGTTTTTAGCGATTTCTAAAAGATCCCGCATAAGAATCGAACCTGCAATTTCACGTTTGTGCCATTGTATCTTAAGCTTTTGCTGGCCTGATGACGCAACTTCGGAAAAAATGGACCGTTTTCCCTGGACAAGATCAACAACACCGAATGAACTCTTTATTTCCCAACCTTTTAAACGTAGAAGGAATTCCCACGCCTGATCTTGGAGCAACTTACTTTGTTCCGCTTCCATCCGGGCTTTGTTGAAGATGTCATTCCAATCGAAACCAGTATATTCCGGGACAAAAATATATCCCTTGTCCTTCTTCTTGACTTGAACAAGCTCCAGGTCAACTTTCTCATTCAGGATCTCATAGTGATCAAGATTGTCTGTTTTATCGGCCTGCTGGTCACCGTCATGATCTTTCCATTCCATTACGGCGTTCATGAGTTCCTCATCATTCAATCCATCGGGCTTTAACCTGGCTATGCTGTATAAAAATAATGTCTTCAGGATTTTTTCACAGCGCGAGCGATAGCGTTTTATTTCCCCTTTGGTTACAGAATCGATTTGCCGTTTTGCCGCTTCGTAAGCTTTCCATTCCTTGTCCCATTGGGTTTTTATGGAAGTGATGCCCTGGGTAGTGCCAGAAGGATCTTCTTCATATTTTACGACGTCATCAAAAATGTTCCATAAGGTAATCATCTCTTTAGAACTTGATTTAAATGTGGTCTTCAGCGCCTGGTGCATGAAATAAAGAGCGGAACGGACGGTTGTTAGATTGTATGAAATCGCTTTAACAACATCGATAGCGGGAGGATAAAAAGGAAAAAAACGGAAAAACTCATCTTGACCGATGGAGTCCGGCCATGTGAAAGATTTCTTGTAATCTTCATAATATGCTTTAGGTCCTGACTCATCGGTAATTTTCCGAACACGGGAAAGGGCAATGTCATAATAGCTTTTTTCATCGTTAAGCAACGGAACAAGCTTTAACCTCTCATTAGCGATAATATTTCTTTCACCTAATCTGGATACAATCTTTTGCTGTGCTGAACAGACGGTCCATACGGGAAGGTTGTGATTATGAACAAGTCGATTGGAAAGAACAACCAAGGTTTTTTCATCCTCAACGCGCTGATTACCGGTCCGATTTTGCATAAACAAGGAAACTTCATCCAGAATCAGAAGAAGTCCCTGATATCCTTCCTCCAGCAACACTTCCACTGCATGTTTTAGGATGTCTTCGGTTTCCATCTGGATTAAAGGCTTAGTTTCCAGATATTCTTTATAGAAACGCCATAAGATGTTTCCGCAATCCCGACGAAGACCTGGATCTGTTTCGTCCTGTAACCTTTTAATAAACGTTTCAAGTGGTTCAGGATCATCAAAAAAGCGCGGATCGGAAAGGAATTTTTCAAGTTTACCGCGATATAGATCCAAATCCTTTTCAAGAAAACGTTCAGCCAAAATTTCCACTGGATACAGGGGAATCGCCCGACCGTTTTCGACCATGTATTGCTCCTGGATCGCATCAAGGATGTATTCAACGAAATGTGAGTCAGAATCATCAATTCCAATAGTTCCTGACCCCTGCCCGACCAATGTCTTGACAACAACAAAAACCCCTTTTGAGTCCTTCTCATTTTTCTTTTTAAAACCGTCTTCCCAGAAATAATAGAGGGAATCACGTTTGCCGACACCGGCCTCTTTTTCCTTTTGTTGTACAGCATTCCATATTTTTTCATCACCTAAAGCAAGTGCTCCGATGAACGAAAGCAAATGACTCTTCCCGCTCCCGAACTCCGCTTGTATCCAATAACCTTGGCCCACCCGCTTGTCATGGTGGGTGGGGTCATACGGAGCTGATATTTGGCGAAAAACATCGTTGAGCAATGAGCGGACCGGATCGATTAGGAAGTCCTGAACGGTTTTTAATTCTGCGTTTCGCTTTTTACGAGCTTCCTCAGATCCATCATCTGCCCAAATATGCTTTTCTACGATATAGACGCTGATAAACTCTTTTGGTATGCTGCATATTTCATTCAACGATTTGCGTTTGAATAAAGACTGGTTACTTGGCATGTGAAATCTCCCAAATATGTTGTTCCATAAACAAATTATCCGGTAGGGTTTTGTGGAATCGTTCATCTGTTTCATGGAAAAGAATAATCGAATCACCAATCCACTTTCCTGGGATTAGTAAAAGAATATGCTTTTGATTGGCCGCGTTAATTCTCAATGCTGCGAAATCGAGATTAAAGGCAAACAGTAGTTCCAGATGTTTAAGTATTAAAATATTTCTATCAGCCAGTGAATCTCTTAAAAATGCCTCAAAAATGGAGACCAGTTTCTTTTGAACACTGGTCGGATATTTCC
>CAZWHQ010000140.1:0-3018 GCA_964633715.1 uncultured Eubacteriales bacterium
GTAATTAAATGAAATCCCCATTTTTAAAATTATTGCATCAAGTATTTTGGGAATACAATTGTCCTTTTGGATGCCATTGGAGAGGAGAATCACTTCTGGTTCGGTATTTCCTTCAGTTACTCTGGGACAGGAAAACATAGATAAAAATCAAACAATTCCTTCTTATTCCACTTTTGTTTTTTATTTATTTTAGCTCTGTGGCGGATGGTTCCTTTGGCTTAATACTCGAACGTGTCTTCCATCTGGGATTAGGCGAGGAAGTGATTCAGGGAACGTACGAAGTGATGGAGAACTGCCTGGAAGATATCATCGCTTTGTTTTATAAACAAGCGTCGTTAGTAAATCTAGATTCCTCTTGTGTGAATACAAACACACGCACGCCCTTTGTTTCCTGGCGCGACTACAGCGAGAGCAGCATGTTTGAGTTTGATGAAGATATAAAACCTCTACTCCGATCATCCAGAGAGCCCCCTCCTGATCCTCAGACCCGGAAGATAAAGAAATAAGGACCTTCCTCTTATTTAGGGGAGAAGGTAGCTTTTTCAGAGTCCCTTCAAACGCCGCACACGGTGTCCGACCTCTCTCAACAGTGGTAGAGATGATTTATGTTTTTAATCCCCCAAGGGAAGCTTTCCGAAAAGAATAATCTCCTTCAAACTGTAAACATATTCTGAAAAGACGATTCATGGCGCAACGTCCCTCCAAGAAACAGTGACTGACTATAAAATCTCTTTCCTTTATTGTTACTCTATAATCAGTACGCCCCCTCCACCATTATTGTATGTGCCGTATTCGGTTTTGCGGAGAATCAGCGTATTGGAGTCATGGTCGACATCGAGAACTGTATTATCGATGATTTTGCAATGATCAAATGTGGCTGTCGGATTTGTTGTTATATAAGCGGACGCATAGAGCCCCTGCCCGTTATTTTTAAGATCACAATGTTTAAAAAAGATCCCATCCGTATCCCAGTTGACCCATCCGTACTCATTGTCTTCAATTTTAGCTTTTTCAACTTCAATAATGCTTGCTACCCAATTCCAGGTGTAAATTCCCCATTCATTGTACTCGATTTTATCGTCACCGATTTTTGCGAAGTCCACGAACTTTTGAATCGCAATCCCCATTTGATTGTTAGAGATATTGTTCTTTTTTGTCTCGACTTCAAAGGAATCGTAGAGCAGTATCCCATCACAGGTCCAATAGGACCCACCAGTTTGGAAGTTTCCAGAGATGTCATTGTCTTCAATTTTTGCACTTCCGCCATTTGTGATCTGGATTCCATCTTGTACCCTGTAATATTCTCCAAGGTCAGTTCCCATTATGGTATTCTTTTTTATCTCGGCATAGATACCGCCAGGCACATAGGCTCCAGCTGCAGGATTCCATGAATTGACAAGGATTCCTATCTTTCCGTAATCATGGATATAGTTCTTCTCGATTTTTACTTTCCCCGGGCTTGAAATACCAAAAGCGGCGATGCCGTTTCCGGGATTGGAATTACCTAATGGCCCAGTAATATCGTTGTCTTTTACTTTACCTGTGCTGTCAAAGTAGGCGATCGTAAAAGGATCGGTGTTCCCTGCCACAACTATAAAATTACTGATATCTATTTTTATAGAATCCACAACACCAATAGTAAGCGAATAGGTGCCTCGATAGGATGCTGCTGTTACAGATCCTGTCACAACTACATCAGAATTCAAATCATCCTTTTTCCCCTTCTTTCCTTTAATTTTCAGGTCGTATCTGTTCACGACTGTGAATCCAGCGTAAGTTCCAGGCATGACTTCGATATCTGTTTCATCGGATTCACCGTCTATCGCAGCTTGGATGTCTGCATAATCTGCGGGTCCATCATCATCTACAGTGACTTTATTCTTCTTTTTCTGAACGCTCATAATATCTTCATCCACTATCTCTACATCAGATTGAGTAGTTTTGTTTCCGGGGCGATTCACAGGAACTCTTATGGATGGAGTTTTCGAGAGCGCTTTTAACGGGGCTGATAAAACTCCGACAGAATTGACCGCAACTTTCTCATCGCCTTTAAAGGGACTGCTTGGTTTTTGCTTAAGTTTTTTCGCATCCTGCGCAAATCCTCCGACGACCAATACAGACACAATTAGAAATACTGCGATTGAAACATTTCTAAAAGTTTTAGTCGTAATTTTCATTCCTTCCTCCTTTTGAATTTGTAAATTTGTATCTTATTCCATTTTTCCTTTCAGCTCACTCCATTTTTATTTACAGACAAATACTGCCTTTTTTAAATGAATAGAGGAAAAGGAAAAATAGATTTGTTTTTAATAAATAAAACATCCGCTCCGCTAAAACGCAACCTTAGTATGTAAAATTTATAAAATAACAATCAATTTTGTCAAGGCTTTTATCTTTTATTTTCAGTGGTTTAACAATTTTTGTTAATTTCCTCCCTTTTTTTTTAACAAAAATTGTCAAGTTCATCCCGTTAGCGAGCTGAAAGAGCAAAAGCAAGGATTAAAGTTTGATGATCAATTATATTGACATGCCGTCTTTCTCTTAATATAAATGGAGTGGGAGGTTGAAATAAAAAAAATAACAACTGTATTTCTTCTCCTTTTTCTTATTTCCATGGGTTCGGCACAAAACTGATTTAAGGGCTCATTCAATGATGCTCTTGCTAAAGCTAATGCAGATAATAAACTGGTTTTAATCGATTTTTACTCAGACGGCTGAGGGGGATGCAAACTGCTGGGTCAGCAGTTCTACGAAAATCCTAAATATCAAGAGTTTCTAAATAATAATTTCATCATTTTTCGGGCAGATGATGCGGATCCGCTTGGAAAAGATGTCTACAAAAAATATGCTGTTGATCTCACTCCCAACACAATGATCGTTGACTTTGAGGGATCTGAAATCGACTGGCATATCGGCTACAGTCCTCCACCAGATAGTATGCTCTCCAATCTTGAAGATTCGATATGTTCATAAGAATTTGGTTTTTGTACTTACCGTGCTTTACTCACATTTTTGTCC
>CAZWHQ010000141.1:0-2974 GCA_964633715.1 uncultured Eubacteriales bacterium
ATAGTGGCTATACCTAAAGGTAAATTTGGGGCAAAAATTCGGAACTGTTCTTTTAAAAATTCGGAAAGCTCGCCTTGATCAACTTGCCGCCAGCAGGAAGGCTTCTCTCCCGATCCCGCAGTGAAGAAAAGATATCCTCAGATTTTCTGATCTCGATTTCCTTATACGTCCCGCCACGAAAAATCTGTATCTCCTTCAGCCTTGCCCAGTCCATGCCCTCAATGTCCTCACATAAAAGCGAATTTTCACCGATCTCACGAAGTGGCTCAAGCGTAAATTTACTCTTCCCATCAAAGAACTCTCTATCTCCGAAAAAGTGCAGTTTTGCCTTCAACGTGACCACTAACTTTTCCAATGATACGTATGAGAAGCGGCCCTTTTCCCTAACAATGATCAATGCCGGATATCGTTTTGTTTACTTTGTGATTATTGGTGCAATTCTCGGCCTCTGGAACTGACTAAGCATTCTCTAAAACAGCCGGAAGATGTTAAAGCCAATGCGGAACTCTGTATCCTTAAGTTGATAGTCCCCACCCGGAAGATACTGCGACGAAGTTATTCCTATTGTGTTCAGGAAAAAAACCTGAAAGACGTGACCCCCGATCTTCTTTTCTATCCCCACTCCCCAACCAGAGGAATTTGCTTCATATCCGGCCAGAATAGGAATCCATTCCACAATGATGGATAAATCGTTCAAGACCATATACCGCATCCCGGTTCCCATAGAAAAGGTTCCTTCCGATGACTCATCCCAATGGTTGGCATTTGAGGAAAATGAAGGGACAAGGAGGAAAGAAAAACGGCTGCTGATTTGACGGGAAAGAAGAAGCTGGAAATTGACTTTTGACTTCTCGGTTTCCTCCGGAAGATCTTGAGTGATTGTGCTACCACTCAGATTGAGAGCCGCAGAAAATGGAAAATTGGATGGCCCTCCCTGATGGACAAAATTCCATTTTAAAGCCAACTCCACTTCCTTAAATCTATTGCTCCGGGAGAGCATCACGGCAAAATTGTCAGTGATTCCATAGCCAAGGCCCAAGAGCATCGCAGCCGGACCATCCAAGCCAAAAAATTCATTCAAGCCATCTTTAACAGCAGGGAAAAATCTGTGCGAAATCCTAAACAGAATTTGCCCCTTGTCCAAGGATTGTGTCGTAGGCAGATTGACCAATCGTGTACTCCAAAAGGCAGGCTTACTGAATTTATTTTCTATACCGCTACGCGAAAAATCAAGGGTTTCTCGATCCTCCGAATCTTTTAAACTTATAATCCAATTTTCAATAATTTTTTGATCTTGTTCAGAAAGGGGCGGAGAACCTGCCGGCATCTGTTTGCCTTGAATGTCTTCGTCCCCTCTTATCTTTTTAAGAAGATAGCTCTTCTCCGGATTTTGAATATCGACCAGTTTGAGCTCATCGAGTTCCTGACTGGGAATCCCTAAGAGTGAATCTTTAAATCTTTCCTCTTCTAGGTTAAGATTCATTGCCGGATAAGGACCGGCATGACACCCAACCACACTGCAGTTCTTTTTAAGTATTCGAGCGGTTCTAGCCTGAATTTCTTCTATCTCTCTACCGGTTTGAAAGCTAAAAGAAAATGAGGCAAAACATAAAATACTCATTAAAAGACATGATTTAAAGGTGAATATTTTCATGGATCCCCTTTCTTCCTCGTCAAATCAGTTTTGATTTGCCCCTTTGTTGATCCAGTTCTTAATATTTTGGATTTGAACCGTACTCAGTGGAGTTCTGTTTAAAGGCATACGGCCTCCCACATTCTGACGGCCTTCTATCTTCATCACTAAATAACTGTTCTGTGCATCATTCGGTAAAACCCGCTTGAAGGTGGGTTCGCTTGTTGAGTCGACATTAACAAGATTATTGTAAGCCTGGCCTTGAGATAGATTTAATCCTGCTGAAGCAGTTGCATTATGACAGCCGCCGCTGACACAATTGGCATTAAAAATGGCTTGAATATCTGCAGCAAATGAAGGATCTTCCTTGGCTGTATCGCCTGGATCTCCTCCACCGTTGGGCTGATTCGGGGATTTACATGTATAGAGAAACACACAGAAAAAGACAAATACAAGAAAGCTAACCAACGTGATATTTTTTTTCCTCATCAAAACCTCCATAAATCGGAAAAATCAGATGTTTTTATTCCCTACTATTTCCATAGATATTATCACATATTTAAAATGAAGTCAATCGGGATTACAAAACGGAATGATTTCAATCCTTTCTTACCAATTATGGTTGAATTTTCAATTGAAAAGAAAGTGCGGTGTTATAAGATTTTGTTGTAGAGAGTGGTCAGAGGAATGTCGAGCATCCTGGCGGTCTTCCTCTTGTTGTTTTGATTGATCTTTAAAAGGTGGGAGATATCGGCTTTTTTCATTTGTTCGAGAGACAGATAGCCGGGAAGGGAAAAAAAGACCGGCTGGACTTCCCTTCCTTTCATCATCGATTTAGTATCCCATGCAGTTGCGAACTTTGTTGATCTTGCTCAGGTTGTTGGCCACAACGGCGGAGAGGGCCACGTTCATGGCGGTTCCAACGATCCAACCAAGAGCCTTGTTCTTTTTGAAGAGGCCTTTGAGCAGCAGGCTCTGAAGTCCGGCCACTCCAAGTTTAACACCGGCGAAGAGGAGAGGATCGGAGACGATCTTTTTCATGAAAGGATTGCCTTCCTGTACACCGGGGTACTGAAGAGCCTGTCTGGTTGAGAAGAAGTCTGCGGCATGAAGAACAACGGTGCAGGCAACGGCGGCGACAAAACCACCGTTTCCCTGTTTTTTGGGTTGAAAGGAGAAACGAGGAGTCTGGGGAATCTGGGGCTGAAGGATGAGCTGTTTGGCAGGTGAGGGGCTGGAAGTGATGGCCCGGGCGGAGGTGGCGATCTCTGTGTCGATAAGCCTGCTTTGTTCATAAGAATTTGGTTTTTGTACTTACCGTGCTTTACTCACATTTTTGTC
>CAZWHQ010000142.1:0-2868 GCA_964633715.1 uncultured Eubacteriales bacterium
CCATTATTGAAGATGATCAGACTTATGTGCCTTCAAGAGGCTGGGCGGAGATGATCAGGAAAGTCTACGAAGTGGACCCATTGATCTGTCCTTCCTGTGGGGGTCAGATGTCTATGATCTCTTTTATAAAAGATCCTAAGGCTATCGACAGGATCATCACGCATCTCAAACTGACCTTTGAGGCCGAACGGCCGCCTCCGTCTCATCATGTCCAGCAGGAACTCCTGATGGCAGCCGAGGAGAGCGGGGAATATTTCTGAGAGACTCTGTGGCTGTTTTTTTTCTGATTCAAGGGCGGAGTCTAGCTATAACTTTATGGTTTGTAGATTTCAGGAGATTTGTGTCGCTTTTTGAGTCATTGACCTCGCCGGATTTGGTGTGATACCCTCATTCCAGGATGTCAGTAGGCGGAAATTGGGGAAAATTGTGAGGAATTCGATGCATGCTCAAAACGAAATCTATAAATAATAACCAGATGTATGGTGTTCCGATTGTGAAAGGACTTAAAGTTTATCATAATGACAATTCGACTACATACGTTATAGTGGGTGGAGCAAAACCGGACAAATAGATATTAGGCTGAAGTCGCCTTGGGCTATGAAAATTACGGGAATATGGAACGTTTAGTATTAAAAAGGAAAAGCGAAAACCGATAGAGTCAATAATTGGTTCATGAAAAGAATATTCAACTGCCGCTGCTATTATGCTGTTTGGCTTTGCTTAATTCCTCAAGAAAAATGTGGTATTTATCCTCCATGCCTCCATGAGATGGATATCTTTCAAAAATTCATGTTTTATAGCGGTTTTCCGGTTCGTCGGGGCCGTTAATCTTGTTAAACCTTGACAAGCACCGTTTTTGCGTGTATTTTGAATATTGAATATTCAATTAGTCAACAGGGGGCCCTGGATGATTAAGCGTACTTTGGAAAAAAGGTTGAGAACTGCGGCCAGGCAATTCCCGGCCGTTACTGTAACCGGGCCTCGTCAGTCTGGAAAAACAACTCTGGTTAAAGCTGTGTTTAATCACTATGAATATGTTTCTCTTGAGCTTCCCGACCAGCGCGGCTTCGCTCTGGAAGATCCGCGAGGATTTCTCGGCCAATTCGAAGGTCCCACCATTCTAGACGAAATTCAAAGGGTTCCCGAATTATTTTCATACATCCAGGTTGTTATAGACGAGCATCCAGACAGAATGGGTCAGTTCATACTTACCGGTTCGCAAAATTTTCTTCTTTTACAGAGCATCTCACAATCTCTGGCCGGCAGGTGCGCTGTTCTTCATCTTCTTCCCTTCTCGCTGGCTGAGCTTGAAGACCGGAAGCCGATCCCAATTGAAACAATCGGCAAGGCTTCATCTAAAAAGCAGAAAAAGCCAAAGGCCGGCTTGTTGGAAACTTTGTTCACAGGTTTCTATCCGCGGATACATGACAAAGGCCTTCCGCCCCACGATTGGCTGGCCAGCTACTACCAGACCTATCTGGAGAGAGATGTCCGGAATGTTGTTAATGTCGGAGATATCGATTCTTTCAGCAGGTTCATCCGGCTCTGTGCCGGCCGAAGTGGACAACTCCTTAACCTTTCCGGGCTGGCCTCTGACTGCGGGATTACACACACAACCGCCAGGCGATGGCTCTCCGTGCTTGAAGCAAATTTTATCGTTGCCCTTCTACGGCCTCACCATGAAAACTACGGCAAGCGCCTCATAAAGAGTCCCAAACTCTACTTCCTCGACAGTGGATTGATATGCTATCTCCTTCAGATCCATTCCTACCGCGAACTAAATCTTCGGGCAGAACGTGGTGCCGTATTTGAAAGCTTTGTCGTATCAGAACTTTTTAAAAATTTCCTGCACAGAGGGGATCAGGCCAGACTGTATTTCTGGCGAGACTCGGCCGGACACGAGGTCGACATGATCATTGACCTGGGTACACACAGAATCCCGATTGAAATAAAATCGGCCCAAACAGTCCCTTCTGATTTTTTTAAAACGCTTGCTTATTGGCGTGATTTATCGGGCCGCCCCAATGCTCCGGCCGCTCTCATCTATGGTGGAGACATGCCCTTTATACGCTCAGCGACTGCTGTTTATCCCTGGTTTTTTCTGTAATCTATCGGAATTGAGAAAAAGCAGAAAAGATCATTTCCAAGGATTAGACATAACAAGATCAGAGGTCCATTCTTGTCCCCTTTAGCCAGGTTTATGGAAAAACAGTTAAAGAAACAATTAGCTCCTTTCTGGTTTTTGCATTCTTCTCGATTACATAAAAAACTTTTTAAAGTGAAGTCATATTGACTTTCAATGGACTCTAGCATAAAAGGGGCATAAGAATAAGCTATGGATTTAAGCCGCATAGAAGTCATAGATGATGTGATGTGCGACGTCTTGAAGAAAAAAATACCGCAGTAAATACCTCTTGGATTCGCTGGACTTTTTATGCTCTCAAAACAGAGGAGGGAATATGAATCAAAAGAGATTTTGGATTTCTACCCTACTGGCCTGGCTGGTGTTTATTGGGATAGATTTTCTGATTCACGCCGCGCTTTTGGAGAATCTTTGGAAGGAAGAGGTTTCTGCCATCAAGCCCTTAAAAGACCTGGCCCTATTGATCCCGGGCGGATACCTCAGTTTTTTACTGTTGACGTTATTGATAGGATTTGTCTTCATTAAAATTTTTCCAAAACAGATGCCTCTCAAAAGCGCATTGAGGTTCGGACTTATGTTCGGCTTCTTATTTTCTTTGTCCAACCTGTTGGGGGTCTTTTCTTATATCAACCTTCCTCTGGGCCATTTGATTTTAATCAACCTGGGTTATTTTATAGAAATTATTGCCGTTGTTCTGGTTTATAACAGTTTTCTATACCCTGAAA
>CAZWHQ010000143.1:0-2847 GCA_964633715.1 uncultured Eubacteriales bacterium
ACTCCTTTAGTTGCTCATTCTGTTGTGTAAGTCTTTTTTCATTAATCGAGAATCCTTTTATAAGATAATTCTTTAATATCTTGCTAGCCCAAATTCTAAATTGAGTACCTCTCTGGGATTTGATTCGATAGCCAATCGATATTATAACATCTAGATTGTAGAAGTCAACTTGATAAATCTTTCCATCAGCGGCAGTTGTTGCATTTTTTGCAACAACTGACTGTTTATCTAACTCACCTTCCTTAAATATGTTACTGATATGTCGTGAGATTACAGACTTGTCTCTCAAGAATAAATCAACCATTTGATTCAGACTGAGCCATACTGTTTCGTTCTCCAGTCTCACAGAAATCTCAGTATTCCCATTTTCAACCTGATATATTTCTATATGAGAATTGCTCATCTTCTACAATTTGTTTAAAGGTAATTGTTTAGTTGTTATTTGTACTCTCAGATAAATTCTGATCATTTTTCAAAAGACCTTCTTTTAAAATGGTCATTGGCGACCCTAAAGGCAACTTCGAATCCGCCACTGTTTTTCGTAGCTTCTTATAATACCTCATCCTTTGCTTGAACATCTTCTCAAAATGATCAATGCGGGAATCTCGATAGTCAAAAATCACTGGCTGTTTCTCAGATCGCTGTATTCGTCCAATGTATTGGATCAGTTTGCCTTCAAAAGCAAACGGATACACTATAAACAGACAATCCAAATTGCTGATATCAATTCCCTCTCCGAAATATTGTCCGGTTGATATAACGATCTTGAAATGCCCCTGCTTAATCTGTTCCATTTTGCTTTTCCTGGCACTTCCAGGATCATCACCATGAATAGTAATGGTTTCGTATTTATCTTTTAAATAAAGGTTCAGGATATCCACATGTGCTTTTCTCTCTGATAGAATTAATATGGTACTGAATCGCTCCGCATTGTTTTCAATATCATTGATAATCAAAGAATTTCTCTTGGTATCATGGATAAGTATTCTGGAAATAGTTTCGTATTTATCTATCTTGTAATCAAATGGTGCGAAAAGGTCAGTTTCTTTGATATTAATCTCTGTACGGATATTCTTTTTCTGCAAATACTCCTTTTGGTTTACTTGGTGAAGAATATTTCCAATATAGACGAATATGAGCTTTTGATCATTGTTCTTCCTTTTCGGTGTTGCTGTTAGGCCGTATAAATAAAATGCATTAAAATGTACAACAGCTTCACGAAATGATTTGGCAGGAATATGATGACACTCATCAATAATTATGGTACCAAAAGCATTGGCCAGCTCATCAATATCTTGCATTCTTGACAATGACTGAATCAAAGCTACAGTGACTGACTCACCGATGCTTAATTTCTGATTTCCAATCTGGCCTATTTTATTTTTTGGGATCCTTAAGAAATCCTGAATCCTTTGAATCCATTGGTCAAACAGTTGCTTCCTGTGCACAATAATCAAAGCAGGTTGCCTTTTTTCTGCAATAATCTCCAGCCCAATGACTGTTTTTCCAGAACCTGGTGGAGATACAATAACACCAAAGTCTTTTTCCCTGGTTTTTTCCAGAGCAATCTCCTGATGTGGTTGGAGTTCTATTTCAGACTCAAAATCGATACTGGCTTTTTTACCTCTCCTGTCAACTATCTTAAATGGAATTCTCTCTTTCTTGCAGAATTGCACCAGTGGTAAAGTGAACCCTCTGGGGATCATGATCTCATGATCAGACTCTTCGATTAATTTGAAGAACTTTTCAGTGTTGAAAGTACTCTTTCCGAGATTCTTCTTTGCGAGATAATCGGAATTGTAAAAGTTTAGTTGCTCCCTTAAAAATGTTATTAGTTTTTTGTGTAATTGATTTCTCTTCAGGAATATCTGATTCTGGATGATTATTTCAAGATCATGCCCGTAAGGGCTGGAAGGACTTGAGATCAGAATATTTCTTGGCGTTATTCCAAAAAACTCTTCATACAACGCTCTGAGTTTCGTAACGGGGACTTTCTCAACTGATTCCAGAAAGGCCCATTGATCTTCAAATGTTACAAATGAATCAGGATTGAGAAAACATGTATTTCCATGCTCCATGGACTTTCCATTCAAGGGAAGTGAGATCAGATTACCAACACCTTTTCCAGAATGGAAATCTTGGTTTGGGAAAAGCCTGTCGAAGCTAGGTTCTTTTTCGAAATGTGAAATGATGCCAGCCTGTCGAAGTATCTCAAACATAATTTTCCTGCTCTGCTTAGCTGGGAATGCATTTTCGAAGAAAACCCACAGATGTCCACCATTACCGGAACGGCTGCGTTCAATGTATGACTTAATACTGAGCTTTTCACACGTTTTATAAAGTTCCAGAATGGTCTCCTTCCAGTTCTCTTTGTCGAAATCAACTGCTATGAAAAAGGAAGTATTATCTTCCAGCAATGGATAAATACCACAGGTTTCATTCCCACTGATGTGAGATTCTATGGCGGAATCATCGAATGGCAGGTCTTGTTTATGAGGGTAATCTTTGAAAGTCCCGCCTTGTGCCTTATGCTTATCGTAGTTGCTCCAATCAACATTGCATGCAGGCATATATCCTCTTCGACCCTCTTTCTCCCATCTCACAGCGTAGGTATCTTCCCGGCCCCGGAATAGAGATTTATAAACACCTATTTTGTGCACATTAATTCCCATTATAATTATTCTTCGATTTCATCAGGAAAGTAGCTATAATACATATTAGCTAAATAGTCATGCAAACCCCAGCCAACATTTCTTGTATCATCAACAATTGCTTTTGCCCTGGCCGCGAATTTATCAAGGATTCCTTCCTTTTGCATCAGCTTCAGCGCCCGAACATACATGCTTT
>CAZWHQ010000144.1:0-2688 GCA_964633715.1 uncultured Eubacteriales bacterium
TGGAATATCTGTTATTTTGAAAGGGTACTCCTTTTGCCAATTGCCAAACATTGGCGTGTTTGTCATTCAGGTAACCCCACCTTGCGCATACCGTCAATATAACGCTGTTTCGCAGCTTGGTCTTTGATTCGAATATTTTTAATATAACGTTCCACGGAGAATTTGGGATTTATCCTAAGTACTTCTGCTGCTTCAGTCTGTGCATCTTCCACCTGTCCCAAACGAACATAAATTACAGCTAAGCTCAGGTGAGCAAACATATTATCGGGCTGCTGCTGGATCGCTTTTTTGTACTCGATGATGGCTTTTTCATACTGCTCTGTATCGCGATAAACGCCACCTAAATTAGCGAAGTACCAACTCGGTGGAATCGGATTCAAGCGCATTGCATTTTTTAATGCTGGGATAGCCTCCATCGGTCTACCTGCATCGGATAGAACCATTCCCAAACCTGCATTGATCTCGGCGCTATTCGGAAAAAGTTCACGAGCTATTTCTAATTCTGAAACAGCTTTTTCGAATTGCCCCCTCTGTAAATAGGCATAGCCAAGCAAATAGTGTGCGCCAGAATCGTCGTCTCCCTTATTGAGGGCTTTACGCGCCAGTTCAAAAGCCTGTTCGATGGATTTATCAGGAGTTTTGCTCGTTCCAAAAAGCCCATCCATTAGAAGAGTCCAGGCAATCATTTGCGTTGCTGCCGAATAATTTGGATCCAACTTTAGGGCTTCCTTTGCTTTTTGCCTTGATAAGATATTGTCATCGGGCGTGAACCGTCTGAAATGCTCCAAAGACTGCCTCACATTAATGTAGGCATCAAAGTTATTTGTTATCCCCCCCCATCCAGGCAACCACTCACCCTCGGTTAATTTTACCTGCAAGGCTATCGCAATTTCTTTTGTTATGTCATCTCTTAATTTAAATATATCTTGCTGGTCTCTGTCGAATTTTTCCGCCCATAGGTGGTGGCCATTCTTCGCATCTATAAGCTTTGCTGAGATCCTCACTCGGTCGCCTAATTTCTGAATGCTTCCTTCCAATACATACCCAACCCCCAAATCGCGGCCGACTTCCTGGATCTTCACCGATTTGCCTTTGAATGTGAATGAAGATTCACGGGCAATTACGAACATACGAGGAAGTTTGGCCAATGTTGTAATGATGTCCTCGGTAAATCCATCGCTTAAGAACTCTTGTTCTGGATCACTACTCAAATTTTTAAATGGCAGAACGGCAATGGAGGGCTTGTCGGGTAAGGGAAGTGGTGGTTCGTCGGGCAAACCCGCCTTACGCAGCATTTCAGTATAGCTATCCACATATTTCTGATCTTTTAAAGACGAGAGGCGCCAACTTGCGCGGTATTTCTTTATTGAAAATTTGGGAACAATTTTGAGAAGTTCTGCCGCATGAGACCGGGCTTCTTCCATTCTGTCGAGCCTCGCATATCCTGCCGCGAGGCCCAAATGTGCCCATTGGAGGGGGTACTCGCCTTTAGCGGCTCTGTCGAGTAATTGTTTACATGCTGCAAGCCCCTCCTCATAGCGTCCAGTCTGATCATACGAAGATATTAAGGTCGTCAGGAACCATGCCGGATAATGGGGTTCAAGTCGCATGGCCTTTTTAGCATAAACAATTGCTTCCTCGGGCCTTGCCCCATCTTTCAAGGTCCAAGCCAGTGAGATAGTATCCCGAGAACTATTTGGAGCCAAAGCAACGGCTTTTTCTTTCTCACCTATGGATTTTTCGTATTGTTTCTGGATCGAATAAATCTCCCCCGTAAAACTATGGCGAGAAGCTTCAGGCCAGAGATCTGAGGTTTTTTGTTTGATTTCAACTGCTCGTTTAATCGATTCACCAGGGGAATCACTAAAACCCATCTCCCCATCCATCAAATGAGTCCATGCCAAAAACAACCAGGCTAGTGGGTAATCAGAGTCCAACTTTAAAGCCTTTTCAAAATACTCTATTGCTTTCTGGTTATCCTCCTTTGTATGACGATTAAAATGTCTAATTCCCTTAGTAAAAAGGCTCCAAGCTTCGAAGTTGTCCGTTTGTATCCGCTCGTTTTTCATAAGTCCTAACAGTTTTACTGACAGAGCAGTCGTGACCTTTAATGTGATTTCATCCTGGAGTTTAAACAAGTCCTTTAGTTCTCTATCGTAGCGATCAGCCCACAGGTGATGACCCTTTAAGGCATCAATCAACTGTGCGTTAACTCGTAATCTGTCTCCTGCCTTCTGAACGCTTCCTTCTAAAACGTACCTTACCCCCAACTCTTCACTCACCTGCTTTATTTTGACCGGTTTTCCCTTATAGGTGAAGACTGAGTTGCGGGCGATCACAAACATTCCTGGCATTTGGGAAAGTCCCATAATAATATTCTCTGTGAAGCCATCAGCGATGAAATCTTGTTCAGGATCGCCACTCATGTTGTCAAAGGGAAGCACTGCAATGGAAGGTTTCTCAGGTAGTGGAAAGGCCATTTTTTCTACAGAAGCGGGTTCAACCGAAGGGAGACGAAAATAGAAGTTCCACACTGCCACAGCTCCCAAAATCAAGACGACCACGGCAGCCAGAGCTGCCCACTGCCATCGTTTCACCGCAAGTTTTTTCTCTTTGCTCTCCTCAAGGACCGATGCATCAGGTCCAACTCGCATCCGATACACCCTAACCGGTTCTTTGATATTTTTA
>CAZWHQ010000145.1:0-2686 GCA_964633715.1 uncultured Eubacteriales bacterium
TGGACAAAAATGTGAGTAAAGCACGGTAAGTACAAAAACCAAATTCTTATGAACACAAAAGTGGAAATTATTCCATATGCGTCGCCTATTCCCAATTCATCTGATAAACCACCAACTCTTTATAACCGCTTTCTTTTACCCTAAAATAGTAGAGCCTCCCTCCTTTTGCCATAACAAGCAGAGGGCTTGTACTTACACCTTTTTCTCCGAAATTATCTAAGACTGTCCTGTCTAAAAAAACACCTTCAGGATTAAAAACATCATATATATACTTCCCGGAATTGGCCTCTTTTTCAAATGTCATGACATAAAGCCGTTCCTCGTCATCCGTGAAACCCCCTTGAAAGGGAGGCATATTTTTCGGAAAAAAGACTTTTTCTCTTACCTCTGTGGGAAGCCGGTTCCACCGCGCCTCATTATATTGTTTTTTAATGTCCTCTGTTACGGGAACAGAATTATAGTCTTTCCTTATTTTTCGAATGAGATTTCCACCTATATCGAATGCTAAAATTTCGTATTCTTCGTTGGCATTGCCAAAATAGATCCAACTCGAAGAAACCTGAACCAACCCATGTTCTCCGAGACCATTGATCCTTTCCAGTTTGTCCAAATGAGGATTCTTGATACGATAGATCTCTTTGATCTCATCTAGCTCCGAGTCACAGAGAATAAAGGCAAGGATCTGGGCCTCCGCCGCTTCAAGAATTGATGTCAGGCTCTTAGTGATCAAGTATTTTTTGTCCTGAAGAGGAAATACGGCATAGATATCGGATCTCAGTTTGATTCCTTTTTTAAACACGCCCTCATTATCCAGGATTTTTAATTCTCTTGCACTCCAATCGATTAAAACAAGTTCATCCCACCTGTTAATGGCAAAGGATGTGGGGAATTGAAGCTCTCCGGGACCCTGGCCTTGACTACCCAAAGAAGTCAGAAAATTGCCCTTGTCATCAAATTTATAGATAAATTTTTCTCTCTGTGTCGACATCAAAATCAACGGGATCGCTTATGCCGAGTTGAGCAAAATTTTCATTTTCAAGATCGATCACAAATTGTTCTTCGAGAACCAGTCTAGAAGGCTCTCCTCCCAATACGTAAGGATCAATGTGGTTAATAACCACCTCCACGCCACCCTCAATTATTCGTTCAACTTTGTCTTCTCCCGGTCCACAAGAGGAAAAGGAAAAAAGAACCATCAACAAAATTAGGGATAAAGGTCTTTTCATCCTTCACTTCCCGATTTATCTCTATTACTGATTAATACGACTGTCCAAATCATTACATTTAGGTTGAAGACAAAACAGGTGAAATTATCTACTCAGCCTGTTCAAAAAGCTGCCCAAGCTCAAACCAAGGCAGTGCTGTAATTCGATCAGTCAGTTTCCTTGGCCTCTCACCAAGAAAAACTAAAAAACCTTCTGTGCATTTTTCCCTATTTTCATTCATAAAAGTCTCGAGATGTCGTATATGTTTTTGAAGGGATTTATCTACATATTTGACTTCAATCGGGATCCATCGTCCTCTATATTCAACAATCCAGTCAACTTCTGGACCATTATGGTCTCTCCAGTAATACACAAATCCGGAAAGATTTCTGCTTCTTAAATATCTAATCAACGACAATCCTATCCATTCTTCGAACCTTTGTGCCGTTTCCTCCCTGCTCATTCCGCTGCGCCCTAAGACCTGGGCCGCTGAATTCCGAACTCCTATATCGAAAAAAAGATATTTATTGGCCTTTGCCAGCCTCCTTCTGCTTGAAGCAGGAATAAGCGGAGGCACTTTTTCCAGGATCATACAATCATGTAGTATTTCGTAAAATGATGAGATGGTGTGATGAGTCACACCCAGATCCTGAGCTAATTCCCGGAAGCTCAAAATCCTCCCTGACATTTCTGCAGCCATTTTTAAAAAATTTCCAAAGACTCCAAGCTTGCGTGTAAGAGTTTCCATTCGAATTTCTTCTTCAAGAAATGTCTCCACATAAGATCGCAACAGATTCTCTACAAGCCCGGTCTTCCCCTCTTCAATAAGAAGAACAATCTCAGGCATATCCCCATAGGTCAATATATTCTTTAATGAATCGATTGAATTAATATTTTTTACGGTCGATCTCCGTTCTGCAATATCCAAAGGATCTAGTCTATAAGTGATAGCTCTTCCGGCAAGAAGATTCACATTTTTTCTTCTTAATTTCCTTGCGGAAGAACCTGTAATAAGAAATATGAACTTATGTTTATCGATAAGGTACTGGACTTGATCGAGAATTTCTGGAACTTTTTGCACTTCATCAATAACTACTAATTCAGGCAATGCTGCTTCGATTTCCTGTCGCATAAATTCGGGCTGCTGCTCCGCTCTTTGCCTAACCGGAATTTCTAAGAATGAATAATTCAGAACGTTAGAATAGTGATTTGATATGTGGTTGAGTAGGGTTGTTTTTCCCGTCTGTCTTGGGCCGAACAAAAAGAATGATCGTTGCTGCAATATGATCTTTTTAAGTTCTTTTTCAAGATTTCTTTTTATCATTATGCCCATTTTAGCCGAATTTGGGCATAACGTCAACCGTATTTCTTTGTCATTTGCAATCCCTCCATCCCCATTCTCGGTCCCTTGACGGTCCTTTTTTTTTGAAATACTTTTCTCCAGACAAATTTTCCGGCGTGCTTGCAAATATAAAAGAACA
>CAZWHQ010000146.1:0-2589 GCA_964633715.1 uncultured Eubacteriales bacterium
AACCAAGATCTCTGTCATTTGTAATATTCCTTTTCGAGCGTTAAACTATAGCGAAGCGATCTGCACCATGGCGAATAAAAAGAGCAAAGGGAAAAGGTTTCTTGTCATTTCCAACCGGCTCCCTGTCTCTATCAGAAGAACACGTAAAGGTTTGCAGGTGATACAGAGTCCGGGAGGTTTGGCCACTGGACTCAGGACCCTCCAAACCATGGGCGACCTCCATTTCATCGGTTGGCCGGGACTAACACCAGATAATGCAGATGAGAAAGAAAAAATTGTCAGCCTGCTTAAAGAACAGAATTGCCATCCTGTATTCCTGTCCTCTACTGAGCTTGAAAAATTCTATTATGGATTTTCGAACAAAACGCTCTGGCCGCTTTTTCACTATTTCCCAAGCTACTGCAACTATGAAGAAGCGGAATGGTTATCTTACAAGAGGGTGAATCAAAAATTCCTCTCAGTTCTTTTGGGATTGGCTGATTCCAAAGACACATTCTGGGTACATGATTATCACCTCATGCTCTTTCCCTCCCTTTTGAGACAAATTTTTCCAAATTGTGCGATGGGGTATTTTCTTCACATCCCCTTTCCCTCTTCTGAAGTTTTTCGTCTTTTGCCATGGGGTAAAGAGATCCTGAACGGGATTTTGGGCGCTGACCTTATCGGTTTCCACACTTTTGAATACGCAAGACATTTTATGAGCAGCGTTCTTCGGCTTTTGGGATATGAGCATGAACTCGGTTGGATCCAGGTGGGAAAACAGAAAGTAAAGGTCGATAACTTTCCCATGGGAATTGATGTGAAACACATTGAAAGCCTGCTGGAAAAACCATCGTTCAAGAGGGAATTCCAAAAACGATCGGCCCACTTAGGCGGAAAAAAGAGAAAAATTGTTTTGTCCATTGACCGCCTGGACTACACCAAGGGAGTTCCTCAGAGGCTCGAAAGCATCGAATATTTCTTGTCAAAATTCCCAAATTGGCACAAAAAATTTATCCTTATTATGCTCTGTGTGCCTTCACGAACAAAAGTAAAACAATATTCTCTTCTCAAGGAAGAGGTCGACAAACTAGTGGGGAGAATTAACGGTCGATTCGGAAGACCGGATTGGATTCCCATTCATTACATGTACAGATCTCTGCCTTTCGAAAAACTTTTACCCCTTTACTCGATGGCTGATGTCGCGCTGGTGACTCCCTTGCGTGACGGGATGAACCTTGTCGCCAAGGAATACATCGGCGCAAAACCCGATAATAGAGGGGTTCTCATTGTAAGCGAAACAGCCGGAGTGGCAGCCGAACTCGGGGAAGCCCTGGTCATCAATGTCAACAACAGAGAAGATACGGCATATGCTCTAAAGAAAGCCCTGGAAATGAAGCCCGAAGAACAAAAGTCAAGGAATGAATTAATGAGGAGCCGGCTTTTCGAGTACGACATATTCAAATGGACAAAGTCGTTCGTCGATAGTATCCAGGAAGTGAAGAAAGTTCAGGCTCAAAAACAGCAGCATCGACTCAATAAGGAATTTTCTCATCGACTCCTTTCTAAATATGAGAAAGGCCGGAATCGTCTGCTTCTTCTGGATTACGACGGAACTTTGACATCTTTTACCAAAGAGCCCGATCAAGCCAAACCGGATTTGAGGTTGAAAAAACTTCTCCACTTGCTGGCTAAAAATCCTAAGAATACGCTGGTTATAGTCAGCGGCAGAGATAAATCCACTTTGGAAAAGTGGTTGGGTGAAATTCCGGGAGGTCTTATCGCAGAGCACGGCGCCTGGATAAAACGGAATAACCAATCCCCTTGGGAAAGCCAGATGAAGTTTAAGACAGATTGGAAAAAACAAATACGGCCGATTTTTTCCACATATAAAATCCGGGTTCCTGGATCCTTCATTGAAGAGAAGGAATTTAGTATGGCGTGGCATTACCGTAAGGCCACACCTGAGTTGGGGACACTGCGAGCCAGTGAGCTTCATGATTTCCTCAACGAATACCTTTCCTTGACAGAACTCCATGTCATGCATGGGAATAAAGTCATAGAAGTAAGGATGAGCGGAATCAATAAAGGTGAAGCATCCAAATCTTTTTTATCAAGTCGGAAATGGGATTTCATCCTCGCCATGGGTGACGATTGGACTGATGAAGACATTTTTAAAGTGCTTCCCTCCTGGGCGTTTTCCATCAAGATCGACTATAGACCAACACAGGCCAGATTTTACCTCGAATCACCGGAGGAATGCCGAAACCTGCTCCGGGAGTTGACAAAGAGTTAACCTCCTTTGAACAGGCTGTATCCTTTCACTAAAACTGACAGACATGGTGTGGATGTACTTATCTCATTCCAGGATCTTAAACACCCCAAAAAGGAAATCCTCATCTTTCGATGGGAAGGGATTTGAGCCGTATTATGTTGCGCACACAAAAATTCAAACACTTACACTATTGGAAGATAAACAAAAAGATTCGAATTGGTTGTACTGGCGGACGCGGTTGCAACCAATTCGAACCGCTGCAGAAATAACGGCTCAAATCAAAATATACCCTGTCCGTCGCGTTTATATGTATCAGAAATATTCCCAAAAAGCAA
>CAZWHQ010000147.1:0-2408 GCA_964633715.1 uncultured Eubacteriales bacterium
AACCCATCCTATACGCTTTCTGATATTCTCGTACCTTCTCGTAATGTTTCTTCTGATACTCTTTTGATTTCTGATTCATTGCTTCACGGTTTCTAAGATAACGCTGTCTATCACGTTCCTTTTTACGCTCTTTTGCTTCTATAGTAATAGCCGCCATCAGTCGAACAAACTCCCCTGTTTTACTTCATGTGATGCTATTTTCAAGTTGTCTTTCATTACATCGAAATAACTCTTCTTTAATTCAATACCGATGAATTTCCGATCATTCTGAAT
Organism: uncultured Eubacteriales bacterium; assembly: GCA_964633715.1. Lineage (GTDB taxonomy): Bacteria > Acidobacteriota > Aminicenantia > Aminicenantales > Aminicenantaceae > JAUWVG01. Next base: position 274 of record CAZWHQ010000147.1, read on the forward strand.
TGCCATATATCCTTCTGAACCTATGCCAGCAAAAGGAGAAAGAATAGTATCGCCTGGATTACTCCAAAGCTCAATACATCTTTCGATAACATCAAGCTGAAGAGGGCAAATATGCCGCTCGTCTTTATCTTCTCTCGCCATTTTAACGTTAAGAGTATAAGATTGTCGTATATCTTCCCATACGTTTGAAGCATACCTACGCCATACTTCATGTGAGAATTTAACACCTCCTGCATTTGGTTTTTTGCTTTCATCACCAATATATCTTTCAAATCCATCTTTATGCGTTATCGGTTCTTCATTATTGCCAGGCTTTCTCACAACAATCATATAATCAGGTATTCCTTGACGGCTGATTGATGAATCTTTCAGTAATTGTTTATGTAACAATCCGATAGCTTTTGTTCTTACCGCCTCTAGTAATGGATTTTTAGGGATTATGCAACGAGAATGATAGATAAAACCTTCTTTCTGGAAATTCCTGAGAAGCTCACCAGGAAAATCTTTTAATCCCAAATATCCATCACGTTCCTTCATTGCCGGAACATCGCAACAGTGAATCGCAATTAATCTCCCTGGCTTCAATACTCTGAAAAGTTCCTTTATTCCGAATTGGAAATGCTTATAAAACTCATCGTCATTAACTGAGTTTCCCATATCTCTGTTACTGTTTGAATAAGTGTAAAGAGAGAGAAAAGGAGGTGAGAAAACAGAAAACCCGATAGAATTTGAATCAAGTTTTTTCAACTGTTCTACGCAATCGGCATTGTAAATAGTGTATTTTTCATCAGTAATAACTGATTCGTTATAATCTTCTTTGGTTGATACGTTTTTACTATTATCTTCTATTCCGTTATGAGATACCATTTCATTTACCATCCTTTCAGCATCGCTTTGTTTCCGTTTAATATTTTCTAATATTGAGTGTTCTTTGTCAGAAATTACCAGCCATACATGAACATCTTCACCCTGTCCGAATCTCCAAGCACGACGAATACCTTGATAGAATTTTTCAAAGGAATCTGATATTCCGCAAAAAATCATATTATGGCAATGTTGCCAGTTCATACCGAACCCAGCAATAGATGATTTCGTGATGATTGTCTGATATTTACCTTCTGAGAATCCTATTAATCTATCCTCTTTATTCTCAATGGAATCAGATCCCTTAACTTCTACCGATGAGGGAATTGATTTCTTTAATGCTTCACTTTCATTGTTAAGTTCACACCATACTATCAATGAATCAGGTATTGTGCTTGCTAAGTGAGCCGTTTTTTCTACTCTAATATTAATGCTATCTCGTCTTGCCTTTTGCTTTTCTTGAAGAGATAAAGCGTTAGTTTGCATTAAAGATGAAGAATCAATATCAGATTCGATAATAACCTCATGAATTATTAATTCAGGTAAATCATACCCTTCATCAGAAAAGCCAATATCAGAAGGCTTCCGATACATCAAAGCCCATGAAGATACCCACTTCCAGAATGTATCTTTTGCATGACCTTTTAATCTCCATTTTGCCGTATCTCCTGAATCGTGAGTAAAGTACATTGCCAACATTTCAGACCGAGACATAATTCCGAGAAACTCAGCGTGATTACCAATTTCCATGAAGTCGTTGGGGGAAGGTGTCGCAGTACAAGCCAACTTAAAAGGGATATGTTTCGTGAATTCAATGATCTCATTTCTGAATTTTCCTGTGAATGATTTCAAAATACTGGATTCGTCAATAACAATACCTGAGAACTTCGTAAAATTAAAGTTATGCAATTTCTCATAATTGGTAATATTTACACCGTCTTTTACATCATCTTGATTCAAACACTTCGTTACATCAATACCGAGCTTTTTACCCTCATTTACTGTTTGCTGAGATACTGCCAAAGGAGCGAAAACAATAACAGGTTGCTTTGTAAAATCAGAAACGACCCGCGCCCATTCCAACTGCATAAAGGTCTTACCAAGACCACAATCAGCCCATAGAGCAGACTTCCCCTTATTCAAATTCCATTTAATGCTTGCATTCTGAAAATCTTTTAGTATTTTATTCAGTTTATAACCTTTTGAAATTCCGCAAGCCTCATGATGTTTTATTTTGTTATCAATAAATTCGTTATATTTCATACTTCCCT
>CAZWHQ010000148.1:0-2346 GCA_964633715.1 uncultured Eubacteriales bacterium
ACTTCATGTTTTCCCATTTTGTTGTAGACAAGTCCTATATAAAAATGAGCCAGGCCGAAGTTCGGATCCATCTCTAGGGTTTTTTTGAGCTGATCGAGGGCTTCCTCATTTTTCCCCGCCTCCCAAAGGGAAGCTCCATACTCCACATTGAGTGGCAGTGACAGCGGATCCACCTCCAGCGCCTTTTTGTATTCAAACAGGGCTTCATCCAACCGGACCTGGATGGTAAAAAAGACAGCTTGTCCCCAGTGAGCATGATATAAACCGGGATTAAGAGCAAAAGCCTGCCTGAGGCTGCTTTCGACAACTTGCCAGTCCCAGTCATAAAGCATGGCAATCCAAGCCAAAGCCGAATAGGCTTGAGGAAGTGATTTATCTATCTTTAGGGCTTTTTTTACCGCATCTTTAGCCATTGGAAATGCTTTCTTTGAGGGAATGAAGCCAAACCAACCCAAGCTGATGAGGTGACCGGCAAGATGTGTGTACGCTAAGGCGTACGTCGGATCTATCTCGATGGCTTTGTGGACAAATCGGATGCCCTTTTCAAACCCCTCCCTCGTCCTCTTGCCCCAGAAATAACGTGCCTTCAACAATAGATTATAGGCTTCCGGACTGTCAGTGTAGCGCTTAGCTACCATCTCCTTTTCCGGTCCAAAAATCTTGATTCTCAACTTGTCCACTATCTCCAGTGTTATCTCATCCTGGATGTCGAATATGTCTTTCATTTTTCGGTCAAAACGTTCAGACCAGAGGTGGTAGCCGTCTTCCACCGTGATGAGCTGGGTAGTTATCCGCAGCCTGTCTCCGGCCTTCCGCACACTGCCTTCAAGAACCGTGTCCACATTCAGTTTTTCGCCGATCTCTCGAATGTCGATGTCTTTGCCCTTGAATGCAAAGGCGGATGTTCTGGCCACAACCCTCAGGTCTCTTGCGTTACTTAGCGCATTGATGATCTCCTCGGTCAAACCATCACAGAAGTATTCCTGTTCTTTTTCTACACTGAGATTAGCAAAGGGAAGTACGGCGACTGATTTTTTATGCCCGTTCCTTTGAGTAGTTTCTGTTCGAGAGCTTTTTATGGCTGAGATTCCTGTTGACGTGAGAACAGATTCAATTTTTAGCATTTCCGGCACAATGTCCTTTATTTGCTGGTACCGCTTTTGCTTGTCCTTTTTCAAACACTTCAGGATCATTCGGCTGAGATTGTCGGGTATTTGTGCCCTATGCTGCCGGGGATCCTTAGGGATCTCAGTTTTGTGTTTCATGGCAACACTTAAACTTGTCTCTCCTTCAAATGGAACCTTCCCTGTTACCATTTCATACAGAATCACCCCTAAAGAATAGATGTCTGAACGGTGATCGATTTCCTTTCCTTCGGCCTGTTCAGGAGACATATAATCCGGAGTGCCGATCAAAACTCCTTCAGCCGTGATGGCATTGGCTTTGATTGAGCGTGCTATCCCAAAGTCCATGATCATTGCATTGCCAATCCTGTCAATCATGATGTTCGAAGGTTTCAAATCCCGATGCACCACTCCCAAGCGATGGGCTTCAGCCATCCCCTCACAAATTTGTCTGCCTATGGACAGGGTGGTCCCTATAGATAATTGACCTGACTGCATGATTAGTTTTTTTAAGTCCTGACCCCGGACGTACTCCATCGTTATAAAATACGTGCCGTCATCTTCTCCAAGATCGTACATGCCGCAGACATTTTTGTGGCGAATGCTTCTGGCGGTCTTCAATTCGTTGCGAAATCGTTCAATAGACCTTATATTGGCACCAACTTCGGATTTAAGGAGTTTGAGCGCAAGTTCCTCTCTGATCTTCGTGTCTTCCACTCTAACAACTCTGCCCATTCCTCCTCTTCCCAGTTCCTCGATAATTTCATATCTCCCGGCAAAAATAGTTCCCCTAAGCTGTTCCTCATATGGTGTTTCCTGGGTTTTGGTGTGAGTGAAGTCTTCCTGAGGCACAAGAGGATTAGCACATTTCCCGCAGTAGTTTGTGTCGGGAGGATTAGAATAAGAACACTTCGGGCAATTTTGACTCAATTTATCCCTCTTTGCCAGGCTACTATAAAATAACGGCAAAAGGGGAGGGTGTCAAATCTAAAGGCAAAGCATTTCCATTTCCGTGATATCAAGAACGAGTTCTGCAAAGTGATACGAAATCACGCTACGTTTTTCCCAGCGAGAAAAACTTGCTCGATCTCCGTCCTCCCTCTCCTCCAGGGGAGGAACCATGCCCGCTCGTCCTCCAAACGGATTTCTCCATCATCTTCCCAGAACTCTAAATATAATCGAGGAAATGGAAATGCCTTCATCTAAAGAGAAGGCAAAGGTT
>CAZWHQ010000149.1:0-2337 GCA_964633715.1 uncultured Eubacteriales bacterium
GACGAACAAATGATAACAGAAGAAAATTATAAATTTATGGATGTCCCTCTTTTCATGGTAAATGCCGGGTATTCAGATACCCGATGCTGACGATGGCGACGCCGTCGTTTAGATCTACCATCAGTAACGCCTCCCTTTATGTGTTATACAAGGGTCATCCCCATTCAGGACTAATAATTTTAAGTCAATGGGGATTGCTTGCGTTAAGATCCCGCTTTTGCTATGTTTTTCCAATGGTTCGTATTCGGGGTGAAATTCTTCAAATGACACTGGTTTCTCTTCGCCTTCCGGCCTAACGGTAAGAAGCTCCCCATTTTGGTTAAACTTTACTTCAAATGTAAAAGTCATCATGATGTTCCTCCTTTCTTTATCTTTCATAGTTGATTGTTATTACTGCAATCCCATCTACCTGATTTATTTATGAGATTCTTATCACCTCCCTTCTTTCTACCCTGTTATAATTTACGATTCCGTCTTAGAATGTGAGTGTGAGCCTGGCCAGGATCAAACGCTCTGGGGATATTACAGGGTTCCTAAATTCCATATCCTGAAACTGGAACCCTTTGTTGAACAGGTTCTTGGCCTCGATTGTTATGAGGCCACGCCGTTTGGGCAGTCGGTAACCCACAGAGGTATCAAAGACCCAAAATTGATCATTTCCTGGCACAATCTCCTCCATGGAATTTACGAAGTCACCCTTTTGATCGATATAGGTTGTTCTGAGTCCTGCACTGAACCCCAACGGGTGGAAGTAGCTGATTCCTAATGGGAACCGGTGAGTTTTGACCTCGACTATGGCCTCTTCGCCGGGAGACTCAGGATCCCTTTCAAACCGCTCATCTTGATATTCTGCACTTAGCGCTAGACAGGAGAGAGGCGTCCAGTATATATAGGCGCGGGCAAAGTCTTCTTCTTCGTCTGTTCGCCGGACTTGCCCGGATGTCATAGAGATAAACGGGACCTCCATCTCCCTCCTGGAAAATTCCACACCACCAAAAAAGGCGGGAGAAAATTTATGATCGATACCTATACCGTAGCGCCACATATCCGTACCGTCTATATCGTCAAAGAACTGATTAAAGCCTGCCACCTGGGTGGGTTCAATGGTCTGGTTTGATATTAGCGTTCGTTTCAAAACTCGAAATACAGCCCCGCGCAGCGTGGTCGAAGGAAGCAGGTCCCAAATCAGCCCGAATTTCGGATTGATTTGGTCGCGATCCACAATAGCCCCATTAAAGAAGTCCGCACTTGCACCAATGGTCCATGTGACGTTTTTCGGATAGTTGATCTGCGGATATACATAAACATTGGTATGACGGATATCGTATTCTTCGGTTGTTGGGGGGAATGGAGTAAAGGTTGCCACTTCTTCCTCATCTGAATTAAAATGCCCCACGCCGCCGGTAATCCGCAATCTCTCTGTGCGAAAGAGATACTGGGCCTCACCCATGTAGCCGACCTCATCCGTTTCGATCTCCAACACAGAAGGTAAATCGGAGTCGGCATCATCACGCAGGTAGATAAAAGAAGCAATAAGATCGGAATGGGGTGCAAAGGCGTGATGAAAGCCCAGGCGTATGGAGCGGGTTCGCTCCGTCTGTCTGAGGGTGTTGCTAAAATTAGTGGGATCGAACCTGAGCGGGAGGTCGCCTTTTTCAGTATCTTTGTATCGATATTCTGCCTGCACGCTTGTTTTGTGGGACAGGCTGGCCTGTACAAACGCGTTGTAAATATTCTGTTCCTGGTCATTGTTTTCCCTGAAGCCATCAGTTTCATAATAAAACTGGCCGATGCTGAAAGACACCCGGTCATATACTCCGGAAAAAATAAGATCATTTCCCAGGGTATCATTTCCGCCAGCAACACCGTTGGCTTGCAAAGCAATCCGGTTTCTCTGAAAGAGCGGGTTATACTCGTTAAAAGAAGGATCAGATGGACCTGTACCTTCCAAAATAGCCAAATCGCTCTCGGCCAGTTCAGGTGGGATCGGCGTGAGGTTAATCGGCTGCAGAAGTTGACTCTGGAGGAGTTCGCTGGTTCGTGCGATTTCATGCCGAGGTTGTTTCGCATACGATTCTGCCAGAAATCTGTGGACAGAATAGTTACCTGGATCGGTATTGAGCGATTTCCATCCCTCTACCAGGGCAAGCTGTTGAAATCCGAGATCACTATAAATTCTAGCAAGACTTGCGCTCCGGGCTGCGAGATCCTCATCCAGCAGCAGGCGCGACCTGTAGACGGCCCTATTGTCGTTTAACTCAATGGATTTCTGTAGATCTTGTAGTGCTTCTACAGGACGATTTAGCGTTTGCTTTCGAATGGCATCATAAAAATATG
>CAZWHQ010000150.1:0-2233 GCA_964633715.1 uncultured Eubacteriales bacterium
CAAGCATTTTGACCGGATTGTTGTTTTCATCAACAGTTAGCTCTCCATAGCCGTGAACCCATCTTTCTTCTCCATCGTTGATTCGAACGATTCGGTATTTCTTGTTAAAAGGTTTGTGTTTTTCTAGTGCCTCTTTTTGGTAGGTGTTGAGGACTTCCGCTTTATGTTCGGGATGGACGATCTTAATCCAATTGGTTATATTCTTTTTGTAGGATGAGGTAATGCCAAAAATGTTGTTTAAGGTCTTTGAACTGGTCCATTCATCTTTTGGGATATCCACAAGATAGGATCCCACCTTAGATACTCTTTGAGATTCTTCAAGCCAGAACTTGCTGTTGATCAGCTCATCCTCAACCTTCTTGCGATCTGTGATATCCCGCTCATTGACTACAAAGCCTTTGACTTCCTTATCCTCCCCAATATATGGAGAATAGGTGGCATCCATATACATTTTTCCGTGGACTGGAAAATCAAACCAGTCCTGATAATTGATTTTTTTGCCTGACAAACATTGTTCAGCATAAGGTTTTATAACTTTTTTAAAAAATTCTTCTCCAAATATATCTGAAACTGATTGTCCAACCAGTTTTTCATACGACAAATCCAATGCTTCTAGATAGGCTTTATTAGCAGCGATATATTCGAATTGTGTATTGAGGAGCGCCATCATGTCTGTAGAACTGGATACGATTTGTTGATATTGATTAAGTTTCTCTTCAGCTTTTTTGCGCTCAGAGATATCGGAATGTATTGAAATTGCGATTTCACCGTATTCAGGATGATCAAATAGAGAAACACTTGCATAGCACCAAAAAGGTGTGCCATCTTTTTTTATGTTTTGTATTTCCCCTTTCCAACTTCCTGTTTTTTCTATCGACTTTCTGATCGAATCAGCTACTTCCTCAGCTGTTTTTTCAGTTTGACTATTGAGGATAGATACATGTCTCCCGCTCATTTCACCAGGGAGATATCCAAAAATTTTCTCAAATCTTGGATTTGCATAAATAATTGTTCCATCACTCATTCGACAAAGAAAGATGCCTTCTGATAGATTAGACGCAATTTCTCCTTGGAGGCGTAGATCCTGTTCCACCTTCTTGCGTTGAGTGATATTATGGGAAAAAATGGCCAAACTGGAGATATCTCCAGCTTGATCGAGTATGGGATAACAGATCGTATCAAACCATTTGCCATCACGTTCATCTTCAACACGGATTGGATTTTTATCTTGAAGGATTTCTTTTAGCCATTTTTTTCTTCGCTTGCTAACTTCCGGAGAGAATAAACCATAGATATATTGACCACGAAGTTCATCTATCGATTTGCCGATTGATTGAGCGGCGGTTTCATTGAGATCAAGAATAATTCCTTCTTTATCTATCAAAAACACTGAGTCAGAAGGTGCACTGATTAAGGCTTCTGCAATTTTCTCGCTTTCCTGCAGTTTTTTTTCCGTTTCTTTTTGCTCTGTGACATCTCTTATACTGGCCACAGTGAAGGCCGGATGACCTTCGGTATCTCTAATCAGTTTGAAGTGGTCTGAGATGCATCGATAAGTTCCGTTTTTGTGTTTTATTCGATACTCTAACTTGGCTATAATTTCTTGATCTGAAGATGTTTCATTAATGATTTTCTGTAAATCATTGATTTTTTTTATATCCTCGGGGTGAATGAGGGCTTCTATCTCACCAACGCTCATGTTCATGACCTCGTTCACTGTGTAACCTGATAATTGGGCAATGGCGGGGCTCATGTATTCGTATTTCCCGGTTTTAAGATTTCTTTTGTAGAGCGCGTCTTGAGAATGTTTAAAGACCTCCCGGATTCGCTCTTCACTTTTCTGAAATTCTTCTTCTATTTGTTTTTGCTTAGAGAAGACTTGCGATAAAATAAGGCCAAATACAAGAAATAATCCGACTATCACTAGACGAATATAGAGTCCATGTTGGGGGATTTTTAAAATCAGAAGATTGAGGAAAATCCCTTTATTAAAAATGAAATATCCTAGAAAAGCATCGATGGTCCAGAAAGACAGGCTAAAAAATAATGAAACAGCAAGAATTTTGAACGTCGTTTTTTTCATTTCTCCATACTTCAACGTGTTCTTAATCGCTTAAAACTATCACTCTCTTTTATTTGTGTCAATCTCAGCATAACTATGCCAATTGTGAACGAGAATTTCTGCATAAAAATATTCGTTGCCTTAAAATTATCGGAAAAGGAGATGTTATAA
>CAZWHQ010000151.1:0-2215 GCA_964633715.1 uncultured Eubacteriales bacterium
CAGGCGAAAATTGGGAAAAATATTGAGAAATTTGTCGCAAGCACAAAAAGGAAATTATAAATTATTATACGTTTAGAACAGCTTAAATGTTTCGCCTGAGAGAGAAATTTTGACTAAACATTTTTAGCCTATTCGGATCGTACGAGACAGTCTCGGTGGACGGTTTTGTTATGGCTTTTAAAGCGGGGCTCTTCTGTTCCAAATGCCAGAAAACACACTTCACAATACAGATCAGTCTTCAACGTTTCATCGTTGAGCAGCAGATCATCGCTCAACGCAGCCGAGTCTTTGGAATCGAAATTGTTCATTTTTCTCTCCTTGCACCTGACTTATTAAAAGGAAAGGGATCGCCGTCCTCTTCCTCAAAGGTGATGACGAGGCCTGAGGTCGAAAAGCAACGATATGATCTCTTTTTTTGTCTTCGCCGCCCTGATTTCAGTCAGAAGCCCAGGCTCCTGGAACTGCCGGGCTAAATAAGCCAGCAAATTTAAGTGTGAACTGCGGGCTTTTTGGATGTCTAGGATCAGACAAACCAGATACACGGGATGGCCATCGATGGCCTTAAAATCCAATCCTTTGGGTATTCTGCCCACAGCGAATAGCCTCTCTGTAATGCCGTCGATAAAAAGGTGAGGGACTGCCAGGCCGCTGCCGATTGCTGAGCTCGACTCATTTTCATTGGCGATCAATCGTTCTGTAACAAAATCTGCCTCTATCGGGTGGCCGGCGTCGCGGATTTTGTGCACGAGATAGCGCAGGACATCTATTCTATTTTGGAGGTCTAGATCTGGAAAAACGAGTTCAGGCGAGACAAACTTGTGGAATTCGAACATTTGATGAGCTTTTTGAAAGGCTTCGAGAGAATTGTCCCCCGAGCAGGAGCTTTTGAATTCATCGAGTTGTTGATGGCCGAATTGGATCAGTTTCCTGAATCCCTCCAAACCGAGTTCTGCCAGAATGGCCATTATTTCTTGAAAATCCACAGGTTCCAAATCCATTGTTTTGGCAAATTGAATGAAATGGCTCAGCTCGGGATGGGCATTCAGTGCGGCTAAAACTTGGGGATCGAGGCGCTCACTCATGTCGGAAAGAGCGGAAACGGGGATTCCGATGACGCCAGCGATATTCAACAGGCGGTCATATGTGGGAGGGGGGAGTTTGCCCATTTCGATTTGACTGAGATAAGCAGGAGATACGTCGATTTTCTTGGCCAGTTCTCTCAGGCTGATCCCGGCAGTCGACCGGAGCATCCTTAACGTGGATCCGAACATTATCTTATCCATAGCTCTTTTGTTTATTGTTTACTTAATACTAAACGATAAAACCTGCATATGTCAAGTGTTTTCTTGCTACAATTGCATCCGGATGCAAATCTGATCCAGATGAAATTTATAAAAAAAGTACCCGATAGAATTTGGTGGTCCGGGCAGCATCGCTGGTATTATCCCGCCATGGATTGGCGGACGATTCAAAAAAGAGGCCCGCGTAAAGAGAGACTTGTGTGTGTTCACAAATCCCGGTCATTTTTGTTTTGAAATATCCTGGCCGGTCATGTCAGCTGTATTTCACCTGAGTCAAGTCGCCACGAGATCGACGGATTTTTAGATCATAAAGGCGGTCGCTTCCAAGCAAGATTTAGAGGTTTTTCCCGTGTATCTCGGCCCAAAGAATGCGCCTCCACTTGGTCAAGATTTTTTTTGATAGACCGGGACTCTACGTGTTATTCAATTTTTTTACGGCCTCTAACAAAAAAGAGAATCGAAGCGGCGATCGCTTTGATATCCTTGGGATGGGCAATAACAATTTCAATCCCCATATTATCTAAAACATCAACCATGGTGTAGCTCGATCTTCCCGCTTCTATCACGGCCTTGACATTCCCTATCCCCTGGAGAAATTTCTCCAGCTCCCGACGAAGATTGGCCAATCTCCCTGTTTTCACCACTTCACCTTCTCATCCAATAAAGTGATGTGAGAGTATTGACGATGATGGTCAATACCTACATAATTCATTCGTGCACCTCCTAAATTTGAAATCAATTCCAACCGGAAGTCTATCACAGACTGCCGGAGGAGGTGCATCACATCATCATGTTATCTTATAAATCATGAAATCTTCATTTATCGATTAAAGAGGACTTTGAAGAGCTTCATAGTCAAAAATCTTTTTCAGTTCTTCCTCAAGCTGTTCTGCATGCAATTCCTCTGAAATGAT
>CAZWHQ010000152.1:0-2170 GCA_964633715.1 uncultured Eubacteriales bacterium
GACCATCTTCATCAAGCTTATCCCCGTAATCTTCGGCTACTATCTTTGAGAAACCGTCAATAGCCCTCAGCGGCGCTCGAAGATCGTGGGAAACAGAGTATGCAAAGGCCTCCAGCTCCTTGTTTGCTTCTGCCAATTTAAACACCATTTTATTAAAGGCATTGGCCAAAAGACCTATTTCGTCTTTTGTCTTGATCTCAACTCTATGCTCGAGATCGCCTTTGCCGATTATTTTTGCGCCCCTGGTTAGCCTATTGAGTGCTGTTGAGATACCTGTAGCAACGACAAGCGACGTAGTTATTACTATAATGCCAAGGATTGTAATTAAAATTAATATAAAGTTATTAGATAGCTTTTGCATATTTATTACTTCAGTATTCAATTCTTTGGCAAGGTTGGAAGTATTAGTGATTATTGATTGTGAAGTTATTAACAGTTGAGACACTAATTTATCATCTGAGGCAATAGCAGTATCAATTTTTTTTTGAGAAGCTCCAATTTGAATCAGGTTTTGTGATACTTTATAATTTCTAGCTAATAGTAAGAATAACCTACCAAAATCAATAAAATCAGAACGTAGAGATTGCATTTTATCATTTTTTTCTTTCCTCAAAATTTTTGCTACAGAATTATATCTTAAATTCCATTTCTTCTCCATTCTCTTTTCATGGTGCATTAAATACTTATGTGTAATTATGCCAAGTTCTGATATAGCAACTTGCAAATTATGTGCTATCTCTTTTTTTTTGTTTTTTTCAGATATTGTACGTGATTCCATTAACATCACAGAAAAGAGGATTACAACTAAGGCAATTGACATTCCAGCACTCAAATAAAGCTTATTTCTTATCTTCATAATCTTATCCGATCACATTAGGAATTAATCTATTATCCCAACAGCTTCCGGTTTGACAGCATCCAAGGCGTCTGTGTAGATATAATCAATATAGTTTGGAACTTCTTTTTCATCTGTTAGCTTGCTTCTTATTGCCCATTTTGCTTCATCTTCTAAGGCTAGAACCAGGGTCTGGTCCAGTGTTACTTCAAATTCATGTGTATCCCATAATTCGCTAACCAATGCTCTATTCAGGCCCATTGACTCTGTTGCTATCTTCTGCGATTCGTCCGGGTTTTCTTTAATAAATTCCTCTGCTTTAATAAGGGCTCGGAGAACCTTTTTTGTGATTTCTGGATTTTTATTAACAAAATCTTGTGCTCCCACGAGGTTCCAGAACAATGTATATATTCCTTCACCGTAGGATGTGAGTCCATTATCACCTAGTTCTTTTCGCAAATTCAATAGATGTGGATTCCAAGATGATACTGCATCAACTTCGCCGTTCATCAAAGCATCAAACATTTTTTCTGGCTTCAGATTAATATATTCAATATCATTTCTTGATATTCCGGACGTAGTTAGGAATATATCAAGAAAGAACTCTCCACCTGTTCCAAAGGTTACTCCAATCTTTTTTCCTTCGAGGTCACCAAATGTTGAAATCCCTCTATCTTTTCTTGCAACAATCCCATTCAACTTTTCTGTTTTTTCGATTGTCGCTATTATGTATATTTTTTCTCCCTTCAAGCCAGAGTGCATTAATGGTGCTTCTGCCGATGTTGCGATATCAGCTTTTCCTTCCTTTACTGCATTGAGAGCAGATTTCCCAGACGTATGGGTTTGTAAAGCCACATCTATTCCCTCGTTTTTGAAATAATTTTTTTCAAAAGCAATATATACGGGGGTTGAATCCGTTATTGTGGTTACCGCAATTGTTATCTTCTTAACAGATTCTGTGTATTTTTGAGGTATTTCTTGGCTTAACCAAAAATAACCACCAATCGAAATCCCAACTGCTACAATAACAATTCCTCTTTTTTTCATCTTTGCCTCCTTCTTGTCGTATTCTCTTTTAAATTTGAAGTTGCTGATTTGTGACAGCCGATTCTCTCCCTTTTAAATATCTTCAATCCAAAATCGCTTCACTCGTCACTTTTCCCAATCTCCTTCAACGGACTTTTTTTCATCTGCCTCTTTCATCCTCAATCTGCACTTCTGGTTTGGCGTTGCCGTAAAAGCGGATGGTTACCAACTTCCATTCTTTTGATTTTTTCTAGAAGCACGTCGGGTTTAAACGGCTTTTCAATATATTCACTCTGTCCCAATTTCAGG
>CAZWHQ010000153.1:0-2158 GCA_964633715.1 uncultured Eubacteriales bacterium
CCTTTCACCTGGTTAACGAACTAAAAAAGCTTGTAATCTTTTCGGCTTATGATATCCTGAACAGGAAAAGCTACACACCGCCGGAAAGTGTTTTCGGCAGTTTCGATATGATTTTTTGCAAGAATGTTTTAATCTATTTTAATGCCGAATATCAGGATCTCATATTCGACAAGTTATATCGCTCATTAGGAAAAGGGGATTACCTGGTATTAGGGGAAGCAGAGGCCCCTTCAATAAAATATCAAAGGCGTTTTAAAAAAGTGAACACTTGTTGCCATATCTATCAAAAGAAGTGACGGATTTCGAAATCAGTAACTGAGTGACTTTGAGGATAAAAAGATAAAAAACAGATTTCAATTTAAGAGTGTAAGAGCCCGCCTGACCTTTTGGTTTTTTGTTGTGGCTCTTTTGCCGCTGGTTCTTGTTAGTACCATTATCTATGAACGGAGGAGCCAGTCCATCAAAGATGAGGTTTTCGACAAGCTCATGGCCATCCGGGATCTTAAAACCGATCAACTTAATAAATGGCTCGACGAAAGAATCGGCGATTTCCGGAACCTTTCCGAAGAGGTTGAAATAAGGGCTTTGGAAAAGGTCCTGCATAAAGAGGACCTAACCGAAGCGGATACGCATGTTATCACAAATGCAGAGGCCCTAATGGGACGATATGTTAAGAACTACAAATCATATTCGGAAATCTTTATAATCGATGCCCATTCCTATAAAATCAACATCTCTACCAATAAGTCCATGATAGGGGAAGATAAATCCCAAGATCCATACTTTACCGAACCAATGCAAACCGGGGAAATTTACATAAAAGATATCTACTATTCCAAGGCAATCAAGAGTAACACCATGGCTTTTTCTGTTCCGATATATGGTGAAAAGCGCACTAAGGAAATTGTTGGCATACTGGTTGCGCGCATCGATTTGGAACACTCACTCTATGATTTACTTATGCACCGCACTGGCATGGGCGAAACAGGTGAAACATACATCATTAATAAAGAGTTTTTTGTCTTGAATGACTTAAAGTTTTTTGATCGTGCCCCCCTCAAATTAAAAATCGAAACCGAACCGGCAAGACTTGCTTTAGAGGGAAACACGGGAGTTATCGAAACAATGGATTACAGACCTAAAGAAGTGGTGTCCGCATATACATATATTCCGAGAGCCGGATGGGCTTTTTTGGCAGAGCAGGACATGCAAGAGATCTATGCCCCTATTCAATTAATGTTCTGGGATATATTGATATTACTGTTGATTTCAGCAGTGCTTGTTTACATCATAGCTTTTTTTATCGCCAGAAATATGGCACAACCGCTTCAGAAAATGGTGGAAATTTCCAGGAGAATAAAAGAAGGAGACCTTTCTGCTCGAAATCGTTTTGAAAGAGCTGATGAACTCGGTTTTCTGGCAAAGTCATTAGACGACATGGCCGATTCCATGATATCCCATATTTCCATTCAGGAAGGTGTTTCTGAAGTTAATGAGGTCATGGTAGCTACCGAGAAATTGAATGATTTTGGCACGACGCTCCTCAAACTACTTGTGGAAAAGACCGGTTCCGCTCTCGGTGCTTTTTATCTGCGTAGTGGAGAGGAAAATAGATTTGAACACCTGACTTCGATCGGTGTCAGTCCGGAGCTTCTGGAGCCTTTTGATGCTTCTATTTTAGAAGGCGAACTCGGAAAGGCACTGGCAACCAAAAAAATAACCCGTATTATGGATATCCCGGAGGATACTGTTTTTAAATTTAAGACATTTACCGGTACCGTATTACCAAAAGAGATCATTACAATCCCCATTCTCATTGGCGACATAGTGACGGCTGTTGTATCTCTTGCAAGTCTCAATACCTATTCGGAAGTGAGCCTGGAAACTCTGGATCAGGCCTGGATGGGAATGAACACCGGCTTTTCAAAGCTGTTGGCGAATGAAGAGATTCGACGGTTTGCGAAGGAATTGAATGAGAAAAATCAAGAATTGGAAGCCCAGTCAGAAGAATTACAGTCCCAGGCAGAAGAACTACAGCAAACATCTGATGAATTGCAGGAACAAAATATCGAACTCGATCTTCAGAGGCAGCAGGTGGAAACGGCCAACCGGCTGAAAAGCGAGTTTTTATCCAACATGAGCCATGAGCTTCGAACCC
>CAZWHQ010000154.1:0-2142 GCA_964633715.1 uncultured Eubacteriales bacterium
ATCAATGCGGTCGAGAAGCGGACCGGAGATCTTGGAATAATAGCGGATTCTCTGGCTTTCGGTGCAATCCTCACCCGAAGAAAGTGATGCAGACAAGGCATTTTCACAGGGATTCATAGCTCCTACCAGCATAAAACTTGATGGGAATGTGACCGACATTGAAGCTCTCGAAACCGTCACCTGTCCATCTTCTATTGGCTGCCGCAAGCTTTCCAGAGCATTTTTTCTAAATTCTGGGAGTTCATCGAGAAACAAAACACCATGGTGTGACAAGCTGACTTCACCCGGTTTTGGAATAGCGCTGCCTCCGATGAGTCCGATATCGGAAATCGTGTGATGGGGGGCCCTAAAGGCTCTTTCTGCAAATATTCCCCCATCTCGTAGAAGACCGGTTGCGCTGTAGATTTGTGTGACTTCGATGATCTCTTCATAGGTCATTGGGGGCAAAATCGTCGGCAGACACCTGGCCAACATCGTCTTCCCGGCACCGGGTGGACCAATCATTAGAACATTGTGTGCTCCTGCCGAAGCCACCTCTAGAGCCCGCTTGACATGCTCTTGGCCCCGGATGTCCTGGAAATCGACATTATATTCAGGCAAAGTCCAAAGTTCCTCAGGAGTGAATTTTGATGGGAGGACCGAATCCGGATTGGCCAGAAGTTGAACGACCTGAGCAAGATTTGTCAGGCCATATACTTCAATTCCCTGCACAAGAGCTGCTTCTTTTTGGTTTGTTTCAGGAATGACAATCCCTTTAAAACCTTTTTTTCTAGCTAGAAGTGATGCCGAAAGAATCCCCTTTCCCGCTTTAAGGCTCCCATCTAAGGCCAACTCTCCTAAAAAAAGATAATTTTTGAGTCTTTCGGCTGGGAAAGCTTCTAAATGAGCGACAAGGCCTAAAGAAATTGGAAGATCAAACGCCGATCCCTCCTTTTTTCTGTCCGCCGGGGCTAAATTGATGATGATTTTTCGAGGAGGATATTTGTATCCACAATTTTTTAAAGCGGCTTTAACTCTTTCCTTGCTCTCACGAACAGCGGCATCCGGAAGTCCAACAGTAACATAATTCGGTATTCCATAGGACACATCGACCTCAACATCCACAAGATAGGCGTCAATCCCCCTTAAAGAGGCACTCGATATTTTGTAGAGCATTTCTGTCTCTAACAATAGACGAAAGGGACTCCTTTTTTTTTTCAGAAAATTAAACAAATTTAAATAAAAGACAGTTGGCAGGTGGGTTTATTTCAAATCATTTATTAGGATTTTTCTTCTTCAGATGTCACTTCCTTGGTTAATGTTTCCACTTTTTTATCGACATCATCTCTTGTTTCAAGTTTTAATTTGGTTATTTGAATGGGAGAGAGCTTTGTATTGGATACAAATTCAACTCCGGCCGGTCTGTCTGCTGTCACTGCAGGTTCCTTTTTTTCTCCCATCACTATCTCTTTGATAAGAGGGACACTGACTTTGGCAATCTCACGCAGTGTTTCAAATACACCCATTCCATTGATAGCCGAAGCTTCAACAAAAGGGCGCCCATTCGGATTCAGAAGATTGTTGAAGGTTTCCAGAGGAAGGAGATGATCCAAATCGCGCTTGTTGTACTGAAAGACAAGGGGAATCGTGTTGAGATCCAAATTAAAAGCCAATAAATTTTTCCTCATCCCATCAAAACTTTCCAGGTTGGAATCAAGCAGTGGAACCTGAGAATCCGCAACAAAAACCACTCCATCGGCCCCCTTTAGAACGCTCCTGCGGGAAGCCTCATAAAATACCTGTCCGGGTACTGTCATGAGAGAAAAATGAGCCTGAAAATCCCCAATCAATCCTGCTTTTATTGGAAGCAAATCAAAAAAATAGGTCCTTTCGGCATCTGTTTCCAGGCAAATAAAATCTCCTCTGGACTGAGGATCGATTTTTGCAAAAATATATTTGAGATTGGTCGTTTTACCGCTTAAACCAGGACCATAATAGACAATCTTTATTGCAATTTTTTTATTCGTATAATTGATATATGCCATCTGACCTTTAAAATATTTGAGTATAACTTGTTATTATAAATGAATTTAGTCGTCATTTCTATAACCTAAGTTTCGCCATTATTTTTCAAAACACATTGTAACTTCTTTAAATTGAACA
>CAZWHQ010000155.1:0-2041 GCA_964633715.1 uncultured Eubacteriales bacterium
TGTTCGATACTCCTGGTACAAAGTCCATCCCACATCTATCGAAGTCAATATTGGAGGGTATGATATCGGAATAGGGTTCGGTTATTCCTTCGGTAACAATAAGTAAAAAGTGGGGACAGTCCCTACTTTTGAAAAAGTAGGGACTGTCCCCACTTTTTACTTATGGGCATCTTGACAGTACATGTAAATTTTAATTAATATTGATTCAACTTGAATGAGTCCAGGGGGAGAAATGATACAAAAATTTGCCGATATCCACGTTCATTCCACTCTAAAGCCCTTTAACAATTGCCATGTTGAGAACAAGTGTCCAAAGCCTTTTGACACATGCAAAAAAGCGGAGACGTGTCCGACTTTATGGGAGGAGCTGCCTCTATATGGGCCCAATAATCCAGATCCTTTCAAAAAAGTCAATCCGATTATAAGAAGTCAAATTGATATATTCAGGAAGTCTCAAGCCAATTTAGATCAATGTGTGAAGGCCAATCTTCGATGTGCCTTTTTAGGACTGTATCCGGCAGAGAGAAAATTTTTTGATGCAAGAGAAATTTGTGTGTTGGATCTTTTTATAAAAATCATCTTGCCTAAATGGGCACGCAAATACGTCGGTGCTGCTGTTACGGGATTTCCAGTTTGGAAAGTGAAGAAAATCATAGAAAGAATAGAACATGATGCTGGAATCGATTATTTTAATGAAGAGTTTTTAAAACTGATTAAGTATGTTGTCAAGCAGCAGGATGTACAATCTCCAACGAATCAATATAAATTTAAAATCGCCACAGATTACGAAGATTTTGAAAACTATACTGAACAAGAGAAAAAAATCATCACCGGGATTCTGACTGTGGAAGGAGTCAGTTCCCTGGGAAATTACAGGTACCACAAAATTTTCGATAAAACTTATTCAAAGCTCACGCCGATAGAAAAAGCCGAATTGGCAATCGACTTTGAAGCAAATATCAAAACGACGAAGAATCTGAATAAATTATTAAACACAAGGAGGAACTACACGCCGTTTTTTATATCCTTCTCTCACCATTTTAACAATCTACTGGCCGGTCATTCCAAAAGTCTTGCTTCTTCTTTCAGCCTTCTGTTAAACCAGAAACCGGGAATGGATGCACCCTTTAACAGGTTGGGATTTAAGGTTCTCCATCTTTTACTGAGCCGAGAGAACGGACGTCGAATCCTCATCGATACCAAACACATGAGCATCCTATCCCGCAGACAGTATCACTGTTTTGTGAAAAAAAGACGGCTAAAAGGAGACAATATTCCTATTATTTGCAGCCACTCAGCCGTAAATGGATTGGAGTCTTTTAAAAAGGCCGGCGAACTGGAAAAAAAGAAATGTACCAATAAAAAATCATATTTTAGTAGCGCAGCCTTAAACCTCAATGATGAAGAAATATTAGATATATATGATTCGGATGGACTCATCGGAATTGTTCTGCATGAAGACAGGATGCCGGGAGATGACGTAAAAAGGGAGTTAAAAAAGTATAAACCTTGCAAAATATTAGTTTTGATACGAGAACTTTTTAATATAAAAAGTCCAAAGGCAGATAAAAGGTTGAGGTCTATTTATATCAGGCTTATTTGGAGCAACATCTTTCATATCATCAGACTGATTTCTAAAAAAAGATTGGACAACAGAGGTCAGAAGGCCAATGGGTGGAAGATACTTTCGCTCGGTTCCGATTTTGATGGGACGATGAATCCTTTTGATACTTATGAAACGGCTGAAGATTTTCCAAGATTGGCAGAAGATATGATAGCGTACCTGATAAATAATAAGAATCCGCGCCTTCATAAAGATTATCCGATCTATTATGCGGATAAGGGAGAAAGAAAACCATTTGCCAGAACAGATATAATAAACCTGTCTTTTGGAGGAACACCAACAAGTTTAGTGATAGATATTTTTTGGAACAACACAAGCAAGTTTCTAAAAAAGTACTTCCATGACGGATACTTAAAAAGATAAACCTTTGCCTTCTCTTTAGATGAAGGCATTTCCATTTCCTCGATTATATTTAGA
>CAZWHQ010000156.1:0-1953 GCA_964633715.1 uncultured Eubacteriales bacterium
TCAGCCATAATTCTTCTTATTTTAATAACAATGTTGTCCTGTACTCAGAATGGAACTTAAAGGAGGGGAAATGAAATCTAACATACAGTCTGTGTTTTTTGCTTTTCTCGCCATCGGTCTAGTGCTTTTTTCTGGGTGTTCAGAAAAAGGCAAAGAACCGGGATGGTCGGCGAATATAGAGATCATTGACGGAATTAAAGTCATTACAAATCCCGAAAAACCCAAATTTGGAGATTTTGTCTTTGAGCTCGAAGAAGATCTTTCCATAGGCGACATCAACGATGAAGATTATTTTTTCCCGAGACGTGTGACATTGGAGGTCGATGATGACGGGAACATCTATGTTTGCGACGGCGGAAACAGGCGGGTACAGAAATACGACAAAAACGGTCTTTATACAAGTACGATCGGACGGCAGGGACAGGGTCCGGGTGAGTACATGTACCCATCGAGATTATTTCTTAATGAAGATGGAAATCCTATTGTTGAAGGAAACCGCAGTCTGCTTCACTACGATAAGGAAGGAATTTTCCAAAAAAAGATCCAGCTTAAGGGATTTTACTCTCTACTAATTCCTGGGCCGAGCGGAACCTTTCTCGGTTCAACACAGCCTAGTGCCCGCGCTGAGGGCGGCGCAAAAACGTCTCTCGTTCAAGTAGGGCAAGATGGGGAGCCGATTCAAACGATAGCCGAATACCCAGTCGGCTACAGCAAAAGCCTTAAGGCAATAGCCCTGCACTGGTACACTAACCATCTTGCCTTTTCTTTGCGCACATTTGACTCATTCTATTATGGTTTTTCAAGCGATTACAAAATTTATGCCGCCGACAGCGATGGCAGCATACTTTTTGTATTTGAAAAAGACGTGAAACCTCAATCCATATCTGGTGAGGAAAAGGAACAAACAATAAAAGACGGGATTTATGCGATGATTGGATCCTATGACCGTGAAAAGTTAGCTGTCTTTCCGGATCACCGCCCGTATTTTAGTAGGATTTTAATTGATGATACAGGACGTCTCTATGTTATCCAGTTCAAATCCATTCTCATGAGAGAAGAAACGACGAGTTTAGTTGATGTCTTTTCCAAGGAGGGGATCTATCTCTACCGGATGAACTGGGCCTTCATTCCGGCGCTTATCAAAAATGGCTATCTCTATGAGGTCAGAGTGAACGAGGACTCAGGAGATGTCAAAGTCATCCGTCATAAAATTAATAACTGGAACAAGTTTAAGGAAAAATAGGCCATCTGGCGGTCTTAATTTCAAGGATCAATTCTCTTGAACAGGAAACCGTTTTATTACTATTAACATTCACACTTTTGCGGAATACATTCCTAACAGGTATTTTATGCAAGGAAAAATTGCTGATTTGAGGATGGTGTTCTCCAAACTGTGGAAGCCGTCTATTTCATCCGAAAAACCCAGATTATAAATAAGGAGATAAAAATGCCTCAGCATCTTTTGAGAGAGCTGTTGATTATTCGGAAAGTTACTATCTTCTCTACTACTCTCCAAAAGATTATAGGGCAGACGGGACATTCAAGAATATAAAGGTCAAGGTTAAAGGCCAGAATTACAGGATCACCCATCGCTCGGGATATGTCGCGGATTAATAAAAGAATCTTTATATTGAGCCACTCTCCTGTCGATTCGTGACTCATGCAACCTTGTATCCTTAATCTGAGTTGTATACAATGAATACAAAGGAGGGGATATGAAAAAAACGACCTGGGTAATCATCGGCTTGTCTATCTGTGTCGTGGTTTTGGCTGCAGCTTTAGGGTTGGTCTTGTTGCAGAATAAGACTGAGAAAACAATCGTGAAAGAATCTGACCTAAATTCATCGAGTAACTTCCCAGTCCTTGCATTGTACTGCATACTCACAATCCTTACACATAAAACTCTGTCTTAGAAAAAAGAGCCGAGTCTGGATTCCTTTAAGAATCTGGACA
>CAZWHQ010000157.1:0-1938 GCA_964633715.1 uncultured Eubacteriales bacterium
TGAGCAAATTCGCATTCGCAAAAAAAGTGTTGCATGTGCGGATATATGATATATAATGATATATCATAAAGGAGGATTTATGACTCAAAAACCTAGAACTCAATTTACACAGAAAGAACGTCAACTTCGATCAGAGCTGGTCAAACTCATCCACTGGGAAAATATGGTTCGTGGCAGCTTGATTCGCATGAGCCGCAGTTGCGGGCAAAAAGGATGTCGTTGCCAGAAAGGTCACAAGCATGTCTCGTTGTATTTGGGCACCAGTAAGAAAGGTAAGCCTGAGATGATTTTTATTCCCAAAGAATGGGAAGATCGAATGACGGAATGGGTGAAGACTTACGATAAAGTGAAAAGTCATTTGGAGAAGCTTTCCGATATCTACCGAGAGAGATTACGTCAGCGTAAGAGTTAAATCATTCTTCGTCGGCTGTTGACCTATTGCGATAATGTGTATCAGTTAAGTCGGATGCTAAAAGAGATCCGGGATGGACGTAAACGGCCTCAGATAAGTACGAGTTGTATCTTTGGCAGTGTGTTGATGATGATGTTCTGTCGATTGGGTAGTTTAAATAATTTGGAGCAAACCAAGAAGCATTGTTTTTGGAAGAAGTGGCTTGGGAGTGAAGGGTACATTGGGAGTGCCGATACACAAGGTCGAGTTTTAAGCTCGATTGATTTGGATCAGTTAAGGGAAGATCTGTACCAGACATATTATCGTTTGAAGCGGAACAAAGCGCTGAGTGGATTTCTTCAAGGGATGTCGCTATTAGCGTTAGATGGCCATGAGCAAAATTGCAGTGAAGTGAAGCACTGTGAGGAGTGTTTGGAGCGGGAGGTAGGAAAAGAAAATGAAGGGGAAAAAAAGCTTCAGTATTATCATCGTTATGTGATGGGGATATTAATTTGTTCCGAGAGGTATTTAGGACTGGACATAGAGATGCAGCGTCCTGGTGAGGATGAAGTGGCTTGTGCCACACGGCTGCTGGATAGGATCTTGAGGCGTTACCCACGGGCGTTTGATGTGGTGGTGGCAGATGGACTTTATGCGCGAGGAAGTTTTTTTAATGAAGTCTTAGGGCATGGAAAACATGCCATAGCGGTATTAAAGGATGAGCGGCGAGATTTGCTTAAGGACGTTATGGGAGTATTTAAGACTTTAAAACCAGATGTGATTCAGGAAAAGAATTTGACTCAAGAGGTGTGGGATGTTGAAGGGTTTACCAGTTGGGATGGATTTGGGAAACCCGTTCGGGTGGTGCGCTCAGTAGAAACGAAGCTGGTCAGAGTACAGGAGAAGGTTGGAAAAGGGAAAAGAAGAAAGAAAAAGAAAAGCAAAAAGAAGAAGTCCGAGAAGCAGCAAATGACAACAGAATGGATTTGGACCACAACGCTGCCTAAGGATTTGGCTACAACCCGGACGGTTGTAAAAATGGGACATAAGAGATGGACCATAGAAAATGAAGGGTTTAATGAATTAGTCAACTATTGGCATGCGGATCATATTTACAAACATGAGCCACATGCCATAGAAGCATTTTTGCTGGCTACGCTTTTAGCCTACAATTTGTATCATGCCTTTGTGGAGTTGAATCTAAAACCTCAAATACGAGATGTTCATTCCGTTTGCTACTGGGTTGAGCTGCTGAAAAGTGACCTTTATGCGAAGGCACACGATCCTTAATAAAATTGACTGAATGCCCCTATTTTTTTCATTTTCTCTCTGAGACTAAAGTCAAGACGCAAGAGTTTGTCTCGGAGTAGAAAAATACCCTCTTCGAGACTCTCTCAACATCAAAAATCCCTCGCGAATTTGCTCCTCTATCTAAAAATGCTTCCCCTGGTCGGAAAAAAAGGCCAATTTAAAGCGAGTTGCGGAATCGCTGGCTGTTGGTCGATGTCTTTGATATTTTCTTTAAGTTGTTGTATGGTTCTTTGATG
>CAZWHQ010000158.1:0-1891 GCA_964633715.1 uncultured Eubacteriales bacterium
GGGTCAGATGCGCAGATTGCGGCCACGAATATCTTTTGGCATTTTCATGCAAACGTCGCCATTTCTGCCTGTCCTGCCATCAAAAACGTGTAGTGGAGTTCGGTGAGTGGCTTTGCCATGAGGTGGTAATGGTCGTACTGAATCGGTATGTGGTGTTCAGCATCCCGAAAATTCTACGGTAGGTTTCTCCAACATATTCCCCTGAAAATAGAGAATGGCAGAGTTTGTGATATCATTAATTTGGATTATAAAAGACGAGGTGGCGTTAGATGCAATGTATCATAAATTCCCTATTCGTTTTAAACCTGATGTACTCCATACATACATTCAAAAAATCCAGCCTTTCAAATTCTGAGATATCACCATGCGATCAGGAAGATGAACTTGGTGAATGTGCTATAAATTTTTCGTGTTGAGGTGGTTTCAATTGTTGTGATATCAACATCCAAGGATCTAACGTAAAGCGATATCTCGCCGAAAGAATGACGGAGGATGCGGGAGCAATAATCATCTTCAATTTTCCCGGATCACTCCTGCCATCTGTGGCTCTCCATATTTGAGGCAGTATTTAGATAATTTATACGAAAGGAGCTTAAAATGAAAAAACGAAAATTTATTTTACCGGCAATCCTAATCTTGTTGTCCATAGCATTCTTCAGTCAATCCCACGCAGAAGAAATTCTTCTTGCTGATGGTGATTATGAAAAAATTGAAGCGAATCCTGCTGCCGGTTTTTATTGGCCTTATTTTCTTTATGTACCGGAAGAGGTAACCAATATCTACATGCTGGTTGTTTCAAACAACAGCGGATGGCCTTCAAACGATTTTGCCTATCATGAAGAAAAGGCGAGGTTTTGGCTTCAAGTTTACCGATCGTGGGCGGACGAACTGAGAAGCCCTTTTCTTATCCCGATATGGCCGAGGCCCGGTAAGCTTATGGATGATTTTGACTGGAAGGTAACACCACAAAATATAGAAAGAAACTCTCTGACAACGAAAAATTCGTGGTTCTTTCGCCCTGATTTGCAGCTAATTGCGATGATCGACGATGCAATAATAAGACTAGAAAAGATAGGGATACCTATCGATAAAAAAATTCTTTATACTGGTTCTTCTGCAAGCGCTACCTTTGGGACGCGGTTTGCTGCTTTGAATCCAAATCGGGTTAAAGCTATAGCTATGGGTGCGAACCAGCCGATCATACCCGCGTCGAATTGGAAAGGCTTGAGACTCCCCTATCCATATGGAGTTGCTGATCTTAAAAAGCTGACAGGAAAAAACTTTGATTTGAGATCTTTTGCGAAAATTCCACAATACTCCTATTGGGGAGAATTGGACTACCCCCCCCCTCCGGGTACATGGATTATAAGGTGGGAATGGTATGCGGGGGATGATATAGACGCACGGGAAATGAGGGAACAATACATGGATATTTTTGGAAGAATTCCCGCTAAAGCAAGCCCTTCAACAAGAAAAGTATATCAGGCCAAAGGATGCAACAAGGCAGAGTTTGTTGTATACCCCGGCCAAGGCCACAAATGGACTTGGCAATGGCAACAGGAGTTAAAGAGAGATATTATTGATTTCTTTGAGAGAGCAATAGATCTTTCAGAATAACAGCTTCCTATTTCTGAGACCATTTGTCCGCCATGAATTTAAAAAAAAACTGGCTTAAGGCTAAACAATTTTGATGCCATTTTCCGGTTAGGCTTCCTACCTGCCATAGCGGGACACGGTGTTGCATTACCCATCTCTGGGCAATAGGTCTTCCGTGAATTACAACCGATTCAGGCTGGTTGTTATCTCACCTACTGCTGTTTTGGATTCAAAATTGTAAAAGAACAGTAAATCCGCTTGATTTCGACTCTCTGAGAGCCTCTATATGGAACGA
>CAZWHQ010000159.1:0-1801 GCA_964633715.1 uncultured Eubacteriales bacterium
AGCATTATGTGTATTTGGGTGAGTTCAATGCAGGTGATTCATTGAATATATGGTATGGTAGTGCTGGAATTGCATTTAATAATCGTCTTTTAATCGTAATGGATGAGGCTGGAAATGCTTATGATACTTTAGCAAGCGTTCATGGGTTGAATTGGGATGGTTTAAATGCGAATGAATACACCGTGGAAGAAGATGGAAAACTGTTACTCTATTTTCAAAGTCTAGGTGGGAATTTTGTTGATTCTACAGAATCTGTCAGTCTT
Organism: uncultured Eubacteriales bacterium; assembly: GCA_964633715.1. Taxonomy (GTDB): domain Bacteria; phylum Acidobacteriota; class Aminicenantia; order Aminicenantales; family Aminicenantaceae; genus JAUWVG01. The sequence continues at coordinate 264 of CAZWHQ010000159.1, forward strand.
CAGTTATTAGTTCAGATGCCTGGTGCAGGTAGTTTATTAGATATTCAAGAGAATGAAATATCCTTAAGTGTGGGGGATACCTTAAGTCTTGATAGTATAAATCATGTGTTAACTCCAACTAGCTTTAGTTCTTCGGTATATTGGGAAGTTCCAAGGGTTATGCGTGAAGTAATTAACGATGACTCTCCAATATTCGGTGTAGGTAATAGAGTGCAAGCCAATTGGTTAGCGGCTTTATCGGAAGGCACGGCTCAATTAGTTGGAATATCAGTGGCAGATCCTACTTTAAGGGATACCATTCAAGTGAATGTAATGCCATAAAGTAAGGTGCTATACCTTAGAAGATCTTTTCAAATAATTTTGTGGGTTGTCTCTAATATGAGATGACCTTTTCTATTGAAGTATTTCTTTTAAAGGACTTATACATGATTCTAAAAATGCAGCTCTATATTCCTCATAGCAACATGAGGAGTGGGGTGTCAGTAAAAGGTTGGGTGCCTCCCATAAGGTAGAGTTTACTGGTAAAGGCTCAATAGCACTTACATCCAAACCTGCACCGGCCAAGTGGCCTGAGCGTAGAAATGCTGCGATATCAGTATCGTTGACGGTGCCTCCTCTACCAAAATTATATAGAAAAGCTCCCGGTCGCATTTTTGCGATGAGCTCCTGAGTAATAAAGCCTCTGGCATCTCCTGGTAGCAAGAGAAGAATGTGTTGAGCCCATTGAATGTGCTTTTCAATTTCACTTAAAGGGTAAATCGGACATCCTTTTAGTTCTGTTGATTTTTCAGGTGTTCGTCTTAAGCCTTTTACTTCTATACCTAAGGCTTGGGATTTTTTTGCAACTTCTCTACCAATATTTCCATAACCGATTATGAGTAGTTTTTGCCCCTTGATCATAGAGCGGCCAGTCCAAGCATTTCTGGGCCAATTTCTTTGATGTTTAATATGGGGAAGAAGGTTCATTTTATTGTTGAAATGAAAAACCATAGCTAAGAATGATTCAGCAATCATTTCTCCATGAAAAGTACCGTGATGAATTTGAACAATTCTTTTTGAAGGTGGAGGAAAGATCCAGTCTTTTCCTGCTGCTGGAGTAAAAATATGCTTTACATTGGGCGCTAAATCATAATTTTCCCGAGGAAACTCCCAACAAAAGCAAATTTCTGCCTCTGCGAGTTTTGAGTGAAAATCCTTCTTATTCCGTGCGTGAAGCCATTTCAAGCTTGGAAACTTTTGTCTTAAAATCCGGAAATCACCCGATAAAAAATGGAAGCAATCAATAGAGCTTTCCATAAAAGAAACTACAATCATTTAAATCACCCCATTTATTGGTTTGGAATTTGACAATTGAATTATATATTTACGGCAGCATTGTTCACATATTACAAGTTGGAATACATGAAGAATATGTGTAAAAAGAGAGAATTTGTTGATTCTTTCTGCATATGAGGGCAAGGGTGTTCTTTTCAGGTGTATTCTAACAACAAGGAGTTAGCGTGAAAAAATTTTGGCTTATGTTTTTTGCAGCCGGTATC
>CAZWHQ010000160.1:0-1703 GCA_964633715.1 uncultured Eubacteriales bacterium
GTTTTTTGATGGACGGTACAAGTCGTCATTTGACCTACTTTGATTATTTGAAAAGGGTGCAACTCGCTTAGCTCGGTCATATAAACCATTTAATATATTGCAGTTAGTGTAACATCGCCCTTCCAAAAAAGGACCTCAGAAGCTATAACATTAATTAGAAAAGAAAATGTATTTAACTTCGAAAGAGAGTCCCAAGGTGATGATGGCACAAGAACACAGTTTTTTTAAGGCAAGTGAACAATTTGAGAATCTGAAAGAAACAGTTAATCAAGCGGCAAAAGCAGGTTGGTACATCAATAAGATAGAAGAGAATATCTTTCGATCGATTTTAAATCTTGGTCAGTCATTGCTTCAAGAATATATTGATCTGCAAGGGCCAGGAGACCTAGGCCCTACGCTTGATTATGAGGATCAAAAATTGAATCGGCTGGAATCAACATATGAAAAGCGCTATGTATCAATATTTGGAGAAATCAAGATTATACGTACAGTTTACGGAACAAGAGAAAAACAAAAGCATGAAATAGTCCCATTAGATGCGCGTATTAATTTACCGGATAGTGATTTTTCCTATTTGTTACAGGACTGGTTGCAATCATTTTGTGTTCACGAATCTTATGCGAAATCTCAGAAAATCATCGAACGGATTTTTTCCATCAATCCTTCTGTGCGGAGTTTAGAACAGATGAGCAATACGATGGCCAATGATATCGAAGACTTTCGTAGTGAACAACCACGTCCATCAGCGACGGGTGAACAATCGATAATTGTCTTGACTGCTGATGGGAAGGGTGTTCCGATGCGAAGAGAAGAAAAAGCGGAAAAATCTCAACAACAAGGCCGGCGCAAGAAAGGGGAAAAGGCCAATAAAAAGCGCATGGCGTGTGTTGGTGCTACTTACTCCATAGATCCTTTTCCACGAACAGCTGAAGATATCATGAATGAAATTTCTCGCCAAGAGCAGAAAGAAAAACGCCCTAGTCCAATCCAGAAACAGATGCGAGCCGAACTCACTCGAGAGATTCAGGGAGAAGAGAAAAATGGAAAAGACCGCATATTTTCTTGGTTCGAAGATGAATTAGAGTATAGAAATCCATCGAAAGATAAGGCAATTGTTTTTATCATGGATGGTGAAAGAGCGTTGTGGAAAAAACGCGAGGAATATGACATCAATGCTGTATGTATTCTTGATATATATCATGTAATCGAACGGATTTGGAACGCATCATACTGTTTTAACTCCGAGGGTAGTGAAGAAGCGGAATTGTTTGTAACAAAACGATTAACAAAGGTTCTTCAAGGGCAAGTAGGCCGTGTCATTGGAGGTTTGAAACAAATGATGGTCAAGCATCAACTCAAAGGAGAAAAGAACAAACAACTGAATGCTGTTATTACTTATTTACAGAATAACAAAAAGTATATGCAATATGATTATTACCTGGGTATGGGGTATCCAATTGGAAGTGGAGTTATTGAAGGCGCTTGTCGTCACTTAGTGAAAGACCGAATGGAATTAACAGGCATGCGTTGGAAAACGGAAGGCGCTCAATCGATGCTAGATCTTCGAGCCGTCTATCTGAATGATGAGTGGGAAAAATTTCAAAAGCGTCGTTGTACCAAAAATTTGAATAAGTTGTATCCATACAAGGAGTTAGTTCACGAGGAATGGTTAAAAGCAGCATAGCGGGAAGCGAGTTGCACCC
>CAZWHQ010000161.1:0-1702 GCA_964633715.1 uncultured Eubacteriales bacterium
CCTGAGCCACTTGAAATAAAGTGCCGATTAATACCGATAATTTATGCTCAGATAATAGGGCGTCACAAAAATAGTCTATAGGCCATATCGGGGCAGAAACGATTTGACATACCTGATTTTATCCGTGAAACCCATCCGATGAGCCGTCAGTGCCACTAATAGAACAGTGATATGAGCGATTGTACAATGATTCCGGGTCGCCTGCAATCCGATGACGGAGGGTCTTTGCATGGCTATGGCCAGAAGCCGGGAAAAGACTCTTTCGACTGAAGTTCTCAGGTTGTATTGCTTTTTGAATCTCTGGGATCCGTAATCGATTATCGCTCGAACACTGGGAGTCAGCCGCAACAGAAAATTACATCCCTTTTGTTTGAAGTATTTGGGATGGGCTGCCGGGCATATGAGATATTCTCCTTGATACACTTTTCCCCAATGAAGAGGGCAGTTGTACTGAAGATAAGTGATGCCTTTGACCGTCATTTTTCCTTTCCTGTTCATCTGGAGGTCTGCGGGACAGATGATATTATTCTTTTTGATTTTAAATCCTTCTTTTTGCTGATTTCGTGGATTTCTGGGGATCACAGGGGAAGCTTTCATTTCATGGAAAATATAGGAGAGGATAGCTTCTGTATCATAATTGGCATCACCGAGCACGCTTTTGATAGATAAACTGAAGGATGAAAGTTCCTCAAGGAGAGGCACAGCGACTGTCTGCTCATTTTTGTTGGCAGGATAGGTCTTCTCATTGATCGGGAGTTCCGTCTCTGCATCCGTGACGATATGATTGCGATATCCCCAGAAATAATCTATTTTTTGTTTTGAGGGCTGAGGATAGTGAATGAGCACTCCTATCTTTGCTTCCGGATCTCCCTTCGGGACATGTGCCTTATCGAACCTGGCTTTGACTGACGTTTTTAAATTGTTTTCCTTGACATTGGCCTTGATCGGGCAGGAATCCAGGGCAACGAATCCGCCGGTAATGACCTTTTCTTCAATCAGTTGACAGACAAGGGAAAGCCTTTGGATTTGGAGTTGTTCGTTCGGAGTGGTTCTCAGGAAATGAGAAAATCGTTCTTTGGGTGGCGGTTTCATCAAGGGATCGAAGCCTAAGATTTCTGTCATCGCAGGATTATTTCTCAATTCAAAAGAAAGTTCGCTGAGAGTGGGAAGGCCGCGGAGGCTCTTGTAGATGAGAGCTTGCAGGAGAGAGTGTTTGGAAAAAGGTGGTCTTCCCCTTTTTGACTGATGCTCTTCGATGCAGAGAAGATTGGAGAAGAGCTTTTCGTAATGAACTTGTGGAGGGAGATCCTCCGGTCTGAATAAAGAGAGATTTTTCATGGTCCCCCCGATTTTCGTGACGGTCGCTAAAAAATGACCAAATCGAGGGTATCAGAAACGTATGGTTTAGGATAGTTATGTTGCTCATAACAAAAAGGATTTGGATGGGAAAAAACCGGGTGTCACAAAATTCAGATTTTCTAAACCGCCTATTTCCGGACACTGAAAAGCGGCAAAAATGGCCTTATTTCCAAAAAACAGTTTGTGTAAATTATTGATAATGTTAAAGATACGATGGTTTAGGAAATGACAAGATTGACGGACTCTAACCTGTTGATATAAAATGATTTAGAATTTCGTGACAGGCTGTACCTCCTTACGGTGTTTAGATTTGGATGCATCACTTTATATACATATACGCGCT